>JAYWED010000021.1:0-90534 GCA_043779525.1 Candidatus Eiseniibacteriota bacterium | reverse complement strand
GGCAGCGGCGGGGCCGGCAGGCGCGGGCGGCGCGGCACACCAGCCGCGGGTTGGGCCGCGCGCACACGCGGCCCGGAAGACAGAGGGCCCGGCTCAGGCAGGGCTGCGTGACGCCGGGCCCCTCTGGTCTCTTATCAACCCCGCGTGGATATGGGCTGTGTCGTGGACGTACCCATCCACGCAAGGGCGCGGTCCCTCCACCACGCCCTGGGAGCCTTCCAGCGCCGGGTTCCACCTGCACCGGTAATCTCCCCCCAATATCCGCCCCGTCTCAGGGCAAACCCATCCAGCGGGTCGTGATCCGCGCGCGCGTCACGCATGCAGGGTCGTTCCGGGCGCGGCACATGGCGGTATAAGGCAACGTGTGTGCCTGGGGGCAAGTACCTGTCTGTGCGGAGTTGGAGTGGCGCCGGGGCGCCCTGGGCGCGACGGATGACTGACACCGTCAGAATCCGGGGAGCACGCCGCCGACGGTACCTCATGGCCCTTCCCGCATCCACGCCCCCGCAACTTCCCTCCCCCGCGCGAGGTCATCCACCACGAGAATCAACTGGTGGTCGTGGTCGCTGTAGAGGACGTCGATGTTGACGCCGGCGTCCGCCATGCGGCGCGTGAGGAGCCCGAGCTGACCGGGAACGCCCTGCCTCAGGCGCAGGATGACCACCTCTCGCTGCGCCAGGACCCGGATGCCCACCGCCTCGAGCGCCGTGCGCGCGGCGGCTCCGTCCGTGAAGAGGAAATGGGCCACGCCCTTATCTCCGACGACCCAGGCCCCGCCGCCCTCGATGCTCACGCCCGCGCGCCCCAGGGCCTCTCCCATGTCGGCGAGTGCGCCGGGCCGGTTCTCCAGAGCGATTGTCAGGTCAGTCATAGCGTCCTTCCGCCTCCTCATCCGGTTCGAAGAGCTCGCACTCGATCATGGCGACTTCCAAGCCAACGAGAGACGTTTCCGATTGGCGGCACATTCGCGCAGGTAGAGGTTGATCAGGGTTTGGTAAGGGACCCCCAATTCCTCCGCCAGTTTCTTGAAATACTTGATCGTCTGCTCGTCCAGGCGAATCGTGACCTGACGCTTCAATCGCGCCGCGTAGGGGTTACCACGGCCCTTGGAGAAGTCGTACTCCTTTCTCATCAGCGCCACCTTTGGTTGTAGATATCTCGTTCCTTCCGGGTAGCCTTGCGAGCCGAAATGATTCGAACAACGTCTCCGGCTTTTCGGTAACAGTGCGATGCCACGAGGGTCCGGAGGCGCACGCTCAGACCGAGAAGCAGAAAGCGGTCCTCATCGCCCGAATGATCGGGGTCGTCAATCAACCGCGCAAATTCGTCAGAGAAGATGGTCTCCGCTTCCTCGAATGAGACGCCGTGCTTCCGGTGATTTTTCGCTGCTTTGGACCGGTCCCAATCAAACCGCAGGCCATACATACAATATACCTACATTGTAGGGTCGCGTCAAGGGCGATCGTCGGGGGTGAGCGCTAACCTATTCTGTACAGTAGGCTTCGGGGTCCGGTTCGAAGAGCTTCGGCAAGAGCTCGGCCATCGCGACCACGTCGAGCAGATTGTGATGGAACACGGGCAGGAGCCGATGCGGCTGCCCGTGCTTCACGTACTCATGGTACGCGCCCGGAATCTCCGAGCCATCGATGTCGCCCGCCCGCAGGCGGCGCAGCACGCGCCACTCGAGCGTCTTGAGCTTGCAGTCGGGAAGCCGATCACGCCATCGCCGCCTCACCATCCAGAGCAGATCGAGGTGCGGGATCGAGGTCTCGAAAGGCATGCGATGATGCACCGCGCGATGGCGCAGGAACGGGATGTCGAAGGTCTTTCCGTTGTAGGTGACGAGGAAGTCGAACTCGCCCAGGATGCGCTCCACCTCCGCGAGCAGCGCGCGCTCCTCGGCGTAGTCGCGCGCGAAGAGCTGGCGCAGGACGAGATTCCGGTCCCCGATGTGGCAGAGACCGACCAGAAACACGGGCGCCGAGGTGAGCCCGCACGTCTCGATGTCGAGGAAAAGCATCCGGCGATGTCCGTATTTGCGGAAGAGACCGCGCTCAGGCGGATCGAGCGCCTCGATGGCTTCGGGAAGGGTGCGTGGCGCGGGCCGCGCGCCGGGCGCGTAGGGGTCGGCAGGGCGGGCCAGCAGCTCATACTTCTTCAGCAGCGGCTTCGGACGCTCGTTCAAGTCCGTGTAGAGCCGCTCGTGCACGAAGACCGGCCCCTCGCGGCCGATCATGACGCCGCCAGGGAGGATGTCCTCGATCGAAGTCGGGACGACGCGCTGCTCCCGGCGCGGGCGGCGGATGGCGGGGTCGAGGGCTGGGCCGCCGAAGCGCAGACCCGCCCGGCCGGGTCCAAGGCCCGCATCGGCTGCCGCCGCCTCGCCGCGCAGCATGTCGCCAATACGCTTTCGCAGCGACGAGGAGATCATCGGCCCGCTCGGCATCGGCCCGCCTGTCCCTGACTCATGCGCGAGATCATCGGCCCAGCATCCTCCGCACCAAGGCCTCGGTCGCCGCCTTGCTCGGGATCGGCCAGCCGCCGTGCAAGTCGGGGTCCTGCTGCTGCGCGGGCCGCAATACAGGAAGGCCCACGCACGAGGGGCATCCCAGCTCGCACGGACAGTCCTCGACTAACCGCAGCGCCGCGCTCAGCAGCTCGCCCACGATCGCGTACCCGCGCTCGGCGTAGCCCAGCCCGCCCGGGTAGCGGTCGTACATGAAGATGGCGGGCTCGCCTAGATTGGCGCTGTCGAGAATCCCGCCGATGTCGGGCCGGTCGCACATGACGTGGAGCGGCAGCACCGTGATGAGGAGATTCCGCAGCCCCGACATCCCCTCGCGCGGATTGAGCCCCGCGATCTTCACCTGATTTCGCGTGCCCTCGCTCGGCTGGATCCAGAGCGCGACCGTGTCGAGCGTCTGGCGCGGAAGGTCGAGCGGGTGATAGCCGATGGCATCGAGGCTGCGAAAACGAATCTTCTTCATCGCGACGGTCGCCCAGGAGACCGCGGCAGGGCCGAGCCCCACCGTCTCATCCCCGAACTTCTTCGATTCGCGCGTCTCGTTCAGCTTCAGGTGCGTGTCCAGCACGGGCTGCGTGTAGTAGTCCACCTCGCGCGGCTCGACGTAGGCGATCTTCTGTTTCAGGTCCAGCTCGCGCACGAAGTAGGTGTCGCCCTCGTGCAGGTAGATCGCCTCGGGATAGACGAGCTCGGGCGCGCTGATGGAATCCACCGTGCCGAGCACCGCGTTCTCGCGCGTCTGGTCGAGGATGGTGAACGTGTCGTCCGAGATCGTGCGGAGGTTCACGCTGCCGGCCGGGTACTCGGAGGATGACCAGTAGCGGAGTCCGTCGAGCGACTTGAACGAGCCCTCCTCCTCGAGGATCGCCGCGATCGCGGGCGCGCGGCTCCCGAAGATCGCCTCGTCCTCCTCGCTCAGCGGCAGCTCGTAGGCCGCGCACGAGAGCTGCGAGGCGAGGACGTAGGGATTCTCGGGATCCAGCACCGCGCTCTCGGGCGACTGCCCGAAGAAGTATCGCGGGTGGCGCATGAGGTACTGATCGACCGGGTCCTCGTACGCCACTACCACCGCGAGCGAGGGCTTGAGCTTTCGCCCCGAGCGCCCCGCCTGCTGCCACGTGCTCGCGATGGTGTTCGGGAAGCCGACCAGGATCGAGGCGTCGAGCGTGCCCACGTCGATCCCCAGCTCGAGCGCGTTGGTCGAGATCACGCCGCGCAGGTCGCCCTCGAAGAGGCGGCGCTCGATGGCGCGGCGCTCCTCGGGGAGGTAGCCGCCGCGATAGGGGCTCAAGAGATCCGCCAGCCCGCGCGATTCGCGCTCGAGCCGCTCGCGCGCGTAGCGGTAGATCAATTCGGCCACGACGCGAGCCTTGGTGAATACGATGGATTGCACGCCGCGCTTGAGCAGCGCGACCAGTATGCGCTCGGCGTCGACGGATGCGCTCCGGCGCTCCATCGAGTCCGGTCCGTACGTGCGCGGATTCCAGAACACGAAGAGCTTGGGGCCGCGCGGCGAGCCGTCCTGGTCGACAACGCTGACATCATCCCCCACGAGCAATTCCGCGAGTTCTTGTGGATTGCGAAGGGTTGCGGATGAACACAGGAACTGCGGGTCCGCGCCGTAGTGCCGCGCGATGCGGCGGAGGCGGCGGAGCACGTTCGCCACGTGCGAGCCGAAGATGCCGCGATACGTGTGCACCTCGTCCACGACTACATATCTAAGGTTGGAGAAGAACCGCCCCCAGCGCGCGTGATATGGAAGGATCCCCTGGTGGAGCATGTCGGGGTTCGTGAGGATCGCATTCCCCGTCTCGCGCAGCTTGCGCCTTGCCGAACCCGGAGTGTCGCCATCGTATGTGCCGGTGGTCAGCGCGCGCGCGAGGTCCTGCGAGCCGGCCGCGAATCGATGCAGCCCCCGGAGCTGATCCTGCGCGAGCGCCTTGGTCGGGAAGAGGTAGAGCGCCGTGGCCGGCTGCTCGAGGAGGAGCCGCTCGAGCACCGGGATGTTGTACGCGAGCGATTTCCCCGAGGCGGTCCCGGTCGCGACCACGACGTGCTTCCCCGCTCGCGCCAGATCGATCGCCTGCGCCTGATGCGAGTAGAGGCTCAGGATGCCCTGCGCGTCGAGGACGTGCGCGAGCGCGCGAGGCAGCGGCTCGGCAAGGTCCGCATAGCGAGCGGGCCGCGCGGGGAGCGATTCCGCGTGGACCAGCTCCGGCTCGCCGCGGCCACGCGAATCTTGTAATGCCAGCAGCAGCGCGCGGAATTCCTCGATAGTCTCCACACCCGCCGCAGCGGGCCGCGGCTCAGGCTCGAACAGCTCCCCGAGGCCACCGGCCTGCTGCGCCGGATGAATGCGATTGCTGATCATTCTGGACCAGCTACGTCGCGTTGCTCGGCGGCCGCCACCCTCACCTCCTGGCGCTTTTGTCTCATGAAGTCCCTCCCGAACGCGCGCTCCGCCTCGTACTGGTTGTGCGCGCGGCATCGCAGCCGGATGTTGTCCAGAGTGGCCTTTCCGCCTCGAGCGAACGGTTCGACATGATCGAACTCCAGGAATATCCGACACCGGCAACGCCCGCCGGTGATGCTGACGAACGTGCAGCGGCCTCCGTCGCGCTCCCAGGCCGCACGTCGGACCGCGGCGGGGATGTACCGGGACGGCGCGCCGCCCTCGGAGCCCGAGCCTTCTCGACGCAGTTCGCGAGTGCTGACCCCGAGCCTCCGCACCTCGAGTTGTGAGATCAGCGCGTCCAGGGCTCGGTCGAACACCTGGGCCAGATCACCCGTCGGGACGGCATGACTGAGAAGCCCCTGCGCCTGACGCAGCTTGTCGTGAGTGCTCTTCGGAACCACGAATTGAAAGTGAAATCGTGGTGCCGCTTGGACTTCCCCATCTCCAACTCGTCCCAGGACGAGTTCATCCCCCCGGAGCTCGCACGAGAAATCCGGCGGCGATGCTGACCCTTCGCCCTGCTGAGCCGTGCGGCGCTGGTCATCCCCAATGGCAAACAGCGGAGGCGACCCGGCCGGAGGCAGCGGTGGAGGGATGACGCGCACTTGAGCCAGGGTGCTTCTGAGCGCCTCCGACAACGGGAAGCGCACGGCAATCCACTCCTCGATCTCGATCTTCCGCTTGTGGGTGGCGGCCGCGATCAGGGTGTCCACGTTGTCCAGGGTGAGATGAGGGCTCAACAAGGAGACGGCCGCCAGGTGCAGCCGCCCGTCGGACACCGCGCGGAAGAGGACGGGAAACTGACGGGCGGCGCGCGCGGCACGTATCCGCCTGAACGCGGCGTCGTCCGAGTACCGCAGATGATCCACGCAGAAGGCGTGCATGGACGGGTATCCGGACGGAGCGTAAAGACGCCGCGCGTCCACCTCCGCAAGATGCGCGAGAAGAATCGCCGTGTTGACGCGATCCTTCGCGGCGAGCGAGGTCAGCTGCCGGAGGAGGTCCGCATCACTGAGATGGGTCAACGAATGGTCTTGCATCGGATCACCTTTACCGGGGTGGTAGGCCGGAGGAAGCAGGGGGCGGCGTTCGCGAAGCCGGGGGGTGGGCCGGCCGCATGGGGCCGGAGGGTGCGGCAGCCGCGGCGGGCGCGGCGACCGCAGATGATAAGGCCGCACCGTCATCACAGCAATCCCGTCTGCTCGGTCACGCTCGGCTCGGGCATGTCGAGCAGCCTGCGCATGAGCTTGGCGCTGGTTGCGGCCTGCCCCGCGTGACAGTTGTTGAAGAATACGAAGGTCTTCTGCGTCTTCTGGTTCAGCTCGCGAATCTTGTCGGCCCACTCCTTGAGCTCGGCCTCGGTGTAGAGGTAGTCGTAGCGCGGGAGCTGGTGATCGCGGGCGGGGCGGGCAGGTGCGGCGTCGCGGGTGGGCCGGGCGGTCGTGCGGTCCCGCGCGGGTGCGCGGTCGCGGGCGATCCCTTTGGCTTGGCCGCCGCCAGCGCTCCTACCTGCTCCACCGCCATCCCCGGCGTACCAGCTCTTGGCGTTCCGCCCATGGAACCGCACGTACGCCAGCGGCCCGGTCGCGCGCGCGACGGCGGGCACCAAACCCGGGAGATCCGGCTCGTCCACGCTCACGTATCCAAGACTCGCGCGCTCCAGGAAGGCAAACACGTCCTCGTGCATCCACGAGTTGTGGCGGAACTCGACGAACAAGGGCGCGCCCTCCAGGCGCTCCTGCAACTCCACCAGGAATTGCTCATGGTCGTCGGAGCGATGGAACGCCTGCGGAAATTGCGCGAGCACGCCGCTCAGTTTCCGCGCCGCGCGCAAGGGCACCAAAGCCGCCTGGAACGCCTCGTACACGTCAGGGTCGTGGGTCAGCTTGTGCGTCATGTCGCCATGCGCCTTCACCACGAACTCGAAATCGGCGGGCGTTTTCCGCTCCATCGCCGCGAATGTCGAGGGCGGTGGAATCCGGTAATACGTGGAGTTGACCTCGACCGTATTGAACTGCCGGACGTAGTAGTCGAGCTGCTTCGCGCGCGTGAGGCCTGGGGGGTAGAAGACGCCACCCCAATCCGGATAGGAATAGCCGGAGGTGCCCAGGAGGATCACGGGCGGCCCCTCAGCCGGCGTGCCCTCATCGCGCGCGCACCCTCATCGCGCCACACCCGCCGAAAAGCCCGCCCCTGCGCGTGTCACCGCAACACCCCAGCCTTCACCAATGCCCCATCCCCGAATCGATCCCGCAACGAATCCACCGCCTCGAGCATCTTCCGCCGGTGCTCGTCGCCGCCGAACAAACTCGGCTGGTAGTAACCCTCCGCCGACACCAGTCCCGACACCGACACGCCGATCAACCTCAGCGGACGCCCATCCCAGTGCTCGGCCAGCAATAATGACGCCGTATGAAATATCTCGTGCTCATCGTCGATCACAGACGGCAGCGCGCGTTGCCGGATGGTCGTGCGAAACCGAGCGTCGCGGAACTTCACCGACACCACGCGCCCCAGGTAGTGGTCCGCCCGCAAACGTCGTCCGACCATGTCGCTCAGCCTCAACAGCTGCGCCGCCAGCGCCTCGCGATCCGCAACATCCGACGACAAAGTGACCTCGTGCCCCATCGATTTGACCGGGATCCCCTCGTAGTACGGAACGACCGGCGTCGCGTCGTTGCCGAGTGCCGCCTCCTGCATGTGCTCGCCGTTCAGGCCGAAGTGGTACGTGAGGAACTCGCGCGGGAATTTCGCGAGCTGCCCGATGGTGCGGATGCCGAGCTTCTCGAGCGCCACCCGCGTCTTCTCGCCGATCCCCCACAGCTCCTGCACCCCGCGCTCCCAGAACCGCTCGCGGTAGCGCTCCTGTGTGAGCACGGTGAGCCCGCGCGGCTTCTGCACCCCGCTCGCCATCTTCGCGATGTACTTGCACGAAGCAACCCCGATGGTGGCCGTCAGACCCACGCGCCGCAGCACCGCGCGCTGGATCGCGTGAGCCGTCGGGATCGCCGCGTCCAACACCCGCGCCGGATCCCGCTCTTCCGCCGGCGCCCGCCCGGCGAACGGCACAGCGGTCAGGTCCATGAAGGCCTCGTCGATGGAAAACGGCTCGACCGCGGGGGTGAACGACTTGAGAACGTCGAGTACTTGTAAAGAGGTGTGGACGTACTTCTGCGGATTACCCTCGACGAAGACCGCGTGCGGACAGAGCCGCATCGCCTCCGCCATTGGCATGCCCGCGTGGATTCCGAACGGGCGCGCCGCGTAGTTCGCCGACGCGACCACGCCGCGCCGCTCGGTGCCGCCCACGAGGATCGGCTTCCCGCGCAGGCGCGGGTTCAGCTTCTCCTCCACCGAGGCGAAAAACGCGTCCATGTCGAGGTGCAGGACGACCCGCACGCGCCGTCAACCTTCCATCCAGACGCGGGTGAGCTGCCAGGTCATGTCCTTCGCGTTGTAGCAGATCTCGTAGTAGTCCGAGCTGTCCGCCAGGAGCGCGAAGTAATGGATTTTGTTCTGCCCCTCGTGGCGGACCCAATCGCCCGTCACTTTCGCGACCTTCACGATCTTGTTCTTCCAGCGGAACCGGATGGGGCGCATCGTTCCGTTTCCGAACATCGTGATGACTTCGATGGGGTCGTGAATGGATTCGATCATGAAGTACCCATCGTTTGGCTTGGGAAAAGAGTGCGCGTGGACCATCAGTCCAACCTCCGGAAAACCCCCACCACCTTACCCGCGATCCTGAATTCCGGATCGGACGGACGGACCTCGATCGGCTGGTACTCATCGTTCTCTGGAAGGAGGAGGACCTTGTCGCGGCGCGGGAAATAGCGCTTCACGGTCGCCTCGTCGCCGATGACGGCGACCGCGATCTCGCCGGAGCGGAGCGGCGCGTCGTGGTGCACGATGACGACGTCGCCGTCGAAGATCCCCGCGTTCTTCATGGAGTCCCCCTTCACGCGCAGAGCGAAATGCTTGCCGGGCCGCACGAACGCGCCGTCTACGATGAGCACGTCCTCAATGTTCTCTTCGGCGAGAATCGGCGCGCCGGCGGCCACGCGGCCCAGCAATGGAATTTCGATCGCGGTGCGTGGGGTGTGGGATGCGGACGCGCCCCGGTCGGGGACGGGGCGCGCGGGGATGGTGTGGACCGCGGGGGCGGGGCGCGCGGCGGTGGCGGCGCCCCCCGGCTTCGGCCCGCTCAGCTCGATCCCCCGCGAGGTCCACTTGTCCCGGCGGATCCTCCCCGCCTTCTCGAGGCGGTCCAGGTAGTACCGCACACCGTTCGTCGAGGCGATCCCGAAGGCCTCCCCGATTTCACGAATTGTGGGCGGCCGACCCTGTTCGCGGAGCGACCCCGCGATCATGTCGAGGACCGCCTGGTCGCGGTCCGGGCCAGCCTCTACGGCGGCGAACCGCTTGGGCTTACGCTTCCGGGCACCCCCCGGTGTCTTGGGCGGATTAGGCTTGCTCATGACCATAGGATAGTGCACATTTGTGCAGTTGTCAAGGGGGCTCTTATTCCGGGCCTTCTTGTAGGTTCTTCTTTCTGCCTTTGGAGCTGCTTCTTGGCCTCCCCGAGGAGACCGATGTGCTTGTGACTCGTAGTAATCCGGTTTGCTGGAAGAGGGCGGAGCGCTCATCCGAGCTGTACTTTCTGACTCAATCGGATCTTTGGGCCGGCTACCGTCTTGGGGATTTCGGACAACACGTCATCATTAGGAACAAGAAGGGATATCTCGGGTTCGATCCCGCTCCGTTCGTGTGGCTTGATGACCCGCAGCGTCAGCTTCCCGACGGCTCCGATGCCTACTCCCATGCGGAGGGCCTTCTCAAGATGGCCGCGAAGGACCGGGGGCTTGAGTTGACTGTCGTTAGACGGGTCTGCACGTCGACCTGTAGTTGCCGCTCAGACCTCAGTGATCATACGGTCGCAAAGTACTGGTCAAGCGTCATCGAGTGATAGCGCTCCTGGTGGCACCCCAGAGTACCAAACCCGACAGCCCACCTGGCTCGTCAGGAGTTATGATTTGCGCACGAGAACCCAATGCTCGCAACCAACCGGCCCGGGGGCCAACTGTCCGCAATCTAACGAAGCGCCGGTCCCAGGAGAGAATTGACCTTCATTGATTGGTCGGACGCGGAAGGAATGGTCGATCTATTCCAGGAGTTCGTCCGGGACGAGCTGAATGACTCTTTGGCGGACACGGAACGACAGGGATTCCTGAACCAGCTGCTTGGAGATGTGACGTCCGTGCGTGAAACCGAATTTGGGGATGCGATCCATAGGCTTCGGGCAATCCAGGAGTCGATTCCGGGTGAGTTCAGTGCGGACCCGGCTTCCGCACACCTGGCCGACCTGATCCAGGAACTCGAGGGCCTGGCGT
The DNA here is from genome assembly GCA_043779525.1 of Candidatus Eiseniibacteriota bacterium. GTDB lineage: Bacteria > Eisenbacteria > RBG-16-71-46 > SZUA-252 > SZUA-252 > WS-7. Next base: position 80,165 of record JAYWED010000021.1, on the reverse strand, counting down.
GAGAGGAAGGCGGAGGCGCCCATGACCCCGGCTGAAGATCAGGCCATCCGCGCGAACATGATCGCCATATTTACGAAGGTGGTGTTACCCGTCTGCGTCATCTCGTCGATCGTGCAGCTGCGGCTCTTGTCTCGGACAGGCGCGTTCCCTCGTGTTCGGCAGTTTATCCCCGCGACCGTAGTGTCCCCGATGCTCACGATCCCGCTGATGTTCGCGTTCGCGTGGCTGGAGGATCGATTGCCTGGCGCCGTCCTGCGGGGTATGTATGCCTCGCTGAGGTTGATGCCCATCGACCTCCAATTCGCCTACGTCATCATCGCGCCAGCGGTCGCGGCAGCGGTGGTGGCCTACACCTTCGTGGGCAGGGTCGCGCTGAAGCGTGCGAGGCGACCTCCAGCTCCGGACCTCCGCGGTACGTAAGGAGGAGGTCGTCCTGGGACGAGCTGCGGACTCGAAAGTCCAAGCAGGACCACGATCTAACTTTCGCTTCGTGGTTCCGGCCGGTGGAGGACATGTGACCGCTCGAGGACCTGTGAAGGACCGCGCCGCACAACAAGGGAAGGGCCCCAAGCTGACGATACGCCCAGCCACCCCGGAACGATGGCCCGACCTCGAAGCCGTATTCCAGGCGAGGGGCTGCTCCATCCCCCGCGGCTGCTGGTGCATGTTCTATCGCCGGAGCGGAGCCACGCCTCCGCCGCCCGCGCGCCAGACGCGCGCCCAAGCCAACCGCGCCGACCTCAAAGCGCTGGTCGACGCCGACCCGCCACCTGGGCTCATCGCGTACCGGGGCAAGGTTCCGGTCGGCTGGGTCACGCTCGGGCCACGCGAGGAGTTCCGCAGACTGGAGAAATCGCCGGTGATGAAGCCGGTCGACGAGAAGCCGGTCTGGTCGATCATCTGCTTCGTCGTGCCGTCCGCGCATCGCGGGCAGGGAGTCGCGCTTGCGCTGCTTCGCGCCGCGATCGCTTACGCGCGCAAGCGGGGCGCCACCCTCCTCGAGGCCTACCCGGTAGACAAGGCCGGCCGCTCCGCGGACGACACGATGTGGTTCGGTGCGAAGTCCATGTACGATCGCGCCGGCTTCAAGGAGGTGGCGCGCCGCAAGCCGGCCCGCCCTGTCGTGCGGCGGAGGGTTCGATCACGTGGGCGAGCGAAGGCCTAGATGAGGGGCATGCCCAGACTGCGCGCGGCGGTCCTCCTCTCGCTCACGTTTCTGATCGGTATCCTGCTCGGGGCCGCCTTGATTCACCGGCCCATCCCGAACGCGCCGGCAGAATTGCCCCCGGCCAGGCACCTCTGGAATCCCAAAAATGTTCTCGGACTCCTGGGTTCTCTGGGTATCCGTGCGATGGCCGGGCACCTGGAATCGATTCCAGGCGTCGTCGTGGAGACGGACCGGACTTTCGCGATCGCGATCCCTGACCGCTGGAATCGAGTCCACTACGTTCTCGTTCCCAAGAAAGACATCCGCGACATCGGCCAGGTCTCCGCGGAAGACCAGGCGTACTTGACGGACGCTTTCCTGGTGGCGCGACATCTCGCGGAGAAGGAAGGTCTGAGGAGCTACCGCCTCTACACCAACGACCGGAGCCTTCAAACGGTCGCTTACATGCACTTTCACCTCGTCGGCAAGAGGTGAGCGGAGCCACTCTGAGTCGACCCTCTTCGGAACCACCTGGCTCGCACGCAAGGGTGCGCACGTAACGGAAGTGAAACTCTGATGCTGCAAGCACTTCCGGACTTGCAACTCGTCCCGGGACGAGTTCCGCCAGGCCTGGCATCGCCGTTCACCGAAGCCGCCGTCGGCTGGCCCGCGCTTCGGGGCGCGATGGCCCACGCTTCGGGGCGCGATGCGGCGCCCAAGCTGATAGAGTCGGCTCCCATGACCCTCCCCGACTACGTCCTCCACAATCGCGCGCACTGGGACAAGCAGGCGGCGGACTACGTTGCGCCGGGCGAGCGCCACTGGGCGCAACATGACCCGACCTGGGGAATCTGGGGCATCCCCGAAACCGACCTCCGAATGCTGCCCGACGACCTCGCCGGCCGGCCGGCGATCGAGCTGGGGTGCGGCACGGCGTACGTCTCCTCGTGGCTCGCTCGCAAGGGCGCGCACGTGGTCGGCATCGACAACTCGGAGCAGCAGCTCGCCACCGCGCGGCGTCTTCAGCAACAGCACGACCTCGAGTTCCCGCTCCATCACGGCAACGCCGAATCCGTCCCCTACCCCGACGCATTTTTCGACTTCGCGATCTCGGAATACGGCGCGTGCCTGTGGGCGGATCCGATGAAATGGGTCGCCGAGGCCGCGCGCTTGCTCCGCCCGGGCGGGCGGCTCCACTTCCTGACGAACGCGTTCCTCCTCATGCTCTGCGCGGAGGAGGACGAGACGAAGCCGGCGCCCGAGCGCCTGCTCCGGCCTGCGTTCGGGGTCTATCGCATGGAATGGCCGGGCGAGTCGGGCATCGAGTTTCATCTCTCGCACGCCGACTGGATCCGGCTCCTCCGGGACTCCGGCTTCGAGATCGAGGACCTGATCGACATCCGCCCGCCCGAGGGCGCCTCGACGCGCTATCCTTTCGTCACTGTGGACTGGGCCCGGAAGTGGCCCTCGGAAGAGGTGTGGAAGGTGAGGAAGCGATAGCAGCAAAGAGGCCCAGCAGCGCAGAGGCCCATTATCGAAGTCTGCCGGACCATCCGGCCGGGATCACCCCATCATCCCCAACCCTGAAGGAGAATTCATGCTCAAGAAGCTCATGTTCGCATTCGTTACGCTCGCAGTGATCGCGGCCGCCGCCGGCTGCGCCAAGACCGCACCGCCGCAGGACACAGCGGCCGACAAGGCCAAGCTCGAGGCGGACGCGCTCGGCTGGTTCGACGCCTTCGCGAAGGCCGACTCCGAGGGGCTGGCGAACCTCTATGCCGAGGACGCTCTGGTGATGCCGCCCAACGCCCCAAGCGTGAACGGCCGGCCGGCGATCAAGACGTACTTCGGGGCGATGGCTTCCGGTGTCAAGGCGGGCGGCATGTCCATCAAGAATGGCTCCGTCACTGGCTCGGACGTGAGCGGCGACATGGGCTGGATCAGCGGCACGTACACGCTGCAGGATTCGACGGGCGCGACGGTCGACAGCGGCAAGTACCTCTCGGTCCACCATCGCGAGAACGGGATGTGGCTCTACGTGCGCGACACCTGGTCCTCGGACTTGCCGGCCGCGCCCATGATGCCGGCCAAGAGCGCGAAGAAGGGCAAGAAATAGGGATGGCCCAGTCCGCGCCCGGTGGGTGGCGATTCAGAAAGTCGACCGCGGCCGGAGAAGCGCGGTGACTGTGTTGCGGGTGGCGCGTCCCACGGACCGCCTCGAAGAGGTGGCGCGGTTCTACATGGAAGGCGTCGGGCTATCCCGTCTCGGCGGTTTCGAAGACCACGACGGCTTCGACGGCGTGATCCTGGGAGCGCCGGGAGCCTCGTACCATCTGGAGTTCACGCGAAAGCGCGGCCATGCCGCCGGCAGCGCGCCCACGGAGGACAACCTGCTCGTGTTCTATCTCCCGGATCGCGAGGAGTGGCAGGAGGCAGTCGACAGGATGATCGCGGCGGGCCACCCGCCGGTCCCGTCGTTCAACCCGTACTGGGACCGGGTGGGGCGCACCTTCGAGGATCCGGACGGCTATCGGGTGGTGTTCCAGAACGCGTCGTGGCCCGCGTCGTGACGCTGAAGCGGGCATACGTCCTCCTGGTCCTTCTTTTTATCGCCGCGCCCGCGGCCCAGGCGCAGGCGAAGCCCAACTACCCCCGCATCTTCGCCGGGCGCGATGGCTGCTTCGAGCTCTACGACCTGAAGACGAACAAGCTCGTGACCCGCTACAACCCCGCCGAATGCGCCAAACACATCTCGCCGGCCTCCACCTTCAAGGTCCCGCTCGCGCTCATGGCGTTCGACGCCGGCATCCTCGAGAACGAGACGTCGTCACTGAAGTGGGACGGCCGCAAATCCTCGCGCGCGGAGTGGAATCGCGATCAGACGGCCGCGAGCTGGATGAAGTATTCGGTGGTGTGGTTCTCGCAGCGGCTCACGCCCCAGCTCGGCATGCCTCGCGTGAAGGGCTACCTCGCGCGATTCCGCTACGGCAACCAGGACATGTCGGGTGGTCTGACCAAGGCCTGGCTCCAGTCCTCGCTCCTCATCTCGCCGGATGAGCAACTGCGTTTCTGGGAGATGTTCTGGCGCGAGAAGCTGCCGGTGTCGAAGCACGCCTTCGCCATTACGAAGAAGATCACGCTCGTGGCCACGTCGCCATCGGGGTGGGTGCTCCACGGCAAGACGGGCTCGGCCGCGGCGGTCCGGGCTGACGGCGCGTTGCTCCAGGGAGCCGGTTGGTTCGTGGGACACGTCGCCCGCGGAAAGCGCGAGTACGTGTTCGTGACTCATTACTCCGATCGCGGCCCGCCGAGCGATCGGCGCCCCCCGGGATGGATCGCGCGTGACATCAGCACGAAGATTCTCGGAGCGATGGGGCTCTACTAAAGGCGCACTGGAGGGATCCGTAACCCATGGATAAGCTTTCGCCGTGTCCGAATTGCGAGAGCAGGTCGCTGTACCGTAGCGAGAGCGTTGAGGCAACCAGCCCTCATGGGCCCAACATTTTGCCGGGGCTCGGCCGCTTCCTCCACAGGGCGCGAATGAGCCTCGTCCTGTGCCGGGATTGCGGGCTGGTACGCGTTTTCGCAGACGCCGAGGCGCGTGCGAAAGTGGCAGAATCAAAGAAGTGGAAACCTCTCTAGCGAACGCGGCGGCGATTCCACAGACATCGCTCATTCTCCTCACGGGAGCCAGCGGGTACGTCGGCGGGCGCGTCCTGAGGGCGCTGGAGAGCCATGACTGCCGAGTGCGCTGCCTGGCGCGACACCCGGAATTTCTTAAGTCGGGCGCCCCATCCACCGAGGTGGTCCCGGGCGACGTCCTGGATCGACCGAGTCTCGACCGCGCGCTGCTCGGCGTGGACGTGGCCTACTACCTCGTTCATTCGATGGGCTCGGGCGGCTCGTTCGAGGAGACCGACCGGCAGGCGGCGAAGAACTTCGGGGAGGCCGCGAAGGCGGCCGGTGTCGGACGCATCATCTATCTGGGAGGACTGGGCGGCGAGGAAGAGGCGCTGTCCGCCCACCTGCGCAGCCGGCAGGAAGTCGGACAGATCCTGCGCCAGTCGGGCGTCCCGGTCCTCGAGTTTCGCGCGTCCATCGTCATCGGCTCCGGCAGTCTCTCCTTCGAGATGATCCGCTCGCTGGTGGAGCGGTTGCCGATCATGATCACGCCCAGGTGGGTCAACGTGACGGCGCAGCCCATCGCGATCGACGACCTGCTGGAGTACCTGGTGGCCGCGCTTCGCCTTCCCACCTCGGAATACCGGATCTACGAAATCGGCGGCGCGGATCAGGTGTCCTACGCGCACATCATGCGCGTGTACGCGCGGCATCGCGGGCTCAAGCGCCTGATGCTCCCGGTGCCGGTGCTGACCCCGTACCTGTCCAGCTTGTGGCTTGGACTGGTCACGCCCCTGTACGCGCGCGTGGGACGCAAGCTCATCGAGAGCATCGTCCATCCGACGGTGGTCCGGGACGCCGCCGCCCTCGAGACCTTCGCGGTCCGGCCCATGGGAGTCGAGGCGGCCGTGGGCAACGCTCTCGCCGGGCGCGAGAGGTATTCCGGCGCGCCGCGCTGGTCCGATCCCGTATCCTCGTCCGGAGCGCAGCCGTCGTGGCGCGGGGCGCGATTCGGTTCGCGGATGATCGATACGCGGACGCTGAGCGTCCCGAGGTCTCCCGCGGTGGTGTTCCGGCCCATCCAGAGGATCGGCGGCCAGACGGGTTGGTACGCGTGGAACTGGCTCTGGCGCCTGCGCGGCTTCCTCGACGTGCTCGCGGGCGGAGTGGGCATGAGACGGGGACGGCCCGACCCAACGACCCTCCGCGTCGGCGACACGGTCGATTTCTGGCGCGTCGAGGCGATCGAGCCGGACCATTTGCTGCGGCTCGTCGCGGAGATGAAATTGCCGGGGCGGGCGTGGCTGGAGTTCGAGGTCACGGGCAGCGGCTCGTCGGCCGCGATCCGCCAGACCGCGATCTTCGATCCGGTCGGAGTGTTCGGAAAAGCCTACTGGTACGCGTTACACCCGATGCACCTGCTGGTGTTCAACGGTATGCTGCGGGGAGTCGCGCGAGCGGCGATGCAGGAGATCGGTGGACCTTGATCTAGAGTAGGAGGAGCCATGGAGAAGCCCGACCCGTCACTCCCCCGCGTCGTGAAGGGGGACCAGAACTTCACGCTCGATCGCGACGCCTTCCGCGCCCGATTCATGGAGCGCTTCAACGACCCCATGTATGACGACGTCGCGCAGGAGGTGGAGAAGGTGTTCGAGGTCACATGGCAGAACTACACGGATTATCGCAAGAGCCCGCGCACGCAGAAGGCGGGGCGGGAGTTCGCGGAGCCTGACTACGACCTTCCCATGGAATGGCTGGAGACGCGCCGAAAGATCAAGGAGGCGCAGGCGCGCCACGACGACCCCAAGTCCCCCTCGCGAATCCTGATCATCAACGGCTCCGCGCGGAGCGACCAGACCTGCCCGGGCGAAGTGTCGAAGACGTATCGACTGACGAAGATGGCGCGCGAGGCGATCGCCGCGCAGAAGGACTGCGAGATCGACTTTCTCGATCTGAGCCGACTCACGGGCGAGGCGGGGCTGGTCATCTATCCCTGCAAGGCGTGCGTCTCCACCGCGCAGCCGCTCTGCCACTGGCCGTGCTCCTGCTATCCGAACCACGCGCTGCGCCAGACGGGCGACTGGATGCACGAGATCTATCCCATGTGGATCGCGGCGCACGGCGTCATGATCGTGACGCCCGTGAACTGGTATCAGGCGCCGAGCGTCCTCAAGCTGATGATCGATCGCCTCGTGTGCGCCGACGGCGGGAACCCGGATCCCACGACCACGCACGGCAAGGATCCCGGGATGGCGAAAGCTCTGGAGCTGAAGGGCTGGCCGTATCCCAAGCACCTCGCGGGACGCGCGTTCTCGGTCGTGGTGCACGCGGACGCCGCGGGCGCCGAGAATCTGCGGCGCATCCTCGTCGACTGGATGACCGACATCGAGATGATCCCGGCGGGTCCCGTGGCGGGCATCGACCGCTTCATCGGTTATTACGAGCCCTACGCCACGAGCCACGACGACCTGGACAAGGACAAGGACCTGCATCAGGAGGTCCGCAACGTAGCACTCGAGCTGGTGGCGACGGTGCGGCAGATCCGGAGCGGGCAATACAAGCGGCCGGACTCGGGCCTCGAGGAGCCGCGGAAGAAGTAGACGCGGCCTGCGACCTCCAGGTGAACCATCGCATTCTTGTCCGCGACCGCATGCAGCGCGGGTATGTCTACTATCGGACTGAGCCCGCGGGCCGGAACTTCCATCCCGACTTCCGCCCCGAGCTGACGCCGAAGCAGCTCCTGCGCCTCGGCGTCTTCGGCGGCCGGTACATGACCGACTGCGGCGCCGAATTCCCTGACGACTGGTTCGAGCGCGCGAAGCTCTGCCCCGAGCGCCACGACCCGGCGCTGAATTTCTTCGGGGTCAACGCATCGCAGCCTCTCGCCGTATGGCGCGAGAAGGGCTGGATCCGCCGCGAGGATCCGCGCGGGTGGTTTCAGTGGTATTGCAGGTACTTCATGGGGCGGCGCATGGCCGACGACGCCCGACAGATCGGACGCTGGCGCGCGATGCGCAGGCACGTGGCTCAGGTGCGCCGCTATTGTCAGGAGGGCGATCTCGACTGCAGGCCGAGGCAACGACAGGCCCTCCTGCACTGGGCGTACGACTCGCGGAAGCTGTAGCGACCCGGCGGGCGCCGGGCGGCACCTACGACCGGCTGGCGCCGTACAGGCATGGTGCGCCGCGGGCAGCCCCCTGCTAGATTCACCCCGCCATGGCCTCTCTCTCGCTCAAGAATCTCTCGCTCACCTACCCCAACGGCGCACGCGCTCTGGACGGGATCGAGCTGGAGATCGAGGACGGCGAATTTCTCGCGGTCCTCGGGCCTTCGGGCTGCGGGAAGTCTTCCCTCCTCCGACTCGTCGCGGGGCTGGAGACGCCGACGGGCGGGTGGATCGACATGGACGGGCGCGACATCACCCACGTCGAGCCCAAGGACCGCGACGTGGCGATGGTGTTCCAGGGGCTGGCGCTCTATCCGCACATGACGGTGCGCGACAACATGGCGTTCGGGCTCCTCGCGCGCCGCACACCGGCGGCGGACATCGACACCCGCGTGAAGGAGGCGGCGGCGACCCTCGGGCTCACGGCGCACCTCCGGAAGCGCCCGCGCGAGCTTTCGGGCGGCGAGCGCCAGCGGGTCGCCCTCGGACGCGCGCTCGTGCGCCGGCCGCGCGTGTTCCTCTTCGACGAGCCGCTCTCGAGCCTAGACGCCCAGCTTCGCCAGGAGCTGCGCGAGGAGCTGGCACGCCTCCACAGCCTCACACGCACCACTTCGATCTATGTCACGCACGACCAGAAAGAGGCGCTCTCGCTGGGGAACCGCGTCGCGGTCTTCGACCGCGGGCGCATCCGGCAGGTCGGGACGCCCGACGCGATCTATCGCGATCCTCGCGATCTCTTCGTGGCGCGGTTCGTCGGGGATCCCGCGATCAACTTGATCGAGGGAGAGATCACCGCCGAGAATGGCCGCGCCCAGTTCCAGGCACCCGGGCTGGCCTTCACGCTCGCCTCCAACGCCGGACACATAGGGCCCGCCATCCTTGGCGTTCGTCCGGAGGCCGCGAGCCTCGGCAGCGTCGGCGACTCGAGCGCGCGCGGGACGGTGGAGCGCGTGGAGCGGCTTGGCGGCGAGACCCTGATCCATCTGCGCACCGAAGCGGGGCGCCAGGTGCTGCGGGCGGAGCCGCGCGGCGCCCTTCCCACGCCCGGCGACGTGGTGGGCCTCATGCTCGACCCCAAGCGGGTCCTGTTTTTCGAGCGGGACGGCGGGCGGATCAGGCTGGATTAGCCGCGCGCCGGTCGCCGACGGAACTGGATTAGCGCCGCCTCCCGGCGGAGCCCTGTGCTACCCTTATACAAAGGAAGCGGGCCGATTCGCGCCTCCCCCCCGTCCGGAACCGGCTCTTCTCCTCACCCTGTGTCGAACATCCAAGGCCGCCTTCCGAGTGGGGGTTTCGTGATTCCGGCTTTCCGGTCGTTCCTGTTCGTCCTCCTCACCATCCTCATTCTCTTCGCCGCTCCGAGCGCCTACGCCGGTCTGAACGTCATGCCCTTCGAGACCGACTTCGCCTGGCGAGCGCCGGGCTACGCGCCCGACGAGCTTCTCGTGAAGTTCAAGGACGGAGTGAGCACCGCGAAGGCGATGGGTGTTCTCCGGAGCAAGGGAGCGGCGCCGCTGCGTCTGCTCACCTCGGACGGCCTGGTTCGCGTGAAGCTGGCGCCGGGCACGACGGTCGAAGCCGCGCTCGACAGCCTGGGAGCGCTGCCGGAAGTCGAGTACGCCGCGCCGAACGCCTACGGCGGCGGATTCTCCACACCGACCGCTGACGTCGGGGATTTCACCAACCCTAACGACCCCCTGTTCGCGCGGTTCGACCTCACCTGGAATCTGCGCAACGTCGGGGCAGTCGCCGCGTGGCGCGTGGTGACCGGGGATCCCAGCATCGTGCTCGCGATGATCGACACGGGCGTGGCGTACGAGGATCGCGCGATCCCCGGCTACGAGTTGGCGAACGTGAAGCCCGGGGTTACCCGATATCGCCAGTCGCTGGAGCTGCCGGGACCGTTCCTTCCCGGCTACGACTTCGTGAACAATGACGATCACCCCAACGACGACAACGGCCACGGCACCTTCACGTCCACGATCGCGGCCGGACAGGCGAACAATCACGTGGGCAGCGCGGGAATCGCCTTCGGGGTGACCATCCTTCCGATCAAGGTCTTGCAGTACAACAACAGCGGGTTGATGTCCGATATCGTCCAGGGAATCCGCTATGCGGCCGACCAGGGAGCCGACGTCGCGAACATGAGCCTCGGATTTCCTCCCGTGCGCCTCCTCATCGAGCGCGGAGTTTCGAAGAAGGTCCTCCGCGACTTCTTCCGTCCACTCAAAGATACCGTCCAGTACGCGCAGAGCCGCGGCGTCATCCTCGTCGCGGCGGCAGGCAATTTCGAATACCCCGAGCTGAGCCTCCCGGCCGGCTATCCCGGCGTGATCTCGGTGGCGGCCAGCGGCGAGGATGACCGGATCGCGTCCTACTCCTCCGGCGGGCCCGGCCTCTCCTTCGTGGCGCCCGGCGGGGACTTCACGGAGCTGAACGGTGACGGCGTCCAGGACGGCGTCGCCCTCTACGGGATGAAGCGTTTTCGGGAGTCCGAGCACAATGACAATCTGGCCAATCCGGATTCGTTCGGAGTGTTCATCGATAATTTCGGCACGTCCTTCGCGGCGCCCCACGTGGCAGGCGCGGTGGCCCTCCTCATGTCGCAGGGAATCCGAAGCCAGGGCCTGATCGAGGAAATACTCCGCGCAACGGCGTTCAACCCGTTCGGCCGGACCAGCAACGGAACGGATCCGATCTACGGCGCCGGAGTGATTCAGATCGACAAGGCGGTGCAGCTTGCGGCCTCACATCTGGGGCCGAGGCTCGCGCTGGGCGCGCCGACAGGCGCGCGTGCGAGCACGAGCGCGGGCGCGAGGGTCGTGAGTGAAAACCCTTCGCGCGCGGGCGCGGCCCTTTCGCTCCGGACCTCGCGCGCGGGATTCGCGCGCGTGCAGCTCTTCGACGTGGCCGGGCGTCTGGTCCGCACGCTTGACGAGGGGAGCTACCCCGCCGGCGAGCGGACGCTGCGCTGGGATGGAAAAGATGATCGTGGCGAGAGCGTCGGGAGCGGTGTTTACTTGTTCCGTGTCTCGACCCCGGACGGCATCGAGAATCGACGCGTCGCCGTTCTACGCTGAGACTGCCGTGCGGCGCCGAGGCCCGCGCGGCCCGGCGCGTATCCATGAATCCATGGAGGATCACCCAATGACCGGTCGTCCCGCCTCACGCACTCGCGGGTTTTCGCCCGCGTGCTATATCGCGGTCCTCGCGACGGGCGCACTCCTCGTGGCCGGCAGCGCGTACGCCGCGACGCCCGCGAAGGACAGCCGCGAGACGGCCCTCCATCGCATCCAGCGCACCGTGGCCCGCATCGACGCCGAGGCCAAGACGCCCGAGGGCGAAGCGAACGTCGTCGCGCGCCTCGGTCCACAGCTCGGCGTGAGTCCGGATTCACTGAGAGTCCAGCACGACGCCTGGGGCCTGGGCTATGGTGAGATTGCCATGGCCTACGGTTTCGCGCGCGCCAGCCGTACGGGGAAGACCCCCACCGAGGTGGTGACGATGCGCACCGCCGGCGCCGGCTGGCTCGAAATCGCGAAGAGCCTCGGCGTGAAGGTGGATGCGGTCGCGAGCCGCATGAGCCGCCACGTGGGACCAAAGAGCGCCCGCCGATGACGGCCGCCCGCTGATAACGTGCGTTCGACCGCGTCCATCTGGATCGCAGCGCCTCCCGCGCAAGCGTTCGACCTCGTCTCCGACCTCGGCCGCTGGAAGAGCCGCCTCCCCCACTACCGCTACGTTCGCATCCTCGACCAGAGCGACGGGACGACGCGCGCGGCCATGAGCGCGCGGCGCGGATGGATTCCGGTCTTCTGGGAGGCGCTCAAGACCCAGGACCCCGGCGCGCGCACGATCCGCTTCCGGCATGTGCGCGGAATCACGCGCGGCATGGACGTGGTGTGGAGCTTCACGCCGGAGCGAGGCGGCACGCGCGCCCTGGTCGAGCACGATCTGGACTTCCGCGTCCCGCTCGTGGGCGAATGGCTGGCCGAGCGCGTGATCGCGCGCGAGTTCATCGAGCCCATCGTTGCGAAGACCCTCGCCTGTTTCCGCGCCATCGCGGAGGGGCAGGCCTCCGATGGGCGCGCCTCGTGATCGCGCCCATCGTCCGCCGCCGCGTCGCGATCACCGGCATCGGCGCCGTGACGCCCATTGGAACGGGCAGGCAGGAGTTCTGGGAAGGCGTTCGCACCAGCCGGCTCGGCGTGGGGCCCTTGACCCGGTTCGACGCCTCCGCCATGCGAACCCGGATCGCGGGCGAGATCCCGAACTTCGAGCCCTCGTCCTTCTTCAGCCCCAAGCGGGCGGGCCGACTGGACCGCTTCTCCCATTTCTCGATCGCCGCGACACAGCTCGCGCTCGAGGACTCGGGCCTCACGATCGGCGACGGCTACCTCTCGATCCCGGAGACGGAAATGGGCGTCACCATCGGCTCGGCGCTGGGCGGAGTGCCCAGCGCGGAAGCCGACCATGCGGCCTTCCTGGAATCGGGCCTGCGCTCGGTTCCGCCAAGCCTCGCGACCCGCGTGTTCGCGGGGGCGGGCGCCTGCAACGTGGCGATCGCTTTCAGCGCGCGCGGACCCGTGCTCGGGAATTCCAACTCCTGCGCCTCGGGCGCGATCGCCATCGGCGAGGCCTTCCGCGCCATCCGGAACGGCGATGCGCGCGCGATGATCGCGGGGGGCGTGGAAGCGCCGCTCGCGCCCTTGACCTTCGCCGCGTTCACGGTGATCAAGGCCATGTCGACCTCGAACGATGATCCCGCCAAGGCCTCGCGCCCCTTCGACGCGCGCCGGGACGGGTTCGTCATGGCGGAGGGCGCGGCGATCCTGATCCTCGAGGATCTGGCCCACGCGCTCCGCCGCGACGCGAGGATCTACGCCGAGATCGCGGGCTTCGCGACCACGAACGACGCTTTCCACATGACGGCGCCACAGCCTCAGGGACGCGACGCCGCGCGCGCCATGCGGCTCGCGATCCGGGACGCGGGGCTCACCGCCGAGGAGATCGAGGCGGTCAACGCCCACGGCTCCTCGACCGTGCTGAACGATCGCACGGAGACCCTCGCGATCAAGGAAGTCCTGGGCGAGCGGGCGCGGCGCGTGCCGGTCAGCGGCACCAAGGGGCTTCACGCGCACGCGCTGGGAGCCTCGGGCGCCATGGAGGCCGCCATCGCTGCGCTCTCGGTCTCGGAAGGGTTTCTCCCGGCGACGGCGAACCTCGATCACCCCGATCCCGAGTGCGACCTGGACTACGTGCCGGGCGTGGGCCGGCCCGGCCCGGTGCGCACGATCATCTCGAATTCGTTCGGCTTCGGCGGCACCAACGCGTGCCTCGTATTCAGGGCCATCACCACATGAGGAGGATTGGAATGATTCGTTTCAGCCTGCGCCTCGCGCTCCAGCTTCTCGTCTTTGGGCTCCTCGCCGGCGGATGCGGCACGTCCGGATCCAAGCTCCCGGTGAGCGAAATGACCGCGAAGACCGACTCGCATGGAGTGCAGGTCGTCGACGTGGACGTTCATTCCTTCTACTTCAAGCCGAACCGTATCGTGGTGGACGCGGGAAAGCCCGTGGACCTGGCGCTCCACTTCAAGAACCTCTTCGCGCCGCACAACTTCACCTGCATCGATGGCGACGCCGGTATCACCGTGAGCCAGGGAAAGGGCTTCATGAGCTTCGGCGGCACCAAGCACGCGAAGTTCACTCCCACGAAGCCGGGGGAATACGCGTTCTTCTGCCACGTGGATGGGCATGCGAAGAAGGGGATGCGGGGCACGATCGTGGTGCGGTAGCGACGCCCCGCCGGTAGCGACGCCCCGCCGGTAGCGCGGCGGGCGCCTCCCCGCCGCTAGCGCGGCACGCGGAAGAGCCACCCCCGGGCCGCCGCGAGCGAAGGCGCGACCGGCATCGTGAGGGCGACCAGGGCTCCGTCTCCCGAGAGCCAGGTCCGCCGCGGCACCGAGCCGGGGTCGTATTCGCCGCGGGAAATGCATGAGAGACTCCACGAGGCCAGCCTCTTCCCGTCGCTCCCCAGGAGAAACACGGTCCCCGTCGTCAGCCTCACCAGCGCGCGCTGGCCGTCGTCCGACAAGGACAACTCGAGCGTCTCCTCCCTGCCTCCCTCGACCGGGAGATTGCGGCGCGACCAGACCGGGGTGTCGCGCGTCGTCTCGTAGAGCGCCACCCAGAGGCCGGTGCCCGAGCGCTGGGCCACGGGTGAGCTTGCCGCGACGAGAACGAAGCGGCCGTCCGGCGTGATCGCGGTCCGGCCCACGGTATTCCGGGGCAGTGCGACCCTCAGCTTCTCCGCGCCCGAGCGGTCGAACACGATCAGGTGCTTCTCGCGAGCGATCGCCACGTCGCCGAAATTGCTCACCGCGAATTCGCGCGGGTCCGCGGCCAGCGTGCGGGCCCAGAGGATCTTTCCTTCGAGGTCGAGGAGCCTCAACTCGTCCTGCCGGAGGCCGGTCGAGGAATCCACGAGCCCGATCGTGTTCGCGGCGAGGAAATTCTCGAGCGGCGAGGAGGCGCCCCAGCCCGCGAGCGCGGGCCAGGAAGCGCGCGGCGCGCCGGCTGGGAGGCTGAGAACGCTGAGGCGAGGCTGAGCGTCCGCGCCGAGAGGCCGGCGGGCGATGATGAGATCGCGCCCGAGAGCCGCGGGCACCGATTGGGCCCTTGTCTCCCAGCGAAGCGCTCCGTCCACGTCGTAGAAGCGCGCCGACGAATCGACCGGCGTCTGGATCACGACCCAGCGATACCTGGGGAAGATGCGAACCCGATGCGCGGTTATTTCCTGTCGAGGCCAGGACGCGACGAGCATGGGAGCGGGAGCGCGCTCGGGAAACACGAAGAGCGACTCGGCGCCAAAGGGGCCCAGCACACGGAGGGCGGACCACTGCGGCGCGTCGGGGCCGTCGCCGCGCCGGCGGCCCACCGCGGCGTTCCAGGCGAGCGGGCCGACGCCGTTGAGAATGACCTGTGGAACGATGGCGGGACGCGGAGGAACCGCCCGTTTCGCCGGCGCGGCAACAGCCGGGCCCGCGATCACGATCGCACTCAGGAGCGCGACGATGATGCGCGGCGTGGCCGGGCCCCTACTTCCGGGTTGTTCGCGTCGAGGTCTTGCGGGTCGTCGAGCCCGAGCGGGCCCGCGTCTTCTTCACGATCCGCCCCTTGGTCGGCGTGAACGTCTTCAGCGTGAGATCCCTCGCGACCCAGATGTCTTCGTTCCGCTCGATGACGGTGGAGTAGTAGATCGACTTGGAGTCCCAGGACCACGTTGGCTTGAGGCAATTTCCGGCGGTCGTGATCGGGAAGGCCTTGCCCGAGGCGACCTCGAGGACCCAGACGTCCCGCTTGGCGCCGGCCTGCCTTCCGAACGCGATCCACTTGCCGTCGGGCGACCACGAGGGCCAGGTGTCCTCGACCGGCTGTCCGCCGATCATGCCGCTCGTGAGCTGGATCTCTCGCCCGCCACTCGAGGGCACCTTGAAGACATGGTATTTCGTGAAAAGGATGTTCCCTTCCATGGTCTCCTGCCGCGTGGAGTCGAATTCCTTGGCGACGAACGCGATCCACTTCCGATCCGCGGACCACGTGGGATGCCCGGGACTTCCCCTGCTGTCCGTTACCTGCCGCGCCATGTCGTCCTCGGTCTCGCCCGAGGCATCCATGACGTAGATGTTAAAACCATAAAGCTCGGCCGGACGCACGCGGTTGGAGTAGAAGACGATCTTCCTTCCGTCGGCGGAATAACTGCCGAAGCGGTTGTTCCCCGGAGCATGGGTGAGCTGGCGGGGCGAGCCCCCCTCGAACGGCACGGAGTAGATGTTGTAGCGCCTGCCGCGCGTGGAGACGAAGAGGATGGATTTTCCGTCGGGGGCCCAGCTCGGGGTTCCCGCGCGCACGCTGTCCGGCTCGCTCGTGACCTGGCGCGCCGGGCCGCCCTCGGCGGGCATCACGTATACCTGGGTTGCGCCGTGACCGCAGCGGTCGGACGTGAACGCGATCCATTTCCCGTCGGGCGAAGGCGCGGGATCGGTCTCGCGCGTCGTGTCGGAGGTGACCTGCGTGAACGTGGTGGCTCGCGCGATCGCGGCGCACAGGAAAAGGCCCCAGGCCGCGCACAGGACGGTCGAACTCAGCAGGATTCGTTTTATCAACATGCGGTCTCTCATCAGCTTACCTCTACACCAGGGTGGGCGGACGGGTTCCGCGCTTAGCCCTTACGGGCGCGGGGCAAACCCTTCGCCGGTGGTCAGCACCTCGTACGACGCCACCCCCAGCGCCACGCGGCGAATCTGGCTCCACGGGCGGTCGAGGATGTAGCACTTCAAGATTGCGAGCACGATCTGGTGCGAGACCACAGCGATCAGGCCTTCCGATACGG
The DNA here is from genome assembly GCA_043779525.1 of Candidatus Eiseniibacteriota bacterium. Classification (GTDB taxonomy): domain Bacteria; phylum Eisenbacteria; class RBG-16-71-46; order SZUA-252; family SZUA-252; genus WS-7. The sequence continues at coordinate 63,837 of JAYWED010000021.1, read as the reverse complement.
CATGCCGCGCCGCGATCTCGCGCATCGCCTCCACCGCGCGGGCATGCACCGCCGCGAGCGGCTCGGCGCCGGGCAGTGTGACCGACGTGGGGTCTTCGCGCCAGCGGCGATAGAGATCCAGATCTGGAAGCTCCGACTCGGAGAGACCCTCCCAATCGCCGTGATGAATCTCGTTCAGCCTCGGGTCGGTGATCACGCTCACGCGATGCGGCCCCGCCACGTAGGAGGCGGTCTCGATCGCGCGCGGCAAGGCGCTGGAGTAGACCGCCGAGATCGGGACCTCCCAGAGCGAGCGCGTGAGGCCCTTCGCCTGCTCGTGCCCCGCCTGATTCATGCGAGCGCCCGTGGACCCCTGGATCCGCTTCTCCGCGTTCCAGTCGGTCTCGCCGTGGCGGACGAAGATGAAGTCGCGTGTGATCGGCGCCGCGATCGTGCTAGATCCTGCCCGCATGGGCGAGAAGCTCCGCGTTCAGGATGGCCGCTCCGGCGGCGCCGCGGATGGTGTTGTGTCCGAGCGCGTCGAATTTCCAGTCCAGCACGGGGCACGGGCGGAGGCGGCCCACGGTCACTCCCATGCCCGAGGCCCGATCCACGTCGAGGCGCGGCTGAGGCCGGTCGTCCTCGTCTCGGACTTGCAAAGGCTCGGCGGGCGCCGAGGGAAGCGTGATGCGTTCCAGCGGACGGAATCCGCGGAGCGAGGCCAGAAGTTGCTTCAAGGTCGCCTGCTGCCTAAGCTTCACGCTCATCGCCATGAGATGGCCGTCCAGAACCGGCACGCGATGGCAGGACGCGCTCACCGTGATGCCGGCGGACTCGATGCCCTTCGCGCCGAGCCTGCCCAGGATCTTGTTGCTCTCCGCCTCCATCTTGGGCTCCTCGCCCGGGATGTAGGGGATCACGTTGCCGAGGATGTCGAGGGACGGCACGCCCGGATATCCGGCGCCGCTCGTCGCCTGGAAGGTGGTGACGATGAGCGACTCCACGCCGAACTCGCGATGCAGGGGCGCGAGCGCCATGACCATAACGATCGCCGAGCAATTGGGGTTGGTGAGAATCCCTCCGCCCCCGAACTTCTGCCTGTCGAGAAGTGCTACGTGGTCGCGGTTCACCTCGGGGATGACGAGCGGGACAAGCGGATCCAGCCTGTGATTTCGCGAATTGGAGGACACGAGGTGGCCCGCGCGCGCATAGCGCTCCTCCAGCTCGCCGGCGACCGACGCGTCGAGCGCGGAGAAGAGGATGGGCGACTTGAGCGCATCGCCGGCCCCGCGCACCTTGAGGCGCGCGACTCTCTCGGGAATCCCGGTCGTCAGCTTCCAGCGCGAACCCACCGCGTCCGCGTAGGACTTACCGGCGCTCTGGTCGGAGGCCATCACCTCGGCCACGTAGAACCAGGGATGATTCTCGAGAAGCTGGATGAAGCGCTGCCCCACGGTGCCCGTGGCTCCCAGGACGGCGACCGGCACCGGCTCCCTGCCGTTCTGCTTTCCCTTCTGGGGTGGGCGCTTCGAAGTCGTTGCGGTTATGCGCGATTTTGCTAGCATAGCCCGCTCATGATACATGGAATCGGCATCCTGGCGCCGCATCGTTATCTAGCGCTCGGCGCCACGCTGGCGCTTCTCCTTCTCGCGAGCGCGGCCGGCGCGCAGGCGCCGCGCGTCGTTGCCACGTATCCTCCGAACGGGGCGGACCGCGTGGCTTCGAACATCACGATCACCTTCGTATTCGACCGGCCCACCGGGAAGCAGGTTAGACACTCGGTCGTGGACATCACCGCGGGCGGGGGGATCGTTTCGACCGTGCCGGACCGCTGGTCCCCTCTGGGAGACACGCTGTACATCAAACCGCTTGCCCCTCTTCCCCTCGCGCATTTCTATGAGATGAAGATCAATCAGGTACGCGACACGAGCGGGGTCATCTGGTCGGAGGTGCCTGGCGGACTGTATTCGGAGATTTATTCTTTCACCACCGCCTCGCCCGCGAGCGTGGAGCGGGTGCAGTCTGGAAACCTGGATCTCTCGCTCACGCCCGACGTCACGCTCCCCGTTTCGATTCCGGTGCGCGAGCTCGCGGGAACCGATGTCCAGTTCACCTCGGTGCGCGTGCAGTTTCTTTCCTCGCCGGCGATCGCCAACTCGGGCCAGCTCCTCGACACATCGGTGGCGCCGCTCTACCAGTACACGCTGCCGACCGGGACCTTCCTCCGTAGGAATGGCGTCGCGAGTCTCGTGGCGCCCGTCATGCTTCCCGCGTCGATCGCGCGAGACGTTCCCCAGGGAGCCCTCGGCGTCCGGCTCACCTTCTACGGCACGGATGAGACCGCATCCTCGGTGGTCGTGGACGCGGTCTACCGTGTGGATCCGGCGACCATCGTGGCGCACCAGGCGAGCGTGCTCCCCGCGATCGCCTCCGACGTGCTGGTCCGCACCGCCGTACTCGAATGGCCGCTCCATGGCGCAGTCATCGCGGCGGGCGACACCGTGCTGCCGCGGGCGGTCGTGACCGGGAACGGAACGGGTGCTTTCCGCGCGGCCTTCTATCTGGATGGGGACCTCATTTCGATCGAAGAGGGCTACATGGAGGCGGGCCGTCCCGTCGAGGTCACGATGCGGGGTCCCTTGCCGACGCGGCGTCTGGGCGAGCACCGGCTCCAGTTCGCGGTCGAGTCCCCGCAGCCGGTCGCGGCGAACCCGATCTCCTTCATTTGCGCGCCGCCCGCGAACGGGGTCAAGCCGCGCGCGCGGGACCTGTTCGAGCCGCCGGCCGCGCCCGCTCCGGCGACGCAGCGGCTGCACGGCGCCGTGACCTGGCTCGCGGAGGGGCGCACCAAGTTTCGCGAGGAGGACCGCTCCGCGGTCGGATGGGGCGCATGGAACGGCGCCTACGACCTGAGCCCGACCCGGAGGATCGACGCCGAGGCCTCGATGCGGCTCCGCTTCGACGACGTGGGGAACGGCCGCGGGACGCCGCAACACGTGCAGGTCCGCTATACGGATCCCCGCCGCTCGCTCCAGTACGGCGACGCGCCGCCCGAGCGGGCCGCCGAGACGCCGCTCCTCATGAGCCCCGTCCCGCGCCGCGGGGCCCAGGGCCAATGGCGAAGCACGCCCCTCGGCGACCTCGACGCGTTCGTGGCGCTCTCCTCGCATCCGGTGTCCGCGGGAGGGGCGATCCGCGACCAGGGATCGGATCTCTACTCGGCAAGACTCAAGCGCTCGCTCTGGAAAAATCGCGTGGAGGCCACGCTCTACGGCGGCTACACGCACGAGAAGGGCCGCCCTCCGGAAGACCTTTTCGGGACGGTTCCGGATTCCGGCGCGCTCGCCGTCCATCGCGCCGCCATCTACGGCGGCATGGCGCTCTTCGACCTCCCCGGAACCTGGACCCTCCTGGCCGACGGCGCGACCGTGCGTCACCGCTCCACTCCGGGCGCCGATGACGGCCGCTCGCGCACCGGCTGGCGGAGCGAGGTCAAGGGAACGGCGGCGGGTTTCGATGCCGCGGCGCAGGCATTCTCCTACCAGCCCTCGCTCGCGACCGCGCTCAACCCCTACGCGCTCTCCGATCGGCGCGGCGGTTATGCGCAGCTCGGGCGCGGGTTCTTGAAGTGGCGCTTCCTGGGAAGCTTCCGCTCCGAGGAGCCGGCGCACCGGGAAGGCCAGGAGCCGGTCGTGCGGGTCCAGACCGCGACGTTCGGCACGCGGGTCGAGATGAACCAGGATAGCTGGGTGACGCCCTCCTTCGTGCACATCCGCAACAAGGGAGCGAACACGGACTTCACCGAGAACCGGATCGCCACCGAGTATTCCGCCTCCGAGCCGCTCGGCGGCCGAACGACCGCGCGATTCGACATCGCGTTCCTGGACGACGCCCTGAGAGCCGGGACGAAGCGGCGGGTCACGTCGGGCTCGGTCGTCACCACGCGGCGCCACCCCGGGCGCGTGGTGAGCACGCTCACGCTGGGCCTCGAGGAGAATCACTCGAGCGGGGTCAACCTGACCGACACCACCATCCAGGGCTCTTTCGAAGCGCGCTGGGAGGCGGTCGCCGGCCGCTTCCTCGTGACGCCGTTCCTCTCGGGCTCGTCGCGCAAGTACGCGCTTCTCGGCACGAGGGAGGAGCGCTACTCGGCCCGCCTTCAGCTCGCGCTCCTGCGCGTGGCGGGGCTGGGCGAGAACACGATCGCGCTGGAAGGGCGCGTGGACCGCGTGCAGCACCTGACGCCCGTGATGCCCAAAGACCTGGACGGCTCGATCCAGCTCACGATCGGCCAGCGCTTCGGCATCTAGCCGGCCCCATTCAACGGCGTCGAAGCGCCGACGCCTTCCCGTCCAGTTCCCCGCGCCCGTCTTGCGGACCCCGCGCTCCAACACGCGTCGCGCGCTCGATTTCCAGCGCGACCACGATCCCACGCCTTGCCACTTGCCTGGAACGGATCGTGCTCGCCCTGGCCTCGCCCTCGCTCCTCGGCGCCCACTGCGCGGCGATGCCGCGCGTTGCCAGAAGGGGTGCCGAAATGAAGCGTTTCAGAATCATCCTCGCCGTCGTCGCACTCGCCGCACTCACCGCGTTCGCGCTCGTGACGCCCGGATGTTCGAAGCAGGACGCCCAGCGTCTCGCGGGCCCTTCGCCGCGGCCCGATCCGGGTCTCACGGATTTCATGGACGCCCGATGGATCACGGCTCCCGACGAGCTACGGCAGGAGGAGGCCCGCGCGGCCAGGAGCCCGCTCGTGGCCCAGGCTGTCCAGGAGCAGGCGTCCGACCCGAATCTGTCGCTTTTGCTCAGCGGCGTCATGGGCGCGGTCGGCACGGCGAAGAATGGCAATCAAGTGCGGGTCACGCTGCTCCCGTACCAGTACAGCAACGATTCGGACCACGCGGTCTACTTCGCGATTCTCGAGGTGAACGGAGTCGCGCACGTGGAGTCCTTCGAGCTGATCCGGAACCAGAAGCCCGCGGCTGATGAGACGGGGTTCCTGCGCGTGAACGACGGCGCTCATGGGATCTGGATGCGAGGCGGCCCGACCTACGTCCAGGCATCGAGCGGCGGCGTGATCCGGCGCGCGCCCGAGCGGTTCAACTGGGCGAGGTTCGCCGGCTGCTTCGTCCCGCTCGCGGACAGGCTGCTGGGAGCGGTGAACGAAGGATGCCATAACATGGGCGATTTCCCCGGCTGCGTCTCGGGCGGATCCGCCGCCGCTCTCCTGGGCGCCGGGCTCTATTGCGCGATCCAGGCCTGGAACGGATGAGCGGGCATCGCCATGCGACCATCCTGGATTCCTGTCCTTGTCGTTCTGATCGCGGTGGGATGCGGCGCCTTCGCGCTCTTCCCGCAGCGCTGGTCGCCCAGTCTCTCGCACGGCATCCTCGCCGGCATGGTGATGTACTTCGTGGGGTTCACGCGCTCGGTGACGAAGGCCAGGGCACAGACCGGCGTGATCCCGCCTCTATTCGGGCCGCGGGGCGTCATCCCCGCCGCTCTCTATCGCGCGATCTGGTTTCTGGCCATCCTGACCCTCATCGCCTGGGTCTATTTCGACCGGCGCGCGTTCTTCGACGTGACGTGGCCGATTCTGATCCTGGCGTCCTGGAGTCTTGCGGATTCGATGCTCAACCGGGCGGGGCGGTGAGGATGTGAGGCTGTGAAGCAGTAAGGCGGTGGTGCGGGTCAGCGCCCTCCCCTCGCGCGGGGGGAGCGCCCCCGCGCCGCCTTCTGCCGAAGGGAGGTCTCGGGGTGGCTTTTCTTCTTGGCGGCGCCGCGCTTCGCCTTCTTTTTCTTCTTCCCCTTGGCCTTGCCCCGGCTGCCGGCGGCCTTTCGCGATTCCATCTCGGCGATGCGCTCGGCGACGCCGACGAAGGCGTAACGAAAGACCTCGTCGACCGCGCTGACCGGCACCAGTGTCATGTTCGCCCTGACCGACTCGGGCACCTCCACGATGTCTTTCTGGTTGTCAGCCGGATAGACGACCGTCTTGATCCCGGCGCGATAGGCGGCCATGATTTTTTCCTTCAGCCCTCCGACCGCGATCACCTTTCCCCGAAGCGTCACCTCGCCGGTCATGGCAACGTCGTTCCGGATCGGGGCCTCGGCGAGCGCCGACGCGATCGCCATCACGATGGTGATCCCCGCCGAAGGACCGTCCTTGGGCACTGCGCCCTCCGGGAAGTGGATGTGGAGGTCGTAGTCGTCGAAGACCTCGGGATCGATTCCGAGAAGCTCGGCGCGCGCGCGCACGTAGCTGTGCGCGGCCTGTACCGATTCCTTCATGACGTCGCCGAGCTGTCCCGTGACGATCACCCGGCCGGCGCCTCGCATCTTGAGTGACTCGATAAGAAGGAGATCCCCGCCGGTGGTCGTCCACGCCAGGCCGGTGGCAACGCCAACCTCGGCGTGCCCCTCCGCCATCTCGGGAAGAACGTAGGGCGGCCCGAGGAGCTTCTCGATGTCGGCTTCCCCGAAGGACCAGACGCCTGCGTAGCCGGTGGTCCGCTGCCGCGCGCACTTGCGGCAAACCGTCTCGATCGCGCGCTCGAGCTGGCGGACGCCCGCCTCCCGCGAATACTCGCGGATCATCTTCACGATGGCCGCGTCGTCGAAGGTGATGTCCCCTTCCTTCAGCCCGTGCTCGCGGGCCGCGCGCGGGATCAGGTGCCGTTTGGCGATCTCGATCTTCTCTGCGTCCATGTATCCGGGGATCTGGATCACTTCCATGCGGTCGAGGAGCGGCCCGGGGATGAAGTCGAGCACGTTCGCGGTCGTGATGAAGAGGACCTCGGAGAGGTCGAACGGGATTTCGATGTAGTGGTCCACGAAATGGGCGTTCTGCTCGTGGTCCAGCACCTCGAGGAGCGCGGATGACGGATCCCCCTGCGAGTCGTGGCCCAGCTTGTCGACCTCGTCCATCATGAACACGGGGTTGCTGCTGTGGACGTCGCGCAAGCTGCGGATGATCTTCCCGGGCCGGGAGCCGATGTAGGTCCGCCGGTGCCCACGAATCTCCGCCTCGTCGCGCACGCCTCCCACGCTCATGCGCACGCAGTCGCGACCCATGGCTCGCGCGATGGAACTGCCGAGCGACGTCTTGCCGGTTCCGGGGGGCCCGGCGAAGCAGAGGATGGGGCCCCTCAAGTCGTTCTTGAGCTTGAGCACGGCCAGGTATTCGAGGATCCGCTCCTTCACCTTGTCCAGGCCGAAGTGCTCGGCATCCAGCCTCTTCGTGACTTCCTCCAGATCGATCGGATGCCGCACGGGCCTGCTCCACGGCAGCGCGAGCAGCCACTCGATGTAGTTCCGGATCACGCCCGACTCCTGGGAAGTCGGCGCGAGATAGCGGAGGCGGTTCGCTTCTTCGTAGACGACCGAGCGCACGTGCTGGGGCAATCCGAGCTTGTCCGCCCGGTCCAGGATCTGCCGCACGAGCATCTCCTGGGGGTCTTCCTCCCCGAGCTGGCGGCGGATCTCGGTCAGTTGCTGGCGGAGGAAAAAATCGCGCTGGTCTTTCTCGACGTTCGCGGTCGCCCGCCTCACCACGTCTTCGGCCACGCTCATCCGCGCGACCTCGCTGTCCAGGGCCTCGGCCACGACGAGGAGCCGCTCTCCCACGTCGAGCGTCTCGATCACGCGCTGCTTCGTCTCCACCGGGAAGCGCACCATCGAGGCGACCGTATCCGCGAAGAGGCCGGGGTCCCCCAGGTTCATGCTGAAGACATTGTCCATCTCGGGCGGATAGGTGTGGTCCAGCTGGGAGATCGTTTTCAGGAGCTGCAAGATTCGCGTCGCCAGAACACTCACGCGCGCGGGGTCCAGCGTGGTCTCGGCCGGACAGGAGACCCGAGCCTGGATGTAGGGCTCAGAGTGGAGGATCTCCTCCATCCCGATCCTACGGAGGCCCTCGAGGGTGACCTGGACGTTCCCGTTCGGCATGTTGAGGCTGCGGATGACCCGGGCGGCGAGGCCGATCTTGCTCAGATCTGAGGCCGACAGGTCCTTTTCGCTCTTGGCCGGGCTATAGACCAGCGCGATCAGATCGTCGGGGTTGGCATGGTCGCGGAGGAGCGCCTTGGATTGCTCGAGGCGGATCTGGATCGACGTAACTCCCAGGGGGAACACCACGGTGCTCATCAGGGGGAGCACCGGCATGACGGGGGGCACGTCGCAATCGAGCATCCGGCCGATCTCGGACATCGGTCGTTTGCTCATCCGGGGCGATCCTTTCCGCAAGCGAAGGAAAACGTAGCGAGGGGACGAAAGCTCACGGTATCACAGCTTCCCGCCCGCTGGCCAGTTCGCCCCCCCGCGTACCCCATGAAAATCGAAAGGCCACCAGGGGAAGCTCAACTGATGGCCCATCGATCCTCTTTCGCCTTCTCCGGTGATTCGCAGGAGTTCGCCCTACCTGCGGCCGGACCATCTCTTCTTACTTCTTACCAGCCAGCCTTTCCGGGCGGCACGATCGTGGCGAACGCCACGATCAACAGGAGCAGTGCATGCATTTGGTTCTCACCTCCTCTCGGGTCTTTCTTCTGCTTCTTCTTGAATGCGGCTTTCGTTCGGGACTTCTCTGCAACCCGCTTCCTGCTTACCAGCCAGCCTTGCCAGGGGGCACGATGGTGGTGAACGCGACGACCAGAAGGATGAACGCTGCCATGACACACCTCGTTGGGTTTGGGTTTCTGCCGATCTGCTTCGGGCCTTCCGTGCTTCCGACGCTGGGGAGTAATAGCAGTCGTCGTGCCATTTGCAATTCGACGGGAAATATCGGCGTAGACATAAGTCCTACAATCAAATGCGGGCAGTGCTAATTGCGGATGAAGTGTGGCCGGAAATCGTCCGAATAGACAATCAAACATTACAGTATTGGGCGGCGCTGATAACATCAAGTGGTACAGCTGGTTAGTTATGTCGTCTTTATTTGACTGCGGCTGTCCATGCGGGTTGTCTCCAGAAGCTCCATCGAGTGCGTGTGGATCGGCAGGAGGATCCGGAATGTGCTCCCCGTGCCCACCTGGCTCTCGACCTGGATCGAGCCCCCGTGAGCCTCGACGATGCCGCGGGCGATGGAGAGACCTAGCCCGAGGCCCGACGAGTTGAACTCGGTGGTTCCCGAGGAGTGCAGGTTGATGTCCTTCAGCTCGACCAGTTTCGAGAAGATCCGTTCCCGGTCCTCCTCGGGTATGCCGATCCCGGTGTCGCTCACCGCGATCTCGATCCCGCTCTCGGTCCGGGTCGCGGCCAGCTCGATCGAGCCACCATCCGGCGTGAACCGGATGGCGTTCATGCCCACGTTGAGAACGGCTTGGCTCAGATAGTCGCGGTCCACGTGAGGATGGACGAGCCCGGTCTCCACCCCGATCGAGAGCTGCTGGTCGCGCTGCGTGACGAACGGCGCCATCTGGACCGCGATCTCCTCGAGAATCTCACCGATATCGACGGCCTCGAACGCCGCGGGGAGCTGGTTTCGGTCGAGGAGCGACATGTCGGTCAGGTCGCGCGCGAGGCGGGTCAGAGTGGTGGTCCCGCGCCGGATGGCGATCAACCCCTCCTTCTGCATCGAGGTGACCTCGCCCAGGGAGCCCTCGACCATCATGTCGGCGTAGGCCCGGATCATCGTCACGGGGGTCACGATCTCGTGGGAGGCGATCGCGATGAAATTGGTCTTCATGCGGTCGATCTCGGCGAGCCGGTCCATCTCGCTCCGCTGCGCCGCGCGCATCGCCTCGAAGTCCTGCGCCAGCCGCCCCATCTCGTCATTCGATCGGACGTTCAGCGGGAAATCGAAGTTTCCGATCCGCATTTCATTGGCGGCCTGGACCAGACGCCGGATCGGCCGCGTGATGCCGGCCGCCACGCCGAGGCCGAGAAGGACCGCCAGGATGGCGGCCGCGGCCCCCGCGGCGAGGAGGTCCGCGCCGATTCTCCGCACGACCGCGGTCTCCTGGTCGAGCGAGCGGAGGAGGAGATATCCCAGCCGGCCCCCGATCTCCTGCCCGCTCACCTCGCCGCGAAGGGCGAGGAACCGTTTCCCCATTGCGGGCAGAACCACGACCGACGCTCTGCCGGCACCTTCGTTTCTCCAAGAGCGGATCCTCTGGACGAGGATGGAACGGAGCGCTGACTCGGGAACCGTGCTCGAGGTTATCTCGCCATCGACCGTGAACACGACCTCGCTCCGCGTCGTCTCCTTGAGCGCCTGCGCGAGCGCCGCGTCCACGCTCTTTCCCAGCGTCAGGGTCCCCACCAGCGACCCGCCGACCACGATCGGGACCACCGCGACGCGGTAGGCGCTCCTTCCTTCCATGATGTAGCCGCTCACCGCCCGTCTCGCCAGCGCGGAGCGGATCAGGTCCGACCCGGAAATGTTGATGCCGTGTTCGCCCGGCCGCCCGCCCCGGACCAGGACGACGCCATGCTCATCGGTGACATCGAAGATGGGCGCGTCCGCGTCGCGCTGGAAATCGGAGGCGACCCCGTCGAGAGTTTGATGGAAATCCTCGCCGGTCCGCTCAGCGGCCGGGAGCGTGAGCATGGCGAAGAACTTGGGATCGCGAGCGACCACGGTCCCGATCCGCTTCAGATCCTCTCCCTGGCTCGACATCTGCTTCTCGAAGGAGAGGGCGGCGCGGGAGAGACCGTCGGTGATGATGCGGTTTTGCTGGGCGGCAACGCGGAAGTTCACCACGAGAAGGGCGGCAACGAGCACCGCGAGGATGGGCAGCGACGTGGTCGCCGCGATCTTCACGGCAAGGGTCATCCGAGGCCGGCGAAGGCGGATCCCCTTCATGGCATGAGGGTCGAGAGCAAGGCCGCGCCCTGCTTGGGGACCTCGATCGTCGCGGAGCGCTCTCCGGAAGGGAGCCATACCTTGATCGTGTGCGTGCCTGGCGCCACGTCATCGATGCGGAAGCGGCCGCTGGGGCCGACCAAAGAGAAGATCCGGCCCGGAGCCACGATGATGTCGCCGCGCATATCGGAATGGATATCGCAGTAGACCTGCACGGCGCCCGCTTTCACGAACGTCACGCTCCGGGATTTCCCTTTCGGATACCGTCCCAGGTCGAATTTCTTGGGGGGCGAATAGGAGAAGATGTTGTGGAACACGTTGTCGCTGTTGTGGAACTCGACCGTCTGGCCGGCCACGATGGCGAGAATGCGCGGGACGAAGCGCTGCCCGAGCTGATCCATGCGGGCGGGGGGCAATGCCGCCCCGGCGTCGGGGGCTTGGTCCGCGATCCAGGCCACACCGTAGGTGGAGTCGGCCGCGGAGGCGGCCATCGCCATCTTGGCGGAGGCGCTCAGCTGACCGACGTAGGGGTTGGGCTTCGAATGGTCGCGAATCGCCAGATCCGCCGGCCCGAGCGCGACCGATCCTTCCACCGACCCCGCGAAGGCGCGCGCCTGGCCCAGGACGTCAGGGCAGGCAAACGCCGCCGAGACGACGAGGAGGGCCGCGAGGGAGCGACGCATCAGAAGGCCACCGCTAGCTGGGCCGCGGCGAAGGCTCGAACGATCGCCGGACTGACGTTGACGCGTGACTCCTGATGCACGAGCTTGGCGACGAGCCGCGTCGAGGGCTTGAATCCGATTCCGATCTCGCGTTTCCATAGGGCTGCGTCCCATCCGGCGACTCCGCCGGACGCGAGCGCGACGTCACCGAAGATCATTCGGTCGAAGCGGGCGGCGACGTACCACCCCGGAAGCACCGTCCACTTGCCCTCGACGTACCAGGATTTCAGATCCAGATTCCCGACGAAGGGGGACTCGAACCGGTTCACGAGGTATTCCGAGTAGAGGACTCCGTGCCCGTAGGAAAGCTCCAGATCCGCGGACGCGAGATCCTGCATGTATTCGTCCACCGTACGCCCGGCGGGCATGTCCTCGTTGAGGTTGGATCTGAGATAGGGACCTCGCGCTCCCGAGACGCCGGCCCGAAGCCAGGGCGCCGGCACGAATCCGAGCCGCGCCAGGACCTGCTTGCCGTCGTTGTCGTCACTCATCACCGGGGCCGCCGCGGTGCCGTTGGTCACGCCGAGCGCGAGCTCCAGCGGAGCAACTGTTCCGATCGCCACGGCCCCGAAGTCCCAGCAATTCTCGTAGAGCACCGGGAGCGCGTGTCCATTCGAATATCCGACCCCGGTCAGGCCTGCGCCCATGTAGCTCGTGGAATGCCCGAGGCCCCGATTGGCAACGATGTCCTCGCCCCGGGTCGGGACCTGATCATTCCTGATATCCGTGTGGTACTGGTACATGAGCGGCGCGCCGATCAGGCTGTTCTTCTGGGCGTAGGAGCGGTTCGGGTACGCGCCGAGGTGGAGCGGGAGCTTCCCGACCTCCAGATGCAGGTCGCGCCCCTTGGGGTCGGACAGGCGCACGAATCCTCCGAACAGGCGCGCCCTCATCGTGTCGTCGTCGTACAGGAACTCGGTGAACACGTGGACGTGCTCCTGGATCGGAGCGTCCGCGAAAAGGCGAATCCGTGCCGTGTGGAACGGGTTCTCGCCGAAGTTCAGCTTATTGATTTCGATCTGGGCCGGGCGCGACGCCTCGACCAGGTCGAGGCTGCCCTGAAAATTCACGGGACCGACCGACCCGCATTCGCCGCGTGCGGCCAGGCTCATCGCCAAGATAAAAGCGACCCCGGCCAGCGCCGTGCGTGCCGCGATCCGCTCCCGGATTGCCATCATTCCATCCATGCTTGCTAACGCTCCTTCCACGCTGGAACTGCCCTCTCAGCACAGGTTTCGGTCGCTTAGCCGATGATCCTGAGCGGAAACGATGGTATAGAATCAGCGGATGGAATCGAGCGAGGTGACTCCGGCGGGGATTTCGCCGCAGGCGGGGGGTTCGCCGCAGGTGTCCCCATCACTTACAGATGTCCCCCTCCGCAGGGGCCAGTCCCTGGAGCTGGAGATCTCGGACCTGGCCTACGGGGGCAAGGCTTTGGCCAAGGTCCAGGGCCTGGTGGTCTTCGTGGAGAACGCCCTTCCCGGGGACCGGGTGCTCGCGACGGTCCAGCGGAGGCGCCGGCAGTACGCGGAGGCCCGGGTCGAGCGGGTGCTCTCCCCATCGCCGTCCCGCGTTCCGGCCCCCTGCAGCCACGTGCCGATCTGCGGGGGATGCCGGTTTCAGGATTTCGACTACGGGGAGCAGCTCCGGCACAAGCAGCGCCAGGTCGAGGATTGCCTCACGCATCTGGGAAAGCTTCGCGCGGACGTGCGGCCCGTCCTGCCGGCCCCGAAGCTCTTCCACTACCGGAACAAGATGGAGTATTCGTTCGGCCGCGATCAGGCGGGAATGCTCACGCTGGGGCTCCATCGGCGGGGGTTCTTCGACCGTCCGTTCGATCTCACGCGCTGCTTCATCGCGACCCCCGTCTCGAGCGAGATCGTGGCGTTCACGCGCGAGTTCGCCCGCCGCGAGGGGCTCCCGCCCTACGATCTCAAGCAGCACACGGGGCTTCTCCGATTCCTGGCCGTGCGCGAAGGGATCCGGACCGGCGAGGTCATGGTGAACATCGTCGCCAGCGAGGCTCATCCCGCCCTCGAGCGCCTGGCCTCGGATCTCCGGAACGCGTTTCCCGCCGTGGCGAGCGTGGTCCTGAATCTGACCCGGCGCAAGGCACAGGTAGCGGTGGGTGACGAGGAGCGCGTACTCGCCGGGAAGGCCTCGATCCTGGAAGTGCTGGGTGGGCTCACCTTCGAGATCTCGTCGAATTCCTTTTTCCAGACCAACACCGAACAGGCGGAGCGCCTGCTCGAGGCGGCGTTCGAAGGGCTCGCGCTAACGGGATCGGAGCGGGTCCTCGACGTCTACTCGGGAACCGGCACCTTCACCCTTCCCGTCGCCAGGCGCGCCTTCGAGGCGATCGGCATCGAATCCTCGGAGACCGCCGTCCGCGACGCGGAGCGGAACGCTGCCCGGAACGGGATCACGAACGCCCGCTTCTGGAGGGCCGAAGCGCTCGAGGCGCTGCGGGACCGGATGGGGCTGGGCTCGCCCTCCGGCGGCCCGCGGCCCGAGATCGACGCGGTGCTGGTGGACCCGCCGCGCGCGGGACTCCATGCGGGGGTCCTGGCCCGGCTGATCCACCTGGGCGCGCCCAGGCTCGTATACATTTCGTGCAATCCGAGCACACTCGGCCGCGATCTGGGAATTCTCTGCGAATCGCGCTATGCGATCGACTGGATCCAGCCGGTCGATATGTTCCCTCATACGCCTCACATCGAATGCGTGGCCGCGCTGAGGAAGGCCGCGTGAGGGCGGGCAGCGCGCCGGGCGTCGAGACCGGGAGCGCCGTGCATGAGGCCATTCTCCAGAACGGCCTCAAGGTCCTGATCCAGGAAGCGCGGAGCGTGCCCGTGGTCTCCTTCATGGTCTGGTACAAGGTCGGCTCCAGAAACGAGACCGCGGGCGTGACCGGCATTTCCCACCTGCTCGAGCACATGATGTTCAAGGGCACGCCCAAGTACGGCAAAGGGGAGATCTCTCGCCTGCTGCAGAAGAACGGGGCCTCCTTCAACGCCGGCACCTCGATCGATTACACGAACTACTACGAGGTGCTCGCGGCCGACCGGCTCGAGCTCGCGATGGAGATCGAGGCGGACCGAATGACGAACGCCATCATTCCAGAGGAAGAGCACAGGCTCGAGATGACCGTCGTCCGCTCGGAACTGGAGCGGAACGAGGACAACCCGCACCGCGCCCTCTACTCCGAGCTATTCGCGCAGGCGTTCAAGGCCCATCCCTATCACTGGCCCACCATCGGCTGGAGGAGCGACGTCGAGGCGATCCGCACCCGGCAGATCCGTGATTACTACCGGACCTACTACATGCCCAACAATGCGACGGCGGTCATCGTCGGGGACGTGGATCGCGAGAGGGCGATGGCGCTCGTGGAGAAACACTTCGGGTCGATCGCGCGCGGCCGCGAGCCGGACCCCGTGGTCACGGTCGAGCCCCCGCAGCAGGGCGAGCGCCGGTTCAAGCTCCAGAGGCCAGGCGACACGCGGTACCTCATGGCCGCGTACCCGAACCCTACCCTGGTCCACCCGGACAATTACGCGCTCGACATCCTGGGCATCATCCTGGGGCACGGCAAGACGTCCCGGATCTATCAGGCCCTCGTGGAGGGCGGTCTGGCGACCGAGGCCGAAGCTCAGAACGAAACCGCGCGCGACCCGTTTCTTTTCATCGTCCAGGCCACCGCGGCGCCGGGCGTGACGTTGGACGTTCTCGAGGAGACCCTCTTCACCCAGGTCGAGCGCCTGCGAACAGACGCCCCTTCCAAGGCCGAGCTGGACCGGGCGCGGAAGCAGATCCAGGCCTCGTTCATCTATTCCAAGGATTCCATCCGGAGCCTGGCGCAGCAATTGGGGTACTACGAGACCGTGGGATCCTATCGATATCTCGACACGTACCTGGACCGGATCGCGGCGGTCGCTTCCGAGGACGTGGCGCGCGTGGCGCAGACCTACCTCGGGGAGCGCACGCGCACCGTCGGCCACTATGAACCGACCTCCGAATAGCCCCGCCGAGCGAGCCGGCGCACCCGCGACCCCGCGCCCCCGTGGGACGCGGCCGGCGAGACTCGCGCTCCCCAACGGCCTCGTGGTCATCTTCCACGAGAACCACGCCAATCCGACGGTGGCGATCCAGGGGCTGGTGAGGGCCGGGGCCATCCTCGACCCGCCCCGGAAAAGCGGCCTCTCCTGCTTCGTGGCCTCCATGCTGGACCGCGGCACCGCGATCCGCACGGCCTACGAGCAGGCCGAAGCCCTCGAGAGCCTTGGCGCCAGCCTGCACTTCGATTCCGGACCCGAGACGGTCACCTTCTCGGGGAACGCGCTCTCCGAGGACCTGGGCACGGTGCTCGAGGTCCTGGGGGACGCGCTCCGTCACCCGGTATTCGCGAAGGATCAGATCGAGAAGGCCCGCGACGAGCTGGTCGTGCGCGTGAGGATCTCCAACGAGAACACCTCGTATGTCGCCTCCCGCGCGGCCAACGAGATCCTCTATCCGGAGGATCACCCGTACCACCGCTCTCCGATCGGCACCGAGGAGTCGCTTCGCTCGGTCGCGCGCGAAGACCTGGCGGCTTTTCACGCGGCGCACTACGGGCCAGGCGCCACGGTGCTGGTCCTGGCTGGTGACGTCGATCCTAAGTCCGCCGGCGAGGAGGTGAGCCGAGTATTTCTCGACTGGAAGAAGGCCGAGAGGAGCGCCCCCTTCGCGGTGCCGGCGGCGCCCGCTCCCGAGCACCCCGAGACACGAGTCGTGCACATGAAGGGGAAGTCCCAGGCGGACGTGGCCTGCGCCCTCCCCGGACTCTCGCGATCGGACCCCGACTATTACCCCGCCATGCTCGCGAACTTCATCCTCGGCGGCGGCTCGCTTTCCAGCCGCCTGATGGACAACCTCCGGGACAAGCAGGGCCTGGTGTACGGCGTGTACTCCAACTTGAGCGCGGGCATCGGCGCGGGACCGATCCAGATCCGGGCTGGGACGAACCCGGCCAACGCCGATCGCACGGCGGAGGAGATCCTGGCTCAGGTGGCGCGCATGCAGGACGATGGGCCGTCCGCGATCGAGCTGGAGGAAGCTGTCAGCTATCTCACCGGCGTCTTCCCGGTGCGACTCGAGACGAACGCGGGGGTGGCGTCTCAGCTTCTGGGCGCCGAGCTCTATGGATTGGGCATGGACTACATCGAGCGCTACCCCGAGATCATCCGCGGGGTCTCGCTCGAGGAGACGCGCGCGGCGGGACGGAAATACCTTCGCCCGGCCGCCTGCGCGATCGCGATCGCGGGAAGCTACGCCGACGCTCCAGCCACCGGCGGGGGCCGATGAGATCGCTTCGGGTCGCGCCCCGATTTGGCCACGCCACGCTCGCGGCGCTCACATTCTGGTGCCTGGCCGCCACGGCCTTTCCGGGCCGGGCCGACGCCAGGCGCATCTTCGTTCCACGGCAGCACCGGAGCCTCCAGGCCGCGATCGATGCCGCGGCGCCGGGCGACACGGTCTGGGTGGCGGCGGGCACCTACCGCGGACCCTTCGTCATCAAGAAGAGGCTCGTTCTCTTCGGCGACGGAGGCCCCACCAAGACGATCCTGGACGGCCGCGACAGCGTTCGCGTGCTCGACGTCGAAGGGGTGAGCCGCGCCGCCATCTTCGGATTCCGGATCCAAGGAGGGAAGGCCGCGGGCGGGAGCGGAATCTACTGCCTGCGCGACACCATGCTCCAGATCGGAAGCTGCGACATCCGCGGAAACTGGGAAGCGGGCGTCGCGATGTGGCAGTGCGGTCCGGTACAGATCGTGGACAGCGAGATTTCCGGAAACCACGGCAGCGGCCTGACCGCTAGCGATTCCAAGGTGCAGCTCATTCACACGACGTTCCGCGACAACCACGGCCCCTCCGGCGGAGCCGTCGCCCTCACCACGTCCGAATTGACCGTGGCGAGGGAATGCACCTTCCAGGGGAACCGGGCCGACGACGGCACGGGCGGGGGAATGTTCGCCGATGCCTCTCCGGTCCATTTCCTGAATTGCGCGTTCCGGGAGAACACCGCCGCTGCCGGAGGAGGAGCGATCAGCGCGCGCGACCGCTCCGATCTGCGCATCCGGTCATGCTTCTTCGCGGCGAACCGGTCCGCCAGCGGCGGCGCCGTGCTCACCGATCTCTCCTCGCTCGACCTCCAGCTTTCGATCTTCACGAAGAATCGCGCTACCGGCGCGGGCTCCGCCGTCCAGATCCTGGGCCGGCGAACCGCGGGCGTGAATCCGTTCATCACAGGGAACACGTTCTATCGGAACGGCGTGGACGCGCAGGCGGGAGCATCCGTCCTCGCGGAGGACGCCTCCCCGGAGATCACCCGCAACATCTTCGTCATCGACAGCACCGCCCGGAACAAGGCCGTGCTCGAAATCCGGGGCGCCTCGCGCTACGTGTGCAACTTGGTCCAAACGCTGGACAGCCCCGGTCCGACACCCTCGGCGAACATCATCGTGGGGGACCCCCTCTTCTGCGACGCGGAGAAGGAAGATTTCCACGTCCACGATCTGAGCCCGGCGATCCTCGCGCCGTGCGGAAGGATCGGGCCCCTGGGCAAGGGTTGCTCGACCTTCAAGGTTCTCCCCAGCCAATAGCTTCCCCTCCCCCGAGGGATGCCCCGGAATGGGGCGCGGCGGCTCCGGATGGGAACTTTAGGCGGTTTTGGGCGGTAGTGCTTCGGTGAGGCTGTGGGTGTCGTGTAAGTGTCAGTCCCGCAAGGAGGTCATGGATGAAGGTGCTCAAGATGGTGCCGATCGGCGCTGCTTTGTTCGCGCTGAGTCTGGGGCTCTCTTCGATAGCCCCCTCCGTCGTCAGCGCGCGCGACGAGGACTCGGGAACGAAGTACGAACAGAAGATCCTACGCGTAGCGCAGGCGGATCGCGATGATCGCGACGCGAATTCAGGATACCTCGGTGTCCAGGTTCAACGGCTTACCGCGGCGCTCCGCCGCGCCAAGGGCATCCCCGAGACGACCGAAGGAACCCTCGTCAACAATGTCGAGGATCAAGGTCCCGCGGACGACGGTGGAATCAAGCGCGGGGACGTGATCCTCGAGGTGAATCATCAGTCGACCCCGGACCCGAGCGATCTCGTGCGGACGGTCAGCGACCTCGAGCCCGGCAAGAAGGTTTCGGTGCTGATCTGGCGCGAAGGAGTCACTCGCACGCTGACGCTAAAGGTCGGCTCGCGGCCCGAGGGAAGAGACGCGCCGCCGATGCCCCCGAGAATGCCGACTTGGGACGGTCCCGGTCCGGACGATTCGCGTGACATGCCGGACAACGGAAGAATGCAGATCATGCGCCGGAATCGGGATGACATCGAGCGTCAGGTCCGAGACTTGCAAGACCAGGTCGCCAGTCTGCGCAAAGAGGTTCAGCAACTGCGGTCCGATCTCCAGCAGCAGATGAATCGCAGGGATCGCGGCCGCAATGAGGATCGCAATCGCAGCGACGATCGCGATCAGGGCAGCGATAACGAAGGCGATTGAACGCTTCGTGACGGGCTGTTGCTGTTGATGTGGCGGGTGGGTGTTTCCGTTGAACGGCTCGAGCCCATCGAGAACCGTTCAAACCCACCCGCCCCTCCCCTTTTCTTGCGATTCCGAGATGAACAATTTGGACGCGCGGGGAACGCGTGTTAGAGTGCGCGCGCGGCGTATCGAGGACGCGCCGCGTACGGTTTTTGCTACACATCGGAGTGCCCAGTCCGATAAGCCTCGAGGAGACAACCCCGTGTCTTCGTTGCAAGCCTCATGGACCCACACGGATGAGGGTTGGGAAAACTATGAATGTTCGCCGATCGACGGCTTCTTTGGCTTGTGGACTTCTTGTAACGCTGGCGCTCGCGGTGCACGCTCCGCCGGTGTCCGCGGAGCGATCTGCACGCTCGGGCGACCCCGTTCCTACAACATTCGCCTCAGCCTCGGGCTCCCGCGCCGCCTCGAAGAGGGCTCCCGTCCGGACCCGGCGACATCGGCGGGCCCGCCGGCTCCGCCGTCAGGCGACCTTCTCGCTTCCGCAAGTTACGGCGGCCGGTATCCCCAGGCTTCACGCGAAGGCGGCCTACGTGGTGGACGCGACCAGCAACCAGGTCCTGTTCGAGAAGAATCCCGACAATCTCTATCCGATCGCGAGCCTGACCAAGCTCATGACCGTGCTCGTGTTCTTCCAGACCCATCCGCAATTCGATCAGGTCGTCGAGATCACGCCCGAAGACGTGTACCACTCCAGCCGCTCGCACATCCGTCCGCACGAGCTGATCACCGTCCGGGATCTGCTCCACGCCGCGCTCATGGCCTCGGACAACGTCGCGACGAAAGCGCTGGTCCGCTCCTGTGGGCTCCCCCGCGACGAATTCGTGCATAGGATGAACGCGCTCGCGGACTCCATGAATCTCACGGGGACCCATTTCGTCGAGCCCACCGGACTGGACGAACAGAACGTGGCGACGGCGCAGACCATCGCCTCCCTCTTGCGGACGGCGGCCTCGAACCCGGTCATCAGCTCGATCATGCAGAAGCAGACCTATACCTTTGCCTCGAACCGGAAGCTCCACCGGCTCGTCAGCACCAATCGGCTACTCAAGAGCAAGTGGCGTATCACAGGAGGAAAGACAGGCTTCATCAACGAGGCGGGCTATTGCTTCGCCACGATGGTGGAGACGCCGTCCGGCACGGAAGTCACGGCGGTCCTTCTCGGAGCCCCCAGCAATCGGCTCCGGTTCGCGGAAGCGAGAAGGCTGCTCGACTGGACATTCCGCTTCGGACTACCGCGCGCCGCCGCGGCCGCCGGGACCGAATAGCGCGTGCGGGCACGCGGCACGCTTCCTCGCATGCGCCGCTTTCTCCGGCGCGCCGCCCTTCTGTCCGTCTTCGCCTCCCCGTTCTCATCCTCGCTGGCGGCTTCACCCGCTCGGGCCGACGAGCCCGCGCCGCCCATCGCGCGCGCGTTCGTCTTCCCCATCGGTGATGAGCTCGACTTCGAGAAGCCCGGACCCGGCGAGCCCGCCGGATACCACGTCTCCGATCCCTATCTCGCCGTCCGCAAGAGCCGCAAGCACCGGACGCGGCGCATCCACTACGGGACCGATTTCTCGTGCGGCCAGGGCGGACTCATGGTCCGCGCCATCGCGGCCGGTGTGGTTGACGTGAGCGACGGCAACGCCATGGTGAAGGTGCGCCGGGCGCAGAGGGTCAAGCTCCCCGCGATCGTGAATGGAAAACGCGTGTATCGCTGGGGCACCCGGTATCGCTCGGCGTACACGTGGCGCACCGGCTGGGGGAACCGCGTGGTGATCCGCCACACGCTCCCGGACGGACAGGTCGTCTACTCTCTCTATGCCCACCTCATGCCGCACTCGGTCCTGGTTCGCGCGGGGGATGTCGTCTCCGCCGGCCAGCCCATAGCCAGGGTCGGCCGGACCGGCCGGGCCACGGCGCCGCATCTTCACCTCGAGATCCGGACCACGCGTATCGACGAGAGCGCCAACCTCACGAACCCGGACGATTCGGAATCCGACGGGGACGGCGATGAAAGCGAGCGCGCCGAGACCGAAGCTCCCCACACCGTCGATCCGGTCGCGTTTCTCGTGGACCACGTTCTCAAGTTCGAGGACCTGGAGCCGGGAACGTGGGAGGCGCGTTACGCGCTGGCCGCGGTCAAGGACGGGGTGATGGCCACGGAGAAGGGGCGTTTCGACCCGGACGGCGACGTGACCCGGGGCGAGTTCTACGCCGCGCTCGTGGCCGCGTTCCATCTCGGATCCTCCTTCACGAAGAATGATTTCGAGTCGAACGTGGATGCGCTGATCGATACTGGGATCCTGGACGCCGAGTCCCGCTCGCGTCAGGAGGAAGGCGATCGTGTGGGAAGATCGGACGCGCTGGAGTTGGTGCTTCGCTGTCTGGACCGGGGCATGGCGCGAGGCCAGAGCATGAGCCGGATTCCTGCGGACCAGCTCGCCCTCGACTTCAACGCGCGGTTCGCGGGACGGGACGCCGCGGACGAAGCCGATCGCGATGCGAGAAAGCTGGCGGCCGCGCAGACGGACGCGCTCCGTAGAGCGGCCGCGGCCCGGGCCGAACGGCGCGCCAAGGAAGCGCGCGCGCGGGGCGCGTCCGCTCCCAAGAGGCGCGACAAGGTCCAGCCGGTCGCTCCCACCCCGATCCTCGACCCGGGGTTCCAGGCCCTCGCCCAATCCACGAAGAATCTCTCGCGGGCCGAAGGGTGCCTCCTGCTCGCCTCGGCGCTCCGCCTCGGCTCCTCCAATCTCTCGGCTCTGGAACGGGCCGCCACGCGAGCCGCCAAGACGGGCTAGGCGTTCCACGCCGGGTCGCGAACTCGGGCTGGTTTTCCCCCGGCAGCGCTGGCATTGTCGGCGCCGTGAGCGATCGAATCCCTCCCCCGCTGCGCCCCATCCTGGTCCGTGGGGAAGGCGTCCACGTCTGGGACGTGGACGGACACCGGTACCTGGACGCGATCTCGGGCGCCTTCTGCGTCCAGCTGGGCTACGGTCGCGCCGACCTGGCGCGCGCGTTGTCCGAGGCTGCCGGCAGACTCTCCTTCGCGCGCCCCTCCGTCTTCGACAGCGAGGAGTCCGAGGCCTACGGGCGTGAGCTGCTCCTTGCCGCGGGCCCGCCCTACACGCGCGTGGTGTTCACGTCCTCCGCGAGCGAGGGGGTCGACGCGGCGATCAAGGCGGCGCACCGGTATCAGCAGGCTGCCGGACATCCCGAGCGCGCGCGGGTTGCTCGCCTGCGCGGCCACTTCCACGGCGCCACGGTCGAGGCGCTTCGCGTGACGGATTACCGCGCGCGCCGCGCGCCCTACGAGACGTTCTTTGCCGGCGACCCGCCCGCTCTCGATCCGCATGCCGGCGTCTCTCTCGAGGAGGGCATCGGAGATTCGGCGGCCTTGATCGCGGAGACCATCCCCACCGCGGGACTCGCGGTTGAGGTTCCACCGCCTGGGTGGCTCTCCCGCATGCGCCGCGCCTGCGATGCGCGAGGCGCTCTCTGGATCGCCGATGAGGCCTTGACCGGGTTCGGGCGCGTGGGGCCGCTATTTGGATGGCAGCGCCTTGCTGAGCGCCGGGAGGACGCGGGCGTAGTACCCGATATCGTGGTGTTCGGCAAGGGTGCGGGTGCAGGTTACGCCGCGATCGGCGGCATCCTTCTCGCGGAACAGGTCGCGTCAGCCCTGGAGCGCGGTCCCGGCAACCCCTTCACCCACGCGCAGACCTACGGCGGCCACGCCCTCGCGTGCGCGGTGGGCCGGCGCGTTCTCGCCGCGATGCGGGAGGAATCGATCGAGGAGCGGGTGCGATCGATGGAGCCCAGGCTGCGGGAGGCCCTGGATCCGCTCGCGGGGCACGAGGCGGTGCGCGACGTGCGCGGCCTGGGCCTTCTCTGGGGGATTACGCTGCGGGCCGACCGCGGCGCCGGCGCGCCGTTCCCACGCGAGCTTCGTGTCGCCGAGCGGATCGAGGCTTTGTGCCGCGACCGTGGCCTTCTGGTCTACGGGGGCTCGGGCTCAGCCGACGGCGACCGTGGCGACCATCTCCTGGTCGCGCCCGCCCTCGTATCCGATCCGCATCACTTCGCGCAGATCGCGAGCGGGATCAGGCAGGCCCTGGACGAGGTGATCCGCGATACGCGATCACCTGGACTTTCTCCAGGGTAACTCTCTAGAGCTTGACCGCCAGGGCGTAGCCCGCCCAGACCGCTGTGAGCCCCAGGACCGCATGGACCGCGAGATTCAGGAGGCCGCGCGCGGGATCGCCGGTGCGCACCAGCTCGAACGTCTCGTAGGTCAAGGCCGAGAACGTCGTGAATCCGCCGCAGAAACCGATAAGCACCGCCGAGCGCCAGAGCGGGCTCACCGCCGAGCGCTCGAGCATCAACGTGGCGGCGAGTCCCACGAGGAAGGACCCCACCACGTTGACCGCGAGCGTGCCATACGGGAATGCGCTCCCCAGAAGGCGCTGCACGCCGCCCTGGACCGCATACCGTACAATCGTCCCGATGAACCCGAACCCACCGATCACGAGCCAGCGAAGCATGGCCGCACGGTGCCACCGCGCATACAGTGCGCGCAAGGGGTTTTCCGCGCTCCTCCGCGCCCTTCTCCTCTGCGCTCTCGTGACGGGATGCGCGGCGGAATCGGAGCTTCATCGCCTCGATCCCTCCCTCACGGCTGCCGACCTCCGCCAGGGGAAGATCGCGGTGCTCGGGGTGGTGAAGTTCCAGGAGCCCGACCAGGTCCGTCCTCCCCTCATCGCGATCCTGGAGCGGACGTTTCGAGACGAGCGCCGCGACATCCCGCTCCTACCCTCCGACAGCGTTCGGCGGATACTGGGAGCGGATCGCGATCGCCGCATGCTTCTCTCATACGAGTACCAGGGGACGCTGGATGCCGCCTCCCTGGCGGAGATCTCCGATTCGCTCCGCGGCGCGGCCCGATATCTCCTTCTCGCGCGAGTCGAGAAGGACCGAACGCGCAATTCGACGCGCGGAATCGCGCCGGCGGACACCGGGCGGGTCCGGTCCGACTACGCGATGGGGATCACCGGGCGGGACGCGCAGGTGGCGGTCCATCTGTACGACCTCGTCTCGCGGCAGATGGTCATGAGCGCCCGCTACGAGGGCTCGAGCGAGAACGCGCGTCCCATGCTCTCCCCGCTTCGGCCGGGCGGCGGCTCCGGTGTGAACGTAGAGGTCGGGCAGGCGGCGCCCCCCGAGGACCAGGGCTATCCGGGCGCGCCCGAGCTGGCGTTGGCGCTCGAGGAGCCGTTCCGAAGCTTCGCACGTTCTCTGCCGGGCGGGACGCTTCCCGCCGCGCCGCGAACGAAGCGCTAGCTCTTCTTCAGCTCCGCAACGAGCACCCCGAGCAGGATCGCGCCGCTCGCCGCGACCTCGCGCGCGCTCATTCCCTCGCCGAAGAACGTCGTGGCCACGATCGCCGCGAACACGGGCTCGAGTGAGTAGATCACGCCGGCGCGCACGGGCTTCGTCTTCCCCAGCGCCCAGGTCTGGAGTGCGAGGATGAATGCCGTCGCGACGAGGCCCAGGTAGAGGATCCTCCCCCATGGAATCGCCCCCAGCGGGACCGAGAGGCCGCCCCGCGCTCCCACGAATGCCCATCCGACCGTCGCGGCCACCAGGGCCTGGAGAGCCGAGACCGCGAACGGATCGCTGCGGCGCGCGGCGACGTTCGTATAGACGACCTGGCAAGCGAATGCGACCGCCCCCGCCAGCGTCCAGAGGTCGCCCGCGCGAAGGGTGAGTCCCGCGTCGGCGTAGAAGAACGCGAGCCCCACGAAGGTGAGCAGGACTCCCGCCGCTTCGCCGAGAGCCACTCCGGAGCGCTGGACCAGGAACGCGACGAGCGGAACGAACACCACCGCGGTTCCGGTCAGGAACGCGGATCGAGGGGAGCTGGTGGTCGTGAGGCCGATGGCCTGCGTGAGGTAGCCCGCCACCATGAAGAGGCCGGTACGGACGCCGTCCAGGATCGCGGTCCTGCCTGCGCGCATGAGTCGCTTGCGGTAGATCGCGGCGAGAACCAGCGCGGCCACGGTGAATCGGATCGCGATGATGTCGTAGGGATCGAGGATCTGAAGCGTGGTGCGAAGAATCGGGAACGTCGTTCCCCAGATCGCCGTGATGAGGAGGAGACAGCCCTCGGCGATCCGGCCGCCGCCCGGCATCAGCGGCGCGCCCGGCGCGGGGGCCGGGCGTTCAGCGCCTTGATCGAGAACGAGAGGCTTTCCAGCTCGACCGCGAGGTTCACGTTCCGCAGGGCGACGCGCGAAGGCACGAAGAGCTTCCGGTGGGCGAAATTCAGGATGCCGCGCATTCCCGCGCTCACCATCCGGTCCGCCACGGCCTGCGCAGCCCGCGCGGGAACGGCGATGACGCCGATCTCGATCCCGAGCCGCTCGGTCTCCTCGCGAAGGGACTCCACGCTGAGGATGTGGAGGTCCCTCAGGCGCTGGCCGACCCGGTCCGGGCTCACGTCGAACACCGCCGCGAAGTCGAACCCCTGGCGCCTGAATTCCTTGTAGGAGAAGAGCGCCGATCCGATGTTCCCCGCCCCCACCAGCGCCACCTTCCACCGATGGTTCAATCCGAGGATGAGCCGGATTTCTTTCTTGAGGCGCGCGACGTTGTAGCCGAGGCCGCGCTTCCCGAAATTGCCGAAGTAGGAGAGGTCCTTGCGGACCTGGGCCGAGGTGACCCCGCTCAGCTGCGCGAGCCCCGAGGAGGAAACCGTGCGGACGCTCGTGGCCTCAAGCTCTTCCAGAACCCGGTAATAGTCGGAGAGCCGGCGGACCGTCGAGGTCGAGATCCGAGGGTCCAGCTACTCCTCCTCGCCCTCGTCCTTCTCCTCAACCTTGGCGACGTCGATCAGCTGATCTCCGGCTTCCAGGTTGATGAGCCGGACTCCCTGGGTGTTCCGGCCGATCTCGGAGATCTCCGACACCTTGGTCCGGATCACGATCCCGCCGCGCGTGATGAGCATCACCTCATCGTTCGGAACCACCTCGAGCGCCGCCACCACGCGTCCGTTCCGGTCCGTGGCCTGGATGGAGATGATTCCCTTGCCGCCGCGTCCGGTGATCCGGTACTCGGAGATGGGCGAGCGCTTGCCGTAGCCGTTCTCGGTCGCGACCAGGAGCGAGGCGTCGCGCTTCACCGCGATCATCCCGACCACGGCGTCGTCCTCCTCGAGGGTGACCCCCCGGACGCCGTAGGCCGTGCGCCCCATGGGCCTCACGTCCTGCTCGCTGAAGCGGATCGCCTTACCGTTCCGCTTCTGGAGGACGATGTCCTGGGTACCGTCCGTCAGCACCGCATCGATCAGCGAGTCGTCTTCGTCGACCCCGATTGCGACGATGCCGCCCCGCCGTGGATTGGAATACGCCGAGAGCGGTGTCTTCTTCGCCGTGCCGTTCCGCGTGACCATCATGATGAAGCGGGTGTCGTCGAACTCCTTCACAGGCAGAACGGACGCGACCCTTTCTTGCTGCGACATCTCAACCATGTTCACGATCGCCTTGCCCTTGGCGGTGCGCCCCCCCTGCGTGACCTCGTGGACCTTGAGCCAGTAGACGCGCCCGCGGTCCGTGAAGACCAGGATGTAACTGTGCGTGGAGGCAATGAAGAGGTGCTCGATGAAGTCCTCTTCGCGCGTGCCCGCGCCCGTCACGCCGCGTCCGCCCCGGCGCTGGCTGCGGTAGGTCGTGACCGGGAGGCGCTTGATGTAACCCGCGTGGGAGATGGTGATCACCATGTCCTCTTCGGCGATCAGGTCCTCCGCCTCGAATTCCCCGGTGCCGGCCACGATCTCGGTGCGCCGGTCGTCTCCGAAGCGCTCCTTCACCTGCGCCAGCTCATCCTTGATGATCTGGAGCACCTTGGCGGGAGACTCGAGGATCGCCTTCAGGCTCTCGATCAGCTGGATCACCTCGAGATATTCGTCCTCGACCTTCTTCCGCTCGAGCCCGGTGAGTCTCGAGAGGCGCATCTCGAGGATGGCGCTGGCCTGGATCTCGCTCAAGCCGAAGCGGCTCATGAGCCCCGAGCGCGCGGCTTCGGTGTCCGCCGCGGCGCGGATCAGGGCCACGATCTCGTCGATGTGATCGAGGGCGATCTTCAGGCCCTCGAGGATGTGGGCGCGCGCTTCCGCCTCGGCGAGATCGAATCGCGTGCGCCGCACCACGACCTCCTGCCGGTGCGCGACGTAGTGCTCGATCATCTCCTTCAGCGTGAGCGTGAGCGGCCGCTTCCCCACCAGGGCCAGCATGTTCGCGCCGAAGGTCGTCTGCATCTGGGTGTGCTTGAAGAGCTGGTTCAGAACCACCTTGGGCTGCGCGTCGCGCTTCAGCTCGATCACGATCCGCATCCCATCGCGGTCCGATTCATCCCGCAAATCCGAGATGCCGTCCAGCGGTCCGTCCTTGACCAGGTCGGCGATCTTCTCGAGCAGCGCGGCCTTGCTCACCATGTACGGGATCTCGGTGACGATGATGGCCTGGCGGTCCTTCCGGATCTCCTCGACCTCCGTGCGGGAGCGCACGGAGATGTGCCCCCGCCCGGTCCGATAGCAGTCCTGGATCCCCTGGCGGCCGTAGATGACGCCGCCCGTCGGGAAATCCGGCCCCGTCACGATGTTGAGAAGCTCGTCCACCTCGCACTCCGGATGGTCGATGACGTGATGGATGGCGTCCACGATCTCGCGCAGATTGTGCGGCGGGACGTTGGTCGCCATACCGACCGCGATGCCGGACGAGCCGTTCACCAGGAGGTTCGGCACGGCCGAGGGCAGCACGACCGGCTCCTCGCGCGACTCGTCGTAATTCGGCCGCATGTCCACCGTGTCGCGCTCCATGTCGCGGAGCATCTCTTCGGCGAACTCGGTCAGCCGCGCCTCGGTGTACCGCTCGGCCGCGGGGGCGTCGCCGTCGACCGAGCCGAAGTTGCCCTGGCCGTCCACCAGCCGATAGCGCATCGAGAACGTCTGGGCCATGCGCACCATCGTCTCGTAGACCGCCGCGGTGCCGTGCGGGTGGTAATTTCCGGTCACGTCGCCCGTGATCTTGGCGGACTTCCGGAAGGGGCGGTCGTGGAGCAGGTTCAACTCGCGCATCGCCACAAGGACCCGGCGGTGGACCGGCTTCAGGCCGTCTCGTACGTCCGGGAGGGCGCGGGAGACGATGACCGACATCGAATAGTCGATGTAGGAGTTCCGCATCTCGTCTTCGACGTAGATCGGAATCTCACGGGTGGGCATGGTTCAGGTTCTCCTCGAGAGTTCGTGGTCCGTGTGACGCGCGCTCCTGTGAGGCGCCATCCTAGATATCCAGATTCTTCACGCTCTCCGCGTATTCCTCGATGAACTTGCGGCGCGGCTCCACCTGGTCTCCCATCAGCACGGTGAACATCCGCTCCGCCTCGGGCAGGTCCTCCAGCTTGACCTTGAGGACCGACCGCTTCTCGGGATCCATCGTGGTGCTCCAGAGCTGATCGGGGTTCATCTCGCCCAGCCCCTTGTAGCGCTGGAGCGTGATCCCCTTCCGCCCGAGCTCCTCGAAGGCCTGGTCGCGCTCGGCATCGTTGTAGGCGTAGCGGATGACCTTCCCCTTCTGCACGCGGTAGAGGGGCGGCATGGCGATGTAGATATAGCCGCGCTCGATCAGCGCCCTCATATGCCTGAAGAAGAACGTGAGCAGGAGCGTCCGGATGTGGGCGCCGTCCACGTCCGCGTCGGTCATGATGATGATCCGGTGGTAGCGCGCCTTGTCCGCGTCGAACTCGTCGTCGATGCCGGTTCCGAGCGCGGTGATGATGGTGCGGATTTCCTCGTTCGAGAGCATCTTGTCGAGCGAGGCCTTCTCCACGTTCAGGATCTTTCCCTTGAGGGGGAGGATCGCCTGGTATTTCCGGTCGCGGCCCATCTTGGCCGACCCGCCGGCGGAGTCACCCTCGACCAGGTAGATCTCGCATTGCGCCGGGTCCGTCAGCTGGCAGTCCGCCAGCTTCCCGGGGAGCGAGCCCGAATCGAGGATGCTCTTGCGCCGCGCCAAATCGCGCGCCTTCCGCGCCGCCTCGCGGGCACGGGCGGTGGCGATGCACTTCTCGACGATCTTCCGCGCGACCTGGGGGTTCTCCTCGAAGTAGTTCCGGAGCCCCTCGCCCACGGCCGATTCCACGACTCCCTTCGCCTCCGTGTTTCCGAGCTTCCCCTTGGTCTGTCCCTCGAACTGGGGATCCGGGAGCTTCACGCTCACGACCGCCGTCAGCCCCTCGCGCACGTCCTCGCCGCCGAGCGTGACCTCCTTGAGCGACTTCGTGAGCCCCTCGCGCTCGGCGTAGCTGTTGATGGTGCGCGTGAGCGCCGCGCGGAATCCGATCAGGTGCGTCCCGCCCTCGACCGTGTTGATGTTGTTCACGAAGGAATAGACGTTTTCCACGTAGCCGTCGTTGTACTGGATCGCAAAGTCGACCGTGATCTTGTCCCGCTCGCGGCTGTGATAGATCGGCGCCGGGTGGAGCACGGTCTTGTTCTCGTTCAGGTATTTCACGAAGGAGGCAATGCCGCCCTCGTACTGGAAGTCGTGTTTCTTGCCGGTGCGCTCGTCGAGGAACGTGATCCGGATGCCCTTGTTCAGGAAGGCCAGCTCGCGGAGCCGCTGCGAGAGCGTGTCGAAGCTGTAGTCCACGGTCTCGAAGACCGTCGGATCCGGCTTCCAGGTCACGGTCGTGCCCGCCTCGGTGGTGTCCCCCAGGACCTTGAGCTCGGTCTTCACCTCGCCGCGCTCGTAGCGCTGGTGATAGCGCTTCCCCGAGCGGCGCACCTCGACCTCCAGCCATTCGGAGAGCGCGTTCACGACCGACACGCCGACACCGTGCAGACCACCTGAAACCTTGTAGGAATTCTCGTCGAACTTCCCTCCGGCATGGAGCGTGGTCATCACCACCTCGACCGCCGGCCGGTTCTGGGTCGGGTGGATGTCCACGGGGATCCCGCGGCCGTTGTCGACCACGGTCACGCTGGAATCCGTGTGGATCGTCACGTGCACCTCGGTGCAATAGCCGGCGAGCGCCTCGTCGACCGAGTTGTCCACGACCTCGTAGACGAGATGGTGGAGCCCGCTCTGACCGGTCGAGCCGATGTACATCGCGGGGCGTTTGCGCACGCCCTCCAGGCCCTTCAGGACCTGAATGTTCCGGGCGTCGTAGGAGTGCCCCTCCTGCGTCGGCGTCATCGTGGCCGCTTCGTCGCGAGGTCCGGTCACCGCTTGCCTACCTCCTTGGATCGCATGGGTACGAATCGTATGGCGTGGAGCCGCTTCTCGGTCTCCAGAGTCTGGTTCATACGATCCAGAATGCCCTGTTTCAACACGCCCAGATGCCCCATCCAGACGGCGCCCTTGACCTCGACCAAGAGCTCGCCGTCGCGCACTCCCACGCAGCGCGTCCGCGCGAGCACCTCGGGCGCGACCACCGTTGCCCATCGGTCGGTTGCCTCGGCGGCCTGAAACTTCGTCTCGAGCCGAAGCGAGCGAAGGACCATATCGAGCACCGTGCCGACCGGTTCGAACCCCTCGCGCGTTTCGGCGGCTTCCGCGGCGCTTCTCCCGGTGCGCCTCACGCCGCGCTCCCCTCGAGTAGGGCAAGCTCGATCGGCATCCGCTTCAATCCCGCCGGCGCATCCGAGAGCTGCCGGCACGCGGTCACGATCATCTGGCTCGACTCCGGAACCAATCGCAGAATCCGGCCGATCCAGCGCGGATCCAGCTCCGACTCCGGATCGTCGAGGAGCACCACCGGAGCGTCGTTCTGCCGCTCCTCGAAAACCCGCGCGAGCGCGAGGCGAAGGAGGATCGAATAGAGCCTGGTAAACCCTCGCGAGGCGCCGTCCGAAAGCTCCTCTCCACCGATCGTGCAGCGGAGACGCGCGCGGTGCGGCCCGTGCATCGTCCACCCCATCTTGCTATCGACCGGCCGCGCACGTGCGAGCCTCTCCATGCGCGCCGGAATCTGCTCCTCGTCCGCGAGATCGGAATCCCCGAGTCCGTCCCGGTAGTCCAGCCCCGGGTCCAGCGTGAGGTCCACTTCCTCCGCGAGAGCGCGCACGTGCCGGGCCAGCTCCGCGCAGAGGGTCCTCCGTCTGCGATCCAGCGCGACCCCTGCCCTGGCCAGGATCTCCTCCCACGCGGACCACTCGGCGTCCTCCGCCCCGAGCCCGCGCCGATCCGCGATCAGGAGTTGATTTCGCTGCCTCAGCGCGGCCGTGTAGTCGCGGAGCGAGGCCACGTAGCCGGACTCCAGCTGGCAAAGCGACACGTCCAGGAAGCGCCGCCGCGAGGCAGGCCCGCCGTTCAGCACCGCCACGTCTTCCACCGAGAAGTGGACCGTGCAAAACCGGCCCAGGAGATCCGTCATGCGCGGAAGCGGCGACCCATCCACGAGGATCTCCTTCGCCCCGTCTCCGCCGCGCGCGAGGATCTCCCGCGTGACGCCGAGGCGGTCTTCCACCAAGCCGCGCACCTCGAAGGCGTTCGCGCCGCGCCGCGTCAGCGCGGGATCGCGAGAGCCGCGGAAGGACTTCCCGATCGAGAGAAGCACGACCGCTTCGATCAGGTTCGTCTTTCCCGATCCGTTCTCGCCCAGGACCAGCGCGGACTCGCCGCCGAGGTCGAACCTGGCCTCTCTGTGGTTCCGGAATTCGCGAAGCTCGATGGATCGGAGGCGCACGCGTTCCGGGTCAGCTCGCCAGGCGAAGGGGCATCACGAGACAGAGGAGGTCCTCTTTCGAGGCCGCTCCCTTGTCGGTCTGTGTGGGGGCCAGAAGTCCGGCCGTCACGGGTGTGTTGAGACGAATGTCGACTTCCTCACTGTCGATCGTGCGAAGGATGTCGAGCAAGTAGGCTGCGTTGTAGCCGATGTCGAGATCCTCGGAATCGTACCGGGCCTCAAGTTCCTCGGTCGCTTCGCCTTGGTCGGGCGTCTGCACGACGAGTGTCACGCGGTTGGGCCTGACTGAGAGCTTCACCTGGCGGGTGAGATTGTCGGAAAACACGGAGACCCGCTCCAGCGCCTGGGCCAAATCCTCCCGCTTCAGAGTCAGGTGCTTGTTGTTCTGCTTGGGCAGCACTTGCTCGTAATTCGGGAATGGGCCTTCGATCAATTTCGTCGTGAGGGCCGTGTCCCCGATCACGAAGCGCGCGTGGTTCTTGGAAATACCGATCTTCACGGGCCCCGAGGCGACGGCCAGAAGCCGCTGCACCTGGCTCAACGCCTTGAGCGGAACGATCACGTCTCCCTTTGGCGGAGTCGGGATACCGCCCGGGGGCTTGCAGGAGGCCTTCGAGAGGCGATGTCCGTCCGTCGCGACGACGCGCAGCTCGCCATCGCGAATCTGAAACAAGGCTCCGTTCAGCGCCGGACGCGTCTCGTCGGTGGAGACGGAATAGATCGTGCGGCGGATGAGGCGCTCGAGAAGATCTGGATCCAGAGAGATTTCGACGTCGGCTTCAACGCTCTGCATCGCCGGAAATTCCTCGGGGCGAATGCAGAGGAACTTGTAGCGGCCGCTCTTGCTCCCCACGTTCAGCGTCAGATCCTTCGCTTCCAGCTTCAACTCTTCCTTGGGAAGTTTGCGAACCAGCTCGAAGAGTTTCTTCGCGGGCACGGTCAGCGTTCCATTTTCCTTCACGTTCGCTCTGGCTGTGGTGGTGATCGCGAGGTCGAGATCGGTGGCTCGCATCTCGATTCTGCCTTCGGAAGCCTCGAGGAGAATGTTGGACAGCACGGGTAGCGTCGTGCGATTGGGAACGGCGCTGGAAACCACCTGCAAGGCGTCTAGGAATTCGCTCTGCGCGATCGTGAATTTCATAGCCACTTCCTGGGCAGTAATCATCTCCGTTAATCCTTTGTTGGATTAGGGTTTGCAGGTGGCGTCGGGAAGGGTCTCGCGTCCAAAAAAAGTATAGGTGCGAGAGGGGTTTTTCACAACGAAAAAGGCCTCTTTTTTGGGTTCGTTTTACGTCCGTTACGAAGAACTAGGTTCCATGAATAGAAGCAGTAGTACTAGGGGCTGTGGATTGTGTTGATTGGAGCCCAGGGCCACTCTGGAACTATTTACTAGACAATAAGTTACCGGACTTTGAAAGCGTCTCGGCGGCCGTGATTCCGTGTGGATAAGGCGAGAGTTATGCCCCGTCGTCCACAGATCGCGTGAGAATCACGAGTTGTCCACAGGGAACGCACCGGCGATTAGGTCGCGAAACCCGGTGAGACGAAGCCCTCGAAAAACGTCAAGCGCGAACACTCGCGCCGCTGCCACTACGTGCTGATGCTCGTCATGAGGTCTTCGACGACCGTGCGCAGCTCGCGGTCCGTGGCCATGAGCGCTTCGATCTTGCTGCACGCGTGGAGCACGGTGGAATGGTCCCGGCCACCGAACTTCATTCCGATGTCGGCGAAGGAGAGGTCCGTGACCGCGCGGGCGATGTACATGCCCACCTGCCGGGGGAAGGCGATCACGTCGGTGCGGCGCTTGCCCCGGAGCGATTCCTCGGTGACGTTGAAATGGCGGGACACGAGGCGCTGAATGTCGGAGACGTCGATCCTGGCCAGGTCGGGCTTGATCTGGTCGCGAAGCACTTCCTGGGCGAAATCGATGGTCAGCTCGTGGCTCATGAGGTCGGAGAAGGCGAGGAGCCGGGAGAGGGATCCCTCGAGATCGCGGATGTTCGTCTTGATGTGGCTCGCGAGAAGGAGCGCGATTTCATTGGGGAGGTTTCTTCCCTGGAGCTCGGCCTTCTTCTTCACGATCGCCACACGCGTCTCGAGATCGGGCGCCTTGAGATCCGCCACCACACCCCACGTGAACCGCGAGACCAGCCGCTCCTCGATCGCGGTCATGTCGTTCGGAGGACCGTCGCTCGTGAGCACGATCTGCTTGTGGGCGTCGTGGAGCGTGTTGAACGTGTGAAAGAATTCCTCCTGCGTGCTCTCCTTACCCGCGAGGAACTGGACGTCGTCCAGGAGCAGGATGTCGGCGGTCCGATAGCGGCTCTTGAACTCGAGCGTCGTCGCATGCTGGATGGAGTAGATCATCTCGTTCATGAACTTCTCGGCGCTCACGAAGAAGATCCGGGCGCCCGGGCGTGTGGCTCGCACGTGATGCCCGATGGCGTGCATGAGGTGCGTCTTTCCGAGCCCCACGCCGCCGTAGAGAAAGAGGGGGTTATAGCGCTCGCCCGGAGTCGTCGCGACCGCCTGGGCCACCGCGTGAGCGAACTGGTTTCCATTCCCCACGATGAAGGTCTCGAATTTGTTGTTCGGGCTGAGGTAGCACTCGTGCCGGGAGGGAAGAGGACCGCGCGGGCGCTCCTCAAACACCGGAGTCTCGGCCGTCCGGACATGGAAGGAGAGGGAGACCGCATGACCCGCGGCGGCCTCGAGCGAGCTCTCGATCAGGCCGCGATAGTGCTGATCCAGCCAATCCACGTAGAACTGACTAGGGACTTCCAGCACCATCGAGGAGCCGTCGTATTCGAGCGGCCCCAGCGAGCGAAACCACGTTTCGAACGTCTGACTCGAGATATGGGATTGGATCTTGTCGAGCGCTCCCTGCCACACGTCGCCGGCTACGGTTGTTTCCATCATGGCCATATCATCCCCTCATCCCCAGCCACACACAGGGCGTGCACTGCTTATCCACAGAATTATCCACAAAAGAATCGGGGCGTAACGGGCATCTTTCGCATCCGTTACGCCCCGAAGATGGGATATCGGTCATACATTTCTTCACAAGGCATTTGTCCGGGTGAAGGGGCGCGTCGTACGCGCGGGAAAGACCGCCTGGCGAGGGCCGGGAGCGCGAATGAAACGGGTCACGCTCTCGGTCTTCGCGACCCCCGAAATGTACGCTCGCCGTTCGGAGCCGCGCAACGAAAATCGTATCCGTCCAGGCCCCGCGCGGGTCGCCGGCTTTCGGATTGACCCGGGGGCCCGCGATTCGGTACACTCCGACGCTCGTATTCAGAACATTCCTTTTCCCACAAGAGGCCTTGTCACGTGAAGCGCACGTTCCAGCCCCACAATCGCCGCCGAAAAAAGGTGCACGGCTTCCGCGAGCGCATGAGCACGCGGGGCGGCCGCGCCGTATTGAAGCGCCGCCGTGAACGAGGCCGCAAACGCCTCACGGTATAGCATCGCCCCCAGGCTCGAGGCCAGGATGCCCGGCGCGGTCCAACCGCGCGATCGCCGCCTTCACCAAGGCTGGCAATTCCGCGAAGTGTACCAATCAGGGAAGTCCTTTCACGGCAGCTTGATGACGCTCGTGAGCTTGGCGCGATGCCCGGATCACGGCCGCGTGGCGTACGTCGCGAGCCGAAAGGTCGGGCCCGCGGTTCGCAGGAATCGGGCGAAGCGCCTCCTCAGGGAGTCCTACCGCCACTTAGCGCCTTCCGTTCGCGAGCGCGCCGTCTGGAGGATCTGGATCGCCCGAAGCGCATGCTCGCTCGCGACTCTCCGCCAGGTTTCCGCGGAGATGACCGACCTCCTGAAGCGGGAGCCCGCGTGAGGGCCGCCCGATCCTTGACCCTGTTCGGTCCTCGGGCGCTTCTCTTGGCGCTCGTCCGCTTCTATCGCTGGGCCATCTCGCCGTCCTTGCCCCGCGCCTGTCGCTTCGAGCCGAGTTGCGCGGCCTACGCCGAGGAGGCGATCGCCCGCCGGCCGTTGCCCCGCGCGCTCTGGCTCATCGCGCGCCGGATATCGAAGTGCCACCCATTCCATCCCGGGGGATACGACCCGGTCCCCTGACCGGGACCGCGAACGCCATGGATCGAAAAGTTCTGATCGCGATGGTCATGATCATGATGGTCCTGCTACTGGACCAGGTGCTCTCGCCCAAGTTCTATCGTCCGAAGACGAAGCCCGTGCCTGCGCAGCAGGGGGGTGTTTCCGGAGCGGGTGGATCGGTCGCGGGTGGTCCCTCCGCGAATCCAGGGGGTTCGCCAAGCGGCGCCCCCGCGCCCGGAGCCGGGGCCGGCTCGGGAGGCGCGCTCTCTTCGGGCGCGGTTCTGACCCGCCCCGAGGTTGCTCCCGCGCCCACCGAGGTCCGCGAGATCCGTACCGAGCACTACCGCGCCACCTTCACGAGCGACGGCGCCTCGATATCGCACTGGATGCTCGACGGCTACAAGGACGAGGTCCGGAATCAGCCCATGGACCTGGTGCCTCCGGGCGCCCGGGCCTACCAGGTCGTCGTCGAGGTTGGATCGCGCGCGCTGGATTTCTCGGACGCTCCGTTCCGGCTCACCCAGGACGATGCGTTGGGGGGAGTCCTGAGCTACGAGGCGCAGGACAAGAGCGGGGTGCGCGTCACGAAGACCTTCCGGGCAGGGAAGGATCGGAGGCTTCTCGAGGCCGACGTCCGCGTGTCGGCGCCCCAGGAGCTTGGCCCGATCCGCTACCGCATCGGGTGGGGAACTCCGCTGCCGATCACCGAGCCCTCCACGAAGCTCCCGCAGATCCAGCCGGTGGCGCTCCTGGGCGCCAAGCTCGAGGACGTTCCGGCCGCGAAACTGGGACCCAATGGCGAGCGGATCGTGCCTCCCGGGAACGTCCGGTGGGTCGCGAGCCGGAGCAAGTACTTCATCGCTGCCACGATCCCGGATTCAGGCACCGTGTCGGAAGTCGTGTTCCGCAGCGCGGGTTCCGGAACCGTCACGGCGTGGCTTCTGGGCTCGGCTCCTCCCGGCGCGGAGATCTTCCGGCACACGCGCGTGTACGCGGGGCCGATCCACTACGAGACCCTGGAATCGATCGGGGCGGGGCTGGACGAGGTCGCGAATCTCGGCTGGCGATGGATGCGCGGGATCAGCGTCATCCTGCTCAAGTGCCTGAACCTGCTCTACGGCGTGATCCCGAATTACGGTGTGGCCATCATCATCCTGGCCGCCGGGACCAAGCTCCTGTTCTACCCGCTCACGCAGTCCAGCCTCCGCTCCATGAAGGTCATGCACCACCTTCAGCCCCAGATCAAGGAGCTGCAAGAACGGCACAAAGGCGACCCGATGAAGCTGAACCAGGCGATGATGGCGCTCTACAAGGAGTACAAGGTAAATCCAATGAGCGGGTGCCTGCCGATGCTTCTACAAGTCCCTGTGTTCATTGGGCTCTACAATGTGCTCCTCTATTCCATCGAGCTTCGCGCTTCGGGGTTTGTCGGCTACATTCATGACCTGGCCGCGCCGGACGTGCTCACGATGATCGGCGGATTCCCGGTGCACCTGATGCCCGCCATCATGACCGGGAGCACGTACCTACTCCAGGCCCAGACCCCCGTGGCGCCGGCCCAGAAGGGGATGATGTACGTCATGCCCCTGTTCATGCTTTTCTTCATGTATAGTTTTCCGTCCGGGGTCATTCTGTACTGGACCGTGAACAATCTTCTCTCGGCCCTCCAGCAGTACCTGGTCAACCTGGCCGAAGACCGCAAGCTGGCCGCTCCGGCTTGAACCGGCCATCCGAGACATCGAACATGAGCGATTCGATACAGGTAGAAGCGGCAAGTTACGGAGACGCCGTGCAACAGGCGGCGGATCGCCTCGGCATCGGCGCGCGCGAGCTCGCGGTCGAGGTCCTGGATCCGGGCCGGTCCGCGAATTCTCTGGGTGGGTTCCGGCCGGTGAAGGTGCGCGCCTGGCGGCGTGACCCCGAGGCCGCTCCGGACGGAGCACGGATCCCCGCGGGCGCCGTGCGGCGGCAAGCCTCGGCTGTCGGCGAGGAAGGGCATCGTGGCGGACGCCGCGGCTCTCCGGCGGAGAGCTATGGCCCGCCACCCCCTCCGCTCGACCCCTCGAAGATCACGCCCGAGCTCGTCGAATCCGTCCGCTCCATCGCCGGGGGAATCGTCGATGCGATGGGATTTCCGGCGGAGGTGAGCGCGGAACGCACCCGCGACGGGATCCGCGTCGCGGTCGGGGCGGGCGAGATGGACCAGTTCCTGATCGGCCGCGAAGGGGAAACCCTGGCGGCGCTCCAGCACCTGGTCGCGCGGATGCTCCGCGCCCGCGCTCCCGAGGACGCGATCCCTCGCGTCGAGGTGGACGTGGCTGGATACCGCGACCGGCGGGTGGAGAGCCTGCGCGAGCTGGCCCGCGAGTTGATCGAGGAAGTGCGCGAGAGCGGCAACGAGGCGTCCACCGAGCCCCTTTCCGCGATCGAGCGCCGCATCGTTCACCTCGAGGTCGCCGAGGCCGAGGCCTTCACGACCGTGAGCGTCGGCGACGGGCTCTTCAAGCGGGTCGTCATTCGCCGCGACGAGGAGAAGCGCTAAGCGGCGCGAGCGGGCGAGGCATGGCCGAAAGTGGAAAACGACCCCATCGTGGCTCCGGCCACGCCTCCCGGAGAATCCGCGATCGCTGTCGTCCGCATGAGCGGCCCGGACGCGATCGCGATCGCGACGCGGCGATTCCGAGGATCGCGATCCCCCGAACGTAGCGAGTCCCACCGCATTCTCTTCGGCGCCGTTCTGGACGCCGAAGGCAACTCCCTCGACACCGTTTTACTCTCGATCTTCCGCGCGCCACGCTCCTACACGGGCGAGGACATGATCGAGATCTCCTCGCACGGCGGCTCCATCATCCCGCGCTCCGTCCTGGAATCCCTGATCGCGGCGGGCGCTAGGCCGGCGCGTCCCGGCGAATTCACCGAGCGCGCCTATCGGAACGGAAAGCTCGACCTGGCGCAGGCGGAGGCGGTCGCCGCGGTCGTGAAGGCGCGGTCGGAGCGGGCATCGCGCGCGGCCGAAGCGGCCCTGGGCGGGGCGTTGTCGCGCCGGATCTCGGAGCTGGACCGAGTTCTCGTGCCGCTTCTCGCCGAGGTCGAAGCGCGGATCGATTTCCCGAACGACGTGGACGAGGTGTGGAACGGGGCGATGCTGGCGGACCGCTGCGCCGCGATCGCGGCGCCTCTGCGCGAGTGGCTCGCTCGGCTGCCGGCGGCGCGACGGAGCGAGCAGGGGGTGCGCGTGACGCTGGTCGGAAGACCGAACGTGGGAAAATCGAGTCTCCTGAACGCGCTCCTGGGTTTCGATCGCTCTATCGTCAGCGAGGCGCCGGGAACGACACGGGACACGGTCGAGGAGTCGATCTGGCTCGAGGGCGTCGAGGTTCGCCTGTGCGACGCCGCCGGCGTGCGCGAGCCGGCCGATTCTCTGGAGCGCCTGGGTCTCGATCGCACGAGCGAATCCGCTCGCCGCGCGGACCTCGCGGTCCTGGTCCTGGATCGCTCGGATCCGCGCGATGAGGAAGACCGCGCGGCACTCGCGGTCATCGGGGATCGCCCCGTGGTGGTCGCGTGGAACAAGGCCGATCTCTCGGGGAGCGGCTCCACGATCCCGGGCGAAATGCCCCGCGCGCAGCTTCTGGCGGAGGTCTCGACCGTCGCGATCAGACCGGGGGGCGCGGAGCCGCTCCGCGATGCCCTGCGCGCTTCCTTGCCCAGGATATCGGGCAGCGTTTCCGGCGACGAGCTTCCGACGACGAGCGCGAGACAGGAGTCGCTCCTCGGCCAGGCGGTCGACGCGCTCGACCGGGCCGAGACGGGTCTTAGGGAGGACGCTTCCTACGATCTGATCGCGGTCGATCTCACGGAAGCGAGAAAGTCGCTGGGAGAGATCCTCGGTCGCGGCGTCGATGAGGACGTTGTCGCTTCGATCTTCTCGCGGTTCTGCATCGGAAAATGAGCCGCCATCCTCTGCTGGTGGTCGGCGCCGGGCACGCGGGCTGCGAAGCGGCGTGTATCGCGGCGGCGATGGGTGTCGAAACAACGCTCGTCACCATGAGCCTGGACGCGATCGCGCAGATGTCCTGCAATCCCGCCATTGGCGGCCTCGCGAAGGGCCACCTGGTGCGCGAGATCGACGTCCTGGGCGGCATCATGGCGAGAATGGCCGACCGCGCCGGCATCCAGTTCAAGATGCTCAATCGCGCGCGCGGCCCCGCCGTGTGGTCGCCTCGCGCGCAGGAAGACAAGGCGCTCTATCGCGAGGTGGTGCGTGCGCACCTTGCGCGCACGCCGGGGCTCTCGCTCCTGCAAGCGCAGGTCACCGGATTCCTCGTGCGCGACGGACGCCTCTACGGCGCGAAGCTCAAGGACGGCAGTGAGATCGAATGCGACGCGATGATCGTGACGCCCGGCACGTTCCTGAACGGTCTCATGCACGTCGGCGACCGCACCCTGGCGGGAGGGCGAGTCGGGGAAGCGCCCTCCCGCGGACTGTCGGAATGCCTCGCGGAGCTTGGGTTTCGCGTGCTGCGCCTGAAGACGGGCACTCCGCCGCGGATTCACCGCGATTCGATCGACTTCGCGCGGATGCTCGAGCAGCCCGGCGACGAACCGCCTCGCCCCTTCTCCCATTTCACGCGCTCCCTGGAGGTGGATCAGATCATGTGCCACCTCACGCACACGACGGACGCGACGCACGATCTGATCCGCTCCAATCTTCATCGGTCTCCGCTCTACACCGGCAAGATCCGCGGTATCGGTCCACGCTACTGCCCCTCGATCGAGGACAAGGTCGTGCGATTCTCGGAGAAGAGATCGCATCAGATCTTCATCGAGCCCGAAGGCCGCACGACGCATGAGTTCTACATCAATGGACTCTCGACCAGCCTTCCCGAGGACATCCAGATCGCCATGCTGCGAACGATTCCCGGGCTCGAGGAGGTCCTGATGATCCGGCCGGGGTACGCGGTGGAGTATGACTTCGTTCCGCCGACCCAGCTCAGGCCGACGCTCGAGACCCGCGCCGTCGAAGGGCTGTATCTGGCGGGACAGATCAACGGGACCTCGGGATATGAAGAGGCCGCGGCTCAGGGAATTTTCGCTGGCATCAACGCCGCGCTGAAGATTCAGGGGCGCGAGCCGCTTCGTCTGGGACGCCAAGAGGCGTATCTTGGAGTGTTGATTGACGATCTAGTAAGTAAGGGCACGGAAGAGCCATACCGCATGTTCACGAGCAGTGCCGAGTATCGATTGCTCCTGCGGCAAGATAACGCAGTCGACCGGCTTCTCGGCCACGCTCGCGAGCTAGGCACGCTTGGAAGCGAGGATCTCGCGATTGCCCAGGAGAGGATTGCCGAGCGAGCGCGCGCCACCCACCGCCTGCGCAACGTTCGCGTGACTGTCGAGAAAAGTGACAGGAACTCCCCGGGCGCGGATTGGGAGGACGCGAGCGTCGGCGTCGTGAAGCAGGACGTGACCTCACTCGCCCATCTGCTCTGCAACGGCTCGCTCAGTCTCGATGCTGTTCTGGATCGCGCCGAACTTGCGGACCTCGCACGGGAGACGGTAGAGTCGGCCGCGATCGAGGTGCGCTATGAAGGATACATACGCAGACAGGTGCGCGAAGTCGAGAGGGCGGTCCGCTATGAGAATCTATTGTTGGCCGATTCGATCTGGGACGGGCCGTTGTCCGAGCTGTCGAGAGAGGGGCGGGAGAAGCTCGGAAAGGTTCGACCCAATACGGTCGCGCAGGCCGCTCGACTTCCCGGCATTTCTCCGGCCGACGCCGCGGTCCTCGTAATCTATGCCGAACGAGAACGCCGGCGCGCAGGTCTCGCTGCAACTCCCCCGTGATCTCGAGCCGGACTTCTCGGAGTTCAAAGACCGCCTGTCGGAGCGCATGGCGTCCGGCGCTCTCTCCGTCGAGAAGGTTCAGCTCCTTGCTCGCTTCGGGCAACTTGTCTATACCCAGGTAGCGCAGCTTTCGCTCGTCGCTCGCGGCGATCGAACCGTCCTCTATACTCGCCACATCCTCGACTCCCTCAACCCGATCGACGCGCAGATGCCCCCGCCCTCGTCCGCCCTCGATATCGGCAGCGGTGGAGGATTTCCAGGGATACCGCTCGCGATTGTATGGCCGTCCACGAGATTCACAATCTTGGAGTCCAGAGAGAAGAAGGCGGGCTTCCTGGAGCGCGCCGTCCGAGAGTTGGGGATCAGAAACGTGACCGTGGCTTGCGGGAGGCTCGAGGAGTACGGACGCAGCTGGACAGCGGAGCCGCACCGCTGCGTGTACATCAGGGCCCTCGGGGATCTGCCAGAAGTGCTCCACGCGGCCGAGCGCGCAGCCGAGCCGGGCGCCGAATGGATCTATTTCCTCGGCGCGGGCACTTCGCCTGATGGTCTCCTCGAGCCCCTTGGCGCCGGCCGAGCGTGGGCATCCGGCCTCACCGGGGCCTTCGGAGGGCGCTTGTTGCGAGGCTATTTCCCTCCAGGACCCCCGGAAGGCAGACCTCGCTAGTCCCGACGTTTCACGTGAAACATCGGAGCAAAACACTGTAAACACGTCGGATAACCCTTGCGGATCGCGACCCAAGCTTGTGGCCGCCTGCCCTGCCTCGGCGGCCCCCCCGTATCCACTCCTGCCATCGGCTCCCGATAGCCTCGTGCCCGCCCGGCCGCGTCAACGTCCTTCCGGCCACGCAACAGGAGGCGCCGGCGGACCGGCCCGCCGCGGCCCCGGAGACGCCCCGCGCCGCCCACCTGGCCTGCGCTTTCGACCGCATCCGGCGCTAGGGCAGAACCTTTTTCAGCGCACGAAGGCTTTTCCGTCTCCGTCTCTGAACCGCCTCGCGGCTCCGGATTCGCTCAACCAAACTTCACGCCGGGGGCCCATGGTATCGGACGTATTTGCAATCAAATGCGGCCATGTTTCACGTGAAACATTTTCATTTGGATTTCTTGGTGTGCATTGCCGTAGACTGCCGCGGGCCCCCGATACGGCTATGGCCCGGCGATAGCGGCAGTGTTGCCGGT
Source organism: Candidatus Eiseniibacteriota bacterium (assembly GCA_043779525.1). GTDB lineage: Bacteria > Eisenbacteria > RBG-16-71-46 > SZUA-252 > SZUA-252 > WS-7. The sequence continues at coordinate 20,945 of JAYWED010000021.1, read as the reverse complement.
GGGGTTAACAGGGGAGAGTGGGTGGATGGCCAGGACGGTCGCGATCGCGAATCAAAAGGGTGGTGTTGGCAAGACGACGACTGCCGTGAACCTGGCGGCGGCGCTTGCCCTGAACAAGAAGACAGTTCTCCTCGTAGATCTTGATCCCCAGGGCAACGCGGGAAGCGGTCTAGGATTCGCCAACCTCAAGAATACAAATCGCGGAATCTACGAAGTTCTGACGGGCGGGCTCGCCGCAGAAGGCGCCATCGTCGAGTCCGGTATCGCCGGCCTCAGCTTCATCCCCTCCGGTCAGCGGCTCGCGGGGGCTGAAGTCGAGCTGGTGGACGCGGAGCGGCGTGAGTTCCGGCTGAAAGACGCGCTGCAGCCCCTGGCAGACCGTTTCGAGTTCATCTTCATCGATGCCCCACCCTCGCTCGGCATCCTGACCGTCAACGCGCTGACGGCGGCCGGGTCGGTGCTGGTCCCGGTGCAATGCGAATACTACGCGCTGGAGGGTTTGAGCCACCTCCTGGGTGCGATCCGGCTGGTCCAGCAAGGCCTCAATCCCTCGCTTCAAATCGAAGGAGTTCTGCTAACGATGTACGACAACAGGCTCAATCTTTCGCAACAAGTAATGGACGAGACGCGGCGGTACTTTGCTGAACGCGTTTACCATACAGTCATCCCACGCAACGTTCGGCTGAGCGAGGCGCCGAGCTTCGGTAAGCCGGTCGTAGTGTACGATCCCATTTGCGCCGGATCGGTGAGCTACATGAACCTTGCGAGCGAGGTAATCAATCATGGCTAGGAAGGCTTTGGGTCGGGGGCTTGCGTCGCTCATTCCGTCCGCGGTGAATCGAGAGGTCGCGGTTGCTCCAGAGCTGCGGGCCGTGGAGCCGCGGCAGGGGGAGATCCAACATGTCGCCCTCGACAAGATCGTCCGGAATCCGGCTCAGCCCCGGACCCAGTTCGATCCAACCACCATTCGCGAGTTGGCGACCTCGATTCGCGAGCGCGGCGTTCTCCAGCCCGTGCTGGTCCGCCCCTCCGGCGGAGCGTTTCAGATCGTCGCCGGCGAGCGCCGCTTTCTCGCGGCCCGAGAGGCGGGGCTCGAGACCATTCCCGCGATCGTCCGTCAATTCACCGATCGCGAGGCGCTGCTCATCGCCCTCATCGAGAATGTCCAGCGCGAGAATTTGAATCCCATGGATGAAGCGCGCGCATACTACCGACTCGCAATGGAATACGGACTTCCACATGAGGAAATCGGCCAGCGGGTTGGCCGGGACAGGTCTACAGTTTCCAATATTTTACGCTTCAACAACTTACCGGTTGAGATCCAGGGCTTCCTCGAGACCGGCAGCATCAGCCCGGGCCATGCGCGGGCCCTCCTCTCCGTGACCAGCGAAAAGGCGCAGGTGGATCTCGCGAAGGCCGCGTCGGCACAGGGCTGGTCCGTGCGCGAGCTGGAAGAACGCGCACGTCGTTCCTCGTCGGGCAAGGCTTCGCCTCGGACGAGAAAGAGCCCGAAGCGCGCCTTCTCCGCGGAACTTATGGGACTGGAAGACGATCTTATGAGAGCCTTAGGGGCGCGCGTTCGGATTACGCGCCGTCGCGGGGGGACTGGCTCGATCTTCATCGACTACCATTCCGAGGAAGAACTCGACCGTCTCATCAATGTTCTTCGGACGTTGAACACCGACGCGCGATAGGCCGACGCGCGATAGGCCGGGCGCGCGGGACCGCTGCTTTTGAGGTTGACCAGCCTGGACCAGCCACGCGTTTGTGGATAAGTCTCTGAAAGCGGTGGATAACGAGGTAACGTCCTCGCTGTCTTCCTGTTAAGTAAAGCCGCCCGACGCCAAAGCCGCACTTATGCACACGCGCGGCGCATACCGGCGCTGGTTTTTCGAAAGCCCCCTCGGGGGATATCTGGGAAAGGAAGATCATGACGCAGGCCGTCCCCAAGGATGATCTCAAGCTTCTGGAGGATTTGAAGGACGCGCGCGGCGCTATCCTGGGAGAATTACGCAAGGTCATCGTGGGCCAGGACACCGTCGTGGAGCAGCTCCTCACGGTGCTTTTCGCCAACGGCCACTGCCTCCTCGTGGGAGTGCCCGGGCTTGCGAAGACGCTTCTCGTCTCGACCCTGTCGAGGATCCTGGATCTGAAGTTCAGCCGGATCCAGTTCACGCCGGATCTCATGCCCTCCGACATCACCGGAACGGAGATCCTCGAGGACGATCCGGTGACCGGTCGTCGCGCATTTAAGTTCATTCATGGCCCGGTCTTCGCGAACATGATCCTGGCCGACGAAATCAACCGCACGCCTCCGAAAACTCAGGCGGCGCTCCTCCAGGCGATGCAGGAATACCGCGTCACGGCCGGAGGCCAGACCTATCCGCTCGCGTTGCCGTTCTTCGTCCTGGCTACGCAGAATCCCATCGAGTTCGAGGGAACGTATCCACTTCCCGAAGCCCAGCTCGACCGCTTCATGTTCCATATCTCGGTCGGCTACCCGACGGATGAGGAGGAGGAGCGCATCGTCGCGACGACGACCAGCGCCTATGAGGCCGAGCCCAAGAAGGTGCTGGGCGTCGAGCAGATATTAGAACTCCAGCGGCTGGTCCGGCGGATTCCCGTCGCGGAGCACGTCGTCCGCTATGCCGTGCGGCTGGCGCGCGCTTCACGCCCCGGGCCGGAGAGCGCGCCGTTCATCCGCGACTGGGTGAGCTGGGGCGCTGGACCCCGCGCGGCGCAGTACATCGTGCTGGGCGTCAAGGCGCGCGCCGCGCTCCACGGGCGTCCAACCCCGAGTGTGGAAGACGCGAAAGCGGTGGCTCCTTCGGTGCTGCGGCACCGGATCATCCCCAATTTCAACGCGGAAGCCGACGGTATTTCGAGCCTCGATATCATCCAGAAGCTCCTCGAGAGCACTCCCAGCGTCGACGGCAAGCGCTCCTAGAGGGCAGCGGCCATGGCGCAAACGTCGCAGCGACTCCTCGATCCGCACTTCGTGTCGAAGCTCGCCCGTCTCGACCTCAGGGCGCGCCTCGTCGTCGATGGATTTCTGACGGGGCTGCACAAGAGCCCCTATCACGGCTTCAGCGTGGAATTCGCGGAGCACCGCCAGTACATGCCGGGCGATCCGCTCCGGCACCTCGATTGGAAAGTGCTCGCGAAATCGGATCGCAAGTATCTGAAGCAGTACGAGGAGGAAACGAATCTCCGCTCGACCCTCCTCATCGATACGAGCGCCTCGATGAGCTACTCCTCGCACGGCCTCTCGAAGCTGGACTACGCGCGGCAGCTCGCGGCTTCCCTCGCGTATCTCATGCTTCGTCAGAACGACGCGGTCGGGTTGTTCGCGTTCGCGAATGGCCGCGGCGAACTGATCCCGCCGCGCTCGACGCCCAGCCATCTGCGGCAGCTTCTCGTGCTGCTCGACCGGCTCGAGGCAAAGGGAGGAACCGACTTCGCGTCCTCGCTCCATGCGCTCGCCGAGCGCGTGAAGCAGCGCGGCCTGGCTATCATCCTCTCGGACCTTCTGGACGATCCCGAGCGCATCGCGGGAGCGATCCACCACTTCCGCCACAGGAAGCACGAGGTTCTGGTCTTCCACGTTCTGGATCCGCAGGAGATCGCGTTTACGTTCGAGCGCGAGGCGACCTACATCGACCTCGAGAGCGGCGATCGCGTGACGACCCGGCCTCAGGAATTGCGCGGCGATTACCGCACCCGGGTCCGGGGCTGGATGGACCGGATCCGCCAATTCTGCGTCGAGAAGCAGGCCGACTACGTCTCCGTGACGACCGATACGCCCTACGACCGCGCGCTGCTGGAGTATCTCTCCAAGCGCGCGCGGCTTCTCTGAGCGCCTGAGCCGGTGTCCTCGTTCTCCTTCCTGAACCCGGGATTCCTCTGGGCCCTGCCGCTCGCGTCGATCCCCATCCTGATCCATTTCCTGAGCAAGCGCAGGCTTCCGGAGATCCGCTTTCCGACGATCATGTTCCTGCGGGCGCTCGAGCCCCGCGAGATCCGCAGGCTCAGGCTTCGCGAGATCCTTCTTCTCATTCTCCGCACGCTCGCGATGATCCTTCTCATCTGCGCCTTCGCCCGGCCCTCGGTCGAGCCGAAGGGGGCGACCACGCGCGCGGCCGCGGCCGTGGCGGTGGTCCTCGACGACTCGGAAAGCATGGGAGCGCTGGATGAGCAGACGCGGCCCAGGATCGAAGGCGCGCGCGCGCGCGGCCTCGCGATCGTGGACGCCGCGAGACCCGGGGACGAGATCGGAATCACCACCACGACCGCGGCCGACGCTCCTCTCGCGAACCGCTCGGGTGACCGCGTCCGCCTCACGCGCATCGTGAGGCAGCTCGGCGCCACGTGGCTTCCGGGAGCCATGGACGCCGCGCTGGAGCGCGCGCGGCGGTTTCTCGAGCGCAGTCCCCTGAAATCGCGCGAGCTCTACGTCATCAGCGATTTCCAGGCGACCAACGTCACGCGCGAGGCGCGCGAGAAGCTCGCGCTGATCTCACGCTCGGGCCCGCGCGTCTTTCTTCTTCCGGTCGTCGCATCACGCATTGCCAACCACGCCATCGAGGACCTCGATCCGGAGCTTCGGCCCGGGCCTCAGGGAAAGGGACTCGAGATGCGCGCGCGCATGGTGAACCATGCCGATGCTCCGAGTGATCGGCTCGCGGTCCGGGCGCGGCGCGGCGACGCGCTGATCGGTGGAGGCGATGTCTCGCTTCTGGCCGACGAATCGAGATGGGCGTCGCTTCCCATCGACTGGCGTGCCGGCGAAGCGGCGGGCGTGGGCGCGGATTCCAGAGGAAAGGCGCCGGTCGTGGTCGAATCGGACGTGGACGCGCTCGCGGGTGACGATCGCCGTTACGCGGTGCTCGGCGCCCCTCGCCGGCTTCGCGTGCTCCGGATCGTGGAATCGCGCGATGGAGCGCCGCCGTCGCGCTTCACGGCGCTGGCCCTGGATCCGGCGCAGGACGGCTCGGGGGGCTATGCGGTGGAAACCGGAACGCCGGCGTCCCTCCTCGCGATCAGCCGGGCGCGCGAGGACGTCGTGATCCTCGAGGACATCGCGTCGCTCTCGGGCGATGCGGAGACGAGGCTTCGCGCGTTCTTGCGCGAGGGCGGCGGCGCGGTGATCGCGCTCGGTCCGCATTCCGACCTCGACTATTACGGGATGAAGCTCTTTTCCGGCCTGGTCGATCTCTCGATCGACGGCACCGAGCGCGCGGCCGAGGGACAATCCTTCGAGCTTCGGGCGCGCGCCCCCGCGCACCCGATTCTGGAGGGTCTCGCGCTCTCCGTGGGATCGCCGCTCACTCGATCCAAGCTCACCGCGCTCGCGCGCGCGCGGGTCACGTCGCCCAAGGCGGAGACCGTCGTGGCCACCACGGGCGGCCTCCCGGTCGTCGTCGCCGCGCCACAGATCGCGGTCTTCCTGGGATCGCTCTCGGATGACTGGGGAGACCTTCCCTACTCCGGCGCGTTCGTTCCGCTGGTCCGCGGCCTCGTGGATCACGCGGCGCGAACATCGTCCCCGGAGTCGCTGGACCGCGCGCTCGTTGGGAGACCACCGGCGGTGAGCCTGGAATCGTCGCCTTCCGGCGCCGTCGTCGTGCGGGGTCCCGAATCCTATCGGTCGCAAGCCACGGTCGTCTCGGATGGATCGAGATTCCGCGCCGTGGCGGACGCGCCCGCCACCGTCCCCGGCTTCTACGTCTTCGAGGTGGGAGCGCGAGAGGCGGCGACCGTCGCGGTCAACCCCGACCCGATCGAGAGCGATCTCAGACCGATTTCCATCGATTCGCTCGCGACCCGCGCGTACGACGCGCCCCGCGCGATCCTGACAACGTCCTCGCTCCGGACCCACCTGCGCGATACGCGCCACGGGCGCGAGCTGTGGCTACTCTTTCTCATGGGGGCCGCCGTGTGCCTCGCCGCCGAGCTCGTGCTCGGCACCGCGCGCATCGCCGCGTCGTGACCAAGGCGGCCGACTCGCTCGCGGAGCAGATTCTCCGCGGCGCCGAACGTCATCCCGGATTCGAGACGCTCCGCGAGCGGGTCGGAGACGCATCGGACGCGCGCGCCATTCCCGTGCGCGGGATCGCGGGGAGCGCGGGCGCTCTCCTCCTCGCCGCCCTCGCGCGATCGGTCCAGCGCCCGTTCGCGGTCCTGGCCCCCGACCTGGATCGGGCCGAGGCCTGGCGCGACGACCTCGAGTTCCTTCTCGGGCCGGACCGCGTCGTCTATCTGCCGCCCCACGATGTCGTGCCCTGGACCGCGCAGGTCGCGACCGGACCGGTGCGCGACGACCGCATCACGGCGCTGCTCCGCCTCGGGGATCCCGATCCGCCGATCGTCGTGATTCCCGCGGTCTCTCTCTACCGGCTCGCTCCGCCCCCGGCTTTTCTCAGGTCGCGCGCGGTCACGCTTAAAGCCGGCACCGAGGTCGCGCCCGAGAAGCTGGCGCTCACGCTCGTCATGGCCGGATACCGGGCGGTCAGCGAGGTTGGAGAGATCGGCGAGGTCAGCCGACGCGGCGGGCTGCTCGACGTCTTCGGCCCCGGGATGGCGTATCCGGTCCGGATCGAATTCGACGGCGATCAGGTCGCGTCGCTCCGCACGTTCGACATCTCCAGCCAGCGCTCCGTCGCGCCGCTCGCGCGCACGCGCATCGCGCCCGCGCGCGAGGTCCTCTTCGCCGAGGATCTGAACGCGCGCCTTGCGCCGCTGGACCTGGGCGCGCTCGCCTCGGACCTCGAGGGGACCCGGATCCGCGAGCTGGTGAGCGAGGGCGTCTACTTCGAGGGCGTGGACTGGCTCGCCCCGCTTCTCGGCCTCGCGTTCGGGTCGGCCCTGGATTATCTCCCTCCGGGCGTCGCGCTCTGGGTGGACGAGCCCGAGGCCGTGGAGCGCGAGCTCGTGGCCTCGGAGCGGGAGGCCGAGCGTCTGGAGCCCGACGCACGGAAGCGATCGCCGCTCCTGCCCGAGCGCGACCGGCTGTTCGACCCCCCCGAGCGCGCGCTGAAGAGGCTCCGCGGATTCCTGCGCATGGAATCGCGAGTCACCCTCGGCGCCGCCGACCGCGACACCGTGATCTCCTTCGATGCGCGCCCGCAACCCTCGTTCGGGCGGAAGCTGGACCTCCTCCGCGGCGAGTTGCGGCGGCTCGAGGAGCTGGGCTACGAGCGCGTGATCGTCTGCGACAACCGGGGGCAGGCCGAGCGTCTCGAGGAAATCCTCGGGGACGGCCTGGTCTCAGTCGACGTCGGCTCGATCACCTCCGGGTTCGTGCTGCCCGCCTCGCGGATCGCCGTCTTCACCGATCACGAGATCTTCGCGCGCTATCGTCGCCGGCGCGGGCGCCGGTCCGGGCCCTCCCGCGCCTCGATACGCGATCTCATGACGCTCGAGCCGGGCCAGTACGTGGTGCACCTGGATCACGGGATCGGCATCTACCGGGGGCTGAAGCGGATCACCCTCGACGGGCAGGACACCGAGTGCATCCAGATCGATTACGCCCAGAGCGACCGGCTCTTCGTGCCCATCGACCAGCTCGGCATGGTGCAGCGCTACTCGGCCGAGGAGGGCCGCACGCCCCTCATCTCGCGGCTCGGTGGCACGGCGTGGCAGAAGACGAAGGCGAAAGCGCGCAAGGCGATCCAGGAGATGGCCGAAGAGCTGCTCCGGAATTACGCGGTCCGGAAGGCCCGGGGCGGCCGGGCCTTCGCCTCCGATACGCCCTGGCAGCGGGAGCTGGAATCCTCGTTCCCCTATGACGAGACTCCCGACCAGCTTCGCACGGTCGAGGAGGTGAAGCGCGACATGGAATCGCCGCGCGCGATGGACCGGCTGGTTTGTGGCGACGTGGGCTACGGGAAGACCGAGGTGGCGATTCGCGCGGCCTTCAAGGCGGTGCAGGAAGGCACGCAGGTGGCGGTGCTGGTCCCGACGACGGTGCTCGCGCAGCAGCACCTTGCCACCTTTACCGAGCGGTTCGCTGATTTCCCGGTGCGAATCGACATGCTGAGCCGGTTCCGCTCGCCGCGCGAGCAGAAGGAAATCGTGGAGAAGACCCAGCGGGGCGAGCTGGACATCGTGATCGGGACTCACCGCCTCCTCTCGAAGGACGTCCAGTTCAAGAACCTGGGCCTCGCCGTGGTCGACGAGGAGCAGCGGTTCGGCGTGGCGCAGAAGGAGCGCATTCGCACCTTGGTCGAGAACGTGGACGTGCTCACCCTGACGGCGACTCCGATCCCGCGCACGCTCCACATGAGCCTTCTCGGGGCGCGCGACATGTCGGTCATGAACACGCCGCCCCGCGGACGCTATCCGATCAAAACCGAGATCGTGGAGATGAGCAAGGACGTGATCCGGGACGCGCTCTTGCGCGAGGCCGATCGTGGCGGGCAATCCTTCTTCGTCCACAACCGCGTCGAGTCCATCGACCGGATCGCGAACTACCTCCAGAGCGTCGTGCCCCAGCTCCGCTACGGCGTCGCGCACGGGCAGATGCGGGACGTGGATCTGGAGCGCGTGATGCTCGACTTCGTCGAGCGCCGCACCGACGTGCTCGTGACCACGCTCATCATCGAGTCGGGGCTCGACATCCCCACCGTGAACACCATGCTCATGAACCGCTCGGACGCGCTGGGGCTGGCGCAGATCTATCAGCTCCGGGGCCGGATCGGCCGCTCGCACCACCAGGCCTTCTGCTATCTGCTGGTGCCGGCCGGAACGGTGCTGAGCGAGGACGCCGAAAAGAGGCTGCGCGTGATCGCGGAGCACGAGGAGCTGGGCGCGGGGCTGACCATCGCGATGCGCGATCTCGAGATTCGCGGCGCCGGAAATCTCCTGGGCCCTGAGCAACACGGCTTCATGGTCAGCGTCGGATTCGACCTGTACTGTCGCATGGTGGACGAGGTGGTCCAGGAGCTTCAGGGGAAAGCGCCGGAGCGAAGGCCCGAGCCGGCCATCACGAGCGACCTGCCGGCCTTCATTCCGAGTGAGTACATCGCCGATCCCGACGAGAAGCTGGACGCTTACCGCCGCATGGCGGGGATCACGGTCGTCCAGGAGCTGGACGAGTTGCGCGCGGAGTTCCGGGACCGGTTCGGGCCGCTTCCTCCCGAAACCGAGCATCTCATCGAGCTGAAGCGGCTCCGGCTGATCGGCAGAGATGCCGGCGCGACCCGGCTTCGTGTCGGGCGGGACCGGCTCGAGGTCGACCTGGCCGAGGCTCTAAAGCGGGAGCAAATCCTCCGCCTCGTGGCTTCCACAACCGCTCGGCTCGAGTTCGTCGGAGGGGGCACCGGCGCCTTCAAGGTGCGGTCGCCCGCCGAGCCGATCTTGCTTGCCACAAATCTGTTGCGGGTGCTGGGGGGCTCTGATAGCGTCCCGGCTCCGCCTCTTCCAGCTGCTGGAAGTTGAACCGCGACCGGGAGTTCAGGGTACTAAGGGGGAAGCGGCGCGGCGCTGGAACGTCCGCCGAAACGACAACTCATCCGATGAAAAACATGAGATCTATTCTAGCGGCGCTCCTGGCGCTCATTCCCCTCGGCGTCGGCTCCGCCGCGACGGTGAAATCCGCCCCGTCCGCCCCGTCCGCGCGCGCCAAACCGTCCGCCCCGTCCGCGCGCGCCAAACCGTTCGCCCCCGCGGGCGCGATCGCCTTCGTCGCCGGCCGCCGTGTGGAAGAGGCCGACATCCGGCGCGCGGCTCTGGTGATGGCTTCGGATCCCCTTCGCGCCAGCAATCACGCGCTCTGGCGGAAAAAGCTCCTGGACCTGTGCGTGGACCGGGAGCTTCTGGCGCTCGAGGCGGAGCGCCGGGGGCTCCTGAACGACGCGTCCGTGGGGCACCGGATCGGGGTCGCGAGCGCGGACCTCCTCTTCGCCACGATCCGGGAGAAGCTGTTGCTCCCCGAGCTGACGCCGAACGCGTCCCAGGTCGATACGGCGCGCGCCGGAGGCCTCTTCCGCCGCGTCAAGCTCGGCTACATTCTCAGCGTCACCGACCGCAAGGCGACCTACGAGGTCTTCGAAGCCATGAAGCACGGCGCGCGGTTCGACTCCGTGGCGGCCCTCTACAGCGTCCACCCCTCCGCGGCCAAGGGCGGAGAGCTGGGCTGGCGGCGCGTGGGCGAGCTGAATCGGAAGTCCTGGGCCGAGTTCCGCACCGCGAAGCCGGGAGATCTCATGGGCCCCTATCTCAACGATCAATCCCACGAGTTCTATAAGGTGGAGGCGATCGACGACCCGGACGACGCGGCGATTCGCCGGACCCTGATCTCGGAGCGCGCCCACGGGCTGGAAGTCCACTACACGATCCGGCTCCTCCAGAAATACCATTTCGCGCTGAATCCGGAAGGCGTCAGCTCGATCATCTTCGCGTCGGCGACCGAGAAGGCAGATTCGCTCCTGGCCTCGCTCGATTCCCAGGGCCGAAGGCCGAAGAGGGGCGTGCATCCCGCCCTCGACGTCCTCGCGCGCGCAGACGGGGACTCGATCACCTACCGCGACCTTGCCTACCCCGAAATTCTCCACCGGGACGAGGAGCGCAAGGCGAAGCTCGAGGACTCGCAGCAGCTTCTGGTCGCGTGCAGCGCCGCCATGTTCCCGCGACTCATCGCCAGGGAGGCCCGCGAGCGGGGAATCGATCGCGATCCCTCGATCGCGCGAAGACTACGGCTCATCCGCGAGGACATTTCCACCCACGCCATGGTGGAGCGCTCGGTTCCCGCGCCGGACGCGGCGGCCGCCCGCGCGTATTTCGACGCACACGCGTCGAGGTACCGGAGGCCAGCCGCGAGACGCGCGTTCGTCGCGATGTTCGCCTCGCGAGACACGGCGCGGATGGCGCGCATGGGCTTCGGCCGGAGCGAGTTTCGCGATTCGATCTTCGCGGTGGAGGGATTCCTGCGCACCGACGGCGGGACGGTCGGCGCGCTGTTCCCCCGCTTTTACGGAGAGATCTCGATATTCGATGGCGCCCCGGATCCCTTGTCCGTGGCGGTGTGGGGATTGGGGGAGGGCGAGATTTCGACCGTCATCGAGACCCCGAACGGGTACGCTGTCGCGAAAGCGCTCGGCCGCGAGGCGCCCCGGGCGCTCTCGTTCGACGAGGCACGGAAGGGAGCGTGGGTGGACGCGCGCGAGGAGGCCGAAAACGCCTGGGTGACGAGTCAGCTGGGGCGTTTGCGGACCAGGACGCCGGCCCACACCGTGCCCGCCCGACTGGACGCGGTACGGCTTGGAATGAATTCCGAAACGGGAGGGAATCGTCGATGAGGTTTCAGGTCACAAGGCGTCTTGCCTGGGTCGCTCTGGTGCTTGCCGCCGCGGCGCCGCTGGCGGCGCGCCATTCCTCGGCATCCGAGCGGATCGCCGCGATCGTCAATAAGGAAGTCATTCTCGAATCCGACGTCGACGAGCAGCTCAAGGTCGCGATGGCCAACCTGCGCGTCGATCCCAGCGATTCGGTCTCGGTCGCCAAGTTGAGAAAGGACGTGCTCCGCCAGCTCGTTGACGAGCAGGTCATTTTGGCCGAAGCCCAGAAGCAGAACGTCACCATCTCCAAGACCGAGCTGGACCAGGCGGTGAAGCAGGCGATCCAGAACGTGAGGACGCGGCTGGGATCCGAAGATAATTTCCGCCGCGCGCTCATGGAGGAGCACACCACCGAAGAGGCCCTGCGCCGCAAGTACGAGCCGGACGTCAAGAAGCAGCTCATCGTGATGCGCCTCGTCGGCAAGGAGGTCCAGAACCGGACGACCGTGACCGACGCGGAGGCGAAGATTTACTTCACCGCCCACCACGATTCGCTGGGTAAGCGGGCCGAGCAGCTCAAGCTGTCGGCCATCGTGCTCGGGTTCGAGCCGGATTCCGTCCAGGTCAAGAAGCTCCACGCCCGGGCCGACTCGCTTCGGAATCTGATCGTGGTCAAGAAGCTTCCCTTCGAGGAAGTGGCGAGGAAATTCTCCGACGATCCCTCCGGCGTGAGAGGCGGCGATCTCGGCGTCTTCGCGCGCGGCGATATGGTCGGGGAGTTCGAGGACGTGGCCTTCGCGCTCAAGCCGAACGAGATCAGCAAGCCCGTGCGCAGCCGGTACGGCTGGCACCTGATCCAGGTGCTCGAGCATTTCCAGAAATCGGACTCGCTGCCCGAGCGCGTCCACGCGCGGCACGTTCTGCTCCAGGCCAAGACCAGCCCGGCCGACGAGGAACGCGCGCGGAAGCGCGCCCTCGTCGTGCGCGATTCGCTGCTCAAGGGGGCCGATTTCGCGGCCACCGCCAGGCGCTACTCCATGGACACGGCCACCAAGGATTCCGGAGGGTTCCTGGGGGAGGTTCCGGTGACCAGCCTGCCTCCAACCTTCCAGGAGCCGCTGACGGGATTGGGCGAGGGCGAGGTGAGTGTCCCGCTCAAAGGCGAAGCCGGTTACTATGTGTTCAAGCTCGCCGGAAGGGTTCCCGAGCGCGACTATCGATTCGAGGAGGTTCGCGACGATCTGAAGCAGATCGTGCTGAACCAGAAGCTTCGCGACGCGTACGACCGCTGGCTGGAGCGGATCCGCAAGAACGTGAACATCGAGGTCAAGGACTGAACTCACGGAGGTCCCGGGTAAGTGGCGCCGCGCCGGCACACGCTCCTCTTCACGATGGGGGATCCCGCCGGCATCGGCCCCGAGATCCTCGTGCGCGCCCTCGCGCTTCGGTCGCTGCGCCGTGATGCGCGTCTCGCAGCGGTCGGCGATCCCGAGGTGATGGAGCGGGCCGCCCGTCACGCCCGCATTCCGCTCCGTTTCCGCCCCATCGCCGCAGCCCAGTTCGATCCCCGGGCCGAGGGCGGGCGGGACATTCCGCTCATCATGTCGACCAACGGAGTCTGGGGCACGTTCGACACGGGGGTTCCTTCCCGGGAGACCGGCAGCGCCGCCGCGCGCGCGATCGAAACAGCCGCCGCGATTGCGCTCGATGGTCGGGCGAGCGCGATCGTGACGGCCCCCATCTCCAAGAAGGCGCTTCAGCTCGCGGGGTATCCACACCCCGGGCATACGGAATTTCTGGGTGCTCTGAGCGGCGGCGCCGAGACGCGGATGCTCTTCACCGGAGGACGGTTCCGGATCGTGCTCGCCACGGTCCATGTGGCGCTCCGGCGGGTCTCCGAGACGCTCGAGATCGAGTCGCTCTTCCGCACGCTCCGCTTCGCCGCCATCGCGACGCGCCTGTTCGGCTGGGAACCCAAGAAACCGCTGGCGGTGCTCGCCCTGAATCCGCACGCGGGCGAGGACGGACTCTTCGGCGACGAGGAAACGCGCGTGATCGGCCCCGCGATGGAGCGGGCGCGCGCCGAAGGGATCCGCGCCGAGGGGCCCTTTCCCGCCGACACGTTCTTCGGTGGGAGCCGCGAAGAATTCGCGCTGACCGTGGCGATGTACCACGACCAGGGGCTGATCCCCGCGAAGATGGACGGCATCGGCGGCGCGGCGAACGTCACGCTGGGGCTGCCCTTCCTGCGCACATCGGTGGACCACGGCACCGCCTTCGATCGCGCGTGGAAGCGTGGAGCGCGGAGGCCGGATCCCGCCGGGCTCGTCAAGGCCGCGCGCGTCGCGATCGATCTCGCCACCCGGACCGGCGGACGACGCCTGGAGTGGACATGGCCCTGATACGGCTCGATCACGTCACCAAGTCCTACAAGGACCGTCTCGCCCTGAGCGACGTCTCCCTTTCCTTCGAGCCGAGCGAATGGGTATTCATCACGGGGCCGAGCGGCGCCGGGAAATCCACCCTTCTTCGCCTCGTCTCGCTGGCCGAGCGGCCGACCCGCGGACGCGTGGAAGCCGAGCCCGGAATGCGCCGCGCGATCGGGATGCTCGGACAGGAGTTCCGTCTCCTACACGACCGGAACATCTACGAGAACATAGCACTCGGGTGCCGCATCTCCGGGGTGTGGGAGCGGGACGAGATCCGCCAGCGCGTCGCGCCGCTCCTGGAGGAAATGGGGCTCCGGGGCATGGAGGCGCTCTATCCCGGGCAGCTTTCCTCCGGGGAGAAACAGCGGGTCGCGCTCGCGCGGGCGCTGGTCCGCCATCCCCGCATCCTCATCGCGGACGAGCCGACGGGGAATCTGGATCCCACGGCCGCGGCGCAGATCTTCGCCCTCATGCGCCAGTACCGCGACCGCGAGACCCTGGTGCTCGTGGCCACGCACGCGGAGGACTGGACGCAGCGGCATCCCGGCCGCGTGATCCGCCTCGAGCAGGGCGTGGTGCGGTCCGATCAAGCGCGTCCGGAGGCCGACGCGGGCGCAAGCTTGAGCGCGAGGCCGGGAGAGCTTCCCGGACCGGGCGCGAGTGGAGGAATCTGATGGGACCGCTCCGCTATCTCTTCACCGAGCTCTGGCGCACGCTTAGCCGGCACCGGACGCTCTGTCTGGCCAGCATCCTCTCCATGTCCTCGATCCTCCTCATCCTCCTGCTCTTCATGATGGTGCTCACGGGCGTGGACAACTACACCCAGCAGCTCGAGTCGCGCGAGGAGATCTCGATTTTCCTGAACGAGGGGCTCGCGCGCTCCGAGGTGGACGTGCTGGCCGGCCGCCTGAGGCTGATGGCGGGGGTGGACAGCGTCCGCTTCGTGAGCAAGGACGAAGCGTGGGAGCAATTCCGGGCCGATGTGGCCGACGAGGCGCTGCTTCAGGCCGTGGGCGAAAATCCGCTCCCGGCCTCCTTCGTGGTCCGCCCCAAGCCCGATTACCGCACCGCCGAGGGCGTGCGCTCCATCGCGCGCCAGGCGGAGACGCTTCCGCACGTCGAGGACGTCCGCTACGCCGGAGAGTGGGTGCTCCGCGCGGAGCAGGTGACGCGCACGCTCCACCAGATCGGGGCCTTGTTGGGCCTCATCATTCTCATCGGCGTGCTCTTCGTGGTGGGCGCGACCACGCGCCTCGCCATCCAGGCGCGAATCGATTCGCTCCACCTGATCCGTTCCCTGGGAGGAGGCTTCGTCTTCACGGACGCGCCGTACTTGGCGGAAGGGTTCGTGCTCGCCACTCTGTCTTCGATCGTCACGATCCTGCTCGCGCGCGCCATCCACGATTCGCTCGCCGAAGGGCTCTTCCATCTCCCCATGCCCTCGACCAACGTGCTCCTTGGATTCGCGGCCGTCGGCGGACTGCTGGGGCTGCTCGGAAGCTGGATCGCGGTGGCGACGCTGCCCCGGAAATGGCTGCTCTAGTAGCCGCCCGAGCCGGGAGCGCGCGCTGGCTCCGAGTGCTCGCGAGCCTTGCCCTCCTGCTGTCGCCCCTCCGTCCCGCCCGCGCTCAGAGCGGCGCGCCGCCAAACTCGGCGGTCAAGCCCCCGCCTGCCGCGCCGGCGACCCCGGCTCCCTCCGCCGCGTCCGACACCACCAAGGGCGTCGTTGACGAGGCCCAGTCGGAGATCGAGAGCCAGAAAAAGGAGCTCGAATCGCTGGGACGCGAGTTGAATGAGCGCCACGCCAAGTCCCAGCAGCTCCGCGGACGGGAGCGGAATCTGCTCGGCGAGCTCAAGGAAAAGGAAGTGCAGCTCTCGCTCACGATTCGCTATCTCGCGGCGCTGGAGCGTCGGCGAAAGATCGTCTCCTCGGACCTGGGAGACGCGACGTCGGAGCTGACCCGCACTGCCGTCCGGCTCGACGGGGACCGGCGGCGGCTCTCGTGGCGCCTGCGCGAGATCTACAAGCGCGGCCGGAGCCGGGACATCGAATACCTCCTCTCCGCGCGCACCTTCCCCGATCTCGTGAACCGCACCTACTTCCTCGCCAAGGTCGCCCGCGAGGACAAAGACCAGATGCTTCTCACCCAGGCGCATCGGACCGAGGTCCAGGACACCAAGGCGCGCCTCGAGGAGCGGCAGCGGGAGCTGGACAGGCTGAAGCGGGAAACAGAGCGGCAGCGAAAGGCCCAGAAGCAACTCGCGGTCGAGCGGCGCCAGCTCCTATCGCAGATCCGCTCCGAGCGGAAGTCGAACGAGCAGGCCGCGGCCGAGCTGGAGCGCGCCAGCAAGCGCATCCAGGCTTTGATCGGCACGCTGGAGAAGCGGCGCCTGGCCGGAGAGCGGGGCGGTCCGGGGAGCGTGATGCCGCTCTTCGGCGACTTCTCGAAGAACAAGGGCAGGCTGCCCTGGCCCGTGACGGGCAGGGTGGTCGGGGCCTTCGGCTACCAGAAGAATCCTCGGTTTGGAACCTCTACCTATAATAGTGGCATCGACATAGCGGTCGCGTTCGGAACGCCGATTGCCGCCGTTTCCAAGGCCCGGGTGGACTACGTGAGCTGGCTGGATGGGTACGGCAAGTGTGCTATACTAAATCATGGTGGAGGCTTTTATACGCTCTACGCACACGCCTCCGAGATCCTGGTCGCCGTAGGGAAGGAAGTTGCGGCCGGCGAGATCATCGGACGGGTCGGCGACACCGGCTCTACCGTTGGAACAGCTCTCCATTTCGAGATCCGGCAGGGGAAGACCGCACTCAATCCCCTCGACTGGTTCCGTTGAGACCGACATATGGCTGATGCTCTCCGCGGCCAGGACGAAGCTCTCGAGCTTCTCCGCGCCTCGTTGCAGTCGGGACACGTCGGGCACGCCTACCTCTTCCACGGCCCATCGGGCGTGGGGAAGACCCGGGCCGCGCTCTACTTCGCGCGCGCTCTCCTCTGTGATGCCCGGCGCCCGGACGGCTCCCCCTGCGACACCTGCGAGTCCTGCCGCATGGCGCTGGCTTTGCGCCACCCCGACCTCGAGCTTCGCGTTCCGCTCCCGTCGTTTTCGACCGAGGGCAGGACCGAGCGCCAGGCCGAGGAAGCGCGCTCCGAGGCGCGAGCCTCCATCCTCAAGCGCGTCTCCGCGGATCCCTTCTTCTTGCCGATCTTCGCCAAGCCCGCGGTTCACTCGATCGAGGACATGGCCCGGGCGAAGCAATTCCTGTCGATGACGGCGCGTCGCGAGGACGGGTACCAGGTCCTTATCTTGAAAAGGGCGGAGGCGATGACCGCTCCGGCCGCTCACGCATTCCTGAAAATGCTCGAGGAGCCTCACCCGCGCCGGGTCCTTATCCTCGGCGCGCGCCAGGTTCGCTCGCTCCTGCCGACCATCCAGTCGCGCTGCCTCCAGGTCCGCTTCCGCCCGCTTCCCGCCGATTGGATCGCCTCGGTGCTGGAGAGCCGGGGCGTCTCGAAGCCGGTCGCCAGGCTCGCGAGCGCGACCTCGGACGGAAGCCTGGGCAAGGCGCTCCAGCATTTCGAGACGCCGCTGGACTTGGGCGGCAAGGGCTCGGTCGAGGAGGCCGAGTTCTCGAGGCTCCGGTCCATCGCGCTCGATCTCTTCGTGAGCCCGAAGGAAAATGCGATTCTGGGGCCGCTCCGCAAGGGGCGCATGGATCGGGACCGGCCGAGGTTCCTCGCCGCGGTCTCGCTGGCGCTCCATTATTACCGGGATCTCTTGCGATTCAGGCTCCTGGGCGAGAAGACGGATCTCATGAACGAGGACCTGAGGGCCCGGATCGCGTCCGAGGCGCGGACGCTTCCGGTCGAATCGCTGACTCGTCGCGTCCGCCTGCTCGAAGAGATCGCGGCCGCGGTCCAGTCCAACGTCTCCATTCCATACGCGGTTGCGTCGGCCCAGTACCGCATGGCCCCGGGCACGCCGTGATCGAACCGAGAGAGGCCCCTCAGTCCGGGGATCGCCATATGAACGAGCTGCTTGAAGTCGTATTCAAGGGACGCCGCCGTGAGTACTTCACCAACCCGCGCGAGATTCCCGTTCTTGAGGGCGAGTGGGTCATCGTGCAGGCGGACCGTGGGATCGACCTGGGCAAGGTCCACCACACGAGCGAGTGGGTGAAGCGCGAGGCCGTGCCCGGGAAGCTGCGCGAGCTGCTTCGGCCCGCGCAGCCTGAGGACCTGGAAGTCTTCGAGAGAAACCGCGCCAAGGAAAAACGCGCCTACGATACCGCGAAAGAACGGATCATCCACCGCGACGTGGACATGAAGCTCGTGGACGTGGAGTACCAATTCGACGGCAACCGGATCACCTTCTTCTTCACCGCCGAGAAGCGCGTCGATTTCCGCGACCTGGTCAAGGATCTGGCGTCCATTTTCCGCACGCGGATCGAGCTTCGTCAGATCGGCGTCCGCGATGAGGCGGGACGGATCGGCGGGGTCGGAACGTGCGGCCGGGAGCTTTGCTGCGCCACCTGGCTCCGGCAATTCGAGCCCATCACCCTGAAGATGGCCAAGGACCAGGGTCTTTCGCCAAGCCCCTCCAAGATCTCGGGCGCGTGCGGCCGGCTGAAGTGCTGCCTGCGCTACGAGCTGGATTTCTACAAGGAAGCCTCGCGCGAATTCCCGAGGATCGGAAGCAAGCTGGTGCTGGCGGGCGTGGAGCAGGAAGTCTCCCGCGTGGACATCTTCCGCCGCACCCTTCTGCTCACGGATGGGTCGGGGAACGATACCCCGCTTGCCCTGGCCGAGCTTCCCGCGGGGACCAAGGTCGTGGGCCCCTCGCGCGACCGGAGACGCGGCTGCGACAAGACCCGGTGCGGCGCGCGCGGAACGAAGCCCGGCGACGGCGAGTCCGTCAAGGGAGCCAAGCTCCAGTTTCCCATCTCGGAAAACTGATGGCGAAGTTCTACATCACGACCGCAATCGATTACGTCAACAGCCTGCCCCACGTCGGCACCGCCTACGAAAAAATCGCCGCGGACGCCATCGCGCGTTACAAGCGGATGGCGGGATTCGATACTCGCTTCCTCATGGGGAACGACGAGCACTCGACCAATGTCGAGAAGGCCGCCCGCGAGAAGGGCCTGGATCCCAAGACCTATTGCGACCAGATGGCGGAGGCGTTTCAGGCCGTCTGGAAGCGGCTCGACATCTCCTACGACGATTTCATCCGGACCACGGAGCCGCGGCATATCCGCGGCGTGCAGGCGCTCTTCCGCGCGATCGTGGACGCGGGCGACGTCGTCAAGGGGAAGTACGAAGGGCACTACTGCGTGAGCTGCGAGCGGTTCTATCCCGAGAAGGATCTCGTGGACGGGAAGTGTCCGGTGCACAAGACGGCGCCGCAGTGGGTGAGCGAGGAGAATTATTTCTTCAAGCTCTCGGCCTACGGCCCGCGCCTCCTCGAGCACATCCGGAAGCATCCCGAATTCATCGTTCCCGATTCCCGCCGGAACGAGATCGTGAACGTGATCGAGGGCGGCCTGGAGGACATCTCGGTCTCTCGCGCCTCCGGCACCTGGGGAATTCCGCTTCCGAACGATCCCGGGCACACGGTCTATGTCTGGTTCGACGCGCTCATCAACTACATCACCGGTGTGGGATACCCTGAGCCGAACGGTGATTACTCGAAGTACTGGCCCGCCGATCTCCATGTGATCGGGAAGGACATCACCCGCTTCCATTGCATCATCTGGCCCGCGATGCTCATGAGCGCGAAGCTGCCCCTGCCGAAGACCGTGCTCGGGCACGGCTGGGTGCAGTTCCAGGGAGAGAAGCTCTCGAAGTCGCTCGGGAACATCGTGAACCCGCTCGAGATCGTGGACCGCTGGGGCGCGGACGCGCTCCGCTATTATTTGCTGAAAGAAGTGCCGCTCTCGCGCGACGGCGATTTCACGTGGGAGCTTTTCATCGACCGCTACAACGCCGATCTCGCCAACGACTGGGGCAACCTCTTCACGCGCACCGTCTCGATGATCCACCGCTACCGCGAAGGCAAGGTGGCCGCGGCGTCGCCCATCGAAGGGCTGGGAGACCTGGTCGTGGGCGCGCTCGGCGATTATGGCGCCGCCATGGAGCGCTACGAGATCGACAAGGGGATCGAGGCCGCGTGGTCTCTGATCCGGCGCGCGAACCGGCTCGTGGAGGAGAAGGCGCCCTGGAACCTCGCGAAGGATCCGGCGCGGGCCGCCGAGCTGGAGGCGCTGCTCGGGACGCTGGTCGTGGCGCTCCAGCACACGGCGCTCATGCTCTACCCCGTGATGCCGGCCAAGGCCCGCGAGGTCTGGGAGACGCTCCGGCTCACGCCCGCCATCGAGAAGGTGCGGCTGCCCAAGGCCGGCGCGCTACTGCCGGCGTTCTCGCCGGGAGAGCCGATCGGGGCTTCGAAGCCTCTCTTTCCACGCATCGAGCGATGATCGATTCGCATGCCCACTTAGGAAGGCCCGAATTCGACGCGGACCGCGAGGAAGTGCTCGCGCGGGCGCGCGCGACCGGTGTCGCGTGGGTGGTGGAGGCCGGGACCGACGCCGCCTCGAGCCGCCGCGCCATCGAGCTTTCGCGCAAACACCCTGGCCTGAGGGCGGCCGTGGGCATGCACCCCTGCGACGTGCGCGAGGGGCGCGAGGCTGAGATGGAAGAGATCGCGGCCCTGGCCCGTGAGCCCGAGGTGGTCGCCATCGGCGAAACCGGTCTCGATTTCCATTGGCCCGAGAACGCGCCCGCCGAGGTGCAAGAGCGCTTCCTGCGCCGCCACATCGAGATCTCCCGCGAGACCGGGAAGCCCCTGGTGCTCCACCATCGGAAGGCGGCCGAGCGGGTGGCCGAGGTCCTGAGCGAGGAGGGTCCGCCCGACGCCGGGGGCAGCTTTCATTGCTTCGCCGGGGACCTGGCGCTCGCCAGGAGGGTACTTTCCATGGGGTTCAAGATCGGGGTGGGGGGATCCTCGACTTTCAAGAAGAGCCCCTTGCCCGACATCATTCGAGAGTTGGAGCTGACCGACATCGTTCTGGAGACCGACGCTCCGTACCTCGCCCCCATGCCGCATCGGGGAAAGCGAAACGAGCCGGCCTACTTGGTACTGGTCCGCGACCAGCTCGCCGCGGCGCTCGGGGTCGCTCCCGGGGCGCTCGAGGATGCGACCGACGCCGCCTCGCGAAGCCTCTTCCGGCTCTAGG
>JAYWED010000020.1:0-31527 GCA_043779525.1 Candidatus Eiseniibacteriota bacterium | reverse complement strand
GACGTCCATGCCGTCGGCCACGGCCGAGCACGGGCTCTACCTGAAGCAGATCGCCTACCTGTTCCTCGCGCTCGTGGCCGGCGGGCTCATCGCCGCGGTGCCGTACCGGATCTACGAGGGGAAAACCTCGTACCTCCTCTACGCCATCGGCCTCGGGCTTCTGGTGCTCACCATGTTCATCGGGCACGTGGGTCTGGGCGCGCAGCGCTGGCTGGGCTGGGGTCCGATCAAGATCCAGCCCTCGGAGCTGGCGAAGGTCGCCACCGTCATCCTCCTCGCGAGCCAGCTCGCGAACCGGAAGAAGGATTGGACCCAGATCAAGAACCTGGCCGGGCCGGTGCTGACCGCGGCGGTCCCGTGCCTCCTCGTGCTGAAGCAGCCGGACCTGGGCACCTCGATCGCGTTCGTCGCGATCCTCTTCACGATGCTCTACTGGGCGGGACTCCCGTTCCTCTACCTCTTCTTCATGATCACCCCGATCGCCAACGTCGCGCTCTCGTTCTTCACGCCCGGCTGGCTCCTGTTCCTGGGTCTCCTCGCGGTGATTCTCTACCGGTCGCGCATCCGCCTGCTCCCGCTCCTCGTCGTGGTCGGCGTGAACCTGGTCGTGGGGATCGCGACTCCTCAGATCTGGAATCATCTGCAGCCCTATCAGAAGCAGCGCATCTCGACCTTCCTGGATCCGGGGGCCGACGCGTACGGCGCGGGGTATCAGATCATCCAGTCCAAGATCGCGATCGGGTCGGGCGAGGTGTTCGGGAAGGGATTCCTTCACGGCACCCAGAAGGCGCTCGCCTTTCTCCCCGAGCAGCACACCGATTTCATCTATTCGGTGGTGGGGGAGGAGACCGGATTCGTGGGGGCGGGAATCGTGGCCGCGCTCTATCTCCTTCTCATTCTGCGTGGGATCAAGGTCGCGAATCGGGCTCGGAACCGGTTCGGCGGGCTGCTGGCGATTGGAATGACCTCCATTTTTCTGTACCATGTGCTCGTCAACATATGGATGACCGTCGGGCTCGCGCCCGTGACCGGACTTCCCCTGCCGCTTCTGAGCTACGGCGGATCCTCGCTCGTGGCGAGCTTCCTCCAGGTCGGCCTCATCCAGAACGTCGCCATGCGCTGGCGCGAGTACTGACGCCGGCCTATCACGGACGCGGGCGGTAACGCTGACGCCGGCGCGAATCAAGAACCGGAGATCTTGTGTTCCCGACCCTGTTCAAGTTTCACGGTCTCGAGCTCCACAGCTACGGCCTGCTTCTCGCCATCGCGTTTCTCGGCGGAATCCAGCTCCTCCTGAAGCGGGGGACCCGGCGCGGGATTCCCGAGGACAAGCTGAGCACGCTCTCCCTGCTCTTGCTGGTGCTGGCGATCATCGGGGGACGCGGACTCTACGTTCTGACCCACTGGAGCGACTACGCGCGCGATCTCCCGGGCGTGTTCCGCATCTGGGAGGGCGGCCTCATGCTCTACGGGGGCTACTTCCTCGCGATCGCGGGCGGAATCGTGTACGTGCGCCGGGTGAACCTTCCCGTGTGGAGAATCGGCGACGCCGCCGCGCCGAGCATGGCGCTCGGAATCGGAATCGGGCGCCTGGGGTGTTTCCTGAACGGATGCTGTTTCGGGCTTCCTTCGAAGGCGCCCTGGGCGGTCAAGTTCCCGCCGGGCTCCTACTCGAATTTCGTGTTCCCGGGCGAGCCGCTCCAGCCCTCGCAGCTCTACCTCGCGGCGGCCGGCATCGGACTTTTCTTCCTCCTCCTCCGCCTGGACCGGAAACCGCACTTCGACGGGTGGCTCTTCTGGACCTACATCGCGCTCGACGCCATCCTGCGCTTCGTGATCGATTTCACGCGCTATTACGACGCGACGAGCTATCTGGGGAAGATCGGGCCGCTCGCGTTCAACGTGAACCAGGTCTTCAGCGTCGTGCTCATTCTGGCCTCGGTCTTCATGATTCGCCGTCTGAGACATGGCGCCGCGCACCCGGCCGGCGCGACCCCGATGCAGGACCCGACCGCCTGACCCTGCCCGCGCCGGTCCGCGTGGATGGGGCGACCCAGGTGTACGCGCTCCTGGGCGAGCCCGTGCGCCACAGCCGTTCCCCCGAGATCCAGAACGCGGCGTTCTCCGCTCTGGGAATGAACGCCATCTACGTGGCGTTCGAGGTGCCCGCGCCCCGACTGGCGCAGGCCCTGGAAGGTCTCCATGCGGCGCGGGTGTCCGGGCTCAATCTGACGTCCCCGCACAAGGAGGCGGCGTTCTCGCTCACGTCCGCGCGCTCCGCCGAAGCCGAGGCGGCGCGGGCCGTGAATACGCTCCGCTGGGAGCCCGAAGGATGGCATGGGCATGCGACCGACGGGGAGGGATTCCTCGGCTGGATCGCGGAGGCGAAGATCAACCTGACCGGGCGCGGCGTGCTGGTTCTCGGCGCGGGAGGGGCCGCGCGCGCGATCGTTCCGAAGCTTCTGGACCTGAGTCCCGAATCGATCCATGTGGTGAGCCGGACCGCGGAGCATGCGGAGATCCTCGCGCGTGGTGTCGGGGACCCGGGGAAGACGCGAGTCAAGGCGATGGCCCTCGCGGACACGGGGAGCGGTCGCTGGGATCTTCTCGTCCGCGCGCTCTCCGTCGAGACGGTTTCCGCGGAGGAGGATCGCTGGTGGCAGGGCCACTCGCCGCATGCGGTGGCGCTCGACCTGAATTACGGAGCGCGGGCCGCTGTTGCGCGCGCCTGCTCGAAGGCGCACGGCGTGCGGTACGAGGACGGGAGAGCGCTTCTGATCCACCAGGGCGCCAAGTCCTTCGAGTTCTGGACGGGGAAAGAGCCTCCGATCCAAGCCATGAGGGAAGCGCTCCGCGCGGCGGAATAGGCGCAACGGGGTCGAGGGTGGGGGGAATGGTTCCGATACGAACGCTCAAGGCCGGGTGGACCGATCTCTGCGACATGTTGCTGGACCGCCGCTGCGCCGGATGCGGAGGGTCGCCGCCCCGCGACGCCCAGGTGTGCCGCGCCTGCGATGGGCTTGTCGGCCGAACCGGCGTCGCGCTATGCCTTCGCTGCCTGCACGGCGATACGCCGTCGCCTGAGGACGGGCGCGTCTGCCCTTCGCACGGCTCGGCGCGAATCCTCCTCGCGGGTCCTTCCTTCGAGCCTCCGCTCGATCGCCTGATCCATGCCTTCAAGTACGAGGGAGCCTCCGCCCTGGCCCCGTGGATCGCCTCGCTCCTCCCGCTCCCGCCGGGATTGGGCGAGGGGATCGGAAGGGAATACGCGCTCGTTCCCGTTCCGCTCCATCCCGCGCGGCGCGCCTGGCGCGGCTACGACCAGGCGGCGCTCCTCGCGCGCGAGGCTTCGGAGCGCTGGGGCGTGCCCATGGTCGAGGCCCTGGTCCGCACGCGCGACCATGAGCCGCAGGCCCGGCTCGACCCGGAGCGGCGCCGGACGAATGTGAGCGGCGTCTTCCGGGTCGCGCGGGGGTCGGTGGTCGCCGGCAGACCGATTCTCCTCGTGGACGACGTCGCCACCACCGGAAGCACCCTCCTCGCCGCGGCCATGGCGCTGGAAGCCGCTGGGGCGTCCTGGATTGTGTCGCTTGCGGCTTCGCATGGGGGAGCCCCCGCGACCGTGCCTCCGGCCGCCAAAGCGGGGTTGGCGCGCCTCGCGGCTTTATGATAGATTCTCAGGCTTGGCAGGGACCGGGCCGGGATCGCCTACCATCTCGATAATCCCAAGAAGTGCAGTCAATTACGTGAAGCGTGATCGGAAGGATGGCGGAATGGACAAGCTGCGCATGCTGGACGAGGCCTTTCTGCCGATCGTGACGAAACCGAGCCGGTATACGGGCAGCTTCCTCCACGCGGCCCGCAAGAATCCGGACTCCGTGAAGGTCCGCACGCTTCTCTGCTTTCCGGATCTCTACGAGATCGGCATGTCCTATCTCGGGATCAAGATCCTCTACCACATCCTGAACAAGCGCCAGGACGCCATGGCGGAGCTTTGTTTCACGCCGTGGGGGGACATGGAGCAGCTCATGCGCGCGGAGGGGATCCCGCTCTATTCGCTCGAGTCGCGGACCCCGGCGGGCGAATTCGACCTCATCGGCTTCTCGCTCCAGTACGAGCTTTCCTATACCAACGTGCTCACGATGATCGACCTCGCGCAGATTCCGCTCCGCTCCGCGGATCGCCGCGATCAGCACCCGATCGTGGTGGCGGGCGGGCTCTGCACCGTGAATCCCGAGCCGCTCGCGCCCTTCATCGACGCGTTCGTGATCGGAGACGGCGAGGAGGTCATCCAGGAGATGTGCGACCTCATGGTGGAGCGCCGCGAGAAGGGTCTGAAGCGCGCGGAGGTGCTGCGGCGCCTGGGAGCGCTCGAGGGCGTGTACGTCCCGGCCCACTTCGACGAGGTCGTGAACCCGTTCGGCTTCGTCGCGCGCGTGCCCAAGGCGGACTCGCCGTCCCAGAAGCCGCGGTACCGCTACGTGCCCTCGCTCGATCCGGAATACTACCCGGAGAAGCCGCTCATCTCGCCGACCGAGATCACGCACGACCGGCTGGGGGTCGAGGTCATGCGGGGCTGCACGCGCGGCTGCCGCTTCTGCCTCGCAGGCTACATGAACCGTCCGCTCCGCGAGAAACGCGCGGACCAGGTGGTGAAGGAAGTTCAGTGCGGCATCGTGCACGCGGGCTGGGACGAGGTCTCGCTGCTGTCGCTTTCGACCACCGACTACAAGCAGCTCCCCGTCGTGCTCCACGAGCTGGACCGGTTCACGAACGAGCTGGGCGTCAACGTGTCGCTCCCTTCCACGCGTGTGGGAACCCTCGCGCCGTCCGTGGCCGACAAGATCCAGCAGGGCCGCCGGGGGAGCATCACCTTCGCTCCGGAGGCCGGAACGCAGCGGATGCGCGACGTGATCAACAAGGGGATCGACGAGGCGGAGCTGGAATATTCCGTCAAGCTCGCCCGCGACCAGGGATGGGGCGGCATCAAGTTCTACTTCATGATCGGGCTCCCGACGGAGACCGACGCCGACGTGGACGGCATCGCCGAGATCATCGGCAAGTGCCAGCAATGGGCGAAGGGCGGCAACAAGCGGATGAGCTTCAACGTGGGGATCTCGCCGCACGTGCCCAAGCCGCACACGCCGTTCCAGTGGGAGCTTCAGGACTCCATGGAGACCTTGAACAAGAAGGTCCAGCGCTTGCGCCAGGGATTCCGAGGGATGAACAACGTGCGGCTCAAGTGGCGCGATCCCGACACCGCGTTTCTCGAGGGGGTTTTCTCCCGAGGAGACGTCCGGACCGCGGACGCGCTCGAGGCCGCGTGGCGTCTGGGCGCCCGCTTCGACGGGTGGTCCGAGTGCTTCAACTTCCCGCTCTGGCTCAAGGCGTTCGAGCAGGTGGGCATGGATCCGAACGTCTACCTGAGGCCGCGCGATCTGGACGAAGCGCTCCCGTGGGATCACATCCGCACGCCGGTGGTTAAGAAGTTCCTCCTGCAAGAGCGCGGGAAGGCATATGCCGCGGCGCTGACTCCCGACTGCCGCGATCACGCGTGCTATCGCTGCGGGGCGCCATGCTTCACGCCCAAGGCGCGCGACGGCCGCCGGGTCTCGCTCCAGCTCGCGCCGGGGCAGGGGCAGACGCCGGAGACGCTGGATTTCAAGGTGCCCGACGACGTGACGACGCAGATGATCGAATCCCGCGTCACCGAGCTCAAGGAGGCGCCGATCGAGGCGCTGAAGCCGACGGCGGCGAACGGCAACGCGCCTTCCGAGCCGCTTGCCTTCGGACGCCGCCGCAAGACCTGGCCGACCGCGGGCCGCGGGCCGCAGGCGCAGCGCTTCCGGATCGCCTACGAGAAGCAGGGTCCGGCCCGGTTCACCTCGCATCTCGACCTGGTGCGTATCTTCGACCGCGCGCTGCGCGTCGCCAAGATCCCGATGGCGTTCTCGCAGGGGTTCAACCGCCACGCCAAGATCGCCTACGGTCCGCCGCTCTCCCTGGGCGCGACCAGCGGCGGCGAGTATTTCGATCTCGAGCTGGCTCAGGCGTGCGAATGGGCCGTGATCGAGGCCATGAACGAAGTGCTGCCGGAGGGTATCCGGATCATCGGAGGGCGGCCCTTCACGCGTCAGAGCGAGTCGCTCATGGCGGCGATCAGCCTCGCGGCCTACGACGTCAAGCTCACGGAATACCTGATGGACCAGCTTTCGCGCGGTGAGAACGTCCACCGCGTGAGGCAGGAGCTGGAGCGGAGCATCGCGGCGTTCACCGAGGCCTCCGAATGGCCGGTGACCAAGGTGGCGCACGGGCAGAAGGGCAAGACGGTGAACGCCCGTCCCGCGGTCACGTCCGTCACGCTGGATCCGGGCCCGGAAGAGGTTCGGGTCCGCATCCTGAGCCGGCTCCACGCTCCCGGGTACCTGAAACCGGACCTCCTGCTCCGGAGTTTCTTGCAGTCATTCGAATTCGACTCCCGCCTGCTGCTCGTCCATCGCGAATCGCTTTGGGTGGAGCGCGGCGGCGCGGTCCTCAATCCATTGGATGCACTCGAGGAATCGTCGTTCTGGCGGCCGGTGCCTGTTGACGCGGCCGGCGGGGACGCGGCGGATCCTGCTTCCGGAGGTGAATGCGCAGAGAAATCGTAATCAACGCAGGGCTGAATGAGACACGTATCGCGATCCTCGAGGAAAAAGAGCTCGTCGAGGTGATGGTGGAGCGTCCCGAATCCCAGCGACGCGTGGGCGACATTTACAAGGGCCGGGTGAACGCGGTGCTTCCGGGCATGCAGGCCGCGTTCGTGGACCTGGGCCTCGAGAAGACCGCCTTCCTTCATGCCTCCGATCTGCATCCGTCCGAGCTGGACTTGGACGAGATGTTCGACGACGAGGAATCGGAGAACGGGAAGGCGGAGGTCGGAAAGCCCGAGGGCGGAGGAGGCGGCGGCGGACGCGGCGGCCGCTGGCGGCGCGACGAGCCCACGCCGCGGATCGAGGAAGCGCTGCAGAAGGGCCAGGAGATCCTGGTCCAGATCACGAAGGAGCCGATCGGCACCAAGGGTCCGCGGGTCACGACGCAGATCTCGCTTCCGGGCCGCTACCTGGTTCTCATGCCGGGGCACGACCACATCGGAGTGTCCCGGAAGATCGAGGATCGCGGCGAGCGCACGCGGCTCAAGACGCTGATCAAGGAGATCCGGCCCAAGGGATCGGGGCTCATCGTCCGCACGGTCGGATCCGAGCGGGGAAAGAAGGAGTTCCAGAGCGACATCAAGTATCTCGAGCAGCTCTGGACCAAGATCGACAAGCAGTCGCAGCGCGCGAAGGCGCCGGCGATTCTCCATCGCGAGATGGAGCTGACCACGGGGTTGATCCGGGACATCTTCACGGAAGACGTGTCTCAGCTCGTCATCGACTCGAAGGAGGAATACAAGGAAATCTTGGAATACCTGAAGACCTACGTCCCGGAGCTCAGCTCCCGGATCAAGCTCTATCGGGGCGAGGAGCCGATCTTCGATCATTTCGGGATCGAGACCGAGCTGGAGAAGGCGATGGACCGCAAGGTGTGGCTGAAGCGCGGCGGTTACATCACGATCGACCAGACGGAAGCGCTGGTGGCGATCGACGTCAACACGGGGCGGTTCACGGGCAAGAAGAACCAGGAAGACACGATCTTCAAGACGAACGTCGAGGCGGCCGAGGAGATCGCGCGGCAGCTCAGGCTCCGGGATCTGGGCGGCATCATCGTGCTCGACTTCATCGACATGGAGATCGAGGCGAACAAGAAGGCGGTGCTGGATACGCTCCGGACGCGACTCAAGCGGGACCGGTCGCGGACCAAGGCCTTCGCGGTGAGCGATCTGGGGCTGGTGGAGATGACGCGGCAGCGGCAAAGGCCCAGCCTCGCCACGTTCTTCAACCAGGATTGCCCCGAATGCGGGGGGACGGGCAAGGTGCTCTCCCTCGCCTCGGCCACGCTCCGCATCGAGCGGATGCTGAGGCGGGTGGGGCTTCGCGCGAAGGAGAAGATCCTGCTTCTGCGCGTGCATCCGGACCTCGCGGTGCACCTTGTGGAGCAGGTGCCGGACCTCCTGGAAAAGCTGGAAAACGCGTACCGGTTCCGGGTCGAGATCCGGGACGATCCGT
Organism: Candidatus Eiseniibacteriota bacterium; assembly: GCA_043779525.1. GTDB lineage: Bacteria > Eisenbacteria > RBG-16-71-46 > SZUA-252 > SZUA-252 > WS-7. The sequence goes on along the minus strand of JAYWED010000020.1, from coordinate 23,380 downwards.
CGCTCAGGCGAGACGAGATCCGCCTGTTCCGCGGAAGAACGTTCGAGGAGATCACCAAGCAGTTCGAGAAGTAGTCGGCAAGACCCGGGAAGCCCGGGCGGAAAGGGAAGTCATGGCAAAGGCGAAGACCAAAGAAGAACCCAAGGCGGCACACAAGGCGAAAGCCAAGGCCGCTCCGAAGGGGGCGAAAGCCGAATCAAAGGCCAAGGCTGAGGCCAAAGCACCGGCCAAGCCGGCGTCCAAGCCCGTCAAAGCCGAGCCCAAAGCGGAGCCGAAGGGCCCGCAGCGCTTCGCCGTCATCCAGGCCCAAGGGCTCCAGTTCCGCGTCGCCCAGGACGAAGAGCACATCCTGCCGCACATGGGCAAGGAACCCGGAACCGAGGTGAAGATCGACCGCGTGCTCCTGATCTCCGATGGGGACGGCGTCCAGGTGGGACAGCCGCTCGTCGAGGGCGCCGTCGTCATGCTGAAGGTCGTCGGCCACGAGAAGGGCGACAAGGTCATCGTGGGGACGTACAAGCGCCGCAAGAAGTACCGCCGCAAGATCGGGTACCGGGACACCCTGACGCGGGTCAAGATCCTGGACATCAGCATGCCCAAGGGAGAGAAGCGAGGAAAACATGGCGCATAAAAAGGGCGTATCCAGCTCGAAGAACGGCCGCGATTCGGCATCGCAGCGGCTCGGAGTGAAGCGGTTCGGCGGACAGTGGGTGCGCGCGGGCAACATCATCATCCGCCAGCGCGGGACCGCGGTCGCGCCGGGACTCAACGTCGGGCGCGGCAAGGACGACACGCTGTTCGCGCTCAAGGACGGCGTCGTGGTGTTCGCGCGCCGCGGCAAGCGCGGGATGCAGGTCTCCATCGACCCGAAGCCGGAGCCCAAGTCCGCGTCGGAATCCGCACGCGAGGCAGCTCGTGCCTAAGCTGAGCGTCGTCGGAGCGGGGAACGTCGGTGCTTCCGCCGCGCTCTACCTGGCGGAGGCCGAGATGGGCGACGTTACGCTCATCGACATCGTCGAGGGCGTGGCCAAGGGCAAAGCGCTCGATCTTCTCGAGGCGGGCCCGGTCCGCGGCTACGACACGATGATCGAGGGAAGCGGCGACATGCGGTCCGTCGCGGGCAGCGATCTCATCATCGTGACCGCGGGGCTGCCGCGGAAGCCCGGGATGTCGCGCACGGATCTCCTGAAGGCGAACGCCGAGATCATTCGCGGAATCGCGCTGGCCATCAAGGAGCACGCGCCCAAGGCGTTCGTGATCGTGATCACGAACCCGCTCGACGTCATGACGTACCTGCTTCACCGGATCACCGGATTCCCCCGCGAGCGCGTGATGGGGATGGCCGGCGTTCTGGATTCCACACGGTTCCGCTCGTTTCTGGCGATGGAGATCGGCGTCTCGATCGAGGACATCCAGGCGATGGTGCTTGGTGGTCACGGCGATACCATGGTGCCGCTCGTGCGCTACTCCACCGTCGGCGGCATCCCGATCGAGAAGTTCATCCCGAAGGAGCGCCTGGCCGAGATCGTCCAGCGCACCCGCGACGGGGGTGCTGAGATCGTGAAGCTCTTGCAGACCGGAAGTGCTTTCTACGCGCCTGCCGCGTCCGCCGTGCAGATGGCGGAGTCGATCCTTCGCGACAAGAAGCGGCTGCTCCCCGTGGCCGCGCACCTGAACGGCGAATACGGATTCCGCGACTTGTATCTCGGCGTGCCGGCCCTCCTGGGCTCGCGCGGGATCGAGAAGATCGTCGAGCTGGAGCTGACGGCCGACGAGAAGGCGGCGCTGGCGAAGTCGGCGGAAGACGTGAAGAAGGGGATCGCGGACCTGGAGCTGGAGCCCGCCGCGCGGTAGGGGAGGACCCCGTGCGTCTGTTCCTGATTCTGGCACTGATGGCGGTGCCAAGCACCGCCGTCATGGCTCGTCCCCTCCACGAGAGCGACTCGGCAATGGCCGCGGTCGCGAAGAATGCGCGCAGCGTCTCCGTCTTCTGGATCGATTCCCTCCCCAGGCCCGAGTGCGATCCGGCGTTCACGGATTCCCTCCGGTTCACGCGCTGTCACGCCGTTCGCGCCGCATCGGTCTCGCAGGGCAAGGGCTGGAACCGGCGTCTCGCTACCCTGCTCGGGTCCGACACGAAGTCGTGGTATGACGGCCCCTGCGGCTTCTCCGCTCGCGCGGTCGTCCGGTTTCGGGGCAAGTCCGCACCTTCCACGCTCGTGGTGTTCGCCGACCGGTGCGACAGCACGCGTATCGGTCTCCTCATGATCCGGGAAGGCGAATCCCTGGAGTACCGCGCGATGGCGCCGCGACCTGACAACGTGCTCGCGCTCTTACAGGAGACGTATACTTGGGCTTGGACCGACTCAACACACGAGCGTACGGTCGTCGTGGACGAGTCCGAGCGGCGCTACGACGAACCGCCGAGGCCGCTCCGGCAGCCCAAACCCGAGTACCCTCGCCTCGCGCAGAAACGAGGCATCGAGGGAATGGTAATTCTCAAGGCGCTCGTGGGGCTTGACGGTTCCGTGAGGAAGGTCAAGGTCGCGCGGGGGATCGACGAGCTGGACCAGGCGGCGATCGAGGCGGTGAAGAAGTGGAAGTTCCGACCGGCCTACTTGAGAGGACAGCCCATCGAGATGTGGGTCGCGGTCCCCGTCTGGTTCCACCTCTAGGAGGGCCGCGCGCTGAGGCGCGCCTGGATCGTTCGTCGGGAGGCTTCGTGAGACGGGTGCTGCTTGCGATTCTGGCGACCGCGGTCATCGGCGCGTCCTCCGCCCGCAACTGCTGGGCTCTGCCGCCATCCCCGGCGCCAACGTCCCGTGACGAGAGCCATACCCTGGGGTCGAGCTTCCTCGAGAGGTTCGCGAATTCGGCGGACGGGGTCGTCTGGCGGATTGATCCGGCGCTCATCCGAAGATGCGATCCGGACGAGCCATCAGAGGATCCGATCATCCGGTGTCATCGCGCGATCTCGGGCTCTCCCATACCGAACAAGTTTTGGTCCACGAGCGTGGCGACGATTCTCAACGATCTAGGATCCTTCAGAGAGTCGGAAGCTCCTGTCGATTTTGCGCCTGAGATCGCGGTCCGCTTCGGCGCCGGCGACTCCTCCACAGATCTCATGATCGACCTCGGGAAAAGCCGGATCGAAGTGATCTCTCCGGGGCTTCCGGCGGTCACGGGAACTCTGAACGATCCCATGCTTACTCTCGCTCATCTGATTCGAGATGCGATTCCAAAGGACCGCGAGTATCGAGCTCTCCTGGATCGCGCGGAAGAGAGCCTCCAGCGAAGCATAGAGGCAGGTGAGACGATCGGGCCATTCTGGCCGGACTGCCACCAGGGCCAGGGACCGGGCGAATTCGTCTACTACGATCAGGAGCCCGTTCCAATCGAGCGGCCCTATCCGACATACCCACCCGGGGCCACGGCGGACGCGAAGGTGTTCGTGCACGCCTTCGTGGATGCCGAGGGGCGGGTCTGCGTCGCGAGGATCATTAAGGGCCGCGACCCATTCAGCCGGCTCGCGCTCGAGGCGGTCAGGCGCTGGACGTTCCATCCTGCGTCGAGTCAGGGCAAGCCCGTGGGCGTGTGGATTGAGATTCCGATCGATTTCTTGTTTCCCGGCTTTATGACCCAGGGAAACGCTGGAGCGCTCGACACGGCCTCCGGCCGGGGCGACCATTACGAGGAGCCGACGCCGGTGAGTCGCTGGGAGCCTCAATATCCGGAGTTCGCGAAGGAGGCCCAGATCCAAGGAAGCGTTGTACTCCGAGTGAGTGTCGACTACGACGGGACGGTAACGGACATCAAGGTGATGGAAGGTGTTACTGGGCTCAACGAGGCAGCGATCAACGCCGTCAAGCATTGGAAGTTCAGACCCGCAACCTTGAACGGGAAACCGGTTCCCGCGTCGCTGAACGTCCCGGTCGGCTTCCATTTCTAGGCCTCGATAGCCTTTCCAGCCTCGGCCATCCCCAGATTTCAAGATAGCTTACGCCGCCCCTTGACCGTTCGGCCCAGCGCTTGCTAGCATGACTTGTGCACCGTTCGGCCTCCCCTTCAGCGGGGCCTGAAGCACCGAAGCTTCAGCCCCCCACGGCCGTGGGGATCATCCCCGCCCGGCTCCAGTCGACCCGTCTCCCCGAAAAGCCCTTACAAGATCTGGACGGCGCTCCGCTCATAGCGCGCGTGCTGGAGCAGGTTCGCAGAGCCTCGTGCTTCCGCGCCATCCTCGTCGCGACCGACAGCGAGAGAATCGCCGATGCGGTGCGCGCGGCGGGAGGGCAGGCGGTCATGACTGCTGCCGAGCTTCCCTCGGGGCTGGATCGCGTCGCGGCGGCGGCGCGGGATCTCGAAGACGACGTGATCGTCAACATCCAGGGGGACGAGCCCTTCGTGAACCCCAAGGGTCTCGAGCATCTCGTCTCGCTCTTCCGGAATCCAAATGTGATCATGGGCACGCTGGCGGCCCCGTTTCCTGCGAACGAAGACGTGAACGACCCGAACCGCGTCAAGGTCGTCGTGGATCGAATGGGACGGGCACTCTATTTCTCGCGATCCCCGATACCGCACGGCGCGGCGGCCCTGCTCCACGTCGGCGTCTACGCGTACCGGCGCGAGGCGCTTCTCGAGCTGGCGCGGCTGGGCCCATGTCCGCTGGAGCGCGCGGAACGTCTGGAGCAGCTTCGAGCGTTGTGGAACGGCATTCCGATTCATGTGGCGGTGGGTGAGTACGGCTCGCTCGGGATCGACACGCCCGAGGATCTGGAGCGGGCGCGGCGTCTTTTCGGGGGGAGGGAAGCGACATGACCAAGTTCGTTTTCGTGACCGGTGGGGTGGTCTCCTCGCTCGGAAAGGGAATCGCGGCATCCTCGATCGGGACGCTCCTCAAGAGCCGCGGGCTGGAGGTCACGATCCAGAAGTTCGATCCCTACCTGAACGTGGATCCGGGCACGATGAGCCCCTATCAGCACGGGGAAGTGTACGTGACCGACGACGGCGCCGAGACCGACCTCGACGTGGGGCACTACGAGCGCTTTCTCGGGGTCTCGATGCATCGCGAGAACAACGTGACCGCGGGGCAGATCTACGACTCCATCATCCAGAAGGAGCGCCGGGGCGATTACCTGGGGCGCACGGTCCAGGTCATCCCGCACGTGACCGACGAGATCAAGTCGCGGATGCTGGGGATCACGCGGCAGGGCCAGGTGGACGTGGCGATCGTGGAGATCGGCGGCACGGTGGGCGACATCGAGAGCCTCCCCTTCCTCGAGGCCATACGCCAGCTCAGGCTCGAGCTGAAGCGCGAGAACACGCTCTTCGTCCACGTCACGCTCGTCCCGCATCTGGGCGCGGCGCGCGAGATCAAGACGAAGCCCACGCAGCACTCGGTCAAGGAGCTGCGCGCGATCGGTATCCAGCCCGACATTCTTCTCTGCCGCACCGAGGTCGCGCTCCCGAGCGACGTGAAGGAGAAAATCGCGCTCTTCTGCAACGTTCCGAAAGAAGCGGTCATCGAGGCGATCGACGTGGCTTCGATCTACGAGATCCCGCTCATGTTCCACCGCGGCGGTCTCGACGACTTGATCGTCGAGTACATGCGCCTGGACGCGGGACGCCCCGATCTCAAGACATGGCAGGCCTTCTCGGACCGCGTGCGCTCCGCCAAGGAGCAGGTCACCGTGGCGGTCGTCGGGAAGTACACCCACCTGCGCGACGCGTACAAGAGCATCAGCGAGGCCATCGCGCACGGCGCGGCGGCCAACGGCGTCTCGGTCAAGATCGACTGGGTGGATTCGGAGCGGGTGGAGATGGACGGCCCTGTGGCGCTCCTGGGACAGGCGCATGGGGTTCTGATCCCGGGCGGGTTCGGGGACCGGGGCACGGAGGGGATGATCCAGTCGGCGCGCTTCGCTCGCGAGCGGAAGACGCCCTTCTTTGGAATCTGCCTCGGCATGCAGTGCGCGGTCATCGAGTTCGCCCGCGACGTGGCCGGGCTGGACGCGGCCGACTCCTCCGAGTTCCGCGCCGACACGCCGCATCCCGTCATCGATCTCCTCGAATCCCAGCAGGGAGTCTCCAAGAAGGGCGGAACGATGCGGCTGGGAGCCTACGACTGCGAGGTGACGCCCGGCACCCACGCGGCGGAGGAGTACGCGCAGCCGCACGTGGCCGAGCGGCACCGCCACCGCTACGAATTCAACAACCGCTACCGCGAGGATCTCGAGAAGCACGGGCTCAAGGTCTCGGGTCTCTACAAGGACTTGAACCTGGTCGAGATCGTGGAGCTTCCCGATCATCCCTGGTTCGTTGGCGTGCAATTCCATCCCGAGCTTCGCTCTCGTCCGGCCGATCCGCATCCGCTCTTCCGCGGATTCGTGAAGGCCGCGGTCGAGGAGCGGCGCCGCCGGGAAGGCGCCGGCTCGGGTGCCAAGAGCGCTACGAGCGCGCCGCTCTCGTGAGGGGACCATCGTGACCGCGACCTGGACGCCCATCGCTGTCGGATCCGCCCGGATCGAGTCGGGAAGGCTCGCGCTGATCGCGGGCCCCTGCTCGCTGGAGGATCCCGGCATGGCGGAGGAGGTGGCGCGGGAGGTGAAGCGCATCGCCGCCGATCTCAACCTCCCCTTCGTCTTCAAGGCTTCCTACGCCAAGGCCAACCGCTCGGCGGGGGAGAGCTATCGGGGCCCCGGCGCGGGCGAGGGTCTCCGCGAGCTGGCTCGCATTCGCGAGTCGGTGGGGGTGCCCGTGACGAGCGACGTGCACGAGACGGCCGAGGTGGACGCGGCGGCGCGGGTGCTGGACCTGATCCAGATCCCCGCGTTCCTGTGCCGCCAGACGGAGCTGATCGAGGCCGTGGCGCGGAGCGGAAAGCCGGTGCATCTGAAGAAGGGCCAGTTCCTGGATCCCGGCTCGATGGCGCGCGGCGTGGAGAAAGCGCGCGCGGCGGGCGCCGTGGGCATCATCGTCACGGAGCGCGGCACGACATTCGGTCACGGGGACCTGGTCGTGGATTTCCGCGGCATCGAGATCATGAAGCGCTTCGGCTGCCCGGTTTTCTTCGACGCGACCCACTCGGTCCAGAGACCGGGAGGGCAGGAGACCGGGGGGCAGCGCGAATTCATTCCGGTCCTGGGGCGCGCGGCCGTGGCGGCGGGCGTGGACGGAATCTTCATCGAGACCCATCCGAACCCGGCCCGGGCCCGCTCGGACAAGGAGAGCCAGTGGCCGCTCGCGGAGCTAAGGCCCCTGCTCCTCAGCTTGATCAAGATAAGGCAATCACTTGCCGATGAGAGACTTGTGGGGGCACGACCCGCGTGAATCGAAACGTCACATCGGATCTTCCCGAGGCATCAAGGGTGAAGTCCGCCCGTGTTTCGGAGTGGGGGCGCGAGGTCCTCGAGGCGGAGGGGCGCGCGATCCTCGATCTCAAGGATCGAATTGGCAAGGAGTTCGAGCGCGCGATTCAACTCCTCCTGGAAGTGCAGGGGCACGTGCTCACCTCGGGGGTCGGGAAGTCGGGCCTCGTCGCGAAGAAGATCGCGGCCACCCTGACCAGCACCGGCACTCCGGCCACCTTCGTCCACCCCGTGGACGCGATCCACGGCGATCTCGGGATCGTCACGGAGCGCGACGCCGCCATCCTGCTCTCGAAGAGCGGCGAGACGCCGGAGCTTCTGGGCCTCCTGCCGGCCTTCCGCCGGCGCGGTGTCTCGATCCTCACGATCACGTCACAGCCCGAGTCGGCGCTCGCGCGCGGCTCGGACTGTGTGCTGGACCTGGGCCGGATGCGCGAAGCGTGTCCGGAGGACCTGGTGCCGACCACGTCCACGACCGCGGCTCTGGCCCTGGGCGACGCGCTCGCGATCGTGCTGCTGCGGATGAAGGGATTCTCGCGCGAGGACTTCGCGTTCCTGCATCCGGGCGGCGTGCTCGGGCGCACCGCGATGCTCCGGGTCTCGGAGCTGATGCACCGCGGCGACCAGCTGCCCCGGGTGGCGGAGGACGCCACGCTCCACGACGCGCTGCTCGAGATCTTGAAGAAGCGGCTCGGAATGACGACCGTCGTGGATGGACGCGGCGCCTTGCGCGGCATCCTCACCGACGGAGATCTCAAGCGCATCTTGCTAAAGGGATCTGCCGATCTGGCGCAACCCGTGGCGCAGGTCATGTCCACGAGCCCGCGTACCATCGAGGAAGACGCGCTCATCGCGCAAGCGGTGCGCCGGATGGAGGAAAACGAGGGCGGAGCGATCACGTCGCTCGTGGTCGTGGACGGACGCGGAGCGCCCCAGGGGGTCATCCACCTGCATGACTGCCTCGGTGCGGCGCGCGGGTAGGACGGAATGCGGGCCCCGTTTGCCGCGCTTCGGGAGGGCGTGATACGATGGATGCCCCCGCTCGCGCTGCTAGGGGTGGCGGTGATGGTCGCGATGACCGGCTGCACGTCGCGGACCGCCCCGACCCCGGACCCCTCCGATCTCCAGATGCCGGATCAGGAGGCGCGCGACTTCACCCTCACAGAGACCTCGGAGGGAACGAAGAACTGGACCCTCTGGGCTTCGCACGCGTCGATGTACAACGCTAAGAATCTGGTGGACGCTCGGACCATCCGGATCGAGTTCTTCGACTCGAAGGGAAAACGGTACTCGACCATGGTCGCGGATCAGGGCCTGGTGGATCAGCGGACGAACAATCTCGAAGCGGTGGGCCGGGTGCGCATCGTGACCGAAACCGGCGTCCACATGGAGACCGACTCGCTGCACTGGATCAACAACACGCAGAAGATCATCTCCGACGCCTTCGTCAAGGTGACGCGCAACCAGGACGTCGTGACGGGCTACGGCTTCGAGAGCGATCCGAACCTGGATCACTTCCACCTGAAGCGCGAGGTCCGGGCGGAGGTTCGCGACACGGGGCACGGGGGGGACTCGCTCTAGCCATGCCGGGACTCGAGGGGCGGAATCTGGAGCGGTTCTACGGCTCCTGGAAGGTTGTGAACCAGGTCTCGATCGAGGTTCAGGGGGGCGAGGTGGTCGGCCTCCTGGGTCCGAATGGCGCGGGAAAGACGACCACCTTCTATCTCATCGTCGGGATGCTCCGTGTGGATGGCGGACAGATCCTGGTGGACGGCAAGGACATCACGCGCATGCCCATGCACGAGCGGGCGCGCGCCGGAATCGGATATCTCGCCCAGGAGCCGTCGATTTTCCGGAAGCTGACGGTTCGCGAGAACATCCTCGCAATCCTGGAAACCCTGCCGATGAGCAAGAAGGAGAGGGCGGAGCGCCTTGCCTCCCTCCTGGAGGAGCTGAACATCGCGCATCTGGCGGATCGGAAAGGTTACAACCTCTCCGGAGGGGAGCGCCGCCGCGTGGAAATCACGCGGGCGCTCGTGACCCACCCCAAGTTCCTGCTGCTCGATGAGCCGTTCGTGGGAATCGACCCGATCGCGGTCGGGGAGATTCAGGACATCGTCGGCAGGCTCAGGAAGCGGGGTCTCGGGATCCTGATCACCGATCACAACGTGCGGGAGACCTTGAGCACGACCGATCGGGCGTACATCATGTTCGAAGGGAAGATCCTCCTGGAAGGCACGAGCCAGGAGCTTGCTGAAGATCCGATCGCCCGCCAGATCTATCTCGGCGAGCGATTCCGACTGGATTGAGGGCGGGACCGCCATGGAAATGAAGCACAGCCTGAGCATGCAGCAAAAGCCGACGCTGATCATGACGCAGCGTCTCCAGCACGCGCTCAAGCTGCTCCAGATGCCGACCCTCGAGCTCCAGCAGGCGCTCAAGATGGAGCTCGAGCGCAATCCTCTCCTCGAGGAGGTAGACGAGGTGGAGGAGGTGCAGGAGATCGAGGAAGTGAAGAAGGAAGTGGGCCAGGAGGAAGCGGAGCAGCCTGCCGAGACCGAGGTCAAGCAGGAGCAGGAGATCGACTGGGGGGAGCTGTGGCCCGACCAGTTCGAGACGATCTCCTCCCCGCGCACCGACGACGGCGACGCGGAGTTCTACGAGCGCGTGCCGGTGACGGTGAAGAGTCTGGGCGAGCACCTCCTGGAGCAGCTTCGCCTGAACAACCTGGACGACGAGGCGATGATGATCGGAGAGTTCCTCGTCGGCTCGATCGACGAGAACGGGTACCTCCAGACGACCGTCGAGGAAGTTGGCGAGGCGTTCCAGGTCAGCCCGGAGCGGGTGGAGGAAGTGCTCGCCGTGATCCAGACCTTCGAGCCCGCGGGCATCGGCGCGAGGAATCTTCAAGAATGCCTCTGGATCCAGATCGTCCAGAAGAAGATGCAGCCCACGCTCGCCGGGCGGATCATCCAGGAGCAATTCGACAATCTCCTGGCCAAACGCTTCTCCGAGATCGCCCGCAATCTCAAGTGCACGGTGGAGGATGTGCAGGGAGCCAGCGACACCATCGGCACCCTGGACCCTCGCCCTGCCCAGGAGATCGCGGCCGAGGAGACCCGTTACGTGACTCCGGATCTCATCGTGGAGCGCGTGGGCGAGGACTTCGTCGTGGCGCTGAACGATCGGAACGTACCGAGACTTCGCATCAGCAATGCGTACCAGCAAATGCTGCGGAACAAGGGCTCGGTGGAGGACACGACCCGGAAGTACATCACGGAGAAGCTCAACTCCGCCAAGTGGCTCATCCAGACGATCGAGCAGCGGAGAAAGACCATGATCAAGGTCATGCGCCGGATCGTGGAGGAGCAACGCGAGTTCTTCGAGAAGGGGGTCGAGGGCTTGAGGCCTCTCACCCTGCAGCAGATCGCGAACCAGATCGGCATGCACGAGTCGACCGTGAGCCGCGTCACCACCAACAAGTACGTCCAGACGCCTCGAGGCGTCTTCGAGCTGAAGTATTTCTTCTCGAGCGGCCTCCAGACCGAGGACGGAGACGACGTCTCGGCGAAGGTCGCGAAGGGAAAGATCTCGCAGCTGATTCAGGGAGAGGACAAGCGCGAGCCGCTGAGCGACCAGCGGATCGCGGAGCTCCTGCACGAGCAGGGTCTCAAGATCGCGCGGAGGACGGTGGCAAAATACCGGGAGGCGCTGCGCATCCTGCCCGCCCGGGCCCGTCGCCGCTATGCATGACATGAATATCGATAGGGCCCAGGGCCCATTCAGGGGGCGATGATGGAGATCACGATCAAGGGACGGCACTGGAAGGTGACTCCGGATTTCCGCGAGTACGCGGAACGGAGGATCGAGAAGCTGCAGCGCTATTTCTCGCACCTGATCAGCGCACAGCTCACCGTGACCGAGGAGGGCTACCGCCACCAGGCGGAGCTCCGCATCTTCGGAAACGGCCTGGACACGACGGGGAAGGCACAGGATCCGGACGCCCGCGTGGCTCTGGACGCGGTGCTGGAGAAGCAGGAGCGGGCGCTGAAACGGCGCAAGGAGCAGCTCAAGGACCACAAGAAGAAGAACGGACGGTCGCCGCGCAAGGAGGACGTCGCCGCGGCGCTTCTGGAGGACACGGAGGTGAAGGGGCGGAACGGGACCGAGATCGTCCGGTCGAAGCCGAAGCCGCGAACGATGACCGAGGACCAGGCTGTCCGGATGCTGCTCAAGAGCCGCCTCCCGCTGCTGGTCTTCTCGGAGTCGGATGGCGGGGGCACGCGGATCGCTTATCGCCTGGAGCATGGGCGGGTGGGATTGCTTGAGCTCGATTAGCACCACACAGATCACCATCGAGCAGCTCTTCGAGCAGCAGCGCGAGACCCTCTCGCTCGAGGTGCTGACCAAGGGGCTCGAATCCCGCGTCCCGATCACGATCAGCGACATCAATCGTCCGGGCATGGCCCTCATGGGCTATCCCGAGAATTTCCTCTTCGAGCGGATCCAGATCCTGGGCCGCACCGAGATCGCCTATCTCGGCGCCCTGAGCGCGCAGGGCCGGGCGGAGGCGCTGGACCGCCTCTTCCAGTTCGCCATGCCGGGGATCATCGTGACCAAGGGGCTCGCCCTTCCGGAAGGACTTCTCGAGCGCGCCGACCGGAACCAGGTGCCGCTGCTCGGGACACCTCTGGACACGACGCCCTTCATCCATCAGCTCACCGGTTACCTGGACTGGGTCTTCGCTCCGTCGGTCACCGTCCATGCCTCGCTGGTCGACGTCTACGGCGTCGGGCTCCTCTTCACCGGGCGGAGCGGCATCGGCAAGAGTGAGACGGCGCTGGATCTGGTCGAGCGCGGCCATCGTCTCGTGGCGGACGACGTGGTCCGGATCACGCGGCGCCACGGCGACATCCTCATCGGCTCGTGTAACGAGGTGCTGAAGCACACCATGGAGATCCGGGGGCTTGGGGTCATCGACGTCCAGGCCATCTTCGGCATCCGCGCGATCCGGGGACAGAAGCGCGTGGAGGTCGAGGTGCATCTAACGGAGTGGGACAGCAAGGTGGAGTACGAGCGCCTGGGTCTGGACGACCTGCACGCGCGCTACCTCGATTCGGAGATCCCGCTCGTGACGGTCCCGATCCTTCCGGGGAAGAACATCACGGTCATCGGCGAGGTGATCGCGCTCAACCATCTGGTGAAGGTCTACGGCTACCATCCGGCCCGCGCGCTGAACGAACGGCTCATCGAGAGCATGCGATCCAAGCTTCTCGCCAATCCACTGGTTCGCGACGACACGGAGTGATCGTCCATGAATCCCATGCCTGAGACGCAACGGCCGGTGGGATTCCTCGTGACCCACGGGGCGCTGGGCTCCGAGCTTCTCCGCACGGTGGAGGGGATCCTGGGCGCGCAGCCGGACGTGCGCGTGCTGAGCAACGACGGGTTATCCGGCGAGGCCTTGAGCCGTGCCATCGAGGAGGGCGTTCGCGACGTGCCGGTGGAGCGTCCGGTCGTGGTCTTCACTGACCTGGCCGCGGGAAGCTGCGGCATCGCCTCGCGCCGGGCCGACCATGGCGCGCGGACCGTGCGCAAGGTGACCGGCGTCAACCTCCCGATGCTTCTCGAGTTCTTCCACTACCGCGAGACGCTCCCCTTGGACGAGCTTCTGCCGCGCCTGGAAGCCAAGGGGAAAGCAGGAATCACCGTCTCCTAGCGTGCCGCTCCTGCTCGCGAGGGTCGATGACCGCCTGATCCACGGCCAGGTGGTGCACGGTTGGGGTCGCGCGCTCATGCCCACCTGGATCGGTATCGTCTCCGACTCCCTCCGCGCCGATCCGGCGCGCGCGGACCTCTATCTCTTCGCGGCCCCCGAGGGCACGCGGGCGCAGGCGCTCTCGGTCGCCGAGACGCTCCTCGATTCCACGCGGGCCACGATTCTCGCCGAGCGCTCGATGCTCCTGTTCCCGGGAATTCTGGATGTGCTCCGGCTCAAGGAAGGGGGATTCCCGCTGGAAGAGCTGAACGTGGGCGGGCTCCACCACGCCGCCGGCAAGTCGGCGCTCCTTCCCTACGTCTACCTGGACGCCACCGATCGCGAGATGCTGCGCGCGCTCGCGGCGCTCGGCGTCCGGCTCACCGCGCAAGACCTCCCGACCAATCCCGCGCACCGTCTCGAGCCCTTGATCGGGAGCGCTTCGTGACCGGCTCCGCTCCGGCGCCGGTCCGGATCGCGATCGCCATTCACAATCACCAGCCCGTCGGAAATTTCGACTCCGTTTTCGCCGAAGCTGTGGAGCGCGCGTACCGGCCCTTTCTCGATGCGCTCGCGCGCCATCCGGGCGTGCGGCTCTCCATGCACTGGTCGGGGCCGCTCCTCGAGTGGCTCGAATCCAACGATGGAGCCCTTCTCGACGCGCTCGGCGCGCTCGTCACGCGCGGCCAGGTGGAGCTTTTGTCGGGCGCTTTCTACGAGCCGATCCTCGCGGTCATTCCGCCCTGGGATCAGGCAGGACAGCTCGAGCGGATGGCCGCGTATCTCATGACGCGCTTCGGCGTGACGCCGCGCGGCGCCTGGCTGGCCGAGCGTGTCTGGGAGCCGGACCTTCCGGACGCGCTCGCGCGCGCCGGGATCGAGTACACGCTCCTCGACGATCACCATTTTCTCCTCGCGGGCGCGGATCAAGGCCGGCTCACGGAGCCCTATTGGGTCGAGTCCACCATGGGGAGAGTCGGCGTCTTCCCGATCGAGCGCGAGCTTCGCTACCGGATCCCGTTCCAGCCCGTCCCCGAGCTCCTGGAATGGCTTCGCGGGAGCCCGGGATCGGGTTCGGGAACGCGCGTGTTCGGAGACGACGGGGAGAAATTCGGGATCTGGCCCCACACGCACGAGTGGGTCTACGGCCAGGGATGGCTCACGGCATGGCTCACGGCGCTCGAGGAGCGCCGCGGGGTCGAGTGCGTTCCGTTGGGTGACGCGTGGGACCACGCGCGGCCCACGCAGCGGATCGCGCTCCCGTCGGCGAGCTATCCCGAGATGATGCTCTGGGCGCTCCCGCCCGAGACGCAGGCGCGGGTCGAAGGGGAGCAGCACTGGCTGGATGCCCAGGGCAAGCCGGACCTGGCGCGCCGGATCGCGACCGGCACCTGGCGGGAGTTTTTCGCCCGCTATCCCGAATCGCGGCGGCTTCACCGGCGCGTCTCGGAGCTGAGCGCCCGGATCGAGCAGGCTCGCCATTCATGCCTCGCGAAGGATCCGTACGACGAAGCGAGGAGGGAGATCCATCGCGCGCAGTGCAATTGCTCCTACTGGCATGGGGTCTTCGGTGGATTTTACCTGCCGCATCTGCGCGAGGCGGTCCGCGCGCACATGCTTCGCGCCGATTCCCTCGCGGACGCGCTGCGCGGAAATTCGGACGGCTGGACCCTGGAGGAAGGGGATGAGGAGATCCGGCTCAAGTCCTCGCGGACCAGCGTGGCGGTTGCGAGAGACACGGGCGCGATCGTGGAGATCGCGGAGCGCGGCCGGCCGTTCGACTTCGCGTGCGCCATCGCGCGCAGGCGCGAAGCCTATCACGTGCGCGTCGAGGAAGCGTCGCGCCGCGCGGAGCGCGTGGAAGCGCGGGCCGGAGGGGAGCGTGGAACGGAGCACGGAGAGGGAGGAGCGCCCGAGACGATCCACGGCGTGATCTCGGTGAAGGAGCCGGGGCTGGAGCGGCTCCTCGAATACGACGAGCGGCCGCGCCACGCGTCGCAGGAGTGGATCCTCTCGGCGAAGGACGTGGCGGCGGCGGGCGGCCTTCGGAACGCGATCGGGCGCGGCCCGGTGGGACTGCCGTTCGCGGCCACAGACGTCGCGGAGGGGATGGATCCGCCGCGCGTCCAGCTTCATTCGGGCGGGCCTTCGATCGCCGCGGTGAAGAAGGAGATCGCTCCGGGCAAAGACGAGAGCGAGTTCGAGGTGCGGTTCACCGGAGCGCCGGCTCATGGCTGGCTCGTCAGCGAATGGAACCTGAGCCTCCTCACGCCGGATGCGCCCGGACGCCGCCTGACGATCGAGGGAGCGAAGGCGCGGACCATGGCGCCCGGATCCTCCGGCGAAGCGGACGACGTGGCCTCGCTTCGGCTCGAGGATTCGGAATACCTGCGCCTTGGCCTGACCCTTTTCTTCGCCCCCGCGGCCCGGGTGGAGTGGTCGCCGCTCGAGACCGTCTCCCTTTCCGAGGCGGGCGCCGAGCGCGTGTACCAGGGCACCGCGTTCGTCGTGGGATTCAAGGACGCAGGAGACGCGACGCCGGTCCGGATCCGTGTCCGGGTCGAGGAGGCCGGCGATGCTCTCTGAGCTTCTGCGCGTCGCCCTCCTGGGTGGAATCCTGGCCACCGACCGGTCCGCGGGCTGGAACCTGATGCTCGGCCAGCCGCTCGTCGGCGCGTGCCTCGCGGGCGCGCTCCTGAATCCGGGGCCTGCGTGGGAGCTGTGGGCGCTTCGGATTCCGCTGGGCGTCGGAGTCCTGCTCCAGCTTCTCCTGACCGATCCGTCGCTCCCCGCGGCGCAGCGGCCCCGCGATGCCGCGACCGCCGGGGTCGTCGGCGCTTCTGTGGCGATTCTCGGCCTCGAGCGGCTGCACCCGTACCTGCCGCTCACGACGGGCGGGATCCTCTGGGTCTTGGTGGGAACGGTCGCCGGGCTCTTGTCCGCGGTCGCCGGAGGCTGGATGGAGACGCCGCTGCGCGTCCGGAACCAGATCCTCTCCAGGCGCGCCGAGGATCTGGCGCTCCAGGGAAAGATTGGTTCCTTCGAAGCGCTCTACTGGCGTGGGGTGGGGCTCCTTTTCCTTCGGGGCGCGACCTGGTCCGCGGCCGCGACGGTCGCGGGCATGAGCGCCGCGGCGCTCGTCCTTCCCCATGTGGCGCGGATCGTGACGGGGACGCGCGCGGGGCTGATCTTCGCCGTGCTCCTCGGAGCCGCCTACGGCGCTGGGTTCCATACCCATGTCCGCACGCCGCGGCAGGGGTTCCGGTGGGCAGCTCTTGGCGCCCTCGTCGCGATCTTCGTCTTGTTCCGCATGCACGGAGGCGCGCCGTGATCGACCCATCGCCGGAGCTGACGCCCGCGTCCGCGCCGCCACCGCCGCCCCGGCTTCGCGGCATGGATCTCGCGAGGGTGTCCTCGCGCTCGCTCTACATCCAGGCCCTCTTTTCTACGGAACGCCAGCAGGGACCGGGATTCGCGTTCGCGCTCGTCCCGGTCTTCATGCGTCTGTATGCGACCGCGGCGGAGCGGGGGAGAGCGATCGCCCGCCATATGGGGTTTTTCGGCACGCACCCGGTGCTGGCCGGGTATGTGCTCGGGGTGGCCGCGCGGCTCGAGGAGCGGCGCGCGCAGGGAGCCCCGATCGACGACGCGCAGATCGAGACGGCCAAGCGGTCGCTGGCAAGTCCGCTCGCCGCGCTCGGCGATCCGCTCTTCTGGGTCACCCTGAGGCCGCTCGCTGGCCTGGCCGGGATCTTGGGAATGGCCCTCCTTCCGCTGGCCAAAGGGCTCGGCCCGGACCTCCGCGTGCTGGCCTGTCCGTTCCTCGTGCTTTTGACGTACAATGCCGTCGCATTGCGATTTCGCCTGGCCGGCGTTTCGCGCGGATACGCGCTCGCGGACGAACCGGCGAAGCTTCTCCGCTCGCTGAAGCTCGCGGAGCTGAAGCGTTTCTTCGAGCGGGTGAGCGCGTTCCTGTTCGGATCCCTGATCGTTCTCACGCTCCGGCCGATGACCGAGAGCGCCGATCCGGCCGGCCTGGGCCCCACGCACACGGCATGGGTTCTGGCGCCGTTCGCGCTCGGCTTGTTCGCGACCGCCGCGGGGCTCAAGCGGTGGCCCGGACGGAGCGTCGAGATCGCGCTCGCCGCGGCCCTCGTGGCCCTGATCGTTTCGACACGCGTCTAGAGGGCCACGCACGGATGGTCGAGCAGATGGTGACGATTCAGAACCGCCTCGGGCTTCATGCGCGCGCCTGTTCCGTATTCGTCAAGGAGGCGGCGAAGTTCACATCGCACGTGCTCGTCGCGCGGGATGGCCTCGAGGTGAACGGCAAGAGCATCCTGGGAGTGATGATGCTCGCGGCCGAGATGGGAGCGAAGATCACGCTCAAGGCGGACGGCAAGGACGAGCAGGAAGCCCTGGAGGCTCTGGTCCGCGTGGTGAACAACAAGTTTGGTGAGGAATGACGCTGCTTCAAGGGATCGCCGCGTCGCCGGGAATCGGAATCGGCCCCATCCACATCGTGGATCCGGAGGAGATCGAGGTCCAGGACGGGGATTTAGCGCCCCAGGCGCTCGCCGCGGAGCAGGACCGCTTCCGGAAGGCGATCGAGGACAGCCTGCAGGAAGTCCGCGAGCTGCGCGAGAAGATCGCGCTCGAGACCGGCGAGGAGCAGGCGCGGATTCTCGACGCGCAGATCGATATTCTTGGTGACCCCGAGGCCGCCGAGCAGACGCTCGCCGCGATCCAGCGCGATCGCAAGCCCGCCGCGTATGCTTATCGGAAAATCTTGACTGCCGTGGCCGCGCGCCTGGACGAAGCGGACGCCGAATACTACCGGGGCCGCTCGATCGACGTCCGCGACGTGCGCCGCCGCGTGCTCACGCATCTGGGCGGCATCCGGGCCCATTCGCTTCGCGACCTCTCCCAACCCTCCCTCATCGTCGCGAACGACCTGCCTCCGAGCGAGATGGCGCTCCTCCCGCGAAACATGGCGCTCGGCTTCGCGACCGATCTCGGCGGACGCACGTCGCACACGGCCATCATGGCCCGCGCCCGGGGAATCCCCGCCGTCGTGGGCGTCAAGGGAGCGATCAACTCGGCGCAGCAGGGCGCCATCGCGATCGTGGACGGGACGCGGGGGATCGCGATCTTCGATCCGGACGAGGAGACGCTCCTGGAGCACCAGCGGAAGCGGGAGCGGTACCGGGAGCTGGCCGCGAAGCTCACCGAGCTCAAGGATCTGCGTTGTCAGACCCTTGACGGACGGCCCATCGGCCTGGGCGCGAACCTCGAGGTGCCCGAGGAGCTTCCGAGCGTCCTGGAAAACGGCGCCGACGGGATCGGGCTCTATCGGACGGAATTCTTCTATCTCACCCGGAAGCAGCTTCCGACTGAAGACGCCCAGTTCAACGCGTACCGCTCGATTGCGGAAGCGATGAATCCGCGTCCGGTCAACATCCGGACGCTGGACGTGGGCGGGGACAAGTTCGCCTCCTATCTGGGAACGCCGATCGAGAAGAATCCGTTTCTCGGCATGCGCGGCCTGCGCTTCTCTCTGCGGCGGGAAGAGATCTTTCACACGCAGCTTCGCGCGATCTTCCGCGCTTCGGCCTACGGAAACGTGCGGATCATGTTTCCGATGGTCCTCGGGCTCGAGGACCTGCGCCGCGCGCGCGAGATCGTCGGCCGCGTGAAGCTGCAGCTGCGCAATGAGGGAATCCCCATGGCCCAGAACGTTCCCCTCGGGATCATGGTCGAGACGCCCGCCTCCGTCTTCAGCATCGACCAGCTCGCCCAGGAGGCGGACTTCGCGAGCATCGGGACGAACGACCTGATCCAGTACACCCTCGCCGTGGACCGCGGGAACGAGGCGATCGCCGAGATCTACGAGCCGCTCCATCCCGCCGTGCTTCGCGCCATCAAGGCTGTCGTGGAGGGCGGGCATCGGGCCGGAATCCCGGTCGGGATCTGCGGGGAAATGGCGGGCGAGCCGCTCTACGCGCTCCTGCTCGTGGGTCTGGGCCTCGAGGAGTTCAGCGTGAGCCCGTATCTCGTGCCGGAGATCAAGACGATCGTTCGCGCCGCCACCTATCCGGAAGCGCGCGAGCTGGCGGACCGGTGCATGAGCCTCTCCACACCGACCGAGGTGCGCACCGTCGTGACCGAGTTCATGAGCCGGCGCTATCCCGGGATCTTTCTGCCGGCATGAGGCCCCGACCGCGAGCGAAAGCCAAGGCCGCCAGGCCCAAGGCCAAGGTCCCGCTCGACTCGCGCGCGCGGATCGAACGCCTCGATCCGGAGGGTATGCGCGCCAAGATCGAGGGGTTTCCGGCGCAGCTCCTGGCGGGAGCGGGGATCGCCGCGGATGCCGTGCGGAGGATCGAGCCCCATCGCCCGCGCAGCTTCGTGCTGGTCGGGATGGGCGGCTCGGCGATCGCGGGGGACCTGCTTCGCATCCTCGCCGACCGCGAGGGGACCGTTCCGGTTCACGTCGTCCGCCACTACGAGCTTCCTTCCTGGATCGCTCCCGAGGACTTTCTTCTCTTCTCCTCCTATTCGGGGGAGACCGAGGAGACCCTGTGCGCCTATCGCGCCCTACGCAGGACGGGTTGTCGCGCCGCCGTGATTGCCTCCGGGGGGTCGCTGGCCCAGCGCGCGTCGGGAGACGGGATGCCGCTCGCCATCCTTCCCGGCGGGTTTCCGCCGCGCGCCGCGCTGGGCTACTCCTTTTCCACGCTGGCCCACATCGCCCACCACCTGGGCGTCCTGGCCGACGCCGGCCCGCGCCTCACGGCCGCCGCCGAAGCGCTCCAGGAGAAGGCGGCTACCGCGTTCTCGCCTGATGTGTTAGGGTCCCGCAACCCGGCAAAACAAATTGCGATACGCCTTAGCGGGCATCCGGTCATGCTGATTGCGAACCACCGCACCGCCGAGCCGGTCGCGTGGCGCTGGAAGGGACAGCTGAACGAAAATTCGAAGCACCTGGCCTGGGTCTCCATCCTTCCCGAGATGAGCCACAACGAGGTGGACGGATTCGTGAATCCGCGCGGCGTGATCGGCAAGATCGCGGCCGTCCTGATCCGCGACTCAGGGGACCATCCGAGGATCGCGCGGCGGTTCGATTGGCTGGCGGCCTATCTGAGAAAGCGCGACATCCACGTGGAGACCGTGAAGCTGGAGGGGAGCGATCCGATGGCGCGGATACTCGGGGGTGTGTCGCTCGGGGATTTCGTGAGTTACTACCTGGCGCTTCGAAACGGCGCGGATCCCAGCGCGCTGCCCGGGGTGGCCGCGCTCAAGCGGGCCCTCGCGAAGTGAGACCGGTCGCCATCGTGCCGGTCGCGGGCGCCGGAACGCGGCTTCGGCCGCACACGCACACGACGCCCAAGGCGCTCCTCCTGGTCGCCGGAAAGCCGATCCTGGGCCATATCCTGGATCAGCTCAAGGCGGCGGCGCCCGAGCGCGTGATTCTCGTCGTCTCGCCCGGAGCGCAGGGAGACCGGATTCGCGGCTACGCCGCCTCGAGGACCGATCTCAGGATCGAGTGCGTGGTTCAAGCGGAGCCTCTGGGCCTGGGACACGCGGTGGGACAGGCGAAGGCCGCGGCAGGCTTTGCACCGCTCCTCATCGTCCTGGGCGACACCATCGTTCAGGCGGACGTCGGCGAGCTGGTGCGGGACGGATCTCGCGTCGGTCTGAGCGAAGTTGAGGATCCCCGGCGGTTTGGCGTCGCGCTGGTCCGCGACGGCAAGATCGTCAAGCTCGTGGAGAAGCCGGATCAGCCTGTCTCGAAGCTGGCGCTCGTGGGGCTCTACTACATCGAGAACGGGCCCCTTCTCTTTGAATGTCTGGAAACGAACGTTCGGGAAGGGCGCCTGACCCGGGGGGAAGTGCAGCTCACCGACGCGCTCGATCTCCTGATCCAGCGCGGCGAGGAACTCCGCCCCTTTCCGGTCGCGGGCTGGTATGATTGCGGCAAAACCGAGACCCTTCTCGAAACCAATCGGGCATTGCTGGACCAGCTCGCGAAGCCTGTATGTCGCGAGGGGGTCGTTGTTTTGCCCCCTGTGGCCCTGGACCCCACCGCGGATGTCGCGGAGGCCGTCATCGGGCCGCACGTCACGATCGGGCCTGGCGCCAAGGTGCGCCGGGCGGTGGTCCGGAATTCCATCGTGAACGACGGGGCGACCGTGGAAGACATTCTGCTGGAAGGTTCGGTGGTTGGGGAGAACGCGGTGGTGCGCGGCGCGTACCAGCGCTTAAACGTGGGCGACTCTTCCGAAGTGGAGTACTCGTGACAGCTCCGGCGACGCAAACCAGGATCGAGACCAAGAAGCAGCCGATGACCCAGAAGCGTTACGCGTTCAGCAGCGAATCGGTGACGGAAGGCCATCCGGACAAGGTGGCGGATCAGATCTCCGACGCCATCCTGGATTCCATCCTCTCGCAGGACCCCAACGGCCGGGTCGCGTGCGAAACTCTGGTCACCACCGGCCTCGCCCTGGTCGCGGGGGAGATCACCACCAAGTGCTACGTCGACATTCCCAAGGTCGTCCGCGAGACGATCAAGGAGATCGGCTACGACAACCCGGCCATCGGATTCGATCATGAGACCTGCTCGGTCCTGACGAGCATCGACGAGCAGTCCAAGGACATCGCACTCGGCGTCGACCGGGCGGGGGCGGGAGACCAGGGACTCATGTTCGGCTACGCCGTACGGGAGACGCCCGAGCTGATGCCGCTTCCGATCCAGCTCGCGCACGCCCTCACGCGCTCTCTGGCCCGGGCGCGCCGCTCCGGAAATTTCCCGGAGCTGCGGCCCGACGGCAAATCCCAGGTCACCGTGGAATACGAGGACGGCAGGCCGCGGCGGGTGAGCACGGTGGTGCTCTCCACGCAGCACGCGGACATGCCTCCGGGTGAGTACAAGCGGTTCATCGACCGCATCGCCTCCGAGGTGATCCGGCCCGTGCTGCCCCGCGAGATGATCGAGAGCGAGCCCATCTACCTCATCAACCCCACCGGACGCTTCGTGATGGGCGGGCCGCGCGCGGACACGGGCCTCACGGGCCGCAAGATCATCGTGGACAGCTACGGTGGATTCGGAGGGCACGGCGGCGGGTGCTTCAGCGGGAAGGACCCCTCGAAGGTGGACCGCTCCGGCTCCTACGCCGCTCGCCACGTCGCCAAGAACATCGTGGGCTCGGGTCTGGCAGACCGGTGCACGGTTCAAGTCGCCTACGCCATCGGCGTGGAGCAGCCCGTCTCGGTGATGGTGGATTCGCATGGCACCGGGAAGGTGCCGGACACGCGGCTGGAGGAGCTGGTCCGCCGCCACTTCGATCTCAGGCCGAAGGGAATCATCGAGCACCTCGATCTACGCAAACCGATCTACAAGAAGACCGCCGCCTACGGGCACTTTGGACGCGAGAACGAAGGCTTCCGCTGGGAGCTGCTCGACCGCGTGGAGGATTTGAAGCGTGACGCCTAGCGAAGCCGCGACCATGAGCGCCCAGGGACACGTCAAGGATTCAAAGCTCGCCGAGGCGGGCGTCAACCGGATCGAGTGGGCCGAGCGCGAGATGCCGGTGCTCCGGCAGATCCGCGCCCGCTTCGAGCGCGAGCGTCCCTTCCAGGGCAAGCGGCTCGCCGCCTGCCTCCACGTCACGACCGAAACGGCGAACCTCATGCTGACGCTGAAAGCGGGGGGCGCCGAGATCGCGCTCTGCGCCAGCAACCCGCTCTCCACCCAGGACGAGGTGGCGGCGGCGCTCGTGCACCGCTACGGCATCGCGACCTTCGCGATCAAGGGCGAGGACTCCGATACCTACTACAACCATATAGGCGCCACGATCGACCTGAAGCCCCACTTCACGATGGACGACGGCGCCGACCTGGTCACCGTGCTGCACACGAAGCGCGGCGACGCGATCGGAAGCGTGATCGCGGGCACCGAGGAGACGACCACCGGCGTGATCCGCCTTCGGGCGATGACCGCCGAGGGCGTCCTTGCGTATCCGATCGTTGCGGTGAACGAAGCCCGCACCAAGCACATGTTCGACAACCAGTACGGCACCGGTCAGTCCGCCATCGACGGCCTGCTCCGCGCCACCAACATCCTCATCGCCGGCAAGACGGCGGTCGTGGCCGGGTACGGCTGGGTCGGGCGGGGGGTCGCGTCGCGATTCCGGGGCATGGGCGCGAACGTGATCATCGTCGAGGTCGACCCGCTCCGCGGGCTCGAGGCGGCGATGGA
>JAYWED010000019.1:0-91113 GCA_043779525.1 Candidatus Eiseniibacteriota bacterium | reverse complement strand
CCCGACCTACGCGTCGGTCACCACGACGACGGCGGGCACGGGGACGGCGACGGGGAATATCCACCTGGCGCCGGGGTTCTCGGATGCCGGGACGGCGGCGGCGACGGTTCGCGCCAGTGACGGGTCGCTCAGCAGCAACAAGTCGCTCACGATCACGGTGAACAATGTGAATCGCGCGCCGACGCTCAACGTGATCGCGAACATGACCGTGACCGCGGGAGCGACGGCGGATCAGGTCATCACCGGCTCGGATCCCGACGGTGACGCGCTCACGTTCAGCAAGGCGACCGGTCCGACGTTCCTGACCGTGTCGACGACCAACGCCACCACGGGGAGCATCCATCTCGCGCCGACGGTCGGGGATGTGGCGGGTTCGCCCTACTCCGCTTCGGCTTCCGCCAGCGATGGGACGTCGAGCGACACGAAGAGCTTCACGATCACCGTCAACCCGGCGGCGCAGCCGAACCGGACCCCGGTCCTCACGCAGCCGGCCGATATGACGGTGAACGAAGGCGCCACCGCGAATCAGTTGTTGAGCGCCACCGATCCTGACGGCGATGCGCTCACGTTCTCGAAGGTCGGAGGCCCTGGGTTCATGACAGTGACGACGACCAACGCCACGACGGGGAACGTCCACCTGGCTCCTGGCTTTGCCGACGCCGGGACGTACGGGGCGACCGTTCGCGCGAGCGACGGCTCCCTGAGCGATGACAAGTCGTTCACGATCACGGTGAACAACGTGAGCGCCGCGTTCGAGGCAAACGCCTTCATCAACGGTGGAGATCGCGTCATCCGGCTCAACTCATCCAAGCCCTTCTGGTGTGTCGAGCTGGAGCCGACCGCACACTCCTTCAGTCTGAACGACATCATTACCTCGACAATCCTCGCGACCTACAACGGGACGTCCATCCACCCGAGTTTCACCAGGCTCGTCACGAGGGAGGATTGCTCCCCGCGTCTCGAGGTCTGTTTCTCGAAGGATCAGCTCCGCATCCTGTTCGGGAGCCTTCCCGACGGACGGCAGTCGGTTACCGTGGTCATCAGCGGGGATCTGTCCGGCGGCGGCTCTTTCCGGGCCAGCGTCGACGTCGTGGTTGTGAAGGGCGGCGCGGGCGAGCTTGCGAAGGGAGACGAGGGGAACCTCGACTTTTCTCGCGCGAGCCCCAATCCGTTCAATCCCAGCACGGTCATCAGCTTCGAGCTGAGCAAGCCGGGCAGCGTGAAGCTCAACGTGTACGATGTCACAGGACGTCTCGTGAAGACGCTGGCCGACCAGTCCATGGGTACCGGACCGCATGAGGTCGCCTGGGACGGAACCTCGCGCAACGGATCGCGTGTGGCCTCGGGCGTGTACTTCTACGTCCTCCAGACCGCCGAGCGCACGGTGAAGAGCCAGCTGGTGGTTGCGAAGTAAGCGGCTTCCGAAGCAAGCGGTAGAGCGGGGCGGTCCTCACGGGCCGCCCCGTTTCATTTCCGGGGAGCCGTTCGCGCGCGAGACTACGCCGGGCGGCTTCGCGGCAGGAGCTGCTCGAGGCGGCCCTCGGCGGCTCGGACCAGCGTGAGGAGCGCCGACTGGACCGGGGCCTGGACTCCGGCGCCACCCGCGAGGCGGACGATCGCTCCGGTGATTTCCTCGATCTCGGTGCGCCGGCCTCGCGAGAGGTCCTCGCGCATCGACGATAGATTCCCGGCCGTCTCGCGCAGGATGGCGCGCAGCGCCTCCTCGGGATCGAAATCGGTATCCACGATGCCGAGCGCCGCCCCCACATGGGTGGCCTCCAGCGCCGCGCGCCGCGCGATCTCGAAAAGGCCCTTCTCTTGAGCGAGGGCGCCGTTCGCGCAGTGGGCGATGGCCGTGATGGGATTGACCGCGGAATTCAGGACCAGCTTGCGCCAGAGAACGTGGCGCGCGTCGGGCCGCGCCTCGGCGAGAAGGCCGGTGGAGCGCAAGGCCGAAGCGGCGCGCTCGGCGGCAGTGAGGTCGCCTGGCCGCCACGGCGCGATCACGGTCGTACCGCGCTCGGTCGCGTGGAGAAGGCCCAGGCCGTCCAGGTAGGCTCCGAGCGATGTGGCCCCCACGAGCAGCGGAAGCCGAGGCAGCTCCTCGTCCAGGACTTCCATGTTCCCCCAGCCGTTCTGGAGCGAGCAGACCGAGGTATCCGTGAGCTTCAGCCCGGCCAGGGAGCGCGCGACGTCGCCCGTGTGGAACGCCTTCACGCAGAGGAACACGAAGTCGGTTCCGGCGAGGGCGCCGAAGTCCGATCCCAGGCGGATCGAGGGATGGTCTCGCTTCAGGGTCTCATGCCGCGATCCGCCCGAGCGGGTCACGACGCGGACGTCCGCCCCCGTGGCGAGGAAGCGGTTCGCGAGCAGAGTCCCCAGCGCGCCGCCTCCGACGATTCCGATCGTGTCCGCCATCATCTTCCTCCGTGAGCCGCGCACCTTGACACCTTCCGGACGCGCAGTCTACACTCCGCACGTCTCAATCCTCCAATGGAACCTCGGCAAGACTCGGTCGGCAAGACCCCTACCCGACAAAGAACGTGAACCGGATCCGCGGCGTGATCTTCGATTACGGGAACACGCTCGTGCGCCTGGACCCCGCCTTCCACACGGCGAGGACCGACTACGCCGACGTGGTCGCCGGGCCCGGGTCGAAGCGGCTCGCGGCGTTTCTCGTCGGCGCGGGCGTCCTCGACGCGTCGCAAATCGCGGGATTCGTGGAGCGCTTCCTCCTCGTGCGCGAGCAAAATCGCGCGCTCGCGGAGAAGGAGGCGCGCGAGATCACGGCGGACCTCTCGCTGCGCCGGACGCTGGAGGATCTGGGCCTTGAGGCTCCGCATGAGGATGTCCTCGGGCGCGCCACCGACGAATACTTCACGGCCGAGGTGGAGCTGATGCGCCCGATGCCGGGCGCCGCGGACCTCCTGGAATCCCTGGCAGCGAGGGGGCTTCGCATCGGAATGCTCTCCAACGCGACGAGCGGACGCTACGTCCGTGAGGTGGTGCGGATCCTGGGATGGAGCGGCCGGTTCGATCCGCTCGTCGTGTCGGCGGACATCGGGATCCGGAAGCCGCGCGCCGAAGCGTTTCGCACGGTGCTCGACCGCTGGGACCTTGCGCCCGGAGAGATCGCGATGGTGGGCGACTCGCTCTATCACGACGTGGAGGGAGCGCGGGCCCTGGGGCTCGTCGCCGTCCACGTCACCGCGATTCCGAATTCCTTCGACGCGAGGGCCGCGGCCTCCGTGAGGCCGTCGCTCGTGATCTCGAGCCTGGAGGATCTGAAGCAGAAGTTCGAGTCGTTCGCCTAGACCCCGCTCTCCTCTCCACATTCGCCCCGCTCTCCCCCGGAAACGAAATCCATGCTCGCACGTGTCACGAGCTGCGCCACGCAGGGAATCGAGGGGCTGTTCGTCGAGGTCGAGGCGGACCTGGGCGCCGGCCTTCCCACGTTTTCGATCGTGGGGCTGCCGGACGCCGCGGTGCGCGAGAGCCGCGAGCGCGTGCTCGCCGCGCTCCGGAACTGCGGATACGAATTCCCGGCCCGGAAGATCATCGTGAACCTGGCGCCGGCGCACGTGAGAAAAGAAGGCGCCCGCTTCGATCTGCCCATCGCGGTCGCGCTGCTCCTCGCCTCGGGGCAGGTGCCCCGCGGGCCCGCCCTCGAGGAGGGCGTGTTCGTGGGGGAGCTGGCGCTCGATGGCTCCTTGCGGGGCGTGCGCGGAATCCTGGCGGTCATGGCTGCCGCCAAGCGCGAGGGTCGGGGTCCCGTCGTCATCCCTCGCGAGAACGCGCGCGAGGCCCGCGCGATCGGGGGCGTCTCCTTCGTGGCCCTGGAATCGCTGCGGGAGCTGCGGGGAGATGACGCTCCCGCTGCCGCGGAGCTTCGCGCTCGGAGCGAGCCGGATGGCGGAGAAGGTGCCGCGCCGCGCCAGGCGATTCCGGATCTCTCGGAGGTGCGCGGGCAGGCCGTGGCCCGGCGGGCGATGGAGATTGCCGCCGCGGGTGGGCACAACATCCTCCTCGTGGGACCACCGGGAGCCGGGAAGACCATGCTCGCCCGGCGCCTGCCGGGAATCCTGCCGCCCCTCGCGCGCGAGGAGGCGGTCGAGGTCAGCACCATCCACTCGGTAGCCGGCCGGCTCGCGCCGGGCGACGGACTGATCCTCGACCCGCCGTTTCGCGCTCCCCACCACACGATCTCCGACGCGGGGCTCGTAGGCGGAGGCAGGGGGCCGCTCCCGGGGGAGGTGAGTCTGGCCCACAGGGGAGTCCTCTTCCTGGACGAGTTGGCCGAATTCCATCGGAACGCGCTCGAGGCGCTGAGGCAGCCGCTGGAAGAGGGCTACGTCTCGATCGCCCGCGCCGGAGGAGCTACTGTCTTCCCGGCCGCGTTCTCGCTGGTGGCGGCCATGAACCCATGCCCCTGCGGATCCCGAGGGGACCCGAGACGGACCTGCCGGTGCGCGCCCGGCGCCGCGGCGCGGTACTGGTCCAAGGTGTCGGGACCCATCCTGGACCGGATCGATCTCATGCTCGAGGTGCCGGCGGTCCCGATGGACGACCTCTTCGCGGTCGGCCCAGGCGAGGCTTCGTCCGTGGTGCGCGAGCGCGTCGTGCGGGCCCGCGCGGCCTTCTCCGCGAGGTCGCCCGGCGATGGGCGGAACGCGGCGCTGGGCGCGCGGGCGCTGGACCGAGTCGCGCCGCTGGACGCACAGTCGCGGCAGCTCGTTCGTCGCGCCGCGGAGGCGTTCCGGATCACCGCGCGCGGCGTGGTCCGGATCCGGCGGGTGGCCCGCACCATCGCCGACCTGGCGGGCTCGGAGATCGTGCTCACCGAGCACGTCGCCGAGGCGCTGCAGTACCGGATGCAGCCGGGATGAGAAGGATGACCTTCGATTCCGGCGAGCAGCGCGATAGAGTGGCGAGGGAGTTCGGGGGCGGTCGAGGGGCTGGGCACACCACGGATCACGGAGGACACCCATCATGAAATGGCTGGCGGGCGCGACTCATTCGTTGCTGAGGATCATCGCGGGACTCCTGTTCATCTGCCCCGGCGGCATGAAGCTTCTGGGCTGGTTCGGCGGAATGCCGGCTGGAGTTCCGATGACGCCGCTCCTTTATGTCGCGGGCGTGATCGAGTTGGTGGGCGGCGCCTTGATCCTCCTCGGGCTCTTCACGCGCCCGGTTGCGTTCCTGGCCTCGGGGGAGATGGCGGTCGCCTACTTCATGGGACACTTTCCGCACGGGTTCTGGCCGATCCAGAATCACGGAGAGCCCGCCGTGCTCTTCTGCTTCATCTACCTGTTTCTGTGGGGCAACGGCGCGGGGCCATTCAGTCTGGATCACATGATCGGGCGGCGCCGGGCGGGAAACGAACCCGCGCGGGCGTAGTCTCGGCGCCGGCGGCCATAGCGCCGCCCCGCAGGCGGAGGTTCTCCGCGCTACGCGGCGCCGAATCGCTCTCTCGCCCGGGCTTTGGCCTTGGCGGCTTCGGCCTCCCTATCTTTCGGCGGGGCCGTCGTCGTCAAGGTGTCGAGCAGCGTGCGGGCGACGCGCGCCACCTCCGTGACAGCGCGATCGAACGGCTTCTGATTCGACTGCGAGGGCTTCGTGAATCCGCTGATCTTCCGCACGAACTGGAGCGAGGCCGCGCGCACATCCTCGTCCGTGGTGGGTGGGTCGAAGTTGTACAGCGTCCGGATGTTCCTGCACATGGTTCGCTCCTGGGTGTAGCGTTTGCGGGGCCCTAAAGACCGGTATCCACAAGGAGATAGTACGATGCGATTCATGGTGATCGTCAAGGCGGACAAGAATTCGGAGGCGGGGATGCCAGGGCCCGCCGCCTCTCGTCAGAGGCTTCCGTACGGCATTTTCCGGCCCTGGGCGAGGGGAGAACCCGGTTGACTTCGGGGTACAGAATCGATAGCGTAGCCCGTCGTTGGACACCTTACCCACAAAGACACCTATGATCCCTTGCAGCCCTCTGTGCCGTAGTCGAAGCGCCCTCTGCGGCCTCATTGCAGGTATCGTTGCATTAATCCTCATGGCGGGCTCGATCCGGGCGGAATCCGAGCCGGCCAAGGCCACCAAGATCGCCGCCTCCAAGGCTTCCAAAGCTTCCAAAGCTTCTTCGACAAGGCATTCCGCATCCACGGCCGCGGCCCCGATCATTTCGGTGCAGGAAGGCCTTCAGCTAATACAGAAATCGCCGAAAGATCCTTCTGCCTACTTGGCGCTCGGGGGCGCCTATCGGCGGGCCGGCCAGTATCAGGACGCCGTCAACACATTCAAGAAGCTGATCGCCATGGCGCCCAATAATTCTGTGGCTCATGTGAGCCTCGGCGCGGTGTACATGGACCAGAAGCGCCCGGAAGACGCGGTGGGCGAGTTTCGGAAGGCGATCAAGATCAATCCCGCCGACCCCGGGGCGCATTACAACCTGGGCAACTACTACGTCGCGAAGGGACGCCGCGACGACGCGCTGAGCGAATTCCGGAGAGCCACGGAGCTGACTCCGCCGCTCGCGGACGCGTGGGTCAGCATGGCCCTGATCCAGGCGGAGCTGGGAAAACAGGACGAGGCGGCGCAGGGATACAAGAAGGCGCTGGCCATCGACTCGACGAACGTCCGCGCGCTCACGAACATGGCCAACGCGGAGTACGCGCAGGGCAAGATTCCGGAAGCGACGACGCTCTACCGCAAGGCGCTTCAGTACGACGATAAGAATCAGGAAGCGAACTACAACATGGGGGTCGCGTTCGCGGATGCTCAGATCTTCAAGATGGCGCTCACCTACTGGAAGCGGGTCGTCGCAATCGACTCCACGACCGTTGTCGCGCAAAGCGCCAAGAGCAGCATCCAGATCCTCGAGGATTTTCTCGCTTCTCAGCAGAGCAAGATCATCCAGCCGAGCGGAGTCACGACCGAGAAGCACTAGCCAGCCGCCGATACCGCGAGCCTGCTTGAGCCATGACCCTAGGAGGCCCGGACTCATGCTGAAGCATCCCTCCAGCAGCGCCCACGCACTGACCATCACCGTGTTCCTGCTTTGCGCCGGATGTGCTTCCCAGGGCCGCCCCCGCGCGGTGCCGGAAGGAGCCGTCCTTCCCGCGGAATCGCAGACGTCCGCTGCCTCCCAACAGAAGCCGCTGTCGCGGCAGCAGGAGGCGCGGCGCGACGTCGAGGCGGGGAACGACTTGATGAAGCGCGGCCAGCTGGACGAGTCAGAGCATTCCTTCCGGCTCGCGCTCGAGGCGGATCCGGGATCGCTGGAGGCGGTCGCGGGCTTGGGAAGGGTCGCGGTCCTGCGCGGCCGGTACTCCGAGGCGGTTCCTTTATTGGAAAGGGCCACCAAGTCGTCGGGTCAGATGGTTTCGGCGCTCCAGGCCCTCGGCGATGCCTACGCGGCGACCGGCGACGTGGACCGCGCGGCGGGCGCCTACCGGCAGGCCGTCGCGCTCGCGCCCGAGGATCTGGAGTCGCGCCTGTCGCTCGCCCGCTCGCTCACCGAGATCGGCGAATACTCGGAGGCCGAGGACATCTGCGCGCGATCCATGAGGATCGCGAGGGACGACCCGACGGGGCTCTCACGGGTGCACCAGGCGCTCGGGGACGCCTACTCTCGCCAGGGCCTGAGTCCGGCGGCCATGTCGGCCTATTACAAGGCCGCGGAGCTGAACCCCCGTGACGCCGACATCACACGGGGGCTGGCCGACTGCGCGATCCGCGCCGGGCTCTATGCCGAAGCGGCCGCAGCGTATACGAAGCTCTTGCAGCTCGCGCCCCTCGATTTGTCGGCGAAAAAGCAGCTTGCCTGGGTAAACTTCAAGTTAGAGCGCTACCCGCTCGCGATCAGCCATTACGAGGCGATCCGGGATTCGCTCGGGACCGTCGACCGGTATTATCTCGCTCAGGCTTACGCCAAGTCGAACAAGGTGGACCGCGCCGTCGAGCAGTTCCGCGAGGTTGTCCGACTGGACAAGGAGAACTACAAAGGGGTTTACTGCAACATGGCGTACGCGTATTACGACGCAAACCGGTACGAAAGCGCGATCAAGGTTGCTCATGAGGGGCTCGCGGCCGACAGCTCGAATGCATGTCTGCATTTCTGCTGGGCTCAGGCCCTTGACAAGCTGGGCCGTCACTCGGATGCCATCCCGGTGTTCGAGGAGGCTCTGGTGGACCCGGCGTATACCGACGCCGCCAAGCGGGAGCTGGAACGGCAGCATCGCATCGTGCGATTGCTCCAATCGAAGTAGTAGCGCCCATTACGGGCTGAACCCTTGACCGAGGAGGAATCGATGCTTTCGAAGGGAATCCGATGTGCGCTGTTCGGCGCGGCTCTGAGCATGCTCGTTGCGGGTGGCGCGTCAGCCGACGAGACAATGGCGAAGGCTCCGGTCGCAAAGGCTCCGGCCGCCAAGGCCGCGAAGCCCGCATCGAAGGCGATGAAGCCCGCGCCGAAGGGTGCCTCCGACGAGGTGGCGGTCCTCGACACCTCCAAGGGGCGGATGGTCGTCGAGTTCTGGGAGAAGGAAGCCCCGCTCACGGTCGCGAACTTCAAGAAGCTCGCGCGCCAGGGCTATTACGACGGCACCGGCTTCCACCGGATCATCAAGGGTTTCATGATCCAGGGCGGGGACCCCAAGTCGAAGAACGCGAGCGCATCGGATCTCGGAACCGGCGGCCCCGGCTACACGATCAACGATGAGTTCAACGATCACCCGCACGTGAAGGGTGTTCTTTCCATGGCGAACACGGGCACGCCGAACTCCGCGGGCTCCCAGTTCTTCGTCATGCACGGAACCGCATCCAGCCTGGACCACCACTACACCGGCTTCGGCCACCTGATCTCCGGCATGGACGTGCTGGACAAGATCGCGAATTCGCAGACCGGACCGAATCCGTCGATGCCCGGCGAGAACAGCAAGCCGTTGGATTGGACCACGCTCAAGAGCGTGAAGATCATGTCCAAGGGCGCCTACACGGCGAGCATGGCCAGCCCGAAGAAGGCCGAGGCTTCCAAGCCCGCCGCTGGCAAGCCGGCCGAAGTGAAGTCGAGCATGGGCGGCGGCACGGGCATGGACATGAAGGCGGCGGAGCCGAAGGCTTCGGGCGCCGCGGCCGCGGCCGGAACCGAGGGACACCCCGGCGCCGAGACGGTCGAGAAGGCGAAAGAGGCCACGAAGTCCGACGAGGACAAGGCGGAAGACTCCGAGAGCGGCAAGTAAGGCACGAAACGCATTCCATGCGGGGCCGGGCGGTGGTTGCGCTCGGCCCCTTTGCTTTGTTAGCCTGAGTGGGTCCCGGAGGACCCAGCCCATGTCCCGCATCTACCTCGACCACAATGCCAGCACCCCGGTCCGCCCCGAAGTCATCGAGGCGATGCTTCCTTATTTCGGCGAGCACTTCGGGAATGCCTCCAGCGCCCACGCCTTCGGCCAGGAAGCCAAGGGCGGCATCGAGGACGCCAGGGCACAGGTGGCGGCGCTCATGAACGCCGCGCCCGCCGAGATCGTATTCACGAGCGGCGGAACCGAGGCGGACAACCTGGGCGTGATCGGCGGCGCGCGCGCGCTGCCCTTCAAGGGCCGCCACGTGATCGTGAGCGCCATCGAGCACGACGCGGTGCGCCACGCGGCCGACGCGCTGGAGCGCGAGGGCTACACGGTGACGCGGGTTCAGCCCGACGCGCAGGGCGTTGTTCACGCCGAGACGGTGGCCGAGGCAATCCGCGCCGACACGGCCTTGGTGTCGGTCATGGCCGCGAACAACGAGACCGGCGTCGTGCAGCCGGTGGCGGAGATCGGCGCCGCCTGCGCGAAGCGCGGCGTCGCCTTCCACGTGGACGCCGTGCAGGTGGCGGGCAAGATCCCGATCGACGTTGAGGCCTGGCAGGCGACCATGGCCACGATCGCGGGGCACAAGTTCTACGGACCGAAGGGCGTGGGCGCGCTTTACGTGAAGCGCGGGTTCAAGCCCGTCCCGCTCCAGTTCGGCGGCGAGCACGAGAAGGGCCGGCGGCCCGGCACCGAGAACGTGCCCGCCATCGTCGGCCTCGGCAAGGCCTCGGAGCTGGCGCTCGCGGAGCTTGCCGAGAGCGCGCCCAGGATCGGACGCCTGCGAGACCGCCTCGAGCGGTCCCTGATGGACCGCGTGCCCAACGTGATCCTCCACGGGGCGAGGGCGACGCGGGTCCCCAACACTTCGCACCTCTCGATCGTGGGCGCCGAGGGCGAGCACCTGATCCTCTCGCTCGACATGAAGGGGATCGCGGTCTCGAGCGGAGCCGCCTGCAAGGCCGGATCTTCACACCCTTCGCACGTGCTCCTCGCCATGGGCGTTCCCCGCGAGGTCGCGCAGGCCGCGGTGCGCTTCAGCCTCGGGCGATGTAGCAGCGAGCAGGAAATCGATCGCGTGCTCGAGATCCTCCCCGCCGTGGTCTCCAAGATTCGCGCCGCCTCACCCGCCGCCTCCTCCTGACCGCTCCCGTGACCAACTTCATTCCGGCCGAGCCATCGACGATCCTGGTTGCCATGAGCGGCGGCGTCGATTCCGCAGTTGCGGCAGCCCTCCTGGCCGAGCAGGGTCACACGGTCATCGGCGTCACGATGAAGCTCTGGTGCTATTCCGAGGGTCAGAGCCCCAGCCGCGGATGCTGCACGCTGGAGGCGATCGACGACGCGCGCGCGGTGGCGCGGCGCATGGGGTTCGCGCATTACGTCCTGAACCTCGAGGATGATTTCCGGGAGCACGTGATCGAGGACTTCGTGGGCGAGTATCTCGCCGGGCGCACTCCCAATCCATGCATCCAGTGCAACAACTGGCTCAAGTTCGGGGAGCTGATGCGCCGCGCCGAGAGCTTCGGCTGCGACTACGTGGCCACCGGGCACTACGCGCGCCGCGGCTTCGACGAGGAGGGACGCGCGACGCTGGAGCGCGCGCACGATCCGGCCAAGGACCAGTCCTATGTGCTGTGGGGACTGTCCCAGACGACGCTCCGCAAGTCGCTCTTTCCGCTGGGGCATCTTCCCAAGGCCGAGGTGCGCGAGAAGGCTCGCGAGCTGGCGCTTCCGGTCGCGGACAAGCGGGAGAGCCAGGACATCTGTTTCGTGGAGGGTACGACCTATCTCGAGTTTCTGAAGAAGCGGTTTCCAGAGCGCATCGCGGCGTCCAAGCCCGGCGACCTGCGCGACTCCTCGGGACGCACGCTGGGCAGGCACGAAGGCGTCCACTCCTTCACCATCGGCCAGCGCCGCGGCCTCAACGTGTCGGCGGGATCGAGGGTGTACGTGAGCGCGATCGACGCCAAGACCGGGACGGTCACGGTGGACCGCGAGGAGGCGCTCCTGAAGCGCCGCGCCAGGATCTCGCGGGTGAGCTACACCTCGGGGGTCCGCCCCGACGGATCTCGCGAGCTGCTCGGCAAGATCCGCTACCTTCACGCGCCTTCGCCGGCGTCTCTCGCGCCGGGCGAGGAGAATACCGCCACGGTCACCTTCGCCGAACCCCAGCGTGCCATGACGCCGGGGCAGTCGCTCGTTCTCTACGACGGCGACCGGGTCTTCGCGGGTGGGGTGATCGAGGAGGCCACCGCCGAATGAAGCGACCCTCGCCCAGGACATCGACAAGGCCTAGGAATCCTGCGCCCGAGAAGCGGTCGCCGAGGCGTCCGTCGGCTCGGCTGCGAGGCGTCCCTCCCCCCGCGTCGGCGATGGACGGGTGCGTCAACGTCCTGGATTTTGAGGGCGTGGCGCGCGATCGCATGGAGCGCGCTTTCTACGACTACTACGCCGGCGGATCGGAGGACGAGGGGACGCTCGCGGCGAACCGCGGCGCCTTCGCGGAGGTGTTCCTCCGGCCCCGCGTGCTCGTGGACGTGAGCCGCATCGATACGTCCGCGTCGGTGCTGGGCTCCCACGTCTCCATGCCGGTGCTCATCGCGCCCACCGCGTTCCACCGCCTCGCGCATCCGGACGGCGAGCTGGCGACCGCGCGGGCCGCGGGCGCCGCTCGCACGCTCATGGTGGCGAGCACCATCGCCACCTGCACGATCGAGGAGATCGCCCACGCCGCGACCGGTCCGCTCTGGTACCAGCTCTACGTGTACAAGGATCGCGGCCTGGCCCGGGACCTGATCCGGAGAGCCGAGCGGGCGGGCTATCGCGCGCTCTGCCTCACGGTGGACACGCCCCGACTCGGATGCCGCGAGCGGGACGTGAGGAACCGGTTCAGCCTTCCTTCCGGGATCACGATGCGGAACTTCGAAGGAGTCGAATTCGACGCCGCGGAGATGGGCGAGAGCTTCCACGAATACGCCGTTCGCCAGTTCGACTGCTCGCTGACCTGGGACGCGGTGGAGTGGCTCCGCGAGGAGACCCGGCTTCCCATCCTTCTCAAGGGCATCATTGCCGCCGAGGACGCAGTACTCGCCGTGGAGCGTGGCGTCGACGGCATCATCGTGTCCAACCATGGCGGACGGCAGCTCGACGGGGCGGAGGCTACCCTCCGCGCTCTTCCTCACGTGGTGGAGGCGGCCGCCGGCCGGTCGGAGGTGTTCATGGACGGCGGCGTCCGGCGCGGGACCGACGTGATCAAGGCGCTGGCGCTCGGCGCGCGCGCGGTGCTGGTCGGGCGGCCCTGCCTCTGGGGACTCGCGGCCGGGGGCGAAGAGGGCGTGACGCGCGTGCTGGAGATGTTCCGTCAGGAGCTGTCGCTCTCGATGGCGCTTTGCGGCTGCCCCGACCTGGGCGCGATCGACCGGTCGCTCATCGCGAGCGGCTCGTGCGTCTCCACGCCCTGAGGAGGCTCGTCCCCGCGTGGGGGCTTCTGCTCCTCGTCGCCCATGTCTCCACGGCCTGGGACGGTGGAGCCCCGTCGTTGCCTAAGCCCGCGGGCAACGGTGGGGTCGTTCCCGACATCAGCCGGTACTTCGACACCTGGCTCTGGGTGAAGAGCGAGGGGACGGTGGCCGTCTCGGACCCTACGACCAGGGGCGCCGCGAGGACGCTGATCCTGAACCCCGACTTGACCTACGAATTCCACCAGCGACACGATACCCGGGACAGCGTTCTCTGCCAGGGCCGCTTCCTCTTCTCGGAGGAGGCAGGCGTCGACGCCGATACGACCGACTTCCTGGACTTCGAGGGATGGTTCGAGTCTTACGAGCGCCGGATGAGCGCGGAGTTCTTCGGTCCGGACACGCTCGACCTGGCCGGCGAGGGCTGCGACAACTGCCCCGAGCACACGTTCGTTCGCGGGCGCACCACATCATTCGATGGCTCGGTCCACCGGGGAGAACGTTTCCAGCGCGATCTCTGGGATGGGCTTCGCATGGCGCTCGAGCCGACCGAAGAGGGATGGGAGATCGTGGTTCGCGACACCACGCGCCCCGAAGAGAATCTGGCCCGCCTCACGCCGCCGCTGCATTTCGCCAATCCACGCGACATCGACGGCTGGCATTTCCGGAACCAGGCGAACGCCGGACCGAATCAGGGCAACGTGAACGCGCCCCAGCGGGCCCGGGATTTCATCTTTTCCCGCCGGGTCGGCCGCTCGATCCAGCCCGCCGGGACCGAGCGTGAAGTCACCGAGGCGGACATCGAACGGGTGGGCCAGGAGGGCAGGGGTGTTCTCATCATCGAGGACCTGGTCCTGACCCCGCCCGCGCGGGGCGAGAAAGCAGGAATCGAATCCATGCGGTTCAGCGCGGCGATCGAGGAAGTCCGCCCCCGCGGCGCGAGGGCGCCCTGAGCTAGCGGCCCTGCTTCGCCTGCAGGGCCGCGTCCAGCATGCGGCGCGCGTCCGGATGGCGCGGGTTCAGCCGCAGCGCTTCCTCGAGCGATCGAATCCCCTCGTCGATCCGCGATTGCCCCAGCTCGATCGTCCCACGCTTGTAGTTGAGCTCCGCCAGCTCCACCGGATCCTCTCCCTTGAGCGCGTGCATCCGGAAGGCCTTGTCGTTCGCCTGGAGCGCCTCCGCGAGCCGACCAGTCTTGTAGTAGACGGCCGTGAGTCCGTCCCACGAGGTGACGTTCGCCTGCCGCGAGCCGAGCTTGAAGAGGCGCTCGGCGTCCTCCCAGCGGTTCTGCTCCATGCGGACACGCGCGAGGTTGTTGTACGCGCGAAAGTCCTGGCTCGCCTGGATCGTGTAGGACCACAGGCTCTCCGAATTCGACCAGATCCGGTCGTACCGGGCCGCGCGCAGCGCGAAGAAGGTGCCCACGGCGGCCAGGAGCGCGACCGCCGCCGCGGCTCCCAGCGCTCGCGGCTTCACGCGGGCGCAGAGCGCGAGCACCGCGGCCGCGAGGAGCCAGCAGAATCCCAGGGCGGCCAGGTACAAGTAGCGGTCGGCGAGGTAGGTGGGGACGGGGAAGAAGATGGCGGGGAGGAGCATGACGAAGATCCAGCCCGCTCCCCAGGCGAGCATGCGGTCCTTGCGGCGCAAGCCGATCCAGACGAGCGCGGGTAGGATGAGAAGTCCCGTGATGCTGACCACGACCGAGACCAAGTCGAGCGTGATGGGAGGCGTGTCGTAGATCGGGTTCAGGCGCGGGACCCCGGTCAGGTGCGAGAAGTAATCCCACGCCGTATGCCCTTTCAGGACGAGATATCGGGCCGGATCCCGGGCGTAGGCTGCCTTGGTCTTGACCTCGACGATCCAGTTGACCACCGAGATTCCGAGGCCGATGACCCCGTAGGGAACCTTGCTGCCGAGAACCTGAGTCCACCAGCGCCCGTCTCCACGCGGGAGCTCGAGCACCGCGAGATCCACGAGCACCAGGAACAGCGGCATCACCACGACGTTCACCTTGGAAAGAACCGCCAGGGCAAAGAGGAGAATCGAAGCGACGTAGGGCTTCATCCGGAGCGAGTGCTTTCCGCGCGCGCTCAGATAGAAGAGCACGGCTGGAATCAGGAACGCCGCGGAAAGGACATCCTTGCGCGCGGAGACCCATGCGACGGATTCCACGTGGGCCGGAAGGAGGGCGAACAGGAGGCCGGCCGCCGCGGCCAGGGGGAGCCGCCCGTACAGGCGCCTCACCAGCTCGAAGGCGAGCACGGAATCCACGGCGTGGAGAATCACCTGTTGCAGGTGGTAGCCGAACGGCCGGAGTCCCCACAGGCTGTAGTCCAGCGCGTAGGAGACGAGCTGGAGCGGCATGTAGCTCACGAAGTAGGGTTTCGTGAAGATGTGACGGAGATTCTCCGCGGACCAGCCGCGGATCCAGGGATTCTGAGTCACGTACCAGGAGTCGTCCCAGCTCAAGAACTGAAAACGGAGGGTGGCTAGATGGACCAGGATCGCCGCGGCGGCGATCAATCCGGCCATGAGAAGCCACCGAGCGGGGCCCACCGGCTCCGCGCGAAGGGGCGCCGGCGCGCCCCTTCGCCTACGACCCACCCGGGGGCCCGGGCTCGCTCATGCCGGCGATCCTTTCCGAAGCGTTCCCCGGTCCACCTTTCCCAGATGGGTCCGGGGAAGCGAATCCACGAAGACGACCTCGCGCGGGTGCTTGTAGGGATCGAGCCGCTCGCGTACGAAGGCCTTCAGCTCCTCCCCGAGCCCGTCTTCGTGTCCCGCCCCAGGCCGGGTCACGACGTAAGCGCGCGGCTTCACGAGACCGCTCCTGTCCTGGACGCCGACGACACACGCCTCCGCGACTGAGGGGTGCTGAAGGAGGCAGCCCTCCACCTCCTGGGGCGCGAGCCATTTTCCCGAGACCTTGAGCAGCTCGTCTCCGCGGCCGCAGTAGGTCACGTACCCCTCGGCGTCCTTGGAGACGAGATCCCCCGATACGTACCACTCGCCCCTGAAGCTCTGGGCTGTCTTCTCCATGTGCTGCCAGTAGCCGATGGCGCGCGAGCCGCCCCGCACCCAGAGCCAGCCGGTCTCGCCATGCGGCAGCTCCCGCCCCTCGTCGTCGCATACCTTGATCGTGAATCCCGGCACGACCGTGCCCAGGGTTCCCGGCCTCACCTGCCCCGGGCGGTTCGAGATGAAGATGTGCCACATCTCCGCGGTGCCCAGCCCGTCGAGAAGCTCGACGCCGAACGTCTCCTTCCACCGCGCGTAAAGCTCCGCCGGAAGCGCCTCGCCCGCCGACGTGCAGATACGAATCGACGACAGATCCTGGCTCCGTGCGTCCGGGTGGGACACCATTTTCAGGATCATCGTCGGGACGTTGATGAGAACGGTCGGCTTGAAGCGCCGGATCTTCTCGAACACGGCCTCGGCGCTGGCCGGCTCCGGGAACAGGACCGATGTGGCGCCTGCGGAAAAGGGGAAGAAGAGGTTCGAGCCGGTGGCGTAGCCGAAGTAGAGCTTGGGAACCGAGAGCGTGATATCGCGCTCCGAGTATCCGATGACACCATTCCCGTAGAGCGCGGTCGTATTGGCGAACGAGCGGTGGGTCTGGACCACTGCCTTGGGCCGTCCGGTAGTGCCTCCTGAGAAGAGCCAGATGGCGGGATCGTCGGGATGGGACGGGAAGGTCGCGAGCGCCGGGGACGCCGCCGCGACCCGCCGGTCGAAAGCCTGCTCGCCCGCCACGAGCGACGCCTTGACGAAGGGTGAAGTCCGGGCCGCGGCCAGGAAGGCCGTCGCGGTGTCCACGTGAGCCACCACGGCGCGCGCGCGCGTGTACTGCAGAAGATGCTCGATCTCGGCCTCAGGAAGCGCCGGGTTCGCCATCACCGCGACCGCGCCGAGCTTGAGCGTCCCGAAGAGGGCGCCTACGAACTCGGGCGAATCGGGCAATGCCAGGAGGACCCGATGCTCGGGCTCGACTCCCGATTCGGCGAGCACGCTCCCGAACCGGTTGGCCAGGGACTGGACGTCGGCATAGGAGCGCGGCCCGGATTCCATGAGGAGGGCGGGGCGCTCACCGCGGCCTTCACGGACGCGCGCGTCGAGGAAGAGATCGGCGATGTTCAATCGTTCCGTCGGCCCTGGGGTCATGGTAAGTTGGCTCGCGCCGCTCCCATGATGGATGCCCGCCGGGCGAACGGCAACCCCTGAGGTGAGGGGGATCCCAAGAGGTACCGATCGATGGCGATCCACGAGCTTGCGGACATGACCTGGGAGGAGGCGCGCGATCTGGATCGCGCGCGGACCGTGGCGGTCCTTCCGGTCGGCGCGACCGAGGCGCACGGGCCCCATCTTCCGCTCGCGACCGACGTCGTCATCGCGCAGGCGATGGCGCGGGCGGGTGCTTTGGCGCTCGAGGCGCGCGGGCTCGCGGCGCTGGTCCTGCCTCCGCTCTCCTACAGCGCCGCTCCATTCGCGTCGAGCTTCGCGGGCACGATCTCGATTCCGGGCGGGACGGTCACGACGCTCCTCCTCGATCTCGCGCGCGAGGCGACGCGGCAAGGATTCCGGGCGCTGGTGGTCGCGAACGCGCACCTGGACCCGGCGCACCGGGACTCGATCGCGGAGGCGGAGCGTGTCGCCCGCGCCGGAGGAATGGTCCCCTTGATCTTTCCCGACATCACGCAGAAACCCTGGGCGACCCGCCTCACGGAGGAATTCCGGAGCGGGGCCTGTCACGCCGGCCGCTACGAGACATCGATCGTGCTCGCCGAGCGGCCAGATCTGGTCAGGGAGAAGATCCGGAAAGGGCTCCCGCCCAATCCGGCCTCCATCTCCAAGGCGATCCGCTCGGGCGCTCGGTCCTTCGAGGAGGCGGACGGCGCGCGCGCCTACTTCGGGTGGCCCGCCGACGCCACGCCCGAGGAGGGCCGCGCCTCGATCGAGGCGCTCGGAGCGATCCTGGCGGACGCGGTGGCCGTGGCGCTGGCACCCGCGGAGAGCGAATGACGCGAGCGACCCTGGCGGGACGGGGAGCCGTGGTGACCGGGGGTGGACGCGGCATCGGAGCCGAGGTGGCCCGCGCGCTGGCCGCCGAGGGGGCCCACGTCGTCGTGGCCTCGCGCACGGCGAGGGAGATCGAGGAGGTGGCCGACGAGCTGCGCGGCCGGGGTGCCAAGGCCTGGGCGGTCGCGTGCGACGTGACCGACGAGGCGAGCGTGATCCACCTGGCCCATGAGGCTCGCGCGCTTCTGGGCGCGGTGGACATCCTCGTGAACAACGCCGGGGATTCCGCTTCGGCGCCTCTACGGAAAATATCGCTCTCCGACTGGGAGCGGATGTTCGATGTGAATGTCACGGGCACCTTCCTCTGCACGCGCGAGCTCGCGCCCGAGATGGCCGGGCGTGGATGGGGACGGATCGTGAATGTCGCGTCGGTCGCCGGCCTGGAGGGCGGAAAGTACGTGGCGCACTACAGCGCGGCCAAGCATGCCGTCCTGGGCTTCACCCGCTCGGTGGCGCTGGAATTCGCGGGCACCGGCGTCACGGTCAACGCGGTCTGTCCGGGCTACGTGGACACGCCCATGACCGCTCGCACGCTCGCGAACGTGGAGGCGCGCGCGAATCTCCCGCGCGAGGAGGCGCTGGCGGCCGTGCTCGCGTCGGCGGGGCAGGACCGGCTCGTGAGCCCCGACGAGGTCGCGGCTGCCGTGATCGACCTCTGCGCCGGCGGGAACGAGCTGACGGGACAGGCGATCGTGCTGAAGTCCGGCGGAGCGCGCGGGCGATGAAGTTCACGATCGTCAATCCCGAGGCCCTGGGGGCGCCGAGAGGCTGGAACAACGGGCTCGTGGCGCCTAAGGGAGGACGCCTCCTCTTCATCGCGGGTCAGGCCGGATGGGAAGAGGAGGCCGTCGGAGCACCCCCCGCGTTCGCGGAGCAGTTCGCGCGCGCGCTGGACAAGGTGCTCCTCATCGTGCGCGAGGCGGGCGGCGAGCCGTCCGATCTGGCGCGGCTCACGATCTACGTCACGGACCTCGAAGCGTACCGCGCGAGCCGCAAGGCGATCGGAGAGGGATGGCGCGAGCGGCTGGGCAGGCACTATCCGGCCGTGGCGATGGTCCTCGTGAGCGGGCTCGTGGATCGAGGCGCGACGGTCGAGATCGAGGCCACCGCGGTCCTGGGCGGCGGCCCCTAGCCATGCCGATCTCGCCGCGCTCCTTCCTCTACGCCGTGAACGCCGCGACGAAAGTCGCCACGATCACGCTCAATCGCCCCGAGCGGCTGAACGCGCTCACCTTCCAGGTCTACGAGGATCTGCGCGACACGTTCGAGGCGCTCGACACCGAGCCGGGCGTGCGGGCGATCGTCCTCACCGGGGCGGGTCGCGCCTTCTGCTCGGGAGGAGACGTCGAGGACATCATCGGCGCCCTCTTCTCCCGGGACCAGGCGGGGCTTCGCGCCTTCACGGACATGACCTGCGACGTGATCCGGAACATCCGCCGGTGCCGGCGGCCCGTGATCGCGGCCCTGAACGGAACCGTCGCCGGAGCCGGGGCGGTGATCGCGTCGGCATGCGATCTGCGCATCGCTTCCGAGTCCGCCAAGATCGCCTTCCTCTTCGTGCGGGTGGGTCTCTCGGGCGCCGACATGGGTGCCTCGTGGCTCCTGCCGCGCCTGGTCGGACTTGGCCAGGCGACCGAGCTTCTCATGACCGGCGACTTCATCGACGCGCGACGCGCGCACGAGATCGGGCTCTACCAGCGCGTCGTGGCCCCGGACCGCCTGCTCGAGGAGGCGACGACCCTCGCCGGACGTCTCGCGCGCGGACCGTCCGAGGCGCTCGCGGTCACGAAGCAGGCGCTGGAGGCGGAGTGGGCCATGGACTTCGATCGCGCCCTCGACCACGAATCCAAGGTGCAGGCGCGCCTCATGGAGCACCCGAACTTCCGCGAGGCCTACGAGGCCTTCCGCACGAAGCGGGACCCCGAGTTCCAATGAAGCAGATCCCCGATCCGGGTCCCGTCCGCGCGTTCCTCGAGGAGCGCCACGTCGCGAGCGCCGGCGAGGCCGCGACATTCTCCGCCCGCGAGATCGCCCCGCTTCCGGAGTCGCGGGACGACGACGCCGCCCGGACCGAAGCGCGGAGGCTGCTGGCCAAGATCGGCGCCGCCCGCTGCTTCGACCCGATCCAGGCCCAGGACTGGCGCGCCTGCTGCCTCACGCGCGAGGCCTTGGCCGCCGCCTCTCCCCTCGCGGACGCGGTCTTCGCGCTGCAGGGGCTCGGCACCCTTCCCATCCTCCTCTCGGGAAACGCGCCGATGCGGGAGCGCTGGGTGGAGGCAGCGATCGCGGGGAGAGCCATGGGAGCGTTCGCCATGACCGAGCCGGACGCAGGCTCCGACGTCGCGGCGATCCGGACGACCGCGCGCCGCGAGGGAGACGGCTACTGCGTGGACGGAGCCAAGACCCTGATCTCCAACGCCGGGATCGCGGACTTCTACACGGTCTTTGCCTCCACGGACCCGGCGGCCAAGGGGAAGGGAATCTCGTGCTTCGTGGTCCCGGCGGATACGCCCGGACTCCGGTTCGTGAAAGCCCAGGTTCTCTCCGCGCCGCACCCGCTCGGGGAGATCGCTTTCGAGAATTGTCTCGTTCCCGCCGCGAATCGCCTCGGCGAGGAGGGCCGCGGAATGGCGCTCGGGCTGAAGACTCTCGATCGCATGCGCGCCACGGTGGGCGCCGCGGCATGCGGGATGGCCGCGCGCGCCCTCG
Source organism: Candidatus Eiseniibacteriota bacterium (assembly GCA_043779525.1). GTDB lineage: Bacteria > Eisenbacteria > RBG-16-71-46 > SZUA-252 > SZUA-252 > WS-7. Next base: position 70,523 of record JAYWED010000019.1, on the reverse strand, counting down.
CCGAGGCCACGGCCCACGCGCGCGCCCGGAAGCAATTCGGGAAGACACTCGCCGAATTCCAGCTCGTGCAGGAGAAGCTGGCGCGCATGGCGACGGATCTCACCGCCGCCCGCCTCCTCGTCTACCGCGCGGCATGGGCTGCGGACCGCGGCGCCGAGCGCGTCACGCTCGAGGCCGCGATGGCGAAGGCGTTCGCAACGGAGGCCGCGCAGCGGATCGTGGACGACGCGGTCCAGATCCTGGGCGGCGCGGGTGCCTTGGCGTCCCATCCCGTCGACCGGCTCTACCGTTCGGTCCGCGCGCTCCGCATCTACGAAGGCACGACCGAGATCCAGCATCTGGTGATCGCGGGACAGCTCCTGGAGGAATCCGGGGCGTGAGAGTCGCGGTCATCGGCGGCGGACCCGCGGGTCTCTTCGCCGCTCTCCTGATCAAGCGCGACGATCCGGGTGCCAAGGTCACGGTATACGAGCGGAACCCCCTCGACGAGACCTTCGGCTTCGGGGTCGTATTCTCCGACGCGACCGAGGTTGCGCTGGCGCAGGCCGATCCCGAAACCACCGCGGCCATGGCCAGGTCGAGCCATCGCTGGGACCTGATCGAGATCCATCATGGCGGAACGGTCCGGACCTCCGCCGGGCACGCGTTCTCCGGACTCTCCCGGAAGGCGCTCCTCTCGCTCCTGGCCGCGCGCTGTCGCGCCCTGGGCGTCGGCCTCTGTTTCCAGCGGGAGATCGCCGACCCGGAATCGCTGGGTCCCCACGACATCGTGATCGCGGCGGACGGCGCCAATTCGCCGGTGCGGGAGCGCCACCGGGAGCGCTTCCGCACGACGACCGACCTGAGGCCCAACAAGTTCGTCTGGCTCGGGACCACGAAGCCCTTCCCGGCGTTCACCTTCTACTTCAAGGACGATCCCCACGGACTCTGGCGCGTGCACGCCTATCAGTACGAGCAAGGGTTCTCGACCTTCATCGTCGAGGCGCGCGAAGAAACATGGCGCGCGGCGGGCATGGATCGGGCGGATGAGGCTGAGACGATCGCTTTCTGCGAGCGCCTCTTCGCGAAGGAGCTGGCGGGGCATCGCCTGGTTTCGAATCGCTCGATCTGGCGGAGCTTCCCGACGATCCGGAACGAGACGTGGCGTCACGGGAACATCGTGCTCCTGGGCGACGCGGCGCACACCGCGCACTTCTCCGTCGGGTCGGGAACCAAGCTCGCGATGGAGGACGCGGTGGCGCTCTCCGAGGCGCTGAAAACCCACCGCGAGATCCCGCGCGCGCTTCAGGCCTATGAAGACGCGCGGCGGCCCGCGGTGGAGAGTCTCCAGCGCGCCGCGGAGGCCAGCCTCCAGTGGTTCGAGGACACCGAGCGCTACGTGAAGCTCCCGGAGATCCAGTTCGCCTTCGCGCTCCTGACCCGGAGTTTCCGGGTGACGCATGAGAATCTGAAGGCGCGCGACCCGGGGTTCGTCGCCAAAGTGGACGAATGGTTCGCGGGCGAGGCGGCCCGCCAGGCGGGCGAGGCGGCCCGCCAGGCGGGCGCGGCGCCGCGGGCGCCGGCTCCGCCACCGATGTTCACGCCGTTTCGCCTGCGTGGGCTCACGCTCGAAAATCGCGTGGCGGTCTCACCCATGTGCCAGTACTCGGCCGAGGGCGGCATGCCCGACGACTGGCATCTGGTGCATCTGGGGTCCCGCGCCGTGGGAGGCGCGGGGCTCGTGTTCGCTGAGATGACCGACGTGAGCGCGGAGGGAAGGATCTCCCCAGGGTGCACGGGAATGTACAAGCCCGAGCACGCCGTTGCATGGCGCCGCATCGTGGAATTCGTGCATAGGCACTCCGGCGCCAAGATCGCCATGCAGCTCGGACACGCGGGAAGAAAAGCAGCGACGCGCCTATCCTGGGAAGGCGACAACGAGCCTTTGCCCAGCGGAGCGTGGCCCATCGTGGCCCCCTCGGCCTTGCCCTACTTCCCGCACAGCCAGGTGCCCAGGGAGATGACGCGCGCCGAGATGGACGAGGTGATCCGGGATTTCGTCCGGGCCGCGGGGCTCACCATCGAGGCCGGCTTCGATCTCCTGGAGATCCACGCCGCGCACGGCTACCTGCTCGCGAGCTTCATCTCGCCGGTCACGAACCAGCGCGAGGATTCCTACGGAGGCTCCCTTCAGAACCGGATGCGCTTCCCGCTGGAAGTGTTCGACGCGGTGCGGGCGGTGTGGCCCGAGGAGAAGCCGATGTCGGTGCGGATCTCCGCGACGGACTGGTTCCCGGGAGGAATCACCGCTCAGGACTCCGTCCTGGTGGCGCGCATGCTGAAAGCGCACGGCTGCGATATCGTGGACGTCTCGGCCGGACAGACGGTTCCCGAGCAGCGTCCGGTCTACGGGCGTCTCTTCCAGACGCCGTTCGCCGACCGGATCCGGCACGAGGTGGGGATCGCGACCATGGCGGTCGGCAACATCTCCTCCTACGCCGACGTGAACACGATTCTGGCCTCCGGCCGCGCGGACCTCTGCCTCCTGGCGCGCGCCCATCTCTGGGACCCTTACTGGACGCGGCACGCGGCGCGCGAGCTGGGTTTCTCGCTCCCATGGCCGGACCCCTACGAGTCACTCAACGCATACAAGCCGCGGTTCACGTGATCGAACGGAGAGCCCGATGCCGGTAACCTACTCGAGTTATCTCAAGCTGGATGAGCTTCTCTCGCTGCAGGAGCCCGTTTCGGACGGGCCGGAGCACGACGAGACCCTGTTCATCATCATTCACCAGATCTACGAGCTGTGGTTCAAGGAGCTGCTTCACGAAGTGGATTACCTGAAATCGCTCCTCGGCGTGGAGGACACGACGCGCGCGTCCCACACGCTGAAGCGCATCCTCACGATCCTCAAGGTCGTGGTCGCGCAGATCGACGTGCTCGAGACGATGACCCCGCTCGAATTCCTTACCTTCCGTGAACGACTGGACACGGGAAGCGGGTTTCAGTCCTCTCAGTTCCGCGAGCTGGAGTTCGTGCTCGGTGCGAAGAACGCCGCCGCCCTGGAGCGCTACAAGGTCGGAGGCGAAGCGCGGAAGAAGCTCGAGCGGCGCCTGGGCGAGCCCACGCTCTGGGACGCGTTTCTCAGGCTCCTCGCCGCCAAAGGGCATTCCGTCCCGCGCGAGGCGCTGGAGCGGGACGTGACCCGGCCGGTCCAGCCCGCGCCCGCGCTTCACCCGGTCCTGATCGCGATCTACCGCGGCGATCCCGTCCTCGCCTCCCTCTGCGAGCGGCTCGTGGATCTCGACGAGGGGGTCCAGGAGTGGCGCTACCGGCACGTGAAGATGGTTCAGCGCACGATCGGCACCAAGCGCGGCACGGGCGGTTCGGAGGGCGCGGCCTATCTCATGACCACGCTCGACCGCCCCATCTTTCCGGACCTCTGGGAGATTCGCGCCGAGCTGTGACCGCGCCTCTCCGGCGCGTCCAGGTGTGCTAATCTCCCGCTCCCATGAGCCTTCAACCCGGAAACCGCATCGGAGCCTACGAAATCCAGGATCTCCTCGGAGCCGGGGGAATGGGCGAGGTCTATCGCGCGCGCGACACCCGCCTGGATCGCACCGTCGCGATCAAGATCCTCCAGGGCCACCTGGCGCTGGACGACGACATTCGCCAGCGCTTCGAGCGCGAGGCGCGCATCGTCTCGAGCCTCAATCATCCGAACATCTGCACCCTCTACGACGTCGGCCGCCAGGACGACATGGACTATCTCGTCATGGAGCACCTGGAGGGGGAGTCGATGGCGGACCGGCTCGCGCGGGGGCCGATGCCGCTTCCGGAGGTCCTGAAAACGGCGGTCGAGATCGCGGACGCTCTCGATCGCGCGCACCGGCAGGGCCTCACGCACCGGGACCTGAAGCCCGGAAACATCATGCTCACCAAGTCGGGTGCCAAGCTCCTCGACTTCGGCCTGGCGCGGTCCGCGCCCCCTTCGCGCTCGATGAGCGATCTCTCCTCGCCGACGATGAGCCGCCCGATCACCGCTGAGGGGACGATCGTGGGCACGTTCCAGTACATGGCGCCCGAGCTGCTCGAGGGCAAGGAGGCCGACGCCCGGAGCGACATCTTCTCCTTCGGCGCCGTGCTCTACGAGATGGCGACGGGGCGGCGTCCCTTCGAGGGCAGGAGCCAGGCGAGTCTCATCGCCGCGATCCTGAAGGAGACTCCGCGTCCCATTTCCGCGCTCATGCCGCTTTCCCCCCCCGCGCTCGATCGCGTGGTGTCCCGCTGCCTCGAGAAGGATCCCGACGACCGCTGGCAGACCGCCCGCGATCTGCTCCTGGAGCTGAAGTGGATCGGCGACGCGGGATCCCGCGCCGGTGTTCCGATCCCTGTCGCGGCGAGGCGGAAGAGCCGCGAGCGCCTGGCCTGGGTCCTGGCTGCCGCGGGCGGCATCGCCACGGTGGCGCTCCTTGGATTCGAGGTCGTGAACGCGCCGCGGAAGGCGGAGCCTGTCCAGTTCTTCATCGCCACGCCCGCGTCGATCACTTCCATCGGGACCCCCAAGGTCTCGCCGAACGGACGGTACGTCGCGTTCAATGCCACCGATTCCACCGGAATCTCACGCATCTGGCTCCGGGCCCTCGGCTCCCTTTCCTCCGAGCCGATCCCCGGCACCGAAGACGCCCAGCGCCCGTTCTGGTCGCCCGACAGCCGGTACCTGGCCTTCATGGCGGAGGGCAAGCTGAAGAAGGTCGCGGTGACCGGCGGCCCGACCCAGACGCTTGGCGAGACCGGCAGCAGGGGAGACGGATCCTGGGGCAGGACCGGCGTGATCCTCTTCGACAAATCCGCGAGCGACTCGATCATTCGAATCGCGGCGGCGGGCGGGGTTGCGGCCCCGATCACGAGGATCGACCGCACGCGCGGCGAGACCGGTAACGCGTGGCCCCAGTTCCTCCCGGACGGCCGCCATTTTCTCTACCTGGGCCTGTCGAGCCGGGCCGAGTCGACCGCCCTGAAGGTGGGGGATCTGCGCTCCACGAAGACGCGCGTGCTCCTGACCGGGAATCTATCCCGGATCGAATTCGTCGCCCCCGGATACGTCCTCTTCGTCCGGGATCGGGCGCTCCTGGCCCAGCCGTTCGACGCGCGAAAGCTCCAGCTCCGGGGCGAACCGTTTCCGATCGTGGACGACGTCGCGGTCGGGGGCGGCGGCGCCGCCAATGCGGAGTTTTCCGCGTCGGATAACGGCGTGCTCGTGTTTCGGGGCAGCGCGGGGTCGGGAACGAGCCGTCTCACCTGGGTCGATCGGGCGGGGAAAGACATTCAGGTCGTCGGCGATCCCGGAGCGTACTCGGCCCACTCCGTCTCTCCCGACGGCAAGCGAATCGCGGTGGAAACGGGGAACAACCCCGATATCTGGACCATCGATAGCGGCCGGAACGTCTCCACGAGATTCACGTTCAATGCCGCCCAGCATTACTGGCCTGTCTGGTCTCCCGACGGCACGCGGATCGCCTACACCTCGGATCAGCAGGGCGCCTTTGCCGTGTTCGTGAAGCCGGCGACGGGCGCGCGTCCTGAGTCCTTGCTCTCGAACACCTCCGTCCCCATCGGGCCCTCCGACTGGTCCTCGGACGGCAAGAATCTCGCGTGCGCGGTCCAGGGGGTCGGCGGCTGGGATATCTGGATCCAGCCCACGGGCGGTGCTGTGGCGTATCCACTCCTGGCGAGTCAGTTCCGCGAGATGGAGGCTCGGTTCTCGCCGGACTGCCGGTGGATCGCCTACTCCTCCAACGAATCCGGACGGCGCGAGGTGTACATCCAGCCGTTTCCGGGACTGGGGGGCAAGTGGCAGGTCTCGAGCCAGGGAGGCCGCGACCCGGAGTGGCGCCGTGACGGCAAGGAGCTTTATTTTCTCACGCTCGCCGGTGTCATGACCGCGGTCGATGTCTCGGGGACCGCGGGCACGGACCTCGCGCTCGGTCCTCCGAAGACGCTCTTCGCGGGCATTCTCGCGGACGAGAGCCAGATCGGGCACAACTACGCCGTGTCGGCGGATGGGCAGCGCTTTCTGATCCGGAAGACGGTCCGCGCCGGGGAGCTTCCGGCCACGACGGTCTTCATGAACTGGACTTCCACCTTCGCGAGACGCTAGCGATGCCTTCGGTAGAGACGAGACAGATCTTCACCTTCGAGGACCTCCAGAAGTCGCCCAACCCGCTCGCGAGCCACTACGCGCGCTTCAAGGTGGCCGATCGCCTCCTCCTGACCGGCCACTCGCATCAGGCTTGGCCCGACGTTGGCTTCGAGGGTCAGGTCGAGGCCTGGAACGACGCGGCCGCGTACGTCGACGAGAAGTGGCCGCGCGCCGCCGAGAAGGCCGAGCGGGTCCGCCGCGGCTACGCCAAGCTCCTGGGCGACCAGGACGGAACGATCGCCCTGGCGCAGGGCACGCACGACCTCCTGGTGAAATTCCTCTCCGCCCTTCCGCTCCGCGAGCGGCCGAGGCTCGTCACCACCGATGGCGAGTTCCACGCGATCCGCAGACAGCTCGACCGGATCGCCGAGGAGGGCGTCCTCGAGATCGTCAAGGTGAGTGCTAATCCCGCGGACACCGTCGCGGAGCGGCTCATCGCCGCGACGAACGCGCGCACGTCGGCCGTTCTGGCCTCCTCGGTGCTCTACAAGAACGCCCACGTCGTTTCGGGCCTGGGCCATGTGCTCGAGCGCTGCCGGCGCGTGGGGGCCGAGCTTCTGGTGGACGCCTACCATCAGCTCAACGTCCTGCCGTTCTCGCTGGAGCGGGACGGTCTCGCCGACGCCTTCGTGACGGGAGGAGGCTACAAGTACTGCCAGCTGGGAGAGGGGAACGCCTTCCTTCGCGTTCCTCCCGGGCGCGACCACATGCGCCCGGTGATCACCGGATGGTTCAGCGAATTCGCCGATCTGTCGCAGCAGGTGAAGGGGGGCGTGGCTTACGGGGAAGGGCCCGCCCGCTGGGCATCCGCCACCTACGATTCAACGAGCAATTACCGGGCGGCGCGCGTATTCGATTTCTTCGAGGCGATGGGCCTGACGCCGGAGTTGTTGCGGAGGACCTACGCGCGCCAGGTGGCGCTCCTGGCGGAGCGATTCGACGGACTCAATCTCGATCCTGGGCTGATCACGCGGGACCGCTCGGTTCCGCTCTCGGCCATCGGAGGATTTCTCGCGCTGACGAGCCCGCGCTCGGCCGAGATCGCACAGGGGCTCAAATCGCGAGGCGTGCTCATCGACGTCAGGGGAACCACGCTGCGGCTCGGGCCCGCGCCCTACCTCTCCGACGCCCAGCTCCACGCCGCGATGGACGCCCTCGCCGAGGCAGTCCGCACGCTCTAGGCCGGCCGATGCCATTTACGCCGCTACCGAGCGACGAAAAGGGTCTCGGCGAACGGCCATTCGCCATCCAGCCACTGCCCGGCCACAGCGAATCGCGCTCGCCTCGCGATGCGGCCCGGTTCGTCGGTCTCGAACTTGTACGAGCTTTCGGTCCATATGCTTTCTCCGGCCCGGAAGGCCACGCCGAGCTCGATCGCCCGGATCCTCACCGCGTGAGCCTTGCGCGCCACGAGGTGCATTTCCACGCGCCGCTCCGCGGCATTCCATCGGGCTTCATGCCGGAACAGGTCCAGGTCGAAATCCGCGTCGAGGTCGCGATTGATGCGACAAAGCAGATTGAGATTGAAGGCGGCGGTGACGCCGAGAGCATCGTCATACGCCGCGATCAGCACGGGCGTGGGCTTCACGAGATCGGTCCCCAGGAGAAATCCGTCCCCAGGTCTTAAGCGTCCGCGCACCTCACGGATGAATTCCGCCGCTTCGGCCGGCTCGAAATTGCCGATCGTGCTGCCGAGGAACAGGAGCAGCATTCGCTCGTCGCCACGGCGGCGCGAGGCGACCAGCGAGAGCCCGCTCAGGTAATCCGCCTCGACGGTCTCGACGGTGACGCCCGGGAGGCGGCTCAGCTCCAGCTCGCAGCGCTCGAGCGCCGCGCCCGAAATATCGATCGGGTAGTAGCGCGTGGCCCGGCCGGTCCCGAGCGCTTCCAATATCCAGCGGGTCTTCCGTCCGCTTCCGCTCCCCAGCTCAGCCACGGTGAACGGGCCGCGCATCGCGGCGACGATCTCGCTCGCGCGCGAACGCAGGATGCGCTCGTCGGCGCGCGTGAGCCCGTACTCGGGCAGGGATCCGATCGCGTCGAAGAGCGCCGTGCCCAGGTCGTCGTAGAGGTATCGCGAGGGGAGGCTTTTCTGGCCCGTCCCGCCCAGTCCCGCGCGGACGTCGGCCCCCAGCTCGTCCAGGAACGTCGAAGTCGCGGCCCTGACCGCTTCGAGTCGCACGACTAGCCCCGAGAGCCGACCGTGCGGAAGCTGGCGTAGACGTAGGGATAGAGCGGCTGAAACCAGTTCCGGAACGAGCGGCGCAGCATGCAGGCCGCCGTTCGCGGCGAGCCGCCCTTCTGGACGAAGTGCTCCCCATCGAAGAAATTCTTGGAATATCCCTCGTAGTCCGGATGCGGCCGGAATCCGGGGAACGGGCCGAACACGGTGGAGGTCCACTCCCATCCGTTGCCCACCAGCTCGGAGACTCCGAACGCGCTGTCTCCCGCGGGGAAGGCCCCCACCGGAGTGGGATCCCAACGCCTGAGATCGAAGTTGCCGTGTTTCTCGGCCGGAGCACCCTCGCCCCAGGGATAGGCCCGTTCCGCTCCGTCCTGCGTTCCATATGCCGCCCTGTGGAACTGCGGTTCGGTGGGAAGCGAGCGGCCCCGCCAGCGCGCGAAGGCCGAGGCCTCGGCGTGGCTCACGTAGACGGGGGCATCGGGCGGGAGCGGAACCTCGGCGAACATTCCGCGATAGAGCCAGACCTTGTCGCGCTCGCGCCAGAACAGGGGATGCCGGATCCCTTCGCGGCTCTTCCATTCCCACGCGGCGTCGGACCAGAGCGCGCGCTTCTCGTAGCCGCCGTCTCGCACGAATTCAAGGAACTGGCCGTTCGTCACCTTGTGCGGATCGATCGAGAAGGCCGGAACATGGACCCGTAGCCGGTCAAACTCGTTGTCCCACCCGAACCCTCTCTCCTCTCTGCCGCGGCCCAGGGTCGCCTCGCCCTCGGGGATCCGGATCTCGCCGGTCCGCGGAACTTTGGCGCGCGCCGGGACCGGGGCGCTGGCGGCGGGCATCTTGGCGCTGCAAGGAAGCTGATGAAGGATGTAGGCGAGGGTCTCGGCGTGCATCAAGCGGTGCTCGATCGCCATGTTGAAGGCGGCCTCGAGGTCCGTGCCGTTTCGCGAGGGCCGCGCGCCCGAGAGGCACTCGTCCACGACTTCACGGACGCGCGCGTTGTACTCCCGGACCGCCGAGACGCGGGGCCAGTCGGAGGCCGGCTCGTTCGGCAGTCCTCCCCCGATCGGATCGATCCCGAACGCGAAGAGCTTGTCGAGCGAGGCGCTGAAGGGCTCGATCCCGAACGCCCGGCGGGCGATGAGGTTCCAGTCGAAAGCCTCCAGGTGTCCGAGGTAGAAGATCAGCCGATGGCGCTCCGGAATGGGACGCTCGTAGACGGCGTCCGGTGCCAGGACGGCAAAAAGCTCGTCGGTCCTGACGCGCGCGTCCGACATGCGGGAAGCCAGGGCCTGACGTTCATGGTCGAGAATCAGGGTGTCCGGCATGGAGCCTCCAGGGTCGATGGGCTGCGTTCCTTACTCAATGATGGCGCAGGTTTCCCGCTGGGTCTACGCCCGGTTTGGGCGCACCCCGGGGGTAGGTTTAGATGCGGTCTTGGGGCAGGCGGAGCCCTCGCGGGACCACCACGAGGTCGATCGCGTCGAAGAGCCGCTGGACCAGCAGGGCCAGGACCGCTGCCGGGACGGCTCCCTGGAGGATCAAGCCGTTCTGACGAAGCTGGATACCGGAAAGGATGGGCTCACCCAGGCCTCCGGCGCCGATCAGCGCTGCCAGGGTGGCCGTGCCGACGTTGATGACCGCGCTCGTCTTGATGCCGGCCATGATCGAGGGGGAAGCCATGGGCAGGCGCACCCGGAAGAGCTTCGCCGCGGCCGAGAGTCCGATCGCCTCAGCCGATTCGGCAAGCGGCGTGGGGATCGTGGTCAGGCCCACGTAGGTGTTCCGTACGATCGGAAGAAGACTGTAGAGAAACAGCGCGACGAGGGCCGGAATCACCCCGATGCCAAAGAGCGGGATCAAGAGCGCGAGGAGCGCCAGGGATGGAATGGTCTGCAGGAGTCCCGAGAACGAGAGTATGGCGCCTCCCAGTCCGGGCGAGCGGGTGGCGATGACCCCCAGCGGAACCCCCACCAGCACCGCGAGGAGAAGCGAGATCGCCACCAGCTTCACGTGCTGCGCCGTGTTGCGCGCGATGGAGGCCCACACGCCGGGCTCGCCGCCTCGCGCGGCGGGAGCGCGCGACAGGACCGAGGCCAGAAGGGAATCGGCCGATTCGCGATAGGACACCTTGCCCAGCACGACCCTCGCGTTCGCCTGGATCATCCGCGCCTCGTCGATCTTCCCGGTCAGCCGCATCATGGCATCGAGCGCGCGAGGCTCGCGGCTCGCCAGATCGAGTCTGTAGAGCCAGACCGCGTCGTATCGCGGGAAAAACCTCCGGTCGTCGTCCAGGACGGTCAGCCCCAGGTGCTGGATCTCGGCGTCGGTGGTGTAGATGTCGGTCCCGTCGATCCGCCCGCTCGCGAGCGCCGTGTAGGCAAGCTCATGCTGGATCCCCACGACGTTTCGCATCCGAAGCGCGTAGGTGCGCGCGAGTCCGGGCCAGCCGTCGGGCCGGCCGAGGAATTCGTGGGTCAGGCCCAGTTTGAGCTCTGGGTGCCCGGCCAGGTCCGAGATCGCGCGCAGCCCGTAGCGGTCGCGAGCTTCGCGCGTCACCGCGATGGCGTAGCTGTCGTTGAACCCGAGCGGCTCGCTCACGCCCAGCCCCTGCTTCGCAAGCTCTCGTCGCATCTCCGGGAGCGTGAGCGGAAGCACGCCGTGGAGGACCACCTCGAGGATCGTGCCCGTGTATTCCGGGTAGACGTCCACGTCTCCCGATCGCAGGGCCTGGAACACGATCTCGGTGCCGCCGAGGTTGTTCCGATGCTCCACCTGGCGCACTCCTTCCGAGCGCATGGCCGTCGCGAGCGCCTCGGCAAGGACCCAGGATTCCGGGAAGGCCTTGGAGCCCACGGTCACACGGCCTGAGGCGCCCGCGACCGGGGACGCCATCGGGCCCGTGCCGACGAGGATCAGGCCCGCTGCGGCGAGGAAGGATCGCGCTCGCTTCACGAGGCGGTGAGACCGGACGCGTCGAGGGGCCGCTGAGCCCGGATGAATTCCGTGACGAATGGATCGGCCGGATGGCTGGCCAGGTCGCGAACGGTTCCGCGCTGGAGAATCCGGCCGGCCCGCATGATGGCCATCTCGCCGGCGATGAACGCGGCCTCGGCCATGTCGTGGGTCACGAAGAGCACCGTCTTCCGCAGCCGCTCGAACACCGCCTTGAGATCGCGCTGGAGATCGGAACGGATCATGGGGTCGAGCGCGGTCAGCGGCTCGTCGAGGAGCAGCACTTCGGGATCGAGCATGAGCGCTCGCATGAGCGCGACCCGCTGCCGCTGGCCGCCGCTCAGCTGGGTGGGAAAGCGGGGGAGCAGGGCGCGAGGAATCTGGGTGAGCTCGAGCAGTTCTGCGACCCGCGCGGCGATCTTGTTCGCCGGCCATCCCTGGTCGCGCGCAACCAGGGTCGCGTTCTCCTCCGCGCTCAGATGCGGGAACAGGCCTCCCTCCTGGATGACGTAGCCCATCCGGAGCTGGAGGCCCCTACGGGCGGCGGGAGTCATCGGCGTCCCCGCGATGACGACCCTGCCACGATCCGGCGCGAGAAGGCCGACGATGATCCGGAGCAGCGTGCTCTTGCCGCACCCGCTCGGACCGATCAACGCCAGAGTCGATCGCGACTCCACGGACAGGCGGTTCACGTCCAGGACAGGAACGCCTGCGTACTCCTTGGCGACATGTTCGACTTCGATTCCGGTCGCGTCGGGCACGCTCAGCGCCGTCGTTCCGGTGCGCGACGAGCTCGGGGTTCTGTAGCCCCCGACGCGCCGAGCCGCTCGAAGTCGATGAATCCGTGCTCGGGATCGGTGCGGATCAGCTTCAATCGCACGGCGTCCCCGACGTCCAGGCCCATCCCGCCTCGCTCCACGCGCCCCTCGGCGGGCGGATCGAGAATGCGAGCCCAGGTTCCCTTCACCGACGCCCCGGTCACGAACCCATCGAACACCTCGCCGATCCGATCCTCCAGAAGGCATGCGGCCGCGGCTTTCCGCGTCAGGCGCTCGACCTTCTGCGCGTCGTCCTCCTTCTTGGTGCAGTGGTCGGCGAGCGCCCGGAGCTGGTCGGGCCGGTACGGGGCCGCGGTCCCCGTGAGCGCCGCCTGGAGCAGACGCTGGGTGATGAGATCCGGGTAACGGCGGTTGGGCGCCGTCGAATGGGTGTACTGGCTGACCGCGAGGCCGAAATGTCCCGGCACATCCTCGCCGGGAACGCTCGCGACATATTCGCCGCGGCCGAGCAGCTTGATGATCGAGAGCGATAGATCGGGGAAGCGGTCCGGGTCCGCCTTCCGGCGCTTGAGCAGGAACTGATTGAGGGAGCGCGCGTCCGGCTCGGAGGGAAGCGGCTCTCCGTACCGGCCCGCCAGCTCGACGATCCGCTGCCAGCGCTCGGGCGAGCGGACGACCCGGCGCATGACCGGGAACCGCTTGCTCGTGAGAAACCGCGCGATCGCGCCGTTCGCCGCGATCATGAAGTCCTCGATCAGCTCCTTCGCCCGGTTCCGCCTGTCGTGCTCCAGCCCCGCCACGCGGTCGCCGTCGAAGAGCGCCCGCACGTCGATCGTCTCCAGCTCCAGGGCCCCCTCGTCATGGCGGCGGCTCTTGAGGCTCTGGGCCACCTGGTCCTGCGCCTTGAGATTCTCGGCCAGACCGAGCACCGAGGCCGCCGCGGGAGGAATGGGCCCCTCGCCCTCGAGCCATGGTCCCACGCTCGAGTAGGCCAGCTTGGCGCGATTGTGAACCGCTGCCGGGTAGACGTTGGATCCCGAGACCTTGCCCTCCGAATCCACGGAGAACTCGATCACCATGGCGAGGCGATCGACGCCCTCCCCGAGCGAGGTCAGGTCCGTGCTCAGGCGCTCGGGGAGCATCGGGAAGACCTGCGGCGCGGTGTAGACCGAGGTGGTGTTGGTCCCCGCGTGGTCGTCCAGGGGCGTGCCGGGAGTGACGAGCGCGCCGACGTGCGCCACCGCGACCAGGATCTTCACCGCGCCGCTTCCATTCGCCGTGTCGGCCGCGGTGAGCTGATCCAGATCCCGCGAATCGTCGTTATCGATGGAGCACCACAGGAGCGAACGCAAGTCGCGGACGCCGTCGCCGCCCGCCGGGGCCGCGCCCGGGATCGCCTGGGCCTCCGCGAGCGCTGCGGGGCCGAAATCAGGCTCCAGGCCGTGCTCGACCATGGCCCTGCGCGCGACGCGGATCAGCAGGGGCCGGTGCTCCCTGTCGACGGTCATGGCCTCGCCACCGGTGAGTAGGGCGTTTTCGACTTCGCGAGGGATGGGGTCTCGGGTCTCTGCTCCGAGCCGAGCATCTTCTGCAAGAGCTGGAGCGCCTCCTTAGGCTCGCTCACGAAGTGGAACAGATTCAGGTCGTCGCGGTCGATCATGCCGGCCTCCACCAGGGTTTCGAAGTCGATGAGCTTCTTCCAGTAGTCGGGGCCGTAGAGGAGGACGGGCACTTTGCGGTCCAGTTTCCCGGTCTGGGAGAGGGTCAGGACCTCGAACGTCTCGTCCAGCGTGCCGAACCCGCCGGGGAACACGACCAGGGCGCGCGCTAGGTAGGCGAACCAGAGCTTGCGCATGAAGAAGTAGTGGAACTGGAAGCTGAGACCCGGCGTGATGTAGGGGTTGGGGCGCTGCTCGTGCGGCAAGCCGATGTTGAGCCCGATGGTGCGTCCCCCCGCGTCCATGGCTCCGCGGTTGGCCGCCTCCATGATTCCGGGCCCGCCTCCGGTGCTGACCAGGAAGCGCCGTCCCCCGCTCTTGATGCCCTCCGACCACTCGGTCACCAGTCTCGCCAGCTCGCGGGCGGCGCGATAGTAATGGCCCAGCGGTCCATGTTCCTGGACGCGCGCGGATCCGAAGAACGCGATCGTGTCGTGAACCTTGTGGCGCCGAAAGGCGTGGAGCGGCTGGAGATATTCCGCGAGAATGCGGACCGGCCGTCCCTCCTCGCTCTCGAGAAACAGGGGATCGCGGTACGCGAGCGGGGGGTCCAGTACGGGAGAGGCAGGTTGCGGCGGCGTTTCCATGGACTCCTCGCGGGGTGAAAAGCGTCTGTCCAGACGTGGTCGCAAGACCTAGAATTTCACGATGCTACAAGACGGCGGCCCAGCCACCAAGCACCACTCGCGTCGAGATCTCGCCCAGCGGCGCGACGGCGTAGCGGTGGCCCTGAGGAACCTCTGACCCGGCGAAAACCGAAGACCCGGCGCGCGTCCCGAACCGGAGGCGGCCTCCTCTGGCTCGGGGCGGCGCTTGCCCTCACGTTTGCGGCCTACATCCCGAGCCTCGGGAACGGCTTCATCAACTGGGACGACAATTTCTATGTGACGGACAATCCGGTGATCGCGCATCCCACCCTCCAAGGGGTCCTCCACGAGAACCTGGGCGGCAACTACCACCCGGTCACGATGGCGTCGCTCGCCCTGAACTACAAGCTGTCTGGCCTGGATGCCGCGTCCTACCACTGGCTCAATCTGCTCTTCCATCTGGCGAACACGGCGCTCGTGTTCTTCTTCATCCGCAAGCTCTCGGGCGGAAGGCTCTGGACCTCGGTCGCCACCGCGCTCTTCTTCGGCATCCACCCGATGCACGTCGAGTCGGTCGCCTGGGTTTCCGAGCGCAAGGACGTGCTGTACGCCTTCTTCTACCTGATCGCGCTGCTTCTCTATCTCCGGTATCTCGACACCGGGCGATGGTGGTGGCTCCTCGCGGCCTGGCTCACGTTCGTGCTCTCGGTGGCTTCCAAGCCCGCGGCGGTCGTTCTCCCGCTCACGCTCCTCGCCGTCGACTACTTCCGCCGCCGCCCGATTCGTGCTCGCGCGCTCCTCGAGAAGGCGCCGTTTTTCGCGGTCTCGGCCGCGGCGGGCCTCCTCACCTTCAAGGCACAGCAGCAGGTCGGGGCCGTCGCTTCCCCCACCCTCTGGAGTCCCATCCAGCGGGTGATCTTCGCCTCGGTCGGGGCCCTCATGTACGTCGTGAAGCTCTTCCTGCCGCTGCGGCTCTCCGCCATCTATCCGCTTCCGGCCACGTCGACGACGCACTATCCGACCGGCTACTACCTTGCGCCCGTGATCCTGGCGCTGGCTCTTCCGACGGTCCTGGTCCTGTTCCGGAGGGTGCGTCCGGTCGTCTTCGGGATCGCGTTCTTCTTCATCAACATCTTCCTCGTGCTTCAGCTCGTCACCGTGGGGGCGGCCCTGATGGCCGAGCGGTACACCTACATCCCGTACATCGGGCTCTTGTTCGCGCTCGCCTGGTGGCTGGACGAGCCGGCGGCGGGCCCGGCGGGCGGGCGCGCGCGCGGTCCCGCGCGGTTCCCGGTGAAGGCGGCCGTGACCGGCGTCTTTCTGCTCCTCACACCACTTTCCCTCATCCAGACCTGGAACCGGTGCGCGGTCTGGAAGGACTCGGAGACCTTCTGGAACGACACGATCCAGAAGCACCCCGGAAAGATCGTGGATGCCTACTACAACCGCGCGAACTACTACGGCAGGAACGGGAGGGTCGCCGAGGCTCTGGCGGACTACGACCGTGCGCTGGAATTGAACAAGGCCCTTCCGCGCATCTGGTACAACAAGGGGCTCCTGCTCGCGCAGCTCGGGCGGAACGATTCCGCGATGGTCTACTTCGACCGAACGGTGGATCTGGCGCCCACGAACGTGGACGCGCTCAACAACCGCGGAGCCATGAAGTACCGAAAGGGCGACCTCGCTGGAGCGATCGCCGATTTCACGAAGATCCTCGAGCTGAATCCGAGGTACCGCGACGCGTACCTGAACCGCGGGGTTGCGTACTCGGACCTCAAGGAATACGAGAAGTCGGCCGAGGACAGACGCCGGGGGATCGAGGTGGATCCCGCCAATCCCAAGAGAGCCGAAGAGTACGCGGGTTTGGGCGAGACGCTACAGCGAGCGGGGCGCCACCAGGACGCCATCGCCGCGTTCGACAGCGCGATCGAAGGGACCAAGGCGAGGGACGCCAGGCTCGGCGGTTACTACCTGGCCCGCAGCTACTCCTGGTCCGCGCTCAAGGACAGGGCGCGCGCGCTGTCCGACGCGCGCGAGGCGGAGCGCCTCGGGGCAAAGGTGGATCCCGCCTACCTGCGTTCGCTGGGGGGGTGAGCGAGCACCGCCGGGCCCGTCACTCCGGGCTGCGCCTGGACGCCTCCGCGGCGCTGCGCACCACGATCGCCTCCATCGCGAAGTACTCCGGGAGGCCGAGCTGGTCCACCAGATGCGCCGTCGCCTTGTTGCGCTCCTCGATGCGCTGCCAGAACTCGCGCTCGTCCACGCCGGGGAAGGGCGCCCGATCCTTCTGGCTCTGATGCTTGAAGATCGCGCTGATCTTCCGGCGCAGCTCCTCCTCCGAGAGCGGGATCAGGATGTCTGCTTCGGCGATGGACCACTCCTGCCATGCGCCCCGGTAGTACCAGATGTCGGGCGGCTTTCCCTTGTACCGCTCCAGAGCCCGCGCCACAGCATCGTGGCACATGCGGTGCGTTCCGTGCGGATCGGATAGATCGCCGGCCACGAGCGCTATGTCCGGCCGCATATCCTCCAGGAGGGCCGATATGATCTCGACGTCGCGCGGACCGATGGGATCCTTTCGCACCTGTCCCGTCTGGTAGAAGGGAAGGTTCAGGAATCGGGCCTGGTCGGGCCCTAGATCCAGGGTCTGAATGGCCGAGAGCGCCTCGACCTCGCGAATGCGGCGCTTCAGCATCAGCACCGCCTCGCTGTCCACCTGCCCGGGCTCCTTGCGCGCGAGAAACTCCTCGACCTCTTGGAGCAGGGGAGCCAGCCGCTCGTTCCCGAAGTCGAAATCGCCCGCGCTCCGCCGGAGGAAATCGAGATAGCGGCGCACCTCGTGGTCGAAGACCGCGATGTTGCCTGAGGTCTGGTACGCGACCACGACCTTGTTCTGGTTCTGGTTCAGCTTCCGGAGGATCCCGCCCGCGGAGATCACGTCATCGTCGGGGTGCGGCGAGAAGACGAGGATGCGCTTTCCCTGGGGGAGCTTGCTCCGACCGCGGACCTTGGCGCTCAGCGCGTTGAACACGATTCCGTTCAGCTCGCCCGAGTAGCCGTGGCGGGCCAGGAGCGAGCCCAGATGGTGCTCGCGATAATCGATGTCGTCCAGCTTGAGCACCGACTTACCCGTGATCCGGCTGAGCCAGACGACCGCCTCGATCTCGAGGGCGCGGTCCCACGCGATGTCGCCCAGGATCCAGGGCGTCTTCCTGCGGGTCAGCTCCGCGGCCGCGGCCGCATCCAGATACACGGTGGCGTTGGGATGCTGCTGCAGGTACGTGGCGGCCACGGCGCGGTCGACGTCTCCCTCGATGGCGCGCCGCACGATGTCGGCCTTGTGCTCGCCGGTCGCGAGGAGCGCTACCTCCCGAGACTCCATGATGGTGCCCACGCCCATCGTGATCGCCTCGGCGGGGACGTTCTCGGCGCCGAAGAAATCGGCGGCCGCGACGCGCCGCGTGATGGTGTCCAGCATGACGAGCCTTGTCCGCGAGGCGGCGCTGGAGCCCGGCTCGTTGAAGCCGATGTGCCCCGTCTGGCCGATGCCCAGGATCTGGAAGTCGATGCCTCCCGCTTCCGCGATCGCGCGCTCGTAGTCCTCGGCGTGCGCCTCGATCTTCCCGCGGGGGATGTCGCCACGCGGGATGTGCACGTTCCTGGGCTCGATGTTGACGTGCTCGAAAAGGTTCTCCCACATGAAGCGGTGGTAGCTGTGAAGGCTCTGGGGAGCCATGGGGTAGTACTCGTCGAGGTTGAAGGCCACGACGCCAGAGAAGTCGAGGCCCTCCTTGCGATGCAGGCGGATCAACTCCCGGTAGACCCCGATCGGGGTCGAGCCCGTGGCCAGCCCGAGCACGGTCTTCTTCCCGGCCTCGCGGCGGGAAGGGATGAGATCCGCGATGCGCCGGGCCACACGTCGCGCGATCTCATCGTAGGTCTCCTCGACCTGGACTGAGATCCGCTCAGGGTTCTCCTGCATATCGCGGCCGGCTTATCCGGTGACCAGGGCGATCGCGAGCCCGTCGTACCCCTTGATCCCGACCGTCTGGATCGCGGTGCCGGTCACGCGCTTCTCGGCGGCGAGCATCGCGAGGAATTTCCGGACACCCTGGACACTCGCGTCCTCGCTCCCGGGCTCGATCACCGCACCGCCGCGAACGACGTTGTCCACGATGATGAGGCTGCCGGGGCGCGTCAGTTTCAGGGACCACGTGAAGTAGCCCGGGACGTTCTCCTTGTCGGCGTCGATGAAGACGAGGTCGAAGGGCTCGTGGCTTTCCGCCGCGACTTTGGGAAGCGTCTCGAGCGCCCGCCCCAGGCGGACCTCAACGATCTCGGCCAGCCCGGCGCGGGCGATGTTCGCCCGGGCGACCTCCGCGTGCTTGGGATCCGCCTCGAGCGTGATGAGCCGGCCGCCCTTGGGCAGCGCTCGCGCGAGCCAGATCGTGCTGTACCCGCCCAGCGTCCCGACTTCCAGGATGGATCGCGCTCCCCGCACGGTCGCGAGCATGTTCAGGAGCTTCCCCTGGTTCGGCGCGACCTGGATTTCGGGAAGCCCCGCCGCGGTGCTCGCCCGGAGCGCCGCCTCGAGGGCCGGGTCGTTCGGTGAGAGAAGATCGGCGAAGTAGTGATCAACAGCGGTCCAGAGGCCTTCGTCCGCGCGTACGTTCTCGGCTGGAGGGTTCATGCCGCGATCCTAGACCAGAAGGGCATTGCGCCTCCACCCCGGAATCGGCGAGTCTCGGCAGTTCGGTGGCGGCGTTCCGGGTCCGGGAGGTCCATTCAATTGAGCTACATCGACAAGAGCCTCATCGAGGGCGAGACCGTGCTCTACAAGGCGCGGCTTCACTGGATCGTGCTCCTCTGGCCGTTCCTGATCGGCGCCCTGGTCGGGATTGCCGGGATCGGCTTCCTGGTCGGAGGGGTGTATCACTCCGCCCGGAGCGGCATTTCGGGCGCGATGGGCGTCGTGGGATTCGTGCTGTTCCTGGGCGCCATTGTCCTCGTCGCGGGAGGGATCGTCCGGAGAAACGCGACGGAGATCGCCGTGACGAGCAGGCGGGTCCTCATCAAGACAGGGATTGTCAATCGCCACACACTCGAGCTTCTCCTCGCGAGGATCGAGAGCATCAGCGTGAACGAGACCCCCCTCGGGCGCATGCTCGGGTACGGGTCGGTGACTCTGCGAGGCACGGGAGGCACTCCAGAGCAATTCGACTGGATCGAGAGGCCCCTCGAGTTTCGGAAGCAGGTGCAAATACAGATTGAAGGGACGATGTCCCCGCCGGGTCATCGTTTGTAGGAAAGGGCGCCCGCCAGATAATTGCCGGCCGGGTTTGATCCTTGCAGTACATCACGGGCGGTTCGCGGACACGGCCACCACGTTCCCGTGTAGGGAAATGGCGCCGGAGCGGAAGCTAGAGAGCGGAGGCTATCGCGATCTCTTCGACGCGGACGCGGGTAATTCCGTCCCGAACGAACCCGAGCGTGATCGCGGCCCGTCGTGAGAGGTCGATGACCCTGCCGTCCACATAGGGCCCGCGATCGTTGATGGTGACGATCACGCTCTTCAGATTCACGAGGTTGGTGACCCGCACCTTCGTTCCGAAATCCAATGTGCGATGGGCGGCCGTGAGAAGCTGGCTGCTGAACGTCTCTCCGTTGGCGGTCCTCCGACCATCGAAGAAAGAGTCGTAGTAGGAGGCGGCTCCGACCTGCCCGCGCCTGGGCGCCGGCACGGGCGGTCCCATCCGGGGCTGGTCAATCACGGAGGTCGCCGAGCACAGCTCGGGCAAGAGCATCACCAGGCTCCGCGTCACGCCTGGATTCAGGTCGTGGCGCATGGCAGCGCAACCGATTGAAAGAAGCGCGCAAAGCAGAATCAGGCCCACTAGTATTGGGTGCCGCATGGGAAGCGTCTCCTGAAGGGCCTACGAGGACTGGGGACGAAGACTGCAGTTCTGACTTTGGACGCCGGAAACAACCCGTGGGTTCTGAGAACGACCTGAGGATTCTAGCCCGTCTCTAAGGGCCAACGACTAGCAGAAAATCACCCCTCGCAGCAGATTTCCTCTAACTAAAGCTCCGACAACCAGGTCCGTTCTGTCCCCATGCTACATCGAGGGAGGCGGCTCGAGCCCCATCAACCGCAAATACAGGATGAGCTGGGCGCGATGGTGAATCTCGTGCTGCTGGACCAGGTCCAGAATCCAGTGGAGCGTGTAGCTCCGCTCCGGACCACCGGGGTCGCGGCTCGTGAAGACGCGGACCAGCTCGCTCACGGGCTTGTCCAGCCAGCGCTCCGTGTGGCCGTGCCATTTCTCGAGCATCGCGAGGAGCGCCTGGTGATCGGGCGCATCCTGCACTGTCTCCCACCCCTGCGCCGGATCTCGGTGCGGCACCACCCACTCCTCGTAGGCTCCACCCTCCAGCGTCCCGTGGATCCACCCGCGCTCGCACTCGGCGATGTGGACGACGATCTGATGCGCCGTGAACATCTCGGGCTTCGGCTTCCAGTGGAACCGCTCGGCGGGGAGCGCTCGAACCGCTTCAATGAGAAACGGCCGATACATGGAATCCCAGAAAGGGTAGAAGGAGCGAATGGTCCCCCGGTAATCAGCCTCCGAGAGCTTTCGCGCGGCGATCCGGATGTCGGCAGGCTTCATCCGGCCACGATAACCGATCCGTTGATTCCGGTGTGTCTCCGCCGTATCTTCCCCAGCACAGGTCCTGTGCGTCAGGGTGGTCGGGAAGGTTGTTCGAGAGGAGGCCAGGATGAGATTCAGTTCCCGCGTTTTCGCGCTGGTTGCCGTTTTCTTGCTGGCGCTGTGTGGCTGTCAGAAGGGTCAACGAGCGAGCGGCCGCTCGCCGGACATGGCAGAGGCCGCGAAGGCGGACTCCAAGAGCGGCCATTCCACGAAGAAATCCGCGAAGATGAAGTCCGGCAGCACGGCCGAGAAGCGGGAAGCCAAGGCGACGGCTTCGCACGATGCGCACAAGGCTGCCACGAAGGAGAGCCCTGCTCACCCGGCGATGCACAAGGCCGGGACGCTCACCGCGGATGACAACGGCATGGATTTCGATCTCCACCAGGGACAGGTCGTCACGGTGGTCCTCGACTCCAACCGCGGGAGCGGATTGGGGTGGGTCTTGGTCGAGCCGGCCGGCAGCGTGATCGTGCCCGAGGGCCATCCCATGTACTCGGTGCGGGCCGGCAAGAACGCGGGCGGCAGCGAGACCTGGCACTTCCGCGCCGCCAAGCCGGGACACCAGACCGTTCGCATGGAATACCGGCGGAAGTGGGCGTCCAGCGTGCCGGAGCGGACGTTCCGGTTCACGGGGAACGTGGGCTAGCAGCCCGAAATTCGCCTCAAGCGGCGGGGTCTCTGTTCCGATAAATCGGGCAGAGACCCGCCATGTCCCATCCGCTCGCCATCGCATTCGTTCACGGCATCGGCCGAACCGAGCCCGGTTACTCGGCCCGGATGCAGCGCGCCATCGCGCGCCGTTTCGCCGGTCTCATCGGCGCGGCAGAGAGCGCACCCCCCACCCATCTCGTCTTCGAGGAAGTGAACTGGAGCGCTTCGCTCCAATTTCGCGAGGACGACCTCTGGGCCCGCCTCCTTCCGGATGGCCCGATGCGATACAAGCGTCTGAGGCGTTTCATGGTCGATTTCGCCGCGGACGCGATCGCCTACCAGCCTGCGCACTCGGATCGCACCTCCTACGACGCGATCCATCGGGAGATGGCCGGCTGCCTGGCCCGGCTCTCGGAGCGTGCGGGACCGAAGGCGCCGCTCTGCGTCATCGCGCACAGCTTGGGGACCGTGATCGCGAGCAATTATCTCTACGACCTCATGAAAGCCGAGCATTCCTTCATGTGTCCGAGCGTCCGCTCCAGCATGAACGGCACGCCGCTCGAGCACGGGGAGACGTTCGCCATCTTCTACACGCTGGGGAGCCCGATTGCGCTCTGGAGCCTGCGGTTTCCTCGATTCGGCGAGCCCGTGAGGTTTCCGAAGGCGGAGCTGGCGCGCCATCATCCCAACATCGAGCCCGCCTGGATCAACGTCTACGATCCCGACGACGTCATCGGTTATCCGCTGCGCGTCTTGAACGCAGACTATCGCGCGGCCGTGACCGAAGATCGCCCCGTGGACGTCGGGTCCATTCTCACACGATGGAATCCGCTCTCGCACGTCGGATACTGGAACAATGGCCGGGTCGCGGACGCGATCGCCGAATCCCTCGCCAAGACTTGGATGCGGAGCAGTGCCTTGGAGTTGGCACCCGATTGGCGCCTCGCGGAGAGGACGCGCCAGGACGCGCGGCGCGCGGCGAGGCGCTCCGCGTAGCGAGCGAGGGCACGGTTGTGGCAGTGACCTGCGACGTCAGGTGGTCGCGGCCCGGATGAGCAGCGCCTGCAGATACAGCACCGCGAGCTGCCCGGCGAATCCGATGACGCAGACCAGGACGGCGCGCCCCAGACTCCGGTAATCCAGCGCCTGCCGGACCGCGATCACCATCGCGGCCAGCGTCCAGAGCCAGGCGGCGATGACCACCAGCCAGCCGACTACCGGTACCAGCCCCAGGATCCTGAATAGTCCTGGGGTCGAGGCGAAGCCGGTCGTGCGAACAAGCTCTCCCAGATCAGACCGCGTCGCAGGCTCCGGAAGCATCTTGACCCCGACCAGCCAGATGAAGAAGAGCCACACGATCCATCCCGCGAGCGCGCCAACGAGCCTCGCTAAGACATCGGTGTCGCCGTTGTGGAAATCGCCGATCGTGATCGCGAGCGTGGACACGATGGCGATGACCACCGCCTGCCAGGTCGCGCTCTTGTCCGCTTCGACCTCTTCGTAGGTGGGAACGTCGAGCTTCGCCGCCCCCGCCATCCGCCGGAACATGGATCTCATGGCGATCGTCTCCCTGGTCTCAGCCTTGGAGCGGGATCACCCCTAGAGGAAGTTGACTCCGAAGACCGCCTTCCAGTCCGGAACCCGGTCCGTGAGGCCGAGCTTCAGCTCCACGAACATGGGCGTGCCGGATTTCCGGTTGAAGAAGAGCCCGCCCAGGGCCTCCACGCCCAGGTTGGTGTCGCTCCCCACGGGGCCGTCCGGGTTGGCGACGTACAGGGAGAGCCCGCCGCCCGCGTAGAAGCGCACCTGACTGTGCGTGACGAACCGGTACTGGAGATCTCCGTTGAAGGAAAGGGAGGTAAGATTGTCCCCGAGCCCTAGCTCGGCGCTCGGAACGATGTAGAGATTGTGCGCGACCGGCGCAAGCTCCAGCTGTCCGCCGACCAGGAACTGATCGGGAGCGGAGCTGAACCCGGCGCGGAGTCCGCCATCCGCGTACGCGCGGGCGAACGGGACCGCGGCGATGCAGCAGAACCCAACGATCGTGCACAGCAATGCTTTCGACCGGCTCGTAAGCATCATGACCTCCTCGGATTGAGAATCGATTCGGAACTGCGATCAAGCATGGTCAATTATTGGAAGGCAGCTCGTCTATACTTGTTTTTGGGAGGCAGGGAGACCGGACTCAGCCTGGAGGTAGATGCCATGTCACCGAAACGCAAGCTGGGCAAGCAGGGACTCGAGGTCTCGACGCTAGGTCTTGGATGCATGGGGATGTCGGAATTCTATGGGGCAACCGACGAATCCGAGTCGCTGGCCACGATCCATCGCGCGATCGAGCTCGGGATCACGTTCCTCGATACGGCCGACATGTACGGGCCCTACAAGAACGAGGCTTTGGTGGGGCGCGCGATCAAGGACCGCCGGGACTTGGTCGTGCTGGCCACGAAATTCGGAAACGTGCGCGGACCGGACGGGAGCTTCCAGGGAGTGAACGGGCGTCCCGAGTACGTGCGCGCCTCGTGCGACGCATCGCTCGAGCGGCTCGGGGTGGAGCGGATCGATCTCTATTATCAGCACCGTGTGGACCGGGCCGTGCCCATCGAGGACACCGTGGGCGCCATGTCCGAGCTGGTTCGCCAGGGCAAGGTTCGGTATCTGGGCCTCTCCGAGGCGTCGCCCGCGACGATTCGCCGGGCGCACAAGGTTCATCCCATCACCGCGCTTCAGACCGAGTACTCGCTCTGGAGCCGCGATCCCGAGGCGGAGATCCTCCCGACCTGCCGTGAGCTGGGCATCGGATTCGTCGCGTACAGCCCGCTCGGACGCGGCTTTCTCTCCGGACGCTTCCGCAAGCCCGAGGACCTTCCCGCCGACGATTTCCGCCGCAACCATCCGCGGTTTCAGGGCGAGAACTTCCAGAAGAATATGGATCTGGTGACGCGGGTGGAGGAGATCGCCCGCGAGAAGAGCTGCACGCCGTCGCAGCTCGCGCTCGCCTGGCTTCTCGCGCAGGGGAAAGACATCGTGCCGATTCCCGGCACCAAGCGCCGCTCGTTCCTCGAGGAAAACGCCCGCTCCATGGAGATCACATTGACGCCCGCGGACCTGGAGCGCATTGCCGAAGTCGCTCCCAAGGGCGTCGCGGCGGGGAACCGGTACACCGACGCCGGCATGGCAACCGTCAACGGCTGAGAGCCTGAGGCGCGGCTCGGCCCACGGAGGAACGAATGCAAGGCACACCCAGCATCGCGCGCCCCGCGCCTGACGAATTCTTCGAGTACTACGGCAAGTACATCGAGAAGGTCCCCGGCGAGGACGCGTTTCCCGCGCTTTCATCCCAGATACCGGAAACGCTGGGCTTGCTCCGCCCGGTGACCGAGAAACAGGCGCTCCACCGCTACGCGCCGGGAAAGTGGAGCATCAAGGAGGTCGTCGGCCACCTGGCGGACTCCGAGCGCGTGTTCGCCTATCGCGCGCTTCGTTTCGGCCGCGGCGACACCACGCCGCTCCCGGGATTCGACGAGGGCCAGTACGTGCCCGCGGGACACTTCGACGTGCGTGCGTTCAGCGACGTGATCGACGAATTCGCCGCGGTCCGCGCGGCGTCGATCGCGCTCTTCCGAGGCTTCGACGCCGAGGCGCTGGTTCGCCGAGGGACCGCGAACGGAAAGAGCGTCAGCGTTCGAGCCCTTGCCTGGATCCTGGCGGGTCACGAGCTTCACCACCGCGAGCTTCTGATCGAGCGTTATGGCTTGGTCGCCCCGGCTGCCGTCCCGGGCTGACCGAGCGGGAAGGCGCGCCGACTGTCCTTGTTCGATCCGCCGGGCGACCGCACGCGTACAGAGCGGACGACCGGCGGTGGCCAGGGCCACGGTGGTCGGCACACAGACGCCGGCGTGCCGCCTCACGACAAGCCATGGCCCAGGAACCGGTTGCACACCTCGCCCGATCCGCGGGCTCGACTCCCCGGCGCGCGGTGGCACTAGTTATGCCGGAAGCGCACAAGCCGGCGGTCCGTCCGTGTTCGGACCCACCGCGTTTCTGAGCGACTCCCGCTCCCAAGAAAACCCGCATCGATGAGGAGAATCGGCCATGCGCAAGAATAGTGTCATTGCTCTGGCGTTGCTCAGCGCGCTCTTACTGGGCGGCACCGTGCTGTACTACTCGAAGTACAGGAAGTCCCTCGGGGACTACGAACAGGCAACCGCCCAGGAAGCGGATACGCGAGCCCGCTACAGCCAGGCGATCAACGAAATCGCGGCAATCCAGGACAGCCTGGACACCATCGTGGTGGGCGGGACGCCGCTCATCCCCGCCGGTGCCCAGTCCGAGGAGCCGCAGACCAATCGCGATCAGGTGCTCGGCCGGATCGCCACGCTCAAGGCGGGCCTGGAGCGCACGAAGGATCGGATCCAGGAGCTGGATGCCAGGATCAAGAGGAGCGGAGTCAAGATCGCGGGCCTGCAGCGGATGATCGGCGGGCTCAAGAGATCGGCGATGCAGAAGGAAGAGCTGATCTCGCAGCTCAACGTCCAGGTGGACTCGCTCCACACGCAGGTCGCGGGTCTCACGACCGAAGTAGAGACCAACCAGCAGGAGTTGGCGCAGCGGCAGCAGGAACTCGAGGCCCGGCAGCATGAGCTGGCCACGATCTTCTACACGATCGGCAAGAAGAAGGACCTGATGCGCTCCGGCGTCGTGGTGTCGAAGGGCGGCGTTCTGGGCGTTGGCACGACCCTGAAGCCGTCCGGCCAGTTCAACGAGGGTTCCTTCACGGCCATGGACACCGACCAGGAGACCGTCATCCGCATTCCGGCGCACAACGTCCAGGTCCTGAGCCCCCAGTCCCCATCAAGCTATGTGCTGCAGGCCACGGGCAAGGACACCATGGAGCTTCGCATCGTGGACGCCAGGGAGTTCCGGAAGGTGAGGCATCTCGTCATTCTGATGTCGTAACGGCAGACGTGGCGGCGGGTGCAGCGCCGTGCTGTTGCGAATGTCGCGGCCCGTTCCGACGGGAAACGTCGGGGCGGGCCATTTTGTTGCCGCATAATGCCGCTATCGCGAGAGCCTGGTTCCGGCTACCTTCCCTTCCTGATGCTGGTTTGCCCGTCCTGTAAGCGCGTGATTGCCACGCCGGGGCGCTTTTGCCCCGAGTGCGGCGCGGCATTGGCGGTGCCGCCGCCCGCCGCACCCGCGCCTCCTGCGCCCGCGCAGCCTCCCGCGCCCGGGCCGCCGGAAGGCCGAACTGTCTCGACATCGGACACGCCCTCCTCCGCGCGCCCTCCGTCCTCGTCCGTGCACGGCCGCTTCGAGCCGGGCACACGCCTCGGAACGCGGTACCGCGTCGTCGGCCTGTTGGGACGCGGCGGCATGGGGGAGGTCTATCGGGCCGACGACCTCGAGCTGAACCAGTCGGTCGCGCTCAAGTTTCTCCCGGAGAAAGTGGCGCGGAACGCCGGCGACTTAGCAAGGCTTCGCCAGGAGGTCCGGGTCGCGCGGCAGATCGCGCACCCGAACGTCTGCCGCACGTACGACATCGCCGAGGCTGACGGCCAGGTCTTCGTCGTCATGGAATACGTCGACGGGGAAGACCTGGCCTCTGTGCTGCGGCGCCTCGGCCGCCCGACGCCCGACAAGGCGCTCGAGATCGCGCGTCAGCTCTGCCTCGGGCTCGGCGCCGCGCACGAGAACGGCGTCCTCCATCGCGATCTCAAGCCAGCGAACATCATGATCGACGGACGCGGCCGCGTGCGGATCACGGATTTCGGCCTCGCGGGAACCACGGAGGAGCTGGCCGCGGAGGGAGGAGCCGTCGGCACGCCTGGATACATGGCGCCGGAACAGCTCCGCGGCGGAGCCGCCTCCGCCCAGAGCGACATCTTCGCCCTCGGCCTCGTCCTCTACGAGCTGTTCACGGGGAAGCGCGCGGCCGACGTGACGCCGCGCCCCGATTCCTCGCGACCCGACAGCGACAGCTCGCCGCGAACGCCCTCGAGCCTGGTCGCGGGCGTGGATCCCGCCGTGGAGCGCGTCATCCTTCGCTGCCTCGAGCGCGATCCCGCACGCCGTCCGCAGTCGGCCTACGCCGTCTTCGGAGCGCTCCCGGGAGGCGACCCCTTGGCGGCCGCGGTCGCCGCGGGCGAGACGCCGTCGCCCGAGCTGGTCGCCAACGCCGGCGTCGAGGGAAGCGTGCGTCCCCTCTATGCGGGGCTGGCGGTGCTCGTGGCGGTTCTCGGCCTGCTCGGGCTCTCGGCGATCCAGAGCCCGCTCTTCAAGGGGTTTGGGAAGCCGCCGAGCATCCTCTCGGTTCGCGCCGATGAGATCCTGACGCACGCGACGGGACGCCCCGCTCCCAGGTACTCCTCGGAGGGCATGCGCTACGCGCCTGAGGCGAAGGCATCGGCGTCGCGGGCGGATTCGCTCGCGGCGGCAGGGAGGAGGCCGCGGGTCCGTTCGGAGCCCGCCAAGCAGTACTGGCGACGCTGGAGTCCATCGGCGTTCGTGACGGAGGAACTCCATCGCTCAAGGCCGAGCCCGAGCGATCCGCCGCAGTCCTATCCCGGGAGCGGCATCGTCCTGCTTGACATGCAAGGGCGGCTCCTCGCCCTCGAGGCCCTTCCGCTCTCCGTGGCAGACTCCTCGGCGTCGCGATCCGCCGATTGGGCCGCGCTTCTCGAGGCGGCGGGGCGCGAACCGGCTCATGTCGTCCGCGTCCCGCCCCCTGCGGCATTCGTCGCCTACGCCGACACGGTCGCGGCGTGGCGGCTTTCGGATTCGACGGCGCCGGAGACCACCCTGGTGGCCGCCGCCATTCGCGGCCGCGTCGTTCGCGTCGAGACCTTCGCGGGGCGCACCGCGCTCGGCCAGCTCGAGGTGGTCGCGAACGATCCCACGCCCAAGATTCAGGAGTGGGTCCAGGTCCTATTCCTGGTCGTCATCCCGCTGATCGGAGGCATCATCCTCGCGCGCCGCAACCTTCGTGCAAAACGCGGCGATATTCGGGGGGCCGTGGTTGTCGGGATCGCGATCGTGGTTCTCTATCTTTTGTTCCACCTCTTCTCGGCCCACTTAGGTGAGTTGGGACTCTTCGCGATCCTCGTCGCGGTGACCGCGTTGGGTCCGCTAGGTCACGCGCTGATCCATGGCGTCACGATGTCACTCGCGTATCTCGCCATCGAGCCGTACGTCCGGCGGCTCTGGCCGAGCGTGCTGGTTTCCTGGGCCCGGCTCGTCGCGGGAAGGCTCCGAGACCCGATCATCGGGCGGGACGTCCTGGTTGGCGCGGTGGTGGGCGCCGCGCTCCCGTTCATCTTCGTCGGGGCACAGAGCGCGGAACGGGCTCTCGGATTCCCAGTCGGCCCGGGGCAGCTTTCGAGCTTCCTGCTCGACACGGTGATCAGCGCCCCGTCGGTGCTGGCCCAGGTCTGTCTGGCCTTTGCGCTAGGATTGGCACGCGCGACCACGTTCTACACGGTCTTGCTGATTCTGCGATTCGTGCTTCGAAACAACCGGCTGGCGGCCATCGCCGCGCTTCTACTATTTCTTTTCGCCCTCCTCGACTACAGCTCCAAGGCGCTCTGGCTGGACGCCATTGTCTCACTGCTCGCGTGGGGGGCGGTCGTGTGGGTTGCGCTGCGCTTCGGCTACGTCGCGTTGATCGTCATCGTCGCCGTTTCCGCCCTTGCGGAGAGTCTCGCGTGGACGCTCGATTTCAGCTCGTGGGTGGCGCCGCAGACGATGTTCGCGTGGGGGATCATGGCGGTGCTGCTGGGGTACGGCTTCCTGACGGCGGTCGGAGGGAAGTCCCTCTTCAGTGACCCGCTGAGCGATCCCGTGGCGCCGGCGGCGCGGGGGAGGAAGTAGGGCGGGGGGGGCGCGACGGCCTCAGTCCGGATTTGCGCATCAACGCGCGGAGGGGTGGCCGAGTGGTTTAAGGCGGCGGTCTTGAAAACCGCTGAGCTGCAAGGCTCCGTGGGTTCGAATCCTACCCCCTCCGCCATTCTTCGCCATCCGCGCCTCACTCTGGCGTCCGCCTTTGCGTTCGGTTACCGTCCCGGCAGATAAACCGCATGTCCCGCGCCCAACATCCGGAGATCTCGATCATGACCTCGCGCCTGCCGCACCTCCTGGCCTTACTACCGCCGCTGCTCCTGCTCGCGATCGCGCTCGCGCTCCCGCGCGCCGCCAACGCAGCTGCCGGCGACGCCCCCTCGCAGAAGCTCGCCGCGCTCTGCGACGAATTCTGGCAGGGGCATCTCGGGGCGAATCCGACCGAGGCGACCAGCCTCGGCGACAAGCGCTACGACGATCAGCTCGACGACATCACGCCGCGCGGCATCCGCGCGGACAAGAAGCGCCTCGAGGGGGTCCTCGCGCGCGCGAAGGCGATCGACGACAAAGCGCTTCCACCCAAGGACCGCCTCACGCGCAGGGCCCTCATCACCGAGGTGGAAGACGAGCTGGCGTGGGCCTCGTGCGCCTTCTACGAGTGGACGGTGGATCCGCTCGGGGGACCGCAGGTTGAGTTCATGAACCTTCCGGACTACACGACCATCGAGACGCCGGAGGATGCCGCCCATTACGTCAAGCGCGTGCAGGCCATGGGCCCTTACATCAAGGACCACATCGCGAATCTCCGCGTGGGCAAGCTGAAAAAAGAGGTCGCGGCGCGCGACGCGGTCCAGAAGACCATCGACGAGCTGATGCGGCTGAACGCGACCCCTGTGGAGAGCCTCGGCGTCTGGCGGCCCGCGGCGGCGCCGCATCCGTCGTGGAGTCCCGCCGATCGGGCGCGGTTCGCCAAGAATCTCCACGCGGCGCTGGAGTCCTCGCTCATCCCGGCCATCGAGCGCTACCGCGCGTTCCTCGACAAGGAGATCCTGCCCAAGTCCCGCCCGTCGGACAAGGCGGGGCTCGCCAATCTGCCTCACGGCGTGGAGTCCTACACGAAGATGATCCGCGTGCACACGTCGCTCGACTTGACGCCGGAGGAAATCCACAAGCTGGGGCTCGAGCAGGTCGCGATATTCAGGAGCGACCTCGCGACCCTCGGGCAGAAGGTGCTCGGGACGTCCGACGTCGTGGAGATCCAGCGCCGGCTTCGGACGGATCCGGAGATGCACTTCAAGACCTCGGCCGAGGTGGAGGCCAAAGCGCGTGAGACCCTGGCGCGCGCCCAGGCGGCCGTGCCGCGATGGTTCGGCCTTCAGCCCAAGGCGCGCTGCGAGGTGGAAGTGATGGGCATGCACGAGGCGCCCTACTCCACGATCGCCTACTACCGGCAGGGCTCGGCGGACGGGAAGAGGCCCGGCGCCTACATGATCAACACCTACCTGCCGGAGACGAGGCCCAAGTACGAGGCCGAAGCGCTGGCGTTTCACGAGTCGGTGCCCGGCCATCATCTCCAGATCTCGATCGCGCAGGAGCTGACCGGGATTCCTGAATTCCGGAAGCATCAGGGTGTGACCGCGTACGTCGAGGGATGGGCGCTCTACACGGAGCACCTGGCGGATGAGATGGGGCTTTACTCGAGCGACGTGGACCGGCTGGGCATGCTCTCGTTCGACGCCTGGCGCGCCTGCCGGCTCGTGGTGGATACGGGGATCCACGCGATGGGATGGTCCCGGCAGCAGGCCATCGACTACATGACCGAGAACAGTCTCCTGGCCGAGAACAACATCGCAAACGAGGTGGACCGCTACATCACGTGGCCCGGGCAGGCGCTGGCGTACAAGATCGGCCAGCGCGAGATCCTGAGCCTGCGCGACGAAGCGAAACGGAAGCTGGGGGCGCGCTTCGACATCAAGGCGTTCCACGATGCCGTGCTGGAGAATGGCGCGGTGGCCCTGCCGGTGCTTCGCGAGCAGGTGGAGGCGTACATAGCGCAGGCGGAGCAGGCGCGGCCGTAAACCTACTTCGGCGGGCGCACTCTCCGGAACGACCGGGTGACCTCGCGGAACCGGTCCATGATCGCGGGACCGCGGCCGGCCGACACAAGACCCTGGGCCAGGTAGTAGGTCGTATGATCCACCAGGATGAGTTGATACATGCGCACCTCGCGCATGGTCTTCAAGTCATCCGCCTCCGCAACCAGCTCATAGCCGGGAAGGCCGTCCAGGCTCAGCGCCCGGCCCTTGATGTTCCGAAGGGCGCTGACCTGCGTGGACTTGCTCGCGTGGTCCTTCGCGAATTGCTCGACGTTGGAGATCGAAGCGCCGCTGAAGGAGCTGCCGACCACGAGAACCGCCTGGCCGGCATCTCCCTTACCCATGCTTCCCGACTCGGAGAAGACGAGCACGTTCCCGACGCGTCCCGCGAGCCTGAGCGCGAGCGTGGGCTCGACGTGAAAGCTCAGGCCATCGTAGGGGAGGGCCTTGACCTCGCCGCCCCAGGACGCGGATAGAACCGCTCGCTTGATCGGAAGGGTGAGGGAGGCGGCCGCTTTCGGAAACGTGCCGACGATCATCACGGTCTTCTGCTCATCGCCCCCCACGAGCATCCACTTGAGGTAGCTCGTCCCGTTGGCGCTCTGGCTCACCTCGATCAGGAGCGCGTCCTTCCCACCGGTCTTCACGGGTTGCGAGCGGAGAAGGGTCATGCCGCGCGTGGCCAGCATGTCCCGTGTCATCCCTTGCTGCATCTTCGCGGCGGGCCCGGGCAGCTCCGTGACCGCGATCGAGGCGCCCTTCGCGTCGTGCTCGAAGCCCGGGAAGCGCTGGGACGCCACGAATCCCGGCGGGGGCTCGAGGCTCACGTCCGTCCCGGGAACGTGCACCGGCGCAGCGATCGCGGCCGCGGCCATGGCGGCCAGCGCGAGGAACATCGGGGCGGAGACCATCACCAAGCGAATTCGCCGATGGAGGCTGGATTTCATCCCCGAATCCTACCACTTCCGCCGCCCTTTGCCTGGCGCCGCGCTGAACCCCTCGGCGCCAAGAAGAAGTAGCTGAGTCGCCTGCCAATCAGTACTATCCCCGATTCCCATGAACCCATCGATGACGCGGTTGCCTCCCGATTTCGCGATCCGGGCGCCCCGGCAGGAGGACGCTGAGGCGGTCGTGGCGCTCCTGCGTGCCTGCGACGTCGCCATCTTCGGCGAGCCCGACACCGACATCGAGGACGTCCGCGATGAATGGGGGGCGCCGGGGTTCGACCTTGGCCGGGATGCCTGGATTCTTCACGCGCCGGACGGCTCGGCCGCTGGGTTCGCCTCGATCAGCGCGCGCCGTGCGAAGGACGACTTCGATGGCGCCATGAACATACGCCCCGGAGAATCGGTGGGTGCCTTGGCGCCGGCGCTCCTCGAGGCGATCGAGGTCCGGGCCGGCGAGAAGGCGGCCGGAGGCGAGGCCTTGCTCTGCTTCTTCGCCGCGAGCGTCGAGACCGACCTGCGCGCCCTCCTGGAGCGTTCGGGGTATCGCGAGGCTCGCACATACTTCCGCATGCGGATCGACCTGGCAGTGCTCGATGGGGGGAAGACATCGCTCCCTCCATCCAATGCCGACATCGATATCCGTCCGCTGCGCCTGGGAACGGACGATCGCGCGATCCACACGGTCATCGAGGAATCCTTCGCCGAGCACTTCCGCCACACGCGACAATCCTTCGAGGAGTGGTGGGCGATGCGCGCGCGTCATCAGCGCTTCGATCCCGCGCTCTGGCTCTTGGCGTGGGACGGCGAGAGGATCGCGGGCGCGCTCGCCGCCTACGATCACGGAGACGTCGGTTTCATCCGCGAGCTGGGGGTGCTGAAACCCTGGCGCGGAAAGGGCGTGGGCTCGGCCCTCCTCATTCGCTCCTTCGATACCTTCCGCGCCCGCGGGCAGCTCCGCGTGACCCTGGGCGTGGACGCGGAGAACGAGGGCGCGATCGGGCTCTACACGAGGGCAGGGATGCGTGTGGATTCGCGACACCACCTCATGCGGCGCAGCATCCTCGCGTGAACACGCAGCGGCAGGAGATCCAGCTCGAACGCTACGGACGCGGCATGCGCGCCAGCATGCTCGGCCTCGCGGCGAACCTGGTCCTGGCGCTGGGGAAGCTCGTGGCGGGCCTCCTCGGCCATTCGCACGCGCTCATCGCCGATGCCACCGAGTCGCTCGGCGACGTCTTCGGATCGCTGATCGTCTGGCGCGGCCTCCAGATCGCCGCGCGCCCACCCGACCCGGAGCACCCCTACGGTCACGGCAAGGCGGAGCCCATCGCGGGTGCGCTCGTGGCGGTGCTTCTCCTCATGGCCGGGGTCGGCATCGCCATCCAGTCGATCCATGAGATCCGTGCCCCTCACGAGGGACCGGCCGCCTTCACGCTCATCGTTCTTCTGGCTGTGATCGCGATCAAGGAAGGGCTCTTCCAGCGCATGCATCGGGTCGGAACGAAGATCGGGAGCGGTGCGGTGCACACCGACGCATGGCATCACAGGGCGGATGCAGTCACCTCCGCGGCCGCCGCGGTCGGGATCGCGGTGGCGATCATCGGCGGGAAGGGCTACGAGGTGGCGGACGACTGGGCCGCGCTCTTCGCGAGCGGCGTCATTCTTTTCACCGGGATGAGACTCCTGCGTCCCGCGACCGAGGAGCTGATGGACCGGAGCGCCGAGCCGGGCCTTGTGGCGCGAGCCACCGAGGTCGCCGAGGGGCACCCCGGCGTTCACCGCGTGGAGAAGCTCCTGGTCCGGAAGATGGGACTCTATTACGTCGCGGACATGCACCTCGAGGTGTCGCCCACCATGACCGTGTTCGAGGGGCACGAGATCGCACACGGCGTGAAGGAGGCGGTCCGCTCGGCGTTCCCGCAGATCGTGGAGCTGACCATCCACGTGGAGCCCGCCCGTCCTTGACCGCGAAGCCTCCGGAAGGTAGATTCATGGATCCTGTACACATCAAGACGTAGGGGAGAGGTGGCCGAGTGGCTGAAGGCAGCCGCCTGCTAAGCGGTTGACTGGGTAAAACCGGTCCGGAGGTTCGAATCCTCTCCTCTCCGCCATTTTGCGATCGGAAATCGGCAGTGCGCGCCCATAGCTCAACTGGATAGAGTATCTGACTACGGATCAGAGGGTTGGGGGTTCAAATCCTCCTGGGCGCGCCACTTGCTCGCCGTGGAAAAACCAAGCGAAGCCGGACCAAAGCTGCATCAGCTGAGAGGCCTCCCATGAACCGTCGCCGCCCGTATCGTTCCGCCGCGCTCCTCCTCGCCGTTTCCCTGGCTCTCTTTTCCACGCCTCCAGTAGCGCGGGCCACCGCCGCTCCGCCTGCAGCCAAGGAGCCCGCGATCAAGCTCGATCAACCCGCCGCGAAGGGCCTTCGGGTCGCCGTGCTTCCGGTCGTGAACGGATCCGGCGACGCCGACGCGGACAAGATCATGGAGGACGTGCTGGGGGAGGAATTCCCGAAGGTGGAGCACGCAAGAGCGGTATTCCTCCTGCCGGGGGACGTCGAGCGCGTCCTGACCGACTCGCACACACTCAACCGGGCGCTCCAGATCACCACCCGCTGGTCCAAGGTGGGGTCCCTGGACTCCGCGGCGGTCGCTGGGCTCGACTCGCTCCTCGTCGCGGACGCGGTGCTCTGCGTCAAGGTCACCGAGTGGGAGACGAAGCGCGTTCACAATATCGGGGAGGGCCAGTCCTCCACGACGATCGGGTTTCATTTCGCGCTCTTCAGCATCCGGGACAGGAAGAAACTCTGGACCAAGGAAGTCCGGGAGCAAAGGCTCTCGCGCGAGATCGACCTCTCCAGCGGCACCATCGGCTACGACGATACCGGCCGGATCCAGACGGCGAACGCAACGGAGCCGCCTCGAGTTCAGGACGTCGCCACCGACCTCGTGCGGGACGCGCTCAAGAAATTCCCGATCAAGTGAGGGAGTTGCCAACCTCCATCGACCAACGGTTCATGGAAGCCGCACTGGCCGAGGCGCGGGCGGCCGCGTCGGACGGCGAGGTTCCCGTCGGCGCGGTGGTCGCATGGGAGGGACGCATCGTCGGCCGCGGGAGAAACCGGGTCGAGACCACACAAGATTCCACGGCACACGCCGAGATCATCGCCATCGGCGCCGCGTCGCAGACGGTCAAGAGCTGGCGCCTGGACGAAGCCACGATCTACGTGACCCTGGAGCCCTGCCACATGTGCGCCGGCGCGATCGTGCTGGCGAGAATCCCCCGACTCGTCTATGGAGCGCGTGACCCCAAGGCGGGCGCATGCGGCTCGCTCTCGATGGTGGTGCAGGATCTGCGCCTGAACCACCGCGCCGAGGTGCAGCCGGGGATCATGGCGGAAGAATGCGGGGCGCTCCTCGAGTCGTTCTTCCGCTCGAAACGACGTGGACAGGTCTGAGGAATGCCCCCCGATATTCCGCTGCCTCCGAGGACGTGCCCCGGATATAAATAGACGCCCGAGGAGAACCGCAAAGTCAAGGGCCAGCAGGCGGTTCCGGGGTGGAAATGCCGCCACGATTCGCGTATTCTCCTCCGCGGAGAGATGCGAGAGTGGCTGAATCGGGCGGTCTCGAAAACCGCTATACGCGTAAGCGTATCGAGGGTTCGAATCCCTCTCTCTCCGCCATCGTAAGAAAGAGCGCGTGTGGGAGCGCGCGAAGATCGAAGCTTCCCGGAGAGGTGTCCGAGTGGCTGAAGGAGCACGGTTGGAAACCGTGTAAGCATGAAAGTGCTTCGAGGGTTCGAATCCCTCTCTCTCCGCCAGATGTGAAGCAAATTGGATTCGGTGGGGATGTAGCTCAGTTGGGAGAGCGCCTCGTTCGCAACGAGGAGGTCAGCGGTTCGATCCCGCTCATCTCCACCATATTCGCTCCCGGGGTGACTGCCGTCGGGCTCCGGAGGTAGGCTTGTGGCCTCCTCGTGCCCTGGCGTTGACGGCCAGTTCCCGCGCAATCGAGAATCGCGAATCCCGTCAGGACCGGAAGGTAGCAGCGGTCAGCGGTCACCTCGATGTGCCGCGGACTCAACTGGCTCGAGCCGGGGACCGGGGGGGCTTTTGCCATGCAGCGCGCAATGATGCGCCACGTTAGGAGTCTCCCTTGTCCCACCTAGCTCTCGCACGCAAGTACCGACCACAGCGCTTTGCCGACCTCGTAGGCCAGGACCCCATCCGCTCCACGCTGGAGCAGGCGGTCGCGAAGAACCGCGTCGCGCAAGGGTATCTCTTCGCGGGCCCGCGCGGCAGCGGCAAGACGACCACCGCCCGCCTCATCGCGAAGGCGCTGAACTGCGAGCGGCGGAAGCCCGGCGAGCCCGAGCCCTGCGGCGAGTGCGGGAGCTGCCTCGAGATCACGGTGGGGAACTCGCTCGACGTGCTCGAGATCGACGGCGCGTCGAATCGAGGAATCGAGGAGATCCGGAATCTCCGCGAGAACGTGAAGTACGCGGCCTCCGGCGGAAAGTTCAAGGTCTACATCATCGATGAGGCGCACCAGCTCACCGATTTCGCCTGGAACGCTCTGCTGAAGACCCTCGAGGAGCCGCCGGTCCACGTCCGCTTCGTCTTCTGCACCACCGAGCCGCTCGACGTGCCCGACACGATCGCCTCGCGCTGCCAGGTGTTCGAGTTCCGCCGCCTGAGGAGCGAGGAGCTGGTGAAGCACCTGCTCGATATCGCGGCCAAGGAGAAAGTCTCCCTTCAGGAGGATGCGGCCGCGCTGATCGCCCGGGCCTCGGAGGGAAGCGTGCGCGACGCGCTGGGGAGGCTGGACCAGGCGCTCGCCGTTTCCCCGGAGGGGGTGACCGCCGCGACCGTCGCGCAGGCGCTCGGGCTCGCGGGTCTGGAGGCCTACTTCGATCTCGGCCAGGCGCTTGTGAAGCGCGACCCCAAGCTGGCGCTCCAGACGCTGGACCGGCTCCACGACAGCGGCATGGACATCGAGGAGATCGCCGACGGGCTCTCGCATCATCTCCGCCAGCTCCTGCTCATCGCCGTGGATGCCTCCCTCGAGAAGCTCGTGGACGCGGCTCCCTCGGACCGGGAGCGCTATGCCGCGCAGGCGAGGGAGTTCCGCCCCACCGATCTGAACGCGATGCTGAGTCTCCTTCTGGAAACGCGCTCGCTCCTGCGCCGCGCGGAGGCCCCGCGGATCCTTCTCGAGGTGGCCCTCGTGGAGATGTGCATGCTCCCGACCGCGGCCAGGATCGAAGATCTGATCCAGAGGCTCGGCGAGCTGGAGGCGAAGCTCGGAGGCGGTGGCGCGGCCTCAGCCGGCGCCAGCGGCCCGGGCGCGCGGACCTCCTCGCCCGGACCGGCGCCCTCCGCGCCAGCGCCCCCGGCGCCGGGAGCCTCGGCGGCACAGCCTCCGCGGCGAGGATCCACGACGCCGCGGGCGAGCGCGGATCAGGTTGAGCCGCGCGCGACGCTCGCCGCGGTTCCCGCGGGCGGCCCCGCGCTCGGGCTCGCGGAACCGGCCGCGCCCGATCTCCGCCTCGTGGAATCGCCCGCAGGCCTCGCGACCGCCGACCCCAGCGATCCGGTCGTGCGCTGGCGGCAGGCGGTGGATCGCGTGAAGGAACGAAAGCTCCTGCTGGGCACCTGTCTCGAGGAGGGGTTCTTCCTCGGCATGGCCGGCGGGAACGTGAGGCTCGCGCTCTCGGTGGAGCACGCGTTCCACAGGGCCATGCTGGAGCTGAAGGAGAATCGTGAGATCCTGAACGAGGAGCTGGAGATCCTCTATGGTCGCGGCGCCAAGCTTCTCTGCGAGTCCTCGGTGCCGCCGGGCACGGAGACCTCGGCCGGCCGTCCCTCCGTGAGCGGAGCGTCTCCGGTGGTGAGCCCCGAGGCGACCCTGGTGGATCGGATCGTCGAGCTCTTCGATGGAGAGGTCATGGGCCAAGGCCCCGAGGAGGGAAACGCATGAAGAACATCTCGGGGATGCTGCAGAAGGCGCAACTCTTGCAAGCGAAGATGGCCGAGATGCAGGCGGAGCTCAAGACGCGCGAGGCCGTCGGCTCCTCCGGGCAGGGCAAGGTCAAGGTCACCATGAACGGAGGGCAGGAGGTCACCAAGATCACCATCGATCCCGAGGTGATCAAGGCCGACGAGGCGGACCTGCTCGAAGATCTGGTGCTCGCCGCCTTCAATGACGCGCGCGCCAAGGTCACCCGGATGGTCGAGGAAGAGATGGAGAAGATCAGCGGAGGAATGGGGCTTCCGAAGGGGCTCTTCTAGGACCCGATGCAGTATTCCAGCGCCCTTCTGGAAACGGTCATCACCGAGCTGACCCGGCTCCCGGGCGTCGGGCGAAAATCCGCGCAGCGGATCGCGTTTCATCTCCTCCGCTCCTCCGAGGGGGACGCGAAGAAGCTCGCCCAGGCCATTCTGGATCTCAGGGCCCGGGTCGAGGACTGCCGCATCTGCGGCAACGTCACCGAAACCCAGCCCTGCGCCATCTGCGCCGATTCCCGGCGGGACACCTCGATTCTCTGCGTCGTCGAGCAGCCGATGGACGTGCTCGCCATCGAGCGGACGGGGGAATTCCGCGGTTCCTACCACGTATTGAAGGGCTCACTCTCGCCGATCGACGGGATCGGCCCCGAGCAGCTCAAGCTCACCGAGCTGATCGAGCGCGTGAAGGCCGGTGGAGTGGCCGAGGTGATCGTGGCCACGAACCCGACCGCGCAGGGAGAGGCCACGGCGCTCTACATCGCGCGGCTTCTTCAGACGATGCCCGGTGTGCGCGTGACCCGGATCGCGCGCGGCGTGCCGATGGGCTCCGACCTCGAATTCTCCGACCAGGTCACGCTCGCCCGCGCCATGAGCGGGCGCAAAGAGATATAACCCCTCCAATTCGAGCACATTGTGCTTGACCACCGATTGAGAAGTGTTAGCGTTCGGCCCAAGTCCCGGTAGAGCGTCGGGGTGTGTGCGTTGCATGACGCGTGTGGGGTGGATGGGGATCGGTCTCGGCGCCGGCTGATGCAGAGAGGCCAAGGGCAAGGACACCCCTCCTTCTGCAAGACAGCCGGTCGGCGTCACCATGCCGCAAGGTCCAGGTGTGTCCAAGGAGTTGGGACCATG
The DNA here is from genome assembly GCA_043779525.1 of Candidatus Eiseniibacteriota bacterium. Classification (GTDB taxonomy): domain Bacteria; phylum Eisenbacteria; class RBG-16-71-46; order SZUA-252; family SZUA-252; genus WS-7. The sequence goes on along the minus strand of JAYWED010000019.1, from coordinate 30,734 downwards.
GTCAAGGGGAATTGGGCGCTCTTCGAGGAAGACTTCTGGTCGATCAACACGATCCTCCAGAATCTGATCCAATCCTCGAGTTCGAAAAGCGTGATGCTGATCGACAAGACCGGTCAGCTCATCAGTTCCATCGGCGAGCCCCCCGGATTCGACGTGACCTCGTTTTCCTCCCTTGCGGCCGCGGACTTCGCGGCCAACCAGCAGCTTGCGGAGATGGTGGGCGAGCAGGATTTCGCGACCCTCGTGCACCAGGGTCAGAACGAAAGCATGTATCTGTCCATGATCGCGAACCGGGTCATCCTGGTCGTGCTCTTCGACAAGAAGACCTCGCTCGGGCTCGTGCGGCTGAAGGCGCGTCGCGGGTCGGAGGAGCTTCTATCGGTCCTGAACAAGCTTTTCGACAAGCTGCAGTACAAGAACGAGGATCTGAGCGCCACGACGCTCGGCGCGGAATTCACGGCCGAAGCGGAAAGCGAGATCGACAGCCTATTCAAGGAATAGGAGAGCCTTAGCTACGTGTCGCTGATCAACTACTCGTCTCGCGAAATCAACTGCAAGATCGTCTATTACGGCCCCGGACTCTGCGGCAAGACCACGAATCTCCAGCACATCTACTCCCGCGTGCCGCAGGAGACCCGAGGGAAGATGATCTCGCTCGCCACCGAGATGGACCGCACCCTCTTCTTCGACTTCCTGCCGCTCGAGCTGGGCCAGATACGCGGTTTCAGGACGCGGTTTCACCTCTATACGGTCCCCGGGCAGGTCTACTACAACGCGAGCCGCAAGCTGATCCTGAAAGGCGTGGACGGCCTCGTGTTCGTCGCCGATTCGCAGATCGACCGCTTCGAGGCCAACGTCGAGAGCTACATGAACATGCTCGACAATCTCACCGAGCAGGACCTGGCGATCGAGAAGATCCCGTTCGTCATGCAGTACAACAAGCGCGACCTGCCCCGCGTCGTGCCGATCGACGACTTGGAGCGCGAGCTGAATCCCCGGAAAGCCCCGTTCTTCGAGGCGGTGGCGTTGCGAGGGACCGGTGTCTTCGACACGCTCAAGGTGGCCTGCAAGCTCGTCTTGAAAACCCTGGGATAAGCGGGGCGTGCGGCGTCTTGCCGTCTTGCTCGCGACCGGGCTCGGAGTGGGCCGTCTTCCGATCGCGCCCGCGACATGGGCCTCCGCGGCCACGGCGCTCGTTCTGCTCCTGGTTCTGCCCCGGCTCGGCCTCCCGGCGTTCCTCGCGCTGACCGTGGCGGTGACCGCGCTCGCGGTCCTCGTGTGCGGGCTCGCGGAGAAGACACTCGGTCACGACGCCCACCCCATCGTGGCGGACGAGGTGGCCGGAATGATGGTGACCATGTGCGGCGTGCCTGCGTTCGGGCCGGGACATCCGCCCTACGCGATGTCGCTCGCGGCCGGGTTCGTGCTGTTTCGTATCTTCGATATCTGGAAGCCGCCGCCGGTGAACCAGGCGCAGGCGTTGCCCGGTGGGATCGGCGTGGTTATCGACGACGTGCTGGCGGGAATCTACGCCAACCTCGTACTGCAGCTTCTCGCGCGGGTGTGGCACTGACGATGATCGCGGAAGTCATCACCACGGGAACCGAGCTCCTCCATGGGCTCGTGCCGAACACGAACCTCGATCTGATCTCGGGGTTCCTGGCGGACGCCGGACTCTGGCCCTCCTACCACACGACCGTCGGGGATACGCCGGAGCACCTGGCCGAGGCGTTCCGGACGGCCGTCCGCCGCTCCGACGTCGTGATCACAACGGGAGGCCTGGGGCCCACCGCGGACGACATCACGCGGAAGGTGATCGCGACCGTGTTCCGGCGCAGGCTCATCCTCGACCGCGTGGTGCTGGATCAGATTCGCGCGCGCTTCAAGGAGCGCGGCGTGGACATGCCTCCCATCAACGAGGCGCAGGCTCTGGTGCCGCGCGGCGCGAGCGTGATCCCGAACGCCCGAGGAAGCGCGCCCGGGCTCCACTTCACGCATCTGGAATGCGAGTGCTTCTGCCTCCCCGGCGTCCCCTCCGAGGCGGAGGAGATGCTCCGCGCCCACGTGATTCCATTCTTGAAGACCAGGAATCCCGGGCTGGCTTCTGGGTTGCGCGTCGTGCGCACGATCGGGATCGGCGAGTCCGCTCTGGCGGAGAAGCTCTCCGGATTCGAGCTGGAGGAGCCGGATCTGGCCCTCGGCACCATCGCGCGCGCCTCGGGGGTGGACCTGCACTTGAGCGCCTCCTCCGAGGACGCCATGTGGCTCCAGAGGGTGCTCGACCGCGGAGAGCGAAAGCTGCTCGAGCGGGCGGGCCGCCATGCCTATGCCGTGGGGAACCGCACGCTGTCGGAGGTCCTGGGAGAGGCGCTCGTGAAGGGTGCGCACTCGATCGCCACCGCCGAGTCCTTCACGGGGGGAGCGCTGGGCGCCGCGGTGGTCGCGACGGCCGGGAGCTCCCGGTACTACCGGGGAGGCGTGATCGCGTACTCGAACGAATCCAAGGAATCGCTGCTCGGGGTGTCGGCTTTGACCCTGCGCCGTTTCGGCGCCGTGAGCGCCGAGACCGCGAAGGAGATGGCCCGCGGGGCGCGAGAGCGCCTCGGCGCCACGTGCGCCCTGTCCACGACCGGGGTCGCCGGCCCCGACGGCGGTAGCGCCGAGAAGCCCGTGGGCCTGGCGTTCCTGGGCTACTCGGGCGCCGACGGCGACGTGGCCGAGCGCTTCCTGTTCGGAGGGACGCGCGCGGACATCATCGAGCGGGCTTCCTTCTTCGCGCTGGATCTGGCGCGGCGAAGCCTCGGAGTGGGGGTGACGTGGTCCGAACCTTCATCGCGATCGTGATCCCGAAACCGTGGATCGACTACCTGTCCCAGGTGGAGCGGGACCTCAAGGGGCGGATGTCCGGGCTTTCCTGGGTCAAGCCGGACAACATGCATATCACGATCCGCTTCCTGGGGGACCTGGACGAGTCTGGGGTAGGGCGCGCCGGCGAGTCCGCCCGCCGAGGGGCCGAAGGGAAGCGCCCGTTTCGCGCGAGGCTTGGCGCGCCGGGGGCCTTTCCTTCCATGACTTGCCCTCGAATCCTCTGGGTTGGCCTCTCGGAGGGGGTCCAGGACGCCGAGGCGCTCGCCGGCTCCGTCAACCAGCGCCTGAGTGAGGACGGGTTCGTGCCGCTCGACAAGCCCTTCCGTCCCCACATCACGCTGGCGCGCGTCCGGGAGCGGGCGCAGGGAGTGGAGTCGTTCAGGCGATACGCGCCGCCTCCGCCCCCTGAGGGCGCGCTCCTCGACCGTATCGTGGTGATGAAAAGTGATCTACATCCGGCCGGAGCCCGCTATACTGCGCTCGAGGAGATTCGTCTTCGCACGCCGGGGGCTTAGAGCACCCCGAGTCCCGTCCCGGCGCCCATCCGAGCGCAAGAATCGAATCCATTATTTCGCCCCGACCCGTACCGGCGTCCCGGAGCGGACGCCTCCATAGCTCGCAAGGGGGAGATCGAAGATGGTCATGAATCCGGGAGTGAGGGAGATGTCGAAGGAGCGCGCCAAGGCGCTCGACCTGGCCGTGCAGCAGATCGAGCGTCAGTTCGGCAAGGGCGCGATCATGAAGCTGGGGGAGGAGTCGGCCCGGGTCCAGGTGGATTGCATTCCCACGGGCTCCATCGCGCTGGACGCGGCGCTGGGGATCGGCGGCGTGCCGCGCGGGCGCGTGATCGAGATCTACGGCCCGGAGTCCTCGGGGAAGACGACGCTCACGCTGAGCATCATCGCGCACGCCCAGAAGGCGGGCGGCAACGCCGTGTTCATAGACGCGGAGCACGCCCTGGACGCGGCCTACGCCAAGAAGCTCGGCGTGGACATCGAAAATCTCCACGTGTCGCAGCCCGACACGGGCGAGGAAGCGCTCGAGATCGCCGAGCACCTGGTCCGGAGCGGCGCGATCGACGTGATCGTGATCGACTCCGTGGCCGCGCTCGTGCCCAAGGCCGAGATCGAAGGGGAGATGGGGGACTCGCACATGGGGCTTCAGGCGCGCCTCATGTCGCAGGCCCTGCGCAAGCTCACCGGCACCATCTCCAAGTCGCGCACGACCGTGATCTTCATCAACCAGATCCGCATGCAGATCGGCGTCATGTTCGGGAATCCCGAGACGACGACGGGCGGCCGCGCCCTCAAGTTCTACGCTTCGGTGCGCATGGATATCCGGCGCATCGGGGCGATCAAGGACGGTGAGAGCGTGATCGGGAGCCACGTCAAGGTGAAGGTCGTGAAGAACAAGGTCGCGGCCCCGTTCAAGGAGGCGGAGTTCGACATCCTCTACAACGAGGGGATCTCGCGCGAGGGCGAGCTTCTGGATCTCGCCATCGAGCGGAACCTGGTCCAGAAGAGCGGAACCTGGTTCTCCTTCGGCGAGGAACGCATTGGACAGGGCCGCGAGAACGCCAGGCTCTGGTTCAAGGAGCATCCCGACGCCGTGGCCGAGCTGGACGTGAAGCTGCGCGAAGCGCTCGGCCTCACGAGGGCCGCGGCAGCGCCACCGGAAGTCGTGGCGGCCGCGGCCGCGGCGGACGGCAAGGGAGAACGCCGGGTCCGCATCTAGGCCGATGGCGCTGAGCCCCGAGCGGGCGGGATCCGAGGATGCGGCGAAGGAAGCTGCTCTCAGGATTCTCGCCCGCGGGCCCTGCACCGAGCACGAGGTCGAGAGCCGCCTCCGCGAGCGCGGGTATCATGAGGAGGCGGTGGTGCGCGCGCTCACGCGCCTCCGCCGCGTTTCGCTTCTGGACGACCGCGCGTTCGTGCGGTCTTTTTTGCGAACGGAGCTCTTCAAGGCGCCGCAGGGGCGCCGGCTCCTCGAGATGAAGCTCCGGCGCCGCGGGGTTCCGGACGGGCTCATACGGGAGCTGGACGCTTTCCTGGAAGAGGATCCCGATCTGGAAGGCCGCTCCCTGGTGAGCGAGGAGGGGCGGGCTGCCGTCGGCTTCGCCCAGCTGCGCAGGAAGTATTCGAGGCTTGAGCCCGACGTCTACCGGCGCCGCATGCAACAGGCGCTCGCGCGCCGCGGATTCGGATGGGACACGATCCGCGAACTCATGAAAGAGGAGTCGTAGCGCACCCGATGCGCAAGACCAGCGACGAGCTGCGCCGCATCTTCATCGAGTTTTTCGAGCAGCGCGGGCATCCGCACCGGCCCCAGGCTCCGCTTGTCCCGCACCAGGACCCCACGCTTCTCTTCACGTCGGCCGGCATGGTGCAGTTCAAGCCCTACTTCTCCTCGCCCGATCCGCCTCCGTATCGCCGGGCCGTCACGGTCCAGCGTTGCCTGCGGCTGACCGATGTGGAGAACGTGGGGCTCACCGTGCGGCACGCCACCTTCTTCGAGATGCTCGGCAACTTCTCCTTCGGCGATTACTTCAAGAAGGAGGCGGTCGAGTGGGCGTGGGAGTTCACGACCCGCGTGCTCGGCATGCCGGCGGACCGCCTGTATCCCTCCGTCTACAAGGACGATCAGGAGGCCTTCGACCTCTGGGCGAGCCACATCGGGCTGGGACCGAAGCGCGTCACCCGGCTCGGAGAGAAGGACAACTTCTGGGGGCCCGCCGGCGGATCGGGAGCGTGCGGGCCGTGCTCGGAGATCTACTGGGACCAGGGCCCGGACGTCGGATGCGGGCGCCCCGAATGCGCTCCCGGCTGCGACTGCGAGCGCTACATCGAATTCTGGAACCTGGTCTTCCCACAGTTCGACCAATTGCTCTCGGGCGAGCGCCGTCCGCTCCCGAATCGCGGCATCGACACCGGCATGGGGCTGGAGCGGCTCGCCATGATCGTGCAGAGCGCTCCCTCGGTGTTCGAGACCGACCTCCTGCTGCCGATCGGGGACGCGGCTCGGCGCCTCGGGTCGCCCAAGGCCGCGGCGAGCGACCGGGGGCGCCGCGCGGCCCGCGTCATCACGGATCATATCCGGGCGCTGGTCTTCGCATGCGCCGAGGGCGTGCGTCCTTCGAATGAAGGGCGCGGCTACGTCGTCCGGAGATTATTGCGCCGGGCCGCCCGGTTCGGGCGGGACCTGGGGATCGAAGGGACGTTTCTCTCGCGGCTCGTGCCGGTCGTGGTGTCACAGATGACTCACCACGAGGAGTACGAGTATCTGAGGCGCGAGGAGTCGGCGGTCGCGGCCGCGATCCTCGAAGAGGAGACCCGCTTCGAGCAGACGCTCGAGCGCGGGCTCGCGCGCTTCGAGGAGACGGTGGCGGCGCTGGAGAAGAAAAAGCAGAAGGCCTTCCCCGGAGCGATCGCGTTCCTGCTCTACGACACGTTCGGGTTTCCGATCGACCTCACGGCGGAGATGGCGGGAGAGCGCGGCCTCGCGGTGGATATGCCGGGATACGAGTCCGCGATGAAGGAGCAGCGCGAGCGCGCGCAGAAAGAGGCGCGCTTCGAGAACCGCCGCGCCGCGGGCGACTGGCGCGCGCTGACTCCCGGCGCCCACTCCGAGTTCGTGGGCTACGACCGGTGGGAAGTGGATGGCGTCCGGATCCGTGACGTGAGGGATGCCTCGGCGGGCGGCGCGGCCGCGATCGAGTTCACGCTCGACACGACCCCCTTCTACGCCGAATCGGGCGGCCAGGTCGCGGACACGGGTATGCTTGAGTCCGGGGCCGGCGAGGGCACGGGCGCGCGGGTGAAGCTCCGTGTCGTGGACGTGTACAAAGACGGCGATCGCGCCGTCCATCGCGGAGAATTCGAGGAGGGCGGGCCCGCGTCGCTTTCGGGCGGGCCCTACCGCGCGGTGGTGGACGCCGGCGTGCGGACTCCGACCCAGCGGAATCACACCGCGACCCATCTTCTCCACGCGGCGCTCCGGCAGAGGTTCGGCGCGCAGCTCAAGCAGGCGGGATCGCTCGTGGCGCCGGACCGGCTGCGGTTCGACTTCACGCACACGAAGCCGCTCACCCCCGAGGATGTCCACGCCGTCGAGACCGTGGTGAACGAGAGGATCCTGGACGACCTCGCGGTCCTGACCGAGTGGACCTCGCTCAAGAAGGCGCAGGAAGAAGGCGCGATGGCGCTGTTCGGCGAGAAATACGGCGAGCGGGTCCGCCAGGTCATCGTCCCCGGATTCAGCCGCGAGCTCTGCGGGGGATGCCACGTGCGCCGCACGGGCGAGATCGGATATTTCCGGGTGGAATCGGAGGCCGCGGTCGCCTCGGGCGTCCGGCGCATCGAGGCGGTCACGGGCGCGCTGGCATACCGGCGCGCCGAGGAGGACCGCGCGACGCTGCGGGAGCTGGCCGCGCGGCTCGGCGTAGGAAGCGATCAGCTCGCGGAGCGCGTGGCGGCCATGCAGGAGCAGGTGCGCGCGCTCCACGCGGCGCAGTCCAAGCAGAGCCGCGAGGGGCTGCGCGAGACGGTGGACCGGCTGATCGCGGAGGCCCTGAGGCAGGAGCCGCCGATCGTCGTGGCGGAAGTCGCCGCGGCGGGCGTGGACGAAATGCGCGAGGCGGGGGACATGATCCGCCGCAAGCTCCCGAACGGAGGCGGGCTCCTGGCCGCGGCCATCGAGGGCAAGCTCTCGGTGGTGGCCTCGGTGGGCTCAGCGCTCCAGGGCGCGCTCTCGGCCGCCGACTGGGCCAGGGACGCCGTCTCGATCGTCGACGGGAAGGGCGGCGGCAAGCCCGAACAGGCGGTGGCGGGCGCCAAGGACGCCTCCCGCATCAAGGACGTTCTGGACCGCGGCAGGGCGTTCGCGCGCGCGCGGCTTAAGAAGTCCGCGGCGGAGAAGCGCTCCGGATGAGGGCCTCCGGATGAAAGCGCTCATTCTCAGCGGCGGCAAGGGAACGCGGCTCCGCCCCATAACCCACACGGGCGCCAAGCAGCTCGTTCCCGTCGCGAACAAGCCCATCCTCTTCTACGGCGTCGAAGCGATCCGGGACGCGGGCATCACCGACGTGGGGATCGTCGTGGGCGATACCGAGTCGGAGATCCGCGCCGCCTTGGGCGACGGCTCCGCCTTCGGGATCAAGACCACGTACTTGAGACAGCAGGCGCCGCTCGGGCTGGCGCACGCGGTCAAGATCGCCCAGGACTTCATGGGCAAGGACTCGTTCGTCATGTATCTCGGGGACAACCTGATCCTCGACGGGATCACGCCGCTGGTGCGGGAATTCGAGCGCGACCGCCCGAACAGCCAGATCCTCCTCGCGCACGTGCCCAATCCTCAAGAGTTCGGGGTCGCCGAGCTGGACGGACAGCGCGTGAAGCGCCTGACCGAGAAGCCCAAGGAGCCGCGGTCGGACCTGGCCCTCGTGGGCGTCTACATGTTCGACTCGAACATCTTCGACGCCGTGAACGCGATCAAGCCCTCGGCCCGGGGCGAGCTGGAGATCACCGATGCCATCCAGCACCTGATCGACCACGGGAAGAACGTGAACTGCCACATCATCACCGGCTGGTGGAAGGACACCGGCAAGCTGGAGGACATGCTCGAGGCGAACCGGATGGTGCTCTCGCGCGCGAAACGATCCCTGCGCGGCACGATGGACGCCAAGACCCGCACCGAGGGGGAGGTCATCGTCGGCCCAGGCAGCGTGGTCGAGAACTCGATCCTTCGCGGCCCCCTCATCATCGGCGAGCGCTGCGAGATCAAGAATTCCTACATCGGCCCCTTCACGTCGATCTACGACGAAGTGGCGATCCGGAACAGCGAGATCGAGCACTCGATCGTGCTCGAGCGCTGCGTGATCCAGGACATCCCGGTGCGCATCGAAGCGTCGCTCATCGGAAAGGAAGTCCGGATCCAGCGCTCGCAGCTCAAGCCGACCGCGTACCGCTTCATGGTCGGCGATTCCAGCCTGGTGGACGTGTTGTAGGGGCCGATGCGCATTCTCGTGACCGGAGCGGAGGGAATTCTCGGGAAGGCCATCCGCGAATGGCTGGCCTCGGGGAACACGCTCTACCTCTGGGGGCGCGATGAGGTCGACGTGCGGGATGGGGAGCGGGTGTTCGCAGCGGCCAAGGGGATCGAGTTCGACGCGGTGATCCACGCCGCCGCCATGACCGCCGTGGACCGCTGCGAGACCGAATTCGATCTCGCGATGGCCACGAACCGGGACGGCACGCGCCACGTGGCGTCGCTCGCGGCCGAGCGGGGCGCGACGATGGTGTACCTGAGCACGGATTACGTGTTCGACGGCACGAAGAAGGGGCCGTATCTCGAGGACGATCCGCCCGATCCCATCAACGTCTACGGACGGAGCAAGCTCGCGGGTGAGGAAGTGGCCCGCGCCACCGCAAGGAAACATCTCACGGTGCGGACCTCGTGGGTCTTCGGGGAGGGTGGCGCCAACTTCGTGGACGCGATCGCGGAGAAGCTGAACCGGGGCGAGGCCCCAGCCGTGGTGACCGATCAGCACGGCTCTCCGACCTACGCGCGCGATCTGGCGCGCGGGATCGAGAAGCTGCTCCGGCTCGGGACCACGGGCATTGTCCACGTGACGAATTCGGGTGACACGACCTGGCACGGCTTCGCCGTGGAGATCGCGCGATATCTGGGCTCGCCCCTGCCGGTGCGGGAGACCACGTCGGACACGTTTCAGCGTCCCGCGCCGCGCCCCAAGAACTCGGTGCTCTCCGGCGATCGCTTCCGCGCGCTTACCGGCGAATCGCTCCCACGCTGGGAGGACGCCGTGCACGACTACCTGGGCCGGCGCTCCGCGCGGAAGGGCGCGGCCGCTTGAGGGCCCCCGCAACGCCCGCCATGAACCGCATTCGCCGCACGTTTGCCGAGAGCGCGGCGACGCTGATCGCGGTCTTCGCGCGCGAGACCGGCGGCATCGAGCGGATGGCCACGATCTTCTCCGACACCCTGGCGGCCGGGCGCACGGTCTTCTTCTGCGGGAACGGCGGCAGTGCGGCCGAGGCGCAGCACCTTGCGACGGAGCTGGTCGTGCGGTTCGCGCGGAACCGGGGCGCGCTCCCGGCCCTGGCGCTCACGACCGACGGCGCCCTGATCACGGCCGCCGGCAACGACTACGGCTTCAAGCAGATCTTCGCCCGCCAGATCGAAGCGCTCGGCCGCCGCGGGGATCTCCTGGTCGCCATGACGACGAGCGGGCGCTCGCCGAATATCCTGGCGGCCGTTCGTGCGGCCCGCGCTCGGGGACTTCGCGTGATTGCCATGACCGGAGAGGGGGGCAAGGCCCTCGCGCGCCGCTGCGACGCGGCGCTGGTGGTGCCTTCGCTCGAGACCGCGCGCATCCAGGAAGTCCATCTACTCGTGGGGCACATCTGCTGCGAGCGCGCCGAGGACATGGCGCTTCGCCGCAAGCCGTCCGTCCGCGGCCGGAAGCCCGCGAAAAAGACAAGGCCACGCCGATGATCCGCGCGGTACTCGAATCGATGCGGATCTATCAGTGGACGAAGAACCTCGTCTTGTTCGCCGGGCTCATCTTCACGCTCAAGTTCCTCGACCCGCTCTACGTGCGCGAAACCGCGCTCGGGTTCCTGCTCTTCTCGCTCTCGGTCTCGGGCATGTACATCCTGAACGACATCCTGGACGTGGAGCGCGACCGGCTCCACGCGACCAAGAGAGAACGGCCCATCGCCGCCGGACAGCTTCCGATCCGGACGGCGGCGGCATGGGCCGCGATGTTCCTCCTCGTGGGTATCGGAGGCGCGTTTGTCCTGGGCGCGCGCTTCGGCTGCACGGTGACCGCGTACGTGGCCCTGACGCTCCTCTATTCGGTTGTCTTCAAACACGTGGTGCTGCTCGACGTCACCACCATCGCGCTCGGATTCGTGCTCCGCGCCACCGCCGGAGTCGAGCTGATCCGCGACCGCGCGACGCGCTCCGGCGAAAGCGTGATCCTTTCGCCGTGGCTCCTCGTCTGCGCCTTCTTTCTCGCCCTCTTCCTCGCCATCGGGAAACGCCGGCACGAGCTGGCCACGCTGGAAGGGGCCGCGGCGCGGCACCGGGCGGCGCTGGGTGCGTACACGCCCCGGCTCCTGGATCAGCTCGTCTCGGTCGTGACCAGCGCGACCCTGCTCTCATATTCGGTCTATACAATCGCTCCCGAAACGATCGAGAAATTCGGGGGCCGTCCGCTCTACCTCACGATCCCGTTCGTCCTCTACGGGATCTTCCGCTATCTCTACCTCATGTACGCGGAGGAGAAGGGCGGGAACCCTTCGGAGCATCTCTATCGCGACCGCCCCACGCTCATGAACGTGATTCTCTGGGGCGCGGCGCTTCTCGCGATCCTCTACTGGCCCGTGGGCTGAGCCGTGGCGGCACCGCGCGCGCTCCGGGTGCGCTGCCCGGCGAAGATCAACCTGGGGCTCTGGATCCTCGGCCGCCGGTCGGATGGATATCACGAGATCGACACCGTGATGCAGTCGGTCGCTCTCGAGGACGACCTCATCCTCGAGGAGGCGCGGACCGGCTTTGAGCTCAGCGCGACCGGTATTCCGATTCCGAAGGATGGGCCGAACATCCTCGAGCGCGCCTGGGCCCTACTCGTCGCGGCGCGAAACCCATCGCGCGGCGTGCGCGCGCGGCTCATGAAGCGCATTCCGGTTGCGGCCGGACTCGGCGGCGGGAGCAGCGACGCAGCCGGCTTCCTGCAGGGCGCAAATCGATTGCTCACGCTCGATTTGTCGGACGACGAGCTTCAGGACCTCGCGGCTCAACTGGGATCCGACGTCTCCTTTTTCTTGAGGGGCGGAACCGCGCGCGCCACGGGGCGTGGCGAGCAGGTGAGACATCTTTGTCCCGTTCCTCCGGTCTGGGTCGTGCTGGCCACGCCACCTCTCGCTATTTCAACGAGTTGGGCCTATGGACGGGCCAGAATGTCGTTGACACCAAGGGTCCGCGACGCTAGTATCCTGGCCGCAGCGATTCCGTCCAGTAACTGGCGCGCGATCACGCCGCATCTTCACAACGATTTCGAGGACGTTGTCCTACCAGAGTTCGAGATAGTCGCAGGGCTCAGGCGCGCGCTCGACGCGAGCGGCGTTCTGGGATCGCTTCTGTCCGGTAGTGGATCCACGGTTTTCGGGCTCGCACGGACGCGTGACGAGGCGCAATCGGCGGCGAACAAAGCGGCCGCACTTGGCGCGAGCGTCCACGTCGTGCGTACCACCGAGCGAGGCATTGCGCTGGCAGGGCTCTCCTGACCCGGGAGACTGCCACGCAGCCTGGGTTCGGGGGGTGTGGTGGGCCGGGTCCAGCAATGGATCCCAGGGACTTCGATGGATCGAGGTCCGGAACTCGAGGGCGGTGAGGGTATGACGCTCGAAATCACCGAAGTCCGAATTTCCCTGAGGGACGATGACAAGCTGAAAGCCTTCGCCAGCATGACGTTCAACGACTCGTTCGTCATTCGAGGGCTCAAGATCATCGAGGGGACCAACGGCATGTTCGTCGCCATGCCGAGCCGGAAACGTCCCGATGGGACGTATCAGGACGTGGCCCATCCCATCAACAACGAGACTCGTAAGTTCATCGAGGATCGTATCCTCATGGAGTACGAAAAGGAGCGGCTCAAGCAACCGTCCCTCCTCGTCACGGGCACCTAGGGACGTGTTGGGGCGTCGGCAAGTGGTAAGCCAGGAGACTTTGGATCTCCCATCCGGAGGTTCGAATCCTCCCGCCCCAACCACTTTTTCGGCCCTCGCCGCGTCCGGATGAGTTAGAATGCGTACCGCTGCGAAATCAGCGGCGTTTTTGTCGAACCCAAGACAAAATTGACCTCGATCGCCGGGCCCCGGAGACTCATCTCCGGCCCATCGAGCGCCTCGCGGCGCATCGGGCCCGATTGACGAAGTTGTCAATCGGCCTTGGGTTTTTTCGTTTTGCGGGGAAATTTCCCAGAGGAGAGGGATGACGGTGAAGCTCGCTACGGATCGGCGCCTTGCCACGGCGCCCGGACATGAGCCTGAAACGGCGCGCAAGCGCGCCTCGGAGACGCGGCTGCGCCTGTTCTCCGGAGGCGCCAACCGTCAACTGGCCGAATCGATCTGCAAATACCTCGGCACCGAGCTGGGGGACGCCACGGTCAGCCAGTTCGCGGATGGCGAGACGTCCGTCAAGATCAACGAGAACATCCGGGGCTCGGACATCTTCATGTTCCAGCCGACGTTCGCGCCGGCCACGAATCTCATGGAGCTGCTCGTGATGATCGACGCCGCCCGGCGGGCTTCGGCGGGCCGCGTGACGGCCGTCATTCCCTATTTCGGCTACCAGCGGCAGGATCGCAAGGATCAGCCCCGGGTTCCGATCACGGCGAAGCTCGTCGCGAATCTGATCACGACGGCGGGCGCCGACCGCGTGATGACGATGGATCTCCATTCGGCGCAGATCCAGGGCTTCTTCGACATTCCGTTCGATCACCTGTACGCGGCGCCCGTTCTGGTGGACCACTTCATCCATCTCAACATCCAGAACCTGATCGTGGTCGCGCCCGACATCGGAAGCGTGAAGATGGCGCGCGCCTACGCGAAGCGGCTCGGAGTCGGGCTGGCCATCGTGGACAAGCGCCGCCCTCGCCCGGACGCGGTGGAGATGATGAACGTCATCGGCGAGGTCGAGGGGAAGAACGTGGTGATCTTCGACGACGTCGTGAGCACGGGCTCCACCCTGGTCGAAGCGGCGGAGGCCCTGAAGCGCGCGGGCGCCCGGGACATCTACGCCGGCTGCACGCACGGCATCCTGTGCGGGGACGCCGTGGAGCGCATCCGGCGGTCCTCGGTGCGCGAGCTGGTCGTCACCGACAGCATTCCGCACGATCCCTTGAAGCTGGGTCCGACGATCAAGATGCTCACGGTCGCGGGCCTTCTGGGAGAAGCCATCCGCCGCATTCACGACGAGGAATCGCTGAGCTCGCTGTTCATCTAACGGGAATCACAACCAGGAAAGAAGGAGCGCATCATGGCCATCGTTTCGCTCGAAGCCGCCCCCCGCGCCGACGCTGGCAAGGGCGTGGCCCGAAAACTCCGCGCCGACGGGCGCGTCCCTGGCGTCTATTACGGACGCGGCGAGGACTCGATCCCGCTCACCGTCGCGCTCAAGGACTTGGAGTCGGTCCTCGAGTCCGCCGACGGCAGCAACGTGATCGTGGACCTGAAGCTCTCGGGGACCGCCGCCAAGGATCGGAAGGCCCTGATCCGCGAAATCCAGCGCCATCCGGTCGCGGGGCTGATCCTGCACCTGGATCTCCAGCACATCTCGCTCACGGAGCGGATCACGGTCGAGGTGCCGATCGTGCTGATCGGCGTGCCCACCGGCGTCAAGGACGGCGGCGGAATTCTCGAGCATCTGCTGCGAGAGGTGGAGGTCGAGTGTCTTCCGACCGACATCCCCGCGAAGCTCGAGGTGGACGTGAGCGGGCTTCAGATCGGCGACTCGCTCCACGTCAGCGACCTCAAGGTGGAGCGCGGAGAGATCCTGACGGAAGCGGATCGAGCGATCGCCGCGGTCGTGCCGCCGACGGTGCTCGAGGAAGTGAAGCCGGCCGATGAAGCGGCGGCGGCCGAGCCCGAGGTGATCGGAGCGAAGGAGAAGGACGAGGAGGCGGAGGAGGGCGCGAAGGAAGGTGGCAAGCAGGCAGGCAAGGAAGGGAAGGAAGGCGGCAAGCAGGGTAAAGAGGGAGGCAAGAAAGGTTAACGAGCCCAAGGTGATCATGGGTCTCGGCAATCCGGGCTCCGAGTACGAGGGGACGCGCCACAATGCCGGCTTCATGGCGGTGGACCTCCTGACGACAAAGCTCGGAAGATTCACCGGATGGAGGCGCGACGGAGCGCTCCTTCGCGGAGAGGGCCGCGCCGGCCGGCACAAGGTCGCCGTGATCAAGCCGCAGACCTTCATGAACCGGAGCGGCGACGCGTTCCAGGACCTGATCCGTGAGGGTTGGATCGCGCCGGAGATTCTGGTGGCGCTCGACGACGTCTATCTCCCGCTCGGGTCGATCCGGCTTCGGGTCTCGGGAGGGACGGGCGGGCATCAGGGGCTCGAGTCGATCCGCGCCGCGGTGGGCGCCGACGGGTTTCCCAGGCTCCGGATCGGAGTTGGTCCCGCGCCCCGCTCGGCGGACCTTCCGGAATACGTGCTCGCGCGGTTTCACGAGGAAGAGCGCGGAAAGCTGCCTGATGCGCTCGAGGGAGCGGCGAGCGCTTTGTTCGACGCGGCATCGTCGGGTTTGACCAAGGCCATGAACCGTTGGAATCGATTCGGACTGGACCCGGTTGAGGAGTGAAACCTTCATGAAGACGTACGAAACGACGATCATTTTCGATCCAGGCCTCGAGGAGGCCCGCATCAACGAAGAGGTGGACCGCGTATCCCAGGGCATCTCGCAGGCGGCCGGCGAGGTGATCGAGGTCCAGCGGTGGGGGAAGCGGAAGCTCGCGTACAACATCCGCAAGCGCCGTGACGGGACCTACATCCACATCAAGCACAAGAGTCCGCCCGAACTGATCGGGGAGATGGACCGGCGGTTCCGCCTGAACGAGAGCGTCCTCCGGCACCTTACCGTGCTCGCGGTGAAGGATTCCCCGCGGCCGCCCGAGGAGCCGGGACTTTCGGCCGAAACGGCCGTGGCCGGCGCGGCACACGCAACGCTCAACGAGGAGAAGGTTTGATGGCACGCGAAGGCGAATCCAGATCGTTCCGGCGCAAGTTCTGCAAGCTCTGCTTCGACAAAGTGGAGCGCATCGACTACAAGGACGACCGGAGACTGACCCGGTTCATCACGGACCGCGGGAAGATCGTCCCCCGGCGCATCTCGGGAACCTGTGCCCGGCATCAGTCCCAGATCACAGAGGCTGTAAAGCGCGCGCGCATTCTGGCGCTCCTGCCGTTCACCAGTGAGCAGTATCGCTGAGCAGCCCGGCCGGACGCTCTCGCTCGGAAACGCCTTCCGGGCCCTGGGAGCGATTCTGGTCGGCGCCCTCCTCATCGCTGCGGCCAACACGGACATCCCATCGCCTCTGCCCTGGGCGTTCGGGCTCTTGCCCGTGGCGCTCCTCTGGCTGGCGCGCAAGGTGGGACTGCTCCTGGGCTCTCTCGCCGCGGCGTCGACCCTGGGCGCGCTCTATGCGTCGGGAATCCACGAACCGCACCAGCTCCTGTTCATCGGAGTGCTCGCGGCCGCCGGGCTCCTGCTCGCGGCCTGCGCCCGCCGCGGAATGCCCGCCTCGGTCACCGCGAGCCTCGCTGCCGCGCTGGTTCTGGCGGTGGCGGGCGGATACCTGCTCGCGGGAGGCATGGACGAGCTGACCCGCATGCTGGCCACGCGGATTGACGAGCTGAAGCGGCTCGAGACCGACCACCGGCTCTCGCAATCCCTCGGGCTCTCCTCGATCGAGTTCAATCACGCGCTCGAGCAGACCGGGCGTCTTTGGGCCCTGCTTCTGCCGTCGCTCTTCGCCCTCAAGTGGATCGTCGTCATCGCCACGAACTGCTGGCTGGCGTCGGTCCTCTTCCAGGAAGAGGAGGGAGGCTTCCCGGCTTTCTCCGAGTTCTCGGTGTGGCGTGTCCATCCCGTGGGCGCCTGGGTGCTGGCTCTGGCGCTGGCGCTGATGGTCACGCGGTGGAAGCCCGCCTTCGAGGCCGGGGTGAATCTGGCCTTCCCCCTCGCGCTCGCCTACGCGGTTCAGGGGTTCGCCGTCGCCCGCTACGTGGCGCAGGCGTTCCACATCCGCGGCCTCGTGCAGGCCGGGGTGCTCGTGTTGCTCGTGCTCATGCCGATCCTCGTCACCACGATGGTGGCGGTCGGCTTACTGGATGTCTGGTACGACTTTCGACTCAGGGCCACGCCCGATCCGAGCTCGCCGCTCGGCGGCGGTCGCGGCACCGACGACTAGGAGGCTCGATGGAGATCATTCTTCTGGAGGACATCGGCGGATTGGGAAAACGCGGATCGGCCGTGCGCGTCGCCGACGGCTACGCCCGCAACTTTCTCATCCCGCGAAAGAAGGCGATCGAGGCCGTGGGGAACGCGCGCGCGGTGTTCAAGGACCGCGAGCGCGCCCGCGTGGCGCTCGAGACGAAGCAGCGGCAGGCGGCCGAGGGGCTCAAGGACGAGCTGGCCAAGGTTTCGCTCCAGTTCAGCGTGGAGGCGGGCGAGGAGGATCAGCTCTATGGGTCGGTGAGCGCCCACGAGATCCAGGACGCGCTCGCGGCCAAGGGGTACACCGTCGATCGAAAAAGCGTGCGTTTGGCGGAGCCGATCAAGTCGCTCGGTGTATTCGAGGTACCCATCCATCTGTTCGACGAGATCGAAGCGCCGGTCAAGGTCTGGGTCGTGCGAAAGTAAGGGCTGTGCATCCATGAGAGGAAGGTTCATCCACGCCATGATTCGAATCCGTTCCCTGCCGCTGCCGCTCGCCGCGTTGGCTCTCGCATTCGCTCTCTGGAGTTGCGCCGGCTCCTCCGGGGGGAAGACCGCCGGGGCGCGCGGACCCGGCGTGCCACGACGCCCGGTGCCGGCGGGCTGGGGCCCGACCCTCGCGGTCGTGGACGGCGTTCCCATCACGCGGCACGACGTGGATTCGGTCCTGGCCACAGCACCCGCATCGGTCCGTGAGAACTACCTGGAGGACGAGGAGCAGTACAAAGTCCTGGTCGAACGGATCGCCCAGCAGCAGGCGATCTATCTCGCGGCCGTGAAATCCGGAACCGAGAACGACGCGGCTTACCGCGCGGACGTGGAAGCCCAGAAGCGTCAGATCCTCCTCAAGCACTATTACCAGAACGTCGTGCTGTCGCTTCCCCCCGTCTCCGACGCCGCGGTGAGCCAGTACTACGACGCCCATCCCGCTGAATTCGCCCAGCCGGCCCGGGTCCGCGTGCGGCACATCCAGGTCCGCACTCTGGCCGGCGCGCGCGAGGTCGCAAAAAGGCTCCGCTCCGGCACGTGGGAAGCGGTTTGCGCCCGATATTCCACCGACAAGGTGACCGCGAAGAACGGGGGAGTGCTGGGCTTCGTGTCCTCCGTCGGCGCTGACGTGCCCGGGGTCGGGAACGCTCCCTCAATCGTGGCCGCCGCGTTTAAACTCAAGGAGGGGGAGACGAGCGGACCTCTCAAGAGCGATCGCGGATGGCACATCATCCGTGCGGACCAGAAGACGGAGGCCGGGCCTCAGCCCCTCAAGAACGTGGAACGCCAGATCCGGGGAAGCTTGGAAAGCGAGCGGAGCGAGCATTTCCAGGAAACACTGATCGATTCGCTGAAGCGGACCTACGGCGTGGTCGTGTACGGCGATTCCATCTCCGCCGCGATGAAACCGGTGCTCTCGCCGGCACAGTTGTTCGGCAAGGCCCAGGCGGCGGAATCTCCCCAGCAGCGCATCGCGACGTTCAAGGAGGTCGTGACGCGGTACCCGAACGACAAGTCCGCCGTGCAGGCGGCGTTCATGATCGGGTTCACCTACGCCGAGGAGTTGGCCGATTTTCCCGCCGCCCGCGCGGCGTTCCAGGACTTCCTCCGGAAGTACCCCAAGTCCGATCTCGTCGCCTCCGCGAACTGGATGCTCGAGAACATGGAGCACTCCGCTCCTCCTCCCGAGGTCGGGATTCCGGACACGCTTCGGCTCGAGACCATCCAGTCGCACGATTCCACGGGAACGACTACCAAGCCATGAGCATGATTCCGGTCCGCGTGGGCGGGCTCGCCATCGACGAGCGCACCAAGAGTCCCGTGGTCCTTTTACAAGAGATTGAGGGTACGCGCGTCCTTCCCATCTGGATCGGACCCATGGAGGCGAGCGCGATCCATATGGAGCTTCTCGGCAAGAAATACCAGCGCCCCCTCACACACGACCTCATGATCAACATCATGGAGGGGCTGAACGCCAAGGTATCGCGCGTGGTGATCACCGATTTGAAAGATTCCACCTTCTTCGCCAACATCTACGTGGATGGCGGGTCCGGCGCCGTGGCGATCGACGCCAGGCCCAGCGATTCGATCGCGATCGCGCTCCGTTCGCGGGCACCCATCTTCATCATGGACAAGCTGTTCGAACAATCGGCGGCCGAGAACCTCTCGCCCCCGAAGACCGAGCGGACGCCCGAGGAGAAGGCCGAGGAGCTGCGGCGCTATCTGGAGGGGCTGAACCCGGAAGATTTCGGCAAATTCAATCCCGAGGAGCTATAGACTCCCGCGCGACATGACCTCACCCCTCATCGCGGCGTTCCAGGGACTTTCTCCCCGCATTTCTGCTTCCGCGTTCATTGCCCCCACGGCCACCGTGGTGGGCGATGTCGTTTTGGGCGAGGAGTCGAGCGTGTGGTACGGAACGGTCATTCGCGGTGACGTCGGCGCGATCCGGATCGGACGAAGAACCAATATCCAGGACTGCTGTGTCCTCCACCTGACCCGAGGCGGCATGCCGGTCGAGGTCGGGGACGAGGTGACCGTGGGACACCGCGTCATCCTCCACGGCGCGGCCGTCCTGGATCGCTGCCTGGTCGGAATGGGATCCATCCTGCTCGACGGCTGCGTGATCGGAGAGGAGTCCCTGGTCGGGGCAGGGAGCGTCGTGCTGGAGGGCACCCGCGTCCCGCCACGCTCCTTCATCGCGGGCGTGCCGGCCCGGATCAAGGGCCCCATCCCCGAAGCGATCCATGCGCGTCTGCGGGAATCCGCGGACGCCTATGTCCGCCTGGCGCGCGGGCACGTCGGCGTGGGCGGCTCGTGACAGGCTCCCGCGCGGCGCTCGTGCTCTGCGCCGCCGCGCTACTGACCGGCGCCGCGGTGCTCCTGACCGGGGCCGCCGCGCCGCCCGCCGACCTCCCGGCGAAGCAGTTCCCGGCGAATCGCGCGGCAGAGCTCAAGGCCAGGCTTCTCGACCGCCCCGGCGCGGCCGAGGCGCCCGGCTGGGCGTCCGAGTACGTCCGGCAGCCCGACCTGGACCGGCTCGAGCCGGTTGCGCGTGCCGCGGAGCGGATCTGGGCTGCGCGGACCGGCCTCGACTCAGGCGCGCGCGGCGCGGACCAGAAGAAGCTGCGCGAGATCCTCCAATCCTTCGAATCCTGCCCGCTGGACTCCTTGGCGCTCCGTCGCGCCTCGACCGGGCTCGTGCGGATCGGAGTCGTGATTCCGCTGACGGGACGCTTCGACCGCTATGGGAAGACCTTCGCGCAAGGGCTGAGGCTCGCCATCGACGAGCACAACCGCGTCTGGGCGCCCAACCTCTCCTTGATCCTCTACGATTCGGAAGGGGACCCGCTCGTGGGAGCTCGGAAGGCGCGCTGGCTCCTGCGGGACCACGGCGTATCGGTTCTGATCGGAGAGCTTTTCAGCGCCAACACGGCGCCGCTCGCCGCGGCGAGCCAGGTGCTGGGCGCCGTCCTCATCTCGCCCTCGGCAACCAACGAGCGGCTCGCCGGCCTGGGAGACGCCGTGTTCCAGCTCCACCTGGGAAACCCGGTGCTCGCGCAGGCCCTCGCCGAGGCTCTGGCCCATGACGCTCCCAAGAGCTCGGTCGGCATTCTGGTCTCGAGCGCTCCCGAGGACTCCGCGAGGGCGGTGGCCATCGAGGCCTCGTGCCGGATGGCCGGCCTCACGGTGGTCGGAAAGGAGGTCGTCCAGGAGAAAACGGTCGATCTCACCCACGCGATCGCGTCGCTCCATGACAAGCACGCGACCGCGATCGTCCTCCTGACGTCCGCGCGCCAGGCCGAGATCGCCGCGGCGCAGCTTCCGGGCGGTCTGCGCGTCTGCGGCTTCGACGCGCTCGATCCCTCCGGGCTCACCGCGGAGGCGAAGACGGCGCTGGAGGGTGCGACGTACGTCTCGGCGGACTATGTGCTGACCGGCGCGCCGCGCGATTCCTTCGAGAACCGCTACCAGCGCGCCTTCGCCGAGCTGCCGACCCACATGTCGGTCCGCGGCTACCTGGTCGGACTCGCGGTGACGCGCGGCATCGAACAGGGAAGCCTGAACGCCTCGATGCTGCGGGAGGCGCTTCGGTCCCAGGTCTATGAAAGCGCCGACGGACGGGCGCTGCGGGCGCTTCGCCCGCTGATTCCGGCCGAGCCCGAGCGCTATGTGATCCGCTCGGGGAAGGCGGTGCCCGTGGCTCCCTTCCCGCTATCTCCTTGAAAGATCGCACCCGCTTGGGCTACGGTGGCCCGCGGTTCCGCATGAACAGTTGGTTTGAAATCAAACACTTACGCCTCGGAGGCTCGCCCATGATCCGGACCCGGAGGATCGCACTTCCGCTCCTCGCCCTAGCAGTGTTCTCGTTGCTCACGGGATGCGCCAAGCGCGAAGCCGAGATCAAGGTCGGCGAATACGGCTCGCTCACCGGAGGCACCGCCACGTTCGGAGCCTCCTCCAAGAACGGGATCGAGCTCTTCGTGGACAACCTGAACGCGCAGGGCGGGATCGGCGGAATGAAGATCCACGTCCTGGTCGAGGACGATCAGAGCAAGCCCGAAGAAGCCGCGACCGCCGTGAACAAGCTCATCGCGCAGGACGGGGTTGTCGCGGTCCTGGGAGAGGTGGCGAGCAGCAGAAGCCTCGCGGCGGCTCCCATCTGCCAGAACGCCGGCGTGCCGATGATCAGTCCCTCCTCCACGAACCCCAAGGTCACCGAGATCGGCGACGGGATTTTCCGCGTGTGCTACATCGATCCCTTCCAGGGTATGGTGATCGCGAAGTTCGCCAAGAACACCCTTCACTTCTCCAAGGGAGCGATCTTCCGGGACAACAAGAACGACTACAGCGTGGGGCTGGCGAATTACTTCACCGAGTCCTACCGCGGCATGGGCGGCACCATCGTGTCGGACGAGGCCTACAGCGAAGGGGACCAGGACTTCAAGGCGCAGCTCACCGTGATCAAGGGCAAGAAGCCGGAATTCATCTTCGTCCCCGGCTACTACACCGAAGTGGGCCTGATCGCGCGGCAGGCGCGGGAGCTGGGGATCACGGTTCCGATGCTGGGGGGCGATGGATGGGTTTCCGACCGTCTGCTGGAAATTGCCCAGGACGCGCTGAACGGCTCCTTCTTCGTGAACCACTACTGGGAGAAGGACCCCAACCCCGCCGTGCAGACGTTCGTTCAGAACTACCGCAAGCGGTACAACTCGACTCCCGACGGGCTCGCGGCCCTGGCCTACGACGCGGCCGGCGTGCTCACGAACGCGATGAAGGAGCTCCAGCAGAAAGACCCCAAGGCCTTCGAGGCGCTCTCGGGACCGCCGAACGCGGATCAGAAGGTGGCCCGCGGGAAGTTGCGGGGGTTGATCGCGGCGACGCGGGATTATCCCGGCGTGACCGGGCGGATCACACTCGATGAGCACCGGAACGCGGTGAAGCCGGCCGTGTTCCTGGGCATCGAGAAGGGCGCCTACACGTTCGTCGCCACGGTCGAGCCCTAGCGGCGCGGGGACCACCGGCCGCCCGTGCAGGAGTTTTTCCAGCAGCTCGCGAACGGCATCGCATGGGGCAGCATCTATGCCCTGATCGCGCTGGGCTACACCATGGTGTACGGCATCCTGCGCCTCATCAACTTCGCGCACGGCGACGTGTACATGGTGGGCGCCTTCGCCGCGTACTTCCTGGCCCGGGCCCTGGGCGTCGGTAACGTCGCCAGCGCATCCCCGCTCATGGCCGCCCTGGTGCTCCTGGGGTCGATGATCATCGCCGCGGCCCTCGGAGTTCTGATCGAGCGTCTCGCCTACCGGCCCGTCCGCAAGTCCTCGCGGCTCACGGCGCTCATCACCGCCATCGGCGTCTCGCTCTTTCTCGAGAACGCCGGCATTTTGATCTTCGGAGCCGATCCCAAATTCTTTCCACAAGTGATCGCGCCGCGCACCATCCAGCTGGCGGACGGGGTGCTGGTCACCAACCACCAGATCATGGTCGTCGTCGTCTCGGTGGCTCTGATGGTCGCGCTCACGCTGTTCATCCAGCGGACGCGCACCGGGAAGGCGATGCGGGCGGTGGCGTTCCATCGCGACGCGGCCAGCCTCATGGGGATCCCCGTCGACCGCATCATCACGATCACGTTCGCGATTGGCTCGGCACTCGCGGCCGCCGCGGGATTCCTGGTCGGGCTCACGAATCCCAAGATCGAGCCTTTGATGGGGATCATGCCCGGGATCAAGGCGTTCGTGGCTGCGGTGCTCGGCGGGATCGGAAGCATCCCGGGCGCCATGATCGGCGGGCTCCTGATGGGCATATCGGAATACATGGTGGTGGGCTACATCTCCTCCACCTACCGCGACGCGATCGCGTTCGTGATCCTCATCGTCGTGCTGCTCGTCCGGCCCGCCGGTCTCCTGGGGCGGAACGTGACGGAGAAGGTGTGATGATGGCCCGTCGGGTGGCTCTGCCCTTGCTCGCGATCGCGATCGTATGGGGGATCGACTGGGCGGCCTCCCGCGCCGTGAATCCCTATATCTACCGCGTGCTCGTGCTCTGCTCGATCAACGTCATGCTCGCCCTGAGCCTGAATCTCGTGAACGGGATCACGGGCCAGTTCTCCATCGGACACGCCGGCTTCATGGCGGTCGGCGCCTACGCCTCCGCCGCGTACACGGTCTACGCGGTGCCCCTGATGTTCGGGCCGCAGTACGCCTCGAACGCGTGGCTCACCTCGGCCGCCTTCGTGATCGCGATCCTGGTGGGCGGGCTGGTTTCCGCGGCGGCGGGATTCCTCGTCGGACTTCCGTCGATGCGGCTCCGGGGCGATTATCTGGCCATTGTCACGCTGGGATTCGGCGAGATCATCCGGGTGGCGATCCTGAACATCGACGCGGTCGGCGGCGCACGCGGGTTCGCTGACGTTCCCACGCGGACGAACCTCGCGTGGGTCCTGGGCGGCGCATGGCTCACGTTCGCCGTGATCCGGAACCTCATGCGCTCCTATCATGGGCGCGCGCTGCTCGCGATCCGCGAGGACGAGATCGCGGCCGAGGCCCTTGGCGTGCCGACGACGCGGTACAAGGTGACCGCGTTCGTGATCGGCGCCTTCTTCGCCGGGATGGCGGGCGCCCTCTTCTCCCACTACACCTACCTCCACACCAACAGCTTCACGTTCATGAAATCGATCGAGGTCGTCATCATGGTCGTGCTTGGCGGCATGGGAAGCCTGACCGGCTCCATCCTGGGCGCCATCCTCCTCACGGCGCTCCCCGAGCTGCTCCGGTTCGTGAGCGACTACCGGCTGGTCATCTATTCGCTCCTCCTGATCGTGCTCATGATCGCCCGGCCCCAGGGGATCCTCGGGCGTCGCGAGCTCTCGTTCCGCCCTCGCCGTGAGCGAAGCGCGCCCACTCCCACGATCGCGGCATGAGTGGCCCGCTCCTCTCGCTCCAGAAGCTCTCGGTCACGTTCGGCGGCCTCAAGGCCGTCTGCGAGCTGGATTACGATCTTCCTCAGGGGATTCTCGGAGGTCTGATCGGCCCCAACGGGGCGGGGAAGACGACCGTGTTCAACGTCATCACGGGCGTCTACCGTCCGACCTCCGGAGCCATTCTTCTCGAGGGGAAGCCGATCCAGGGCCGCGCCACGAACGCCATCGCGGGCCGCGGCGTGGCCCGGACGTTCCAGAGTCCCCGGCTCTTCTCCGAGCTGAGCTGCCTCGACAACATCCGCATCGCGTGCCATCTCAGGTGCAGCGCGGCGCTGGCCGACAGCGTCTTTGCCACGCCCCGGTCGACGCACGAGGAGCAGGGCATCCTCGAGCGGTCGGAGCGCCTGCTCGAGTCTTTTGGCCTCGCGAAGTACCGGGACAGCGAGGCGCGGAGCCTCCCCTACGGCGAGCAGCGCCGGCTCGAGATCGCCCGCACGCTCGCCACCGAGCCCAAGCTCCTCCTGCTGGACGAACCCGCGGCGGGGATGAACCCTCAGGAGAGCGAAGCGCTGATGCGGATGATCCACGAGATCCGGGACCGCTATCACCTCACGGTGCTCCTGATCGAGCACGACATGAAGGTGGTGATGGGCATCTGCGAGCGGATCGCCGTGCTCGACTACGGGGTCAAGATCGCGGAGGGGT
Organism: Candidatus Eiseniibacteriota bacterium; assembly: GCA_043779525.1. Lineage (GTDB taxonomy): Bacteria > Eisenbacteria > RBG-16-71-46 > SZUA-252 > SZUA-252 > WS-7. The sequence continues at coordinate 5,730 of JAYWED010000019.1, read as the reverse complement.
CTCCTGAGCAGATCCGCCGCGATCCCAAGGTGATCGAAGCCTACCTGGGGGAGGAGCCATGAGCCTCCTCGAGCTTCGAGACCTCCATGTCCACTACGGCGCGATCCATGCGCTGAAGGGGGTTTCGATCTCGGTGGAGCCGGGAGGGATCGTGACCCTGGTCGGCGCCAACGGCGCTGGAAAGAGCACGACCCTCCGCGCGATTTCGGGGTTGATCCAGCCGAGCCGGGGCGAGATCCGGTTCGGGGGGGTGCCGCTCCAGGGCATGAAAGCGCACAAGATCGTCCAGGCGGGCATCTCCCACGTTCCCGAGGGAAGAATCGTGTTCGCGAATCTCACCGTGCTCGACAATCTCGAGATGGGCGCCTACCTGAGAAAGGACCGCGCCGGGATCGCCGCCGATCTCAAGAAGATCTTCAAGCTCTTCCCGCGGCTGGACGAGCGCCGGCGCCAGTCCGCCGGCACCCTGAGCGGCGGCGAGCAGCAGATGCTCGCCATCGGGCGTGCGCTCATGGCGCGGCCCAAGCTCCTGCTCATGGACGAGCCCTCGCTGGGATTGGCCCCCATCCTGGTCCGGGAGATCTTCTCGGTGATCCGCGAGATCCGCTCGCAGGGCATGACCATCGTGCTCGTCGAGCAGAACGCGCGCATGGCGCTCGCCACGGCGGACTTCGGGTACGTGCTGGAGACCGGCTCCGTGCGCATGTCGGACCGCGCCCAGGCGCTGCTTAAGTCTCCGTTCGTGCAGGAGGCTTACCTGGGCGGCGCCGGATGAGCCCGCGGAAGGCCTCCAAGCCCGCATTTCGCGCGCTCCCCTCCGTCGGATCGCTCCTCGAGTCGGCGGAGCTGACCGCGTACCGGGACCAAGCGCCCCATGCGGTCCTCGCCGCCGCCGCGCGCGAGGCCATCGCCGCGGCGCGCGCGGCGCTGGGGGCATCCGCGCGAAAGGGAGCCGGTGCGAAGCCGCGCGAGGAGATCCTGCGCGACGCGGTGAGCCGCGTGGAGCGGGCGCTCCTGCCCGCCCCGCGCCCCGTGATCAACGCCACGGGGATCGTGCTCCACACCAACCTGGGCCGTGCCGTACTCGCCGAGGAGGCCGTACAGGCGGTCGCGGAGACCGCGCGGCGCTATACCGATCTGGAGCTCACACTCGCGAGCGGATCGCGGGGGTCCCGCATGGCGCACGTGGAGCCGCTCCTGACCGAGCTCCTGGGCGCCGAGGCGGCGCTGGTGGTGAACAACAACGCGGCCGCGATGCTGCTCGCGCTCAATACCTTCGCGCTCGGCAAGGAGGCGGTCGTCTCGCGCGGGCAATTGGTCGAGATCGGCGGCAGCTTCCGCATTCCGGAGATCTTGCAACAAGCGGGAGCCGTGCTTCGGGAAGTCGGCACCACCAACAAGACCCGGCTTCGCGACTACGAGCGCGCGATCGGCCCCAGGACCGGGCTTCTGCTTCGCGTGCACCCCAGTAACTTCGCGATGGTCGGCTTCACCGAGGAGGTGGCGCGGGAGGATCTGGTCGCTCTGGCCCGGAAGAAGCGTGTGCCGCTGGTGGAGGACATCGGAAGCGGCGCGATCGTCGATTTTACCCGCTGGGGACTCCCCGCGGAGCCGATCGCGCGCGAGGCGCTCGCGCAGGGCGTCTCCGTCGTGTGCCTGAGCGGCGACAAGCTCCTCGGCGGACCCCAGGCCGGGATCCTCGCCGGGAAGCGGAAGCTCATCCAGGCACTCCGCGCGAACCCCATGGCACGGGCCCTCCGCGTGGACAAGCTCACGCTGGCGGCGCTCGTCGCTACCCTCCGCCTCTATCGCGATCCCGCGAAGGCAGCGGTCGCGATTCCCACGCTCCGCATGCTCGGCGAAGCCAAGGAGCGTATCCGTTCGCGCGCCGAAGAAATTCTTCGCGCCATTGGTGCGGAACGGGCTTCTCAGTCGCGCGCGGAGGTGGTAGCCTGCACCTCCGAAGTGGGTGGAGGCTCGATGCCGCTCGCCCGCGTTCCCTCGTTCGCCCTGGCGCTACGTCCTGCGCGGGGAAGGATCGAGGATCTAGCCCGGGCGCTCCGCACCGGTCTCGATCCGGTGATCGGCAGGATCGAGTCGGGCCGGCTCCTTTTGGATCTACGCACCGTGAATCGCGACGAGCACGAGAGGCTCGCCGCTTCGATCCTACGTGCGCTCGAGGAGGAACCCTGACGCCGTCCAGCGATCTGGAAGTCGAGCGGTACTCCGATCCGCAGAGCTTTGCGCGCGAGGTGAATCTCCCCCTCATCGGCTCCGTTCACGTCGCGCCCCTTCCGGCATGCGCCCCGGCCGCAACCATCCTCGGGGCGGACAGCCCGGACGAGCTGAAGCCCGTCGTCGATCTTCTGACCCAGACGAGGAAATCCCTCACACTTCGCTCGCTGTTCATGACCGGCTTTCCCCACGATCCCGAGTTTTTCGCGGTCGGCGTGGCGCTCGCCCGCCAGTGGAGTCGCCAGGGGCTCAAGATCGCGGTCGTGGACCTCGATTACCGGAATCCTACGATCGTACGCCCCTATTCCAGCGAGGGTTACGTGGACGCCCTCGAGTACGGGTGCTCCTTCCAGCGCATCGCGTGGGAGCTGGTGGCCGATGGGCTTTGGCTGGTCGGACCGGGAAGCCACCCGCCCGACGAGCAGCGCTTCGCGGAGCACCCGGACTGGGCGCGCGTGATGCGGATCTTCTCGACAAGGGTGGACGTGGCCATCTACATGGCGCCGTTCCTGGATCGAAAAGGGTTCACGGGATCCCTTTCGAAGCGGATGGACGGTGTGCTCCTGGCGTCGTGCGTGCGGCGCTCGAGTCGCGCGGCGCTCCGGGATGCGTTCCTCGAGCTGTGGGGATCCGACGCGCCGATGATTGGCTGCATCGGAACCGACGTCCTGTTCGATCCGGTCCCGCGGGGGGAGTTAATTCTCCCGGCCGAGGCCGCGGCGCCTCCCGCGCTCGGAATATCCGCGGCTAGGACGCCCGCGCCTGGGATGGCCGCGCTCGGGACGCCCGCGCCTGGGACACCCGCGGCGGCCCCGGTCGTGCCGGGCGCCACGGGATGGACCTTCCCGTCGCCGGAGATCCAAGCGCCTCGATCGCCATCGTCGCCCGCGCGGGCCGCCGCGATCGACCGAGCGCCATCGCCGTCGCGCGCGCCCTTGCCTTCGCGCGCCGCATCGCGCGACTCGAGCGACACCGCGTCGCAAGCGCTCGTATCACGGCTTTCCGACGAGGTTCGGAAAGGTCACGTCGCTCGAGCCGCGCCCTCACGCGGTCGCGGGTTGCTCCTGACCGCCATCGCTCTGGCGCTTGCGGGAGCGGCGGCGCTCGTGACGTACGAGGCCGCCCACCGCGGCAGCTCTCACGCGTCGGCGCCGGCGGAGACCCTTCCGGCGGGCACCGAGCGCGTTCTGCCCGCCGACGTCGGCACGACGGGCGCCGCGGCGCTTCCGATCACGGGCCTCGGGGCGGCGGGCTCGTCCGACGCGGCCTCATCCGACGCCGGCGCGTCAACCCTCGGTCATGAGCCGGCGCCGCAGCAGGCGTCCGGGGATGCGCCCCAGGCCACGGAACCCGAGCCGCAAAGCGCGAGCCCGGACCCGGCCGCGCCGGCGCCCCCGCCGGTGACCAAGACCCCGGAGACCCGCGGCGGCCTGACGTATGAAGTGCACGTTGCCTCGTTCAAGAAGGACGGTGAGGCGAGGGATCTGGTAAAGCGCCTCCATGGGCGCGGGCTCGACGCCTGGTACGCGAAGGCGACCGATCAGCGAAACTGGTATCGCGTGTTTATTGGACACTACGCCACGCACGAGGAAGCCGCCCGCCGGGCCACGTCGCTCTTGCACCGCGGCCTGGTGGAACACGCCATTGCCTTTCCCGACCATGCGAGGTAACCCGTGTTCCTGAAACGGCTCGACATCCAAGGCTTCAAGTCCTTCCCGCAGCGCATCCGCGTCGATTTCGGTCCGGGCATCACCTCGGTGGTCGGTCCGAACGGAAGCGGCAAGACCAACATCGTCGAGGCGATCCGCTGGGTGCTAGGCGAGCAGAACATGCGAAACCTCCGCGGCGACACGCTGGAGGACGTGATCTTCACGGGCTCCGCGCACCGGAAGCCCTTGGGCATGGCTGAAGTCTCGCTCACCATGTTCAACAACCGCGGCGTGCTGCCGGTCGAGTACACCGAGATCGCCGTCGGGCGGCGCACGTTCCGGAACGGGCAGAGCGAGTACTTCATCAACAAGAAGCCCTGCCGCCTCCGCGACGTGCGCGACCTGTTCCTGGACACCGGGATGGGATCGCACGCCTACTCGCTCATCGAGCGGGGCATGGTGGACAACGTGCTCTCGGACGAGAGCGGGCATCGTCGCTTTCTCTTCGAGGAGGCGGCGGGAATCATGCGGTACAAGACGCGCAAGAAGGAGGCGCTGCAGAAGCTCGACCTTACCGTGACCGACCTGACGCGCGTGAACGACATCGTGGTCGAGATCGAGCGGGAAGTCCGATCCCTGGCCCGCCAGGTCGGGAAGGCGCGGCGGTTCAGCCGTCTCCGCGAGGAGATCAAGGGCCTCGATCTGGGGCTAGCCAAGGAAACCTACGACCGCCTCGCGGGGCAGGGCGGCGCGCTCCACGAGGAGCACGCCCGCGCCGAGGAGCGCCGGGTCGCCTTGACCTCGGTCCTCGCGCGTCACGAAGCCGAGCTGGAGCAGCTCAAGCTGGACCTCCTCAAGCGTGAGGCCGAAGTCCGCCTCGCCCAGGAGGAGCTGAACGAGCGCGAAGCACGGGGGGCGGCGCTCCTGAACGAGGTGGCGGTGCTCCGCGAGCGCCGCGCCGGCCTGGCCGAAAAGCTTGAGCACGCGCGCTCCGAGGGCGTGCGCTTAGCCGCGACCCTCGAGGAGCTGCGGCGCGCGAAGGGGAAGCTCGAGGAGGAGCGGAACCGGCTGGGTATTGCCCAGGCGGAGAAGACCCGGCAGCTCGAGGAGATGGAGACGGCGCTATCGGCGGTCCTTCCCCGGCTCGAGGCCCAGCGCGAGGCGCTTCACTCCCGGAAGCAGCTCTCGCTCGATCTCTTTCAGACGCGGGTCAAGCAGCAGAGCGCCGCCCAGACCTGGGCCGCGAAGGAAATCGAGCTGACGCGGAAGAAGGAGCAGCTGAGCCAGGAGTCGGCCGCGATGGATCAGGAGGAGCGCCTGCTCGCGGAATCCCTGGAAGCGACCGCCCGCGCCTCCAAGGCCGCGGCCGAGGACGTGGGGCGGGCGCGGGCGCGGGTCGAGAGCGAGACGCGCGCGATTGCCGGGATCGAGGAGCAGATCCGGGTCCAGGACGAGGCGGAGAAGCGGGCTCGCGAAGAATATGCCGCGCTGGATTCCCGGAGATCCACGCTCCGCGAGCACAAGGATAGTTACGAAGGGTACGACGAGAGCGTGCGCTCGCTCGTAGCCGGGCCGACACGGCCCGCGCGCATCCTCGGAACCGTGGGCGACGTGCTGCACGCCTCGGGTGACTGGCTCGCCGCGCTCGAGGCCTCGCTCGGCGAGGCGGTGCAGTTCATCGTGGCGGAGCGCACGGACGCGGCGCTCAAGGCGCTCCAGATGCTCGAATCCGCGGGCGGCGGCCGCGCGACCTTCATCGCGCTGGACCGGCTGTCCTGGGCGCGCGCCGCGGAGGTCCCGGAGAAAATCTTGAACTCTCCGGGGGTCCACGGGCTCCTGCTCGAGC
>JAYWED010000018.1:0-95935 GCA_043779525.1 Candidatus Eiseniibacteriota bacterium | reverse complement strand
AGACCAATCGCCGATTCCTCCGGATCATGTCGCTGGATCTGAACGAGGGCGTGCTCGACGCGCAAGGACGCGTCGCCATCCCTCCGCGCCTTCTCACGCACGCGAGTCTGACCAAGGAAGCCATGGTGAACGGAGTCGTCGACCACATCGAGATCTGGGATCCGGCTCGGTTCGAGGAGTACCTCAAGAATTCCAGCCGGAGCTACGAGGACATGGCGGGAGAGCTGCTCCTGTGATCGGCGCGCTCGCGCCCGCGCGGCGCTCCTTCGCGTTCGACCGGCCCGTGTTCCAGTGGGACGCTCCCCGTGGCTCGGGCCCGCTGGTCGTACGCCTGTTCGGTCGCCTGGGAGGACGGGAGCTCAAGCAGATGGCGATCGCGATCCGCGAGCGCGGACGGTCACCGCGCGATCTCGTGTGCCTGGACTTCGAGCAGGTGACGCACCTGGATTATCGCGCGCTCCCCGATTTCGCCCGCTCCCTGATACGCCAGCAGAGCGCGGGCGCCGACGTGTGCCTCGTCGGAATGAGCGGGTACCTACGAACCTTGTTCGACGTGGCGGGGCAGGGGCCCGCGCTGCGCCGTCTGGAGTGGAAGCCCATGGAGGAAACGGAACTCTCGCGCCGGCCGCTGGGGATCGCGCGAGTCGCGCCATACCCGGCGCCCCGCCGTGGCCATTTGCGATAAACCTCGGATTCCGAGGGACTGAAATGCCGGGTCACGTCCCGGTTCTCAAGGAGGAGGCCGTCCAGTTGCTCCTGACAGATCCGAGCGGGACCTACGTGGATGCGACTCTCGGGGGCGGCGGTCACGCCGCAGCAATCCTCGAGTCGCTGGGGGTGGATGGGAGGTTGGTGGGTTTGGACTGTGACCCGGCTGTAGTCGATCGAGCGCGCGCCAATCCGCCCGCACCGGAACCCCGGTTTCGGGCGGGGCGCGCGCGTTTTTCCCGGATGGCGGAGGCTCTCGGCGATCTTGGCATCGACCAGGTCGACGGTATCCTCGCGGATCTGGGACTCTCCTCCGTGCAGCTCGACGATCCGGAGCGCGGGTTCTCGTTCTCAGCACCCGGACCGCTGGACATGCGGCTGGACCCCTCGCTCCCGATGACCGCCGAGGCGCTCCTTCGTCATGCGGACGACGAGGAACTGGTCCGCATCCTCCGCGAGCTGGGCGAAGTTCCTCGCCCACGCGCGGCCGTCCGCGCCATCCGGCGGGCGCTCGCGGCCGAAAGCCCGTTGACCGCCGATGCGCTGCGTTCGGCCCTGGATCCTCTGTTTCAGGGACCGTCGCGGCCCCGGCGCCTGTCGCAAATTTTCCAGGCGATCCGGATCGCCGTGAACCATGAGCTCGAAGAGCTGGAATCGCTCCTTCAGGGGGCGACGTCGCTACTGCGGCCGGGCGGAACGCTGTGTGTCATCGCGTATCACTCGCTCGAAGACCGAATCGTCAAAAACGCGTTCCGTCCGCCGCGCCCCTCCGATCCCAGCGTACCGCTTGCCGAGACTCCCTGGATTCCCGTGACCAAGAAGCCGATCCGGCCGAGCGAGGAGGAAACGCGGCGCAACACGCGCGCGCGAAGCGCCCGGCTCAGGGCCGCTCGGCGGAAGCCGGAGGCCGCATGAGCCTCGCCGCCCGTCTTTCGGCCGAGGCCGCCGTGGCGCAGGCCCAGGGGCCCGGTCCCTATCTGCGGCTCCGCACGCAGACCAAGCGCCGCATGAGCGGTCGAATCGTCCTGGCGCTACTGGTGGCGGCCTCGCTCCTGTTCGCGAAAGTATGGGAGCGCACGGTCTCCAACTCGCTCTCGATGGAGCGGGACCGGCTGGCCCGAGACGTGAGATCGCTCGAGAACAGGATCCGGATCACCCGTGATCTGGAAGAGCAGGCCGCGTTCCGGGACGGTATCGACCTGGCGGGGCTGAATCAGCTCGGCTTCCAGAATCCCGATCCCGCCCGCGTCGTGGACGTCGATCTCGTTTCGCCGCGCGCCCGGCGCGGCCCCCGCCCGGCGCTCGGCGCCAGGCTGATGGGTTCGCTCCGCAAGGCGCTGCCGTCGTTCCTGACCGAGCGAGTGGTGGGATTGCCCGCCGCGCCGGTCGAAGCAGGAGGAAGCCGATGAGTCCGCTCCACCTGAGACGCCTGAAGCTGCTCGCCCTGATCGGGATCATTTTCTACAGCTTGATCCTGGCGCGACTCGTCTCGATCCAGGTTCTCGGTCACGCGAAGCTCGACCGGGAAGCGCGGGGACAGCAAACCTCGCGCGTGATCCTCGAGCCCGAGCGCGGCCTGATCTATGACCGCCATCTGCTTGCGCTGGCCGAGAACGTGGACTTGAGCCAGGTCTCCGTGCGTCCGGCCGAGGTCCGAAACGCCACCGCGGCGAGGCAGTTCATCCAGGCCGCCGCCGGCGCCCGCGGCCTGGACCGTCTTAGGAGGGGACGCCGGAGCGCCTACATCCGGATCTCGTCGCAGGTCAGCCCGGAGCAGGAAATCGCGCTCCGGAAGACGGCCCTGCCCGCGGGCGTCCAGGTGGAAGAGGTCCCTTCCCGGGTCTACCCGCTGGACGAGGTCGCCCGCCCGGTCGTGGGAGTCGTGGGAATCGACGGAGCCGGACTCGAGGGAATCGAGAGCGTGTTCGATCGGGAACTGCGGGGCGTCAGCGGGTGGGCCACTCTTTTCAGGGACGGTCGCGGGCTCGAGCATCAGCTCCCGCAGAGCATGGTGAAGCTGCCGGAGCCCGGGCTGAGCCTGATGACGACCATCGACCGGGACGCGCAATCGGTCCTGGTCATGCAATTGAAGCAGGCGGTGGCGCGGACCGGCGCGCGGAGCGGTACGGCGGTCTTCGCCGATCCGCACACCGGCGATATCTTCGCGATGGCGACCGTGGACGGGGCGAACCCTCCGGCCGGCGCGTCCGGACGGAACCGCGTCATCGCGGATCAATACGAGCCGGGCTCCACGTTCAAGCTCCTCGCAGGGTGCGCCGCGCTGGAAGAGCACGTCCTGACTCCAGAGGACTCCTTCTTCGTGAACAAGGGGCAACTCGACATGGGCTCCTTCACGATGCACGACGCGCATCCGGAGACGCGCTGGTACACGGTGCGGCAGGCGACCTCCCTGTCGAGCAACGTGTGTTACGCCCAGATCGGGATGAAGGTTGGCGCGAACACGCTCTACCGCTATTCCCGACTCTTCGGATTCGGTCAGCCGACGCGCGTCCAGCTCCCCGGCGAAACCTCCGGGCAGATCCGCAATCCCTCGCGCTGGTCCGCTCGCTCGCTGGCGACGATCTCGATCGGCCAGGAAGTGACCGCGACGCCTCTCCAGATTCTCATGGCGTACTGCGCCGTGGCCAACGGCGGCATTCTCATGAGGCCCCGAATCGTCTCGGCGCTGTTGAACGAGAACGGAGAGGCCGTGAGGACCTATCCCGTCGAGCGCGTGCGGCGGGTGATCTCGCCGGAAACCGCCGACACCTTCCGCTCCTTCCTCCGCGACGCCGTGACCATGGGCACCGCGCAGGAAGCGGCGCTCCCCTGGTGCGAGGTGGCAGGGAAGACCGGCACGGCTCAGAAGTCGGACGAGAGCGGGCACGGGTACGGCCAGGGCCGCTACGTCGCGTCCTTCGTGGGAATGGCGCCCGCCCAGAATCCACAGATCGTGGGTCTGATCGTTCTGGATGAGCCGCGTGGCGCCTACTACGGCGGCGCCGTGGCCGCTCCGGTCTTCCGCGACATCGTGGCAACGTGGGCCACCCTGGGCCGCGGTCCGGTCCGCATCCCCGCGCAGACTCTCGTCACGGCTTCGGTGCGGAGAACACCGGCGGTCCGCGTTCCCGACGTGAGGATGATGGCGGCCGATCAGGCGCGCGACGTCATCCGCTCGATGGGGATGGATTGCGCCATGGAGGGAAGCGGCGCGCGCGTGGCGGTTCAGTCGCCGGAGCCGGGATCGCATGCGCGCTCGGGCGAGGTCGTGCGGATCGTGCTCTCGACGGATCCACCACCGGACACGGGGTTCCCGGACTTGAAGGGGCTCTCGGTCCGGGAGGCGGTGGCGCGTCTGGGCGATCTCTCCGTCCGCGTCTCCTCCGTGGTCGGAAGCGGTCAGGTGGTTCAGCAGGATCCTCCGGCCGGCTCGGCGATCCGGGCCGGCGAATCGTGCGCGCTCAAGTGCGCGCCGCGGAGCTTGTGATCGCGCTCGCCGCCTTGCGCGCCGAGGCGCTGCCCGGACTCCTGGGGGCCTTGGAGACGAAGGGCGCGCTTCGCGGCGAATGGGAAACCGTGCGGTACGACTCGCGTGACGTGAAACCGCGCGACCTCTTCGTGGCGGTATCCGGATTGAAACAGGATGGCCACGCGTACGTGGAGTCCGCCGCCCGGCGCGGCGCCCTGGCGGCGGTCGTCGAGCGGTTCGTTCCGGAGGCGGACCTTCCCCAGATCAAGGTCCGCGATCCGCGGCGCGCGCTCGCCATCCTCGCGGGCGAGGAGACGGGGCACCCCTCCCGCGAGCTCACTCTGGCTGGCGTGACCGGCACGAACGGCAAGACCACCACGGCACATCTGATCCGCGCGATATTCGAGGAAGCGGGCATGAAGGCGGGTTTGATCGGCACGGTTGGATACGAGTTCGACGGTCGCCACGAGTCGGCGGCCCACACGACGCCAGAAGCGCCCGATCTCTTGAGGATGCTCCGCGACTGGCGGGCGCGCGGCGCCAAGGCGGTGGCGATGGAGGTCTCCTCGCATGCCCTCATGCTGGAGCGGACGTACGGTCTGGCGTTCGACGTGGGCGTGTTCACCAACCTGACCCAGGACCATCTCGATTTTCACGGCACCCTGGAGGCCTACCGCGACGCCAAGGCCCGGCTGTTCCGGAGCGAGAGCCGCGGGGACCGGACGAAGCGTTTCTCCGGCGCCATCAACGTGGACGATCCGGCGGGAGTCTGGCTCAAGGCCCATGCCGACTGTCCGGTCCTGGGTTTCGGGATCTCCTCCTCGGCCGATGTTCGCGCCGAGGACGTGCTTCTCAGACCCGACGGCACATCGTTCCGAATCGTGCATCGCGGGGAGACCACGGAGGTCTCGCTCCGGCTTCGCGGCGCGTTCAACGCGATGAACGCGCTCGCCGCGTTCGCCGCGGGGACGGCGCTCGGGCTTTCGCGGACTGCGATTCTCGCGGGGATCGAGAAGGTGGCCTCGGTCCCCGGGCGGCTCGAGCCGGTGGACGCGGGGCAGCCGTTCCAGGTGCTCGTGGACTACGCCCATACCCCGGACGCGCTCGAGCGGGCGCTGGAGGCGGTGCGCGCGTTCCGTCCCGCGCGCGTCCTCTGTGTCTTCGGATGCGGCGGGGACCGGGACAAGGGGAAGCGGCCGCTGATGGGAGCCGTGGCGGCGCGGCTCGCGGACCAGGTGATCCTCACGTCGGACAATCCGCGCAGCGAGGATCCGCTCACGATCCTGCGCGAGATCGAGTCGGGAGTGAGGGGCACCACGAACGTGCGCACCATCGCGGATCGCGCCCTGGCCATCGCGGCCGCCATCGACGCGTCCGCGGCAGGGGACGCGCTCCTGATCGCGGGGAAGGGGCACGAGACGTACCAGATCGTGGGCCAGAAGACGCTTCCCTTCGACGACCGCGAGGTGGCCCGCGCGGCCCTGGGCCGGAGAGGATTCGGACGTTGACGAAGAACGAGCGTCCCTGGCTCTCGCTTCCGGAGACGCTCCGGGTGACCGAGGGGAGGCTCCTGTTTCCGGCCGAGGCCGATCGCACGCCGCCCTTCAGTGCCTGCTCCATCGACACGAGGACCCTGGCGGGAGGCGAGCTCTTCGTGGCGCTTCCGGGAACGCGCGCCGACGGACACGACTTCGTGGCCCTGGCCCTCGAGGGCAAGGCCGCGGGGGCGCTCGTGTCGGAAGCACGGCCTCCCGATCCCGCGTGGGCCGATTCCGGAAAGCCGGTCGTCTCGGTCCGGGATCCGCTCCGCGCGCTGCAGGCGCTGGGACGACATTGCCGGGCGCGATCGGGGATCCCGGTCACGGCGGTCACCGGCTCGAACGGGAAGACGACCACCAAAGAGATGATCGCGGCGGTGCTGGGCTCGCGCTACCGAGTTCACAAGAATCGGGGAAATCTGAACAACCACATCGGTGTGCCGCTCACGCTTACCCGGCTCACTCCGGAGCATCAGATGCTGGTTCTGGAGATGGGTATGAGCGCGCGCGGAGAGATCCGCGAACTGGCGCTCCTCTCTTCGCCGAATGTGGGAGTGCTCACGAACGCGGGCGCGGCCCACCTGGCCTCACTCGGCTCGGTCGACGAGGTGGCCCGCGCCAAGAGCGAGCTGGCGGAAGCGCTCCCGCGCGACGGCCTGCTCGTCCTGAACGCGGACGACGAGCGGCTCTGGAGCCTGAACCGCAGCCGGCCCGTCGCCATGAAGAGCTACGCGCTCGAGAATCCCGGCGCGGACTTGGTCCCGACCCGGACGTCGCTCACGGCGGAGGGAGGCTCCCACTTCTCCCTCTCCGACGGGACCGACGTCGAGCTGAGGCTCCTGGGCCGCCACAACGTGCGGAACGCGCTCGCCGCGATTCTCGTGGGTGACCACTTCGGCGTGCCACGCGCGGAAGCGGCGCGGGCGCTCGCCGCTCTCGCCCCCGAGCGTCATCGCCTCGAGATGCTCGCGTCGGAGGGGATCACCGTCCTGGACGACGCCTACAACGCCAATCCCTCCTCGATGCGGGAGGCGCTGCTTCTCCTGGCCGCGATCGAGACCCGCGGCGAGCGGCGCGCGGTGCTGGGCGACATGCTGGAGCTGGGCCCCGACTCCGAGCGCTTCCACGAGGAAGTGGGGCGTCAGGTTCCTCCGGGAGCCCGCCTGTACATCGCGGGAAGCTTCGCCGAGGCTGTCGAGCGCGGCGCGCGCGCGGCCGGCGTCGCCCCGGCGCGGATCACCCGCCACGCGTCGGTTCCGGAGATGGCCGCGGCCGTCCGAAAGGACGCGCGGCCCGGGGACCTCGTGCTGGTCAAGGGTTCCCGCGGAATGCGGCTCGAGCAGGTCGTCGAGCTGCTCGTCGCCGGCCGCCAGGGGACCTTCGATCCGCTGCACGCGGTGGGGAGGAGCTAAGGGGTGCTCTACCACTTCCTCTACCCACTGCACGAGCACTTCCCGATCCTGAACGTTTTCCGATACATCACCTTCCGTGCGCTCTACGCGGCCGCTACGTCGCTCCTGCTGGCGTTCGTGCTCGGGCCGCCGGTCATACGGCGGCTCCAGAGGCTCAAGATCGGGCAGCAGGTGCGGGACGATGGTCCGCAGAGCCATCTCCCCAAGGCGGGAACGCCCACGATGGGCGGAATCCTCATCGTGGTCGCGATCGCAATTCCGACGCTCCTCTGGGGGAATCTCGAGAACCGGGACGTCTGGATCGCGCTCCTGGCCACGCTCTTCATGGGCTTCGTGGGTTTCGTGGACGACTACCTCCGCGTGGTGAAGCGGATGCGGAAAGGGCTCCTGGGCCGCTACAAGCTGGCCGGGCAGATCCTCCTCGGCGCCGCCGTCTTCGCGGCCGTCTACTACTATCCCGGTCACGGAGCCCTCGATCCGGCCGAGACGAACGTGCCTTTCTTGAAAAGGACGGTGGTCGACTTCGGGTGGCTCTATCTGCCGTTCGTGATCCTCGTGATCACCGGAGCCAGCAACGCGGTCAACCTGGCGGACGGCCTGGACGGCCTCGCGGCCGGCATGACCACGTTCGCGGCGTTCGCCCTGGGCGGCATGTGCTATGTCACCGGCCACGTGAAATTCTCCCAGTACCTCCAGATCCCGTACCTCCAGGGCGCCGGGGAGTTGACCGTGTTCTGCTCGGCGGTCGTCGGCGCCACGCTCGGATTCCTCTGGTGGAATTGCCATCCGGCCGACGTGTTCATGGGTGACACCGGCTCGCTCTCGCTCGGGGCCGCGCTCGGAACCGTCGCCGTCCTGATCAAGCGCGAGTTCCTGCTCGCGATCGTGGGCGCGGTGTTCGTGGCCGAGGCGCTGTCGGTCATGGCTCAGGTGCTCTCGTTCAAGCTCTGGGGAAGGCGAATCTTGAAGATGGCGCCGCTCCATCACCATTTCGAGCTCAGCGGGTGGAAGGAGTCGCGCGTCGTGGTCCGCTTCTGGATCGCGGCCGCGCTCTCCGCGCTGGTGGGCTTGAGCACGCTCAAGCTCCAATGACGCGACCGGTCCGGCCTTGGTTTCAAGGGTCGCGAGCGCTGGTCGTCGGTCTCGCGCGGAGCGGGGTCGCCGCTTCGAGGCTCCTGCTGCACCACGGCTGCCAGGTCCGCGGCGTGGATCGCAGGCGGGCCGAGGAGGTGGAGAGCGCCGCCCGGGAATTGCAAGATCTGGGCGTGGAGGTCCGGTTTGGCTCGACGGATCCGCGCGACCTGGAGGGACGCAATCTGGTCGTCGCGAGTCCCGGCGTGCCGCTGGATCTGCCGCTCTTCACGGAGGCCGAGCGCCGGGGGATCCCGATCGTCGCCGAGGTGGAGCTGGGGTTCGCCGTGGCCCGCGCTCCAATCGTCGCGGTGACGGGGACCAACGGAAAGAGCACCACGGTGGAGCTTCTGGGCGCGATTGGACGCGCGGCGGGGCGGAAGACCGAGGTGCTCGGCAACATCGGAGTCGCGCTTTCCGAGAAGGCCGAGAGCGTTCCGGAGGATGGGCTCCTGGTCGTCGAGATCTCCAGCTTCCAGCTCGAGGCCTGCTCGCGGTTCCATCCGCGGGTGGGCGTGCTCCTCAACGTGACCCCGGACCATCTGGACCGCCACGGAAGCATGGAGCGATACGCTGGCCTCAAGGCGCGGCTCTTCCAGTTCCAGGACGAGTCGGAGTTCCGCGTCCAGCCTCTCGGAGACGCGCGCATCGAGCTTCTCCTGCGCCCCATGAAGTCGCATCCTCTCTGGTTCGGATTCGCGGATCCGACCGGGGACGGCGTGTGGCTCGACGGAGGCTCGCTGCGCTACCGGTATTCGGGAAAGACGGGCACGCTTCTCAAGCGCGATGAGGCGATTCTGCCGGGACCGCACAACACCGAGAACATGGCGGCGGCTTCGGCGGCCGCGCTCGCGGTGGGCGTCCCCGAGCGGGCGATCGGGAAGGCGCTTCGCGAATTCCACGGGCTCCCGCACCGGCTGGCCGCGGTCGCCGACATCGACGGGGTCCGGTACGTGAACGATTCGAAGGCCACGAACGTGGACGCGCTCCGGCGCGCGCTCGAATCCTTCACCGAGCCGATCACCCTCATCGCGGGCGGGCGCGACAAGAATGGGGACTTCGTCTCGATCCGGCCCCTGGTGATGGAGCGCGTTCGGTACGTGGTGACCGTCGGCGAGGCCGCCTCGAAGATCGAGCAGTCCTGGCCCGACGTGGCACACGAGCGCGCGGGGACCCTGGAGGAAGCGGTGCTGACCGCGCGGACCCGCACGGCGCCCGGGGGCGTGGTGCTGCTCTCGCCCGGCTGCGCGAGCTATGACATGTTCCGGAACTTCGAGGAGCGGGGCGCCCGATTCGAGGCGGCCGTGCTCGAGCTGAAGCGCTCCCTCCAGAAGGCGCGCCGATGAGCCTCGCGATCGCAGTACCCCGCAAGCTCGACTGGGGGGTCCTCCTGCCCGTGATGGGGCTTCTGGCCCTGGGACTGGTGATGGTCTATTCCTCGAGCGCCGTCCTGGGCGCCGACCGATACCATTCCCAGTTCTTCTTCGTGAAACGGCAGGCCCTGAGGCTTCTCCTGGGTCTCGTGGTCATGCTGTTCCTCGCGCGGTTCGATTATCACCGGCTCCAGCGCATCGCGCCGTGGGCTCTCGCGCTGAGCGTCGGGCTTCTCGGAGCGCTCGTGGTCCTGGGAGGCGCGGGTGTTCGCGGCGCCAACCGGTGGCTCTCCTTCGCGGAATTCACGCTGCAGCCGACCGAGATCGCCCGCGTGGCCTGTGTCGTCTACCTGGCCAAGCTCCTCGACCGGAAGGGGGAGCGGATCATTTCCTTCAAGGATGGGGTGATGCCCTGCGCGGCGGTTCTCGGCGTGATCTCGCTCCTGATCTTGAAACAGCCCAACCTCGGCAGCACGATCGCGCTCCTGGTGACCGGGTTTCTCATGCTCCACCTGGCCGGCGCCAATCCTCGCCACCTCGGCTTGCTGGCCTCCGCCGGAGCGCTCCTCGCGGTATTCCAGGTCGTGCGTCATCCCTACATGATGGACCGGGTGCAGGGCTGGCTCTCGCACTGGGCGACGGGGTCGGTGGACGCTCAGGGAAAGAGCTGGCAGCTCCACCAGTCCATGGTGGCGCTGGGCTCGGGGGGAATCTTCGGCGAGGGTCCGGGCCGGAGCATGCAGAAGTTCTTCTTTCTCCCCGATCCACACACCGACTTCATCTACGCCGTGATCGGCGAGGAACTGGGGCTCGTCGGCACCGCGTCCGTCCTCGTCGCCTACGTCGTTCTCTTCCTGCGCGGCCTCAAGATCGCCGGTCGCGCGCCGGATCGTTTCGGTTTCCTGCTCGCGGCCGGGTTGACCGTGAGCCTCGCGGTTTATGTCGGGATGAACATCTCGGTGGTGACCGGAATCATCCCGACGACCGGATTGCCCCTCCCCTTCCTCAGCTACGGAGGGTCGGCGCTGGTCGTCAATCTAGGAGTGATCGGTGTCCTACTCAACATCGCAAGCCAGACCAAGACCGGCATTCGAACCGGCCCGGCCGAACGACGAGCCGCGCGGAAACGACCGGGTGGCCGCTAGCGCGAGTGCCATCCGCGTGCTGATCGCGGCAGGCGGGACCGGGGGACATCTGTATCCCGGAATCGCCATCGCGGAAGAGTGGATGCGGATGCATCCGGACTCGAAGGTGCTGTTCGTCGGAACGAGCCGCGGGCCCGAGACGAAGGCGGTCCCGCTTGCGGGTTTTACGCTCCAGACGATCGCGGCGCGCGGATTCCCGAGGCGCCCTGGGCCCGGCTGGATCACGGCCGCCTACGGACTCGCGAAGGGGCTCGTCCAGTCCTTCCGGCTGATCGTGGATTTCAAGCCGCACATCGTCGTGGGAACCGGAGGGTACGTGAGCGCGCCGGCCGTGCTGATCGCGAGACTCTTCGGCCTGCCGGTGGTCCTCCAGGAGCAGAACTCGATTCCAGGCGCCACCAACCGGTGGCTCAACCTGGTCGCGAACGAGGTGCACATCAGCTTCCTGGAGTCGCGGGGATACTTCCGGCGCAAGAACAACCTGCGCGTCTCGGGGAATCCGATTCGCCGGTCGCTCCTCTTGCAAGACAAGGCGGGCGCCTACGAGACGTTCGGGCTCGACCCCGGGAAGCGCACCCTCTTCGTGTTCGGGGGAAGCCGCGGGGCCGCGAGCATCAACCGCGCGACCGAGGGAGCGCTGGAGCGCCTCAAGGGGCAGTCGCAGCTGCAAGTGATCTGGCAGACGGGAGCGGAGGACTTCGAGGCGATCCGGCAGCGGTTCCGGAGCTTCCCGCTCAAGATTTGCGTCTTCGCGTATCTGGAGGCGATCGAGAAGGCGTACGCGATCGCCGACATCGCGGTGTGCCGCGCGGGCGCGATGACCATCGCCGAGCTGACCGCCTGCGGCGTGGCCGCGATTCTGGTTCCGTACCCGCACGCGACGCGCGACCACCAGACGCACAACGCGCACGGCCTCCTGGAGCGGGACGCGGCCCTGGTCATCGCCGATAAGGACCTATCGCCCGAGACGCTCGCCGCGACGATTCAATCGCTCCTCCAGGAAGAAGCCCGGCTTCGGCGCCTTGGGAGGAACTCTCGGGCGTTCGCCAGGGTCGACGCGGCCCAGCGCATCGCGCGTTCCATGGAGGCGCTGGTCCATGTCAGTCCCATTCCGCTCGAGAGCTGAGCAGGCATGTACGGAAGGATCCGGAGGATTCACCTCGTGGGAATCGGGGGCAGCGGCATGAGCGGCATCGCGGAGGTACTCTTGAATCTGGGCTACCAGGTCTCCGGATCGGACGCGAAGGAGTCCGAGGCCGTGGCGCGCCTGCGCTCCCTCGGCGCGCGCATCTTCATCGGACACCGCGCGGATCAGGTGGAGGGGGCCGACGTGGTGGTCGCCTCGACCGCCATCGCGGAAGCCAATCCCGAGATCCAGAAGGCTCACGACCGGGCGATCCCGGTCATCCCGCGCGCCGAGATGCTGGCCGAGCTGATGCGCATCAAGTACTCCGTCGCGGTCGCGGGGGCCCACGGCAAGACGACCACCACCTCGATGGTGGGCGAGATCCTCTCGCACGGCGGGCTGGATCCGACCGTGATCGTCGGAGGACGCGTGAGGGCGGTCGGCGCGCACGCCCGGCTCGGGCATGGGCCGTTCCTGGTCGCGGAGGCGGACGAGAGCGACGGAAGCTTTCTCCTGCTCACGCCCACGGTGGCGGTCGTGACCAACATCGACGCCGAGCATCTCGACTACTACCGGGACCTGGCGCACGTGCAGGAGACCTTCCTCAACTTCGTGAACCGGGTGCCCTTCTACGGCGCGGTGGTCCTGCCGCACGACGATCCGAACGTCACGCCGCTTCGCTCCCACGTGAAGCGCCGGCTCCTGACCTATGGCTTCACGAAAGGGGCGGACTTCGAGGGCTCCGAGCTGGAGGTGAACGCGCGCGGCGTGAGCTACCGGCTGAGCGTCCGCGGACGCGACGAGGGAACCTTCGAGCTCCGCGTCAACGGAGAGCACAACGCCCGGAACGCGCTTGCCGCGACCGTGGCGGGATGGGAGCTGGGCATCCCGATCGCGAAGATCCGCGAAGGGCTCCACGAGTTCACGGGCGTGAGCCGGAGGCTCGAGGTGCGCGGCGAGGTGCGGGGCGCACTGTGGGTGGACGACTACGGCCACCACCCCACCGAGATCGAGGCAGCCATCCAGGCCCTCCGCGACACCTACAATCGCAGGATTGTCGCGGTCTTTCAGCCGCACCGGTTCTCGCGGACGCAGGCGCTCCGGGACCGGTTCGCGGCCTGTTTCGCCGGGGTATCCGAGCTGGTGCTCCTGCCCATCTATCCGGCGGGCGAGAAGCCGATCCCGGGCGTCGCCTCGGAGGGCCTGATCGAAAGCATCAAGGCGAACGGGATCGCCTCGGTTCGCATGGCGTCGGATTTCGAGCAGGCCGCGGCGATCGCACGCGAGATTCTGCGTCCGGGGGATCTCCTCGTGACGATCGGCGCGGGAGACGTCTACCGGGTGGGCGAGCTGGCCCGAGGGGGCAGGGGATGAGGGCGCGCGGCATCGACCAGGGAGGCATCGAGTGAGGGCAGGCTGCCGTACGACCACGCGTCTCAAGCTGCCGGAGCGCCGGCGCAGGAACCGGAGAATTCTCCTCTCCGCGGCGCTGCTTCTCGTCCTGCTCGCAGGGCTTGCCAGGATTGCGCCCCGCGCGGCGCGCGTCCTGGGACGGCTCCCCATCTTCCAGGCCGGGCGCGTCGAGGTGACCGGACTTCTCTACCTTTCGCCCGACGAGGTGCGCCTTTCGATCCCGGTCCGCTCCGGAGAGAGCCTCTTCGACGTCCGTCCGGCCGAGATCGTGGCCTCGCTGACGCGGAATCTCCGGATCGAGAGCGCGTCGGTGACGCTCCTGCCCGCCGCGGTCCGGGTCTCCGTCCGCGAGCGGAGGCCGTTCGTGCTGGTGAACGCGGGGAATCTTCTCGAGGTGGATTCGACCGGAACGATCCTCCCGCCGCTCGCGGGGGGCCTGATCGCCGACCGGCCGGTCGTGACCGGGCTGCCCATCGGGAACAAGAGGCCCGGTACGCGGATTCTCGCCTCGCGGTTCGCCGACGTGCTCCGGGTCGTGACGCTTCTCGAATCCCCCGAGGTCGGGCTCCTTCCCGATATCTCCGAGATCGTCGCGAGCGATCCACGGTGGTTCGTGCTCCGAACCTCCCGGGATCAGGTTCCGATCCTGATCGACCCGGAGCGCGTGACGCCGCGATGCCTGCTCGCGCTGGCGGCCACGCTCCGCGATCTGCGCGATCACGATCGGCGCGTGCTGGTGTTGGACGCTCGATATACGGGGCAGGTGATCGTCCGGTGCGCTCCAGACAGTCTGAGTGAGACGCCGGCTGTGCGGGACAAGGTGTAACCGGAGGGGACCTGATGGCGGAAACCAGAATCTACGCGGGACTGGACATCGGGACGACCAAGATCACCGCCATTGTTGCCGAGGCCGACGAGAGCGGGGAGGGGATCCGCATCATCGGCGTGGGGAGCGCGCCCTCGGACGGGCTCAAGCGCGGCGTCGTCGTGAACTTGGAGAAGACGACGCGGTCCATCCAGGTCGCGGTTCAGGAGGCGGAGCGGATGTCGGGCCGGACCATCCGCAGCGTCTTCGCCGGGATCGCGGGGGACCACATCCGGGGTATCAACAGCCGCGGGGTGATCGCGGTCTCGCGGAAGGACGCCGAGATCCGACCCAACGATCTGGAGCGCGTCATCGAGGCGGCGAAGGCCGTGGCGATCCCGACGGACCGGGAGATCCTCCACGTCCTGCCCCAGGAGTTCATCGTGGACGACCAGGACGGGATCCGCGATCCGGTCGGGATGTCGGGGGTACGGCTGGAGGCCGAGGTCCACATCATCACGGGCGCCGCGTCGGCGTGCCGGAACGTGATCCGAGCCGCCGAGCGCGCGGGACTGGAGGTCGAGGAGCTGGTGCTGGAGCCGCTCGCGTCCGCGGACGCGGTGCTGACCCAGGACGAGCGCGATCTGGGCGTGGCGCTCTTCGACATCGGCGGAGGCACAACCGACGTCGCGATCTTCTACGAAGGCAGCGTGCGTCACACCGCGGTCATCGGGCTCGGGGGCGCCAACGTGACGAACGATCTGGCGATCGGGCTCAGGACGCCGGTGGAGCGCGCCGAGCAGCTCAAGCTCCAGAGCGGATGCGCCCTCACGTCGATGGTGCGTCCCGAGGAGGTCGTGCAGGTGCCGAGCGTCGGAGGCAGGTCGGATCGCGAGGTCTCGCGGCACATGCTCGCCATGATGATCGAGCCGCGCATCGAGGAGATCTTCGAGCTGGGCAAGAAGGAGATCCGCAAGAACCACATCGCCGATCTCCTGGGCGCCGGCGTGGTGCTGACCGGCGGCGCGTCGTCGCTGGAGGGGATGCCGGAGCTGGCGGAGCAGGTGTTCGACCTGCCGGTGCGGCGCGGCATTCCGATGGGAATCTCGGGGCTGACGGAGGCGGTGAGTGATCCACGATTTGCGACGGGCGTGGGGTTGGCGATCCACGCCCACATGCTGGGTGCGCGGCCGAGCACGGCCGAGCGGGGGGTGTTGAGCCGTTTATCGTTCGGGTTGAAGCGGTGGATCGAGGAGCTGGTCTAAGCAGCGGGACGAGGGGAGGAATCAGGCGATGCTCGAGTTGATCGATGACGGGAATGCGGTGTTGGGGGCCTCGATCAAGGTGATCGGTGTCGGAGGAGCGGGTGGAAACGCGGTCAATCGAATGATCCAGTCCGGGTTGGGCGGCGTCGAGTTCATCGCCGCCAACACCGACGCGCAGGTGCTGGATCAGTCCCTGAGTCCGAAGAAGCTCCAGCTTGGAACAGGTGTCACGAAGGGGCTGGGCTCGGGCGCGAACCCGAACGTCGGACGGGACGCGGCCGAGGAGGACGAGGCGCAGATCGCGGAGCTGCTCGACGGGGCGGACATGGTGTTCGTGACCGCCGGCATGGGGGGCGGGACCGGCACCGGCGCCGCTCCCGTCGTGGCTCGGATCGCGAAGGCGCAGGGCGCGCTCACGGTCGCGGTGGTGACACGGCCCTTCGAGTTCGAGGGCCGGCGCCGGAATCAGCTCGCCGAGGACGGGCTGCGCGAGCTGAAGGAGCGCGTGGACACGCTGATCGTGATTCCGAATCAGCGTCTCCTCACGATCGTGGACCGCACCACGCCGCTCAAGGAGGCGTTCCGGGTGGCGGATCAGGTGCTGCACCACGCCACGAAGGGGATCTCGGATCTGATCACGGTCCCGGGTCTCGTGAACCTGGACTTCGCGGACGTGAAGACGGTCATGGCGGAGCGGGGAAACGCGCTCATGGGGGCGGGGCACGCGACCGGCCCCAATCGCGCGTACGAGGCCGCGCAGGCCGCCGTCTCGAGCCCCCTCCTGGACGACATCTCGATCTCGGGGGCGGAGGCTCTGCTCGTGAACGTGACGGGCGGAGAGTCGATGACGCTCCACGAGATCAACGAGGCGGTGACGGTGGTTGTGGACGCGGCAGGACACGACGCGAACGTGATCTTCGGCGCGGTGATCGACGAGCGCATGGGAGACGGGCTCTCGATCACGGTCATCGCGACCGGATTCGGGAAGGGTGAGCCGAAGCAACAGATGCAGCAGCGGGCCATGGGGATGCCCGCGGCAGCGCATCCGTCGCAGCCTCGGATCTACCCGATGGTCGAGCCGCGGGAGCGGATCATGGCGCGCCAGCCGGCGCCGGTGCCGGCCTCGGCGCCGACTCTGGAAGAGCCTTCGTCCGAGGAAGAGTCCGCGGTGGCATCCGCCCGTCCGGGCTATCGGATGGCGTCGGCCTCGCCGCGCCGCCCGTTCGGGGGACGCGCGATCACGCGGGACAACATGGACGTTCCGGCATTCATGCGGAAGCAGATGGACTGAAGCCCGCGCGACAGGCGGGCTTCGCTACAGCGGAGAAGCGGCGCGCGCGTCCTGGCCTAGACGGCCCGGGCGCGTTGCGCTTCTCCCTGGGGCATTTTCTTACGGACGGCGCCGGTGCGGATGCAGCGGGTGCAGACCCGGAGCCTGCGCGGCTTTCCCTCGACCAACGCGCGCACGGTCTGCAGATTCACTTCCCAGCGGCGTTTGGTGACGTTGTGGGCGTGGCTCACGTTCTGTCCGTGCTGGACGCCCTTGCCGCAGATGTCGCAGACTCTAGCCATTGAAGAAATCCTCCTGAGTTCGAAACGAGCGTCGGATTGTACCCCGGACGTCCCCCGGCGGGCAAGCGGTTTGACGCGGAGCCGCTTCGGGTCCGCCGCCGTGGAACGCCGGCCCTGCCCAGCGTTTGACGCCGGCCGCGCGCGCCCCTAGCATCCCTCCGATGCCCAAGCTCAGCGATCCGGTGCGCTTCCTGAGCGGCGTCGGCCCCGAGATGGCCCGGCGCCTCGCCAGGCTTGAGATCCGCACCCTCCGCGATCTCCTCTTCCATGTGCCGCGCGGCTACCGCGACCGGCGCCTGATCACGCCCGTCGCGCGCCTTCAGCCCGGTCAGGAGGCCTCGGTTGTGGGCGCGCTCCGGAGCGTTCGTGTCGAGCGGCGGTTCCGCGGAAGACGCGACGTTTCCGCCATCGTTCAGGACGACACGGGGGCCCTCCGCGTCGTCTGGTTCAATCAGCCCTTCGTCGAGAAGGCGCTCAGGCCCGGGGAGCGCTACTGCTTCTCGGGACCGGTCGAGCCCTACCACGGGCTGGAGATGCACAATCCGGAGTTCGAGGCGGAAGACTTAGGCGAGGAAACCCCCCGACTCGCCCGGGTGACCCCGATCTACGGACTCACGCAAGGGGTGACGCAGCGCTGGCTCAGGGCGCGGGTTCTGGATCTCGTGCGCGCGATGCCTGAGGTAAACGATCCCGTTCCCGAGGCGTGGCGGCGCGAGCGCGGGCTGCCTTCGCTGCGGGAGGCCTTCGAGCGGGTGCATGCTCCGGAGCGCCCGGAGGACGCCGAGCCCGCCAGGCGGCGGCTCGCCCTCGAGGAGCTGCTGCGCATCCAGATCTCGCTTCTCTACGCCCGCGCGCGCCATCGGGGCCGGCGCGCGGCGCATCCGCTCCTTTCCGGGGCCGAGGCGGCGGCCCGGTTTCGCGCGTCGCTGCCTTTCGCGCTCACGCGAACGCAGGGCGAAGCGCTCGCCGCGATCGACCTGGATCTGGACCGCGACCTTCCGATGCGGCGGCTGCTCCTGGGCGACGTGGGATCCGGAAAGACGGTGCTTGCCCTCGCGGCTGCCGTGCGGGCGGCAGGCGCCGGGGCCCAGACCGCCATCCTGGCCCCGACCGGACTTCTCGCGGAGCAGCACGCGGACACCGCGGCGCGGCTCTTCGGACCCGCGGGCATTCGCTACGCGCTCCTGACCGCGGCCACGCCGCCCAAGGAGCGGGCGCGCGTTCTCGAAGGGATTTCCCAGGGCAAGATCTCCCTCGTGATCGGGACGCACGCGCTCCTCGAGCGGGATCTGCGCTTTCACGCGCTCGGGCTCGTGGTCGTTGACGAGCAGCACCGCTTCGGGGTGCGCCAGAGGGTCACGCTCGCCTCGAAGTCGAGCGGGCTCCGGGACGCGCATCTTCTGGTGCTCACCGCGACGCCGATTCCGCGCAGTCTGGCGCTCGCGCTGTACGGCGACCTGGATCTCTCGCTCCTCACCGAGCGGCCGCCGGGACGCGCCCCCGTGAAGACCGAATTCGTCCGGGCCGGCGGGATCGATTCACTGGCGCGCGTGCTGGGCACGGAGATGGATCAGGGCGGGAGCGCCTTCGTGGTCTACCCGGTCGTGGAGGAGGGGGAGACGCAGGAGCTCAAGTCCGCGGTGGCGATGGCGAAGGAGCTGGGCAGCGTGCCGCGCCTCGCCGAGGCGGGCGTGGTCCTGGTGCACGGGCGCCTCAAGGCTCCCGAGCGGCGGCTCGCGATCGAGCGGTTCCGGTCCGGTCAGGCGCGCATCCTGGTCGCGACAACCGTGGTCGAAGTGGGTCTGGACATCCCGGACGCCACGCTGATCGTGATCGAGCATCCGGAGCGCTTCGGCCTGGCCCAGCTTCACCAGCTCCGGGGACGGGTCGGGCGAGCCGACCGTCCCGGGCGCTGCGTGCTTCTCGTCGGGAAGGGGATGGGAGAGATGGCGAGGCGCCGGCTCCAGACGTTCAGACGGATCGAGAACGGACAGGAGCTGGCGGAGGAAGACCTCAAGCTTCGCGGACCGGGCGAGCTCCTGGGAACGTCGCAACATGGGTTTCCCGAGTTCCACGCCGTGAATGCCGCTTCCGATCTGGACCTGATCGAGAGCGCTCGCGCGCTGGCCGAAGAGCTCATGTCCGGGGAGATGGCCCGAGGCGGAGAGGCCGAGCTAAAGAGCTGGATCGAGGCCCACTTCGCGGGCGCCGAGCTTTACCTCCAGAGCGGCTAGACGATTCCTCGAAAGATGGTCCTCCGGTGGCCGATAGAGAGTTACGGCGGCCTGGCTGGTGCACATCAACGGAATGAGGGCATGGATGCACGTCGAATGCAGCGCATGCGGCGCTCGCTACGTCATCGCGGACGATAAGATACCGATACAGGGTGCTCGCGTCCGCTGCCGCAAATGCCTGGGCGTATTCTCCATCGAGCGATCGGCGTCTCCGGCATCGGCGTCTCCGGCGCCGTCCGAGCTTCCCTTGATTCCGCCGACGCCTCAGGCCCAGGCGCCGGCGTTTGCGCCTGGACCCGCGTCGCAGCCGGCATTCGACTCGTCGCCGTTCGACCCGCGACCCGCTTCATCGCCGGCGCCCGCGCCCGCGCGGGAGCAGGCGTCGCCTCAATTCGAGCGGTTCGCCACCGCCTTCTCATCCGCTGCGCCCGGCGCGGTGCAGACCCCTGCCGCGGCAACGCCCGCGCCGGATGTCGCTCGCGCGCCCGGGGTCACGCGAGCGCAGGGCATGGCCGCAGCGCCCGAGGCCGCGTCCCCTGCCGTGAGCCCGTTTTCGCCTTCCGCCGGGATCCCCCAGGGACTTCCGGAGGCCGAGCGCTTGAAGCACGAGCGCGCCCGCCGCCTCGCGCGCGTGCTCGCGTCCGACATCGCCATCTACAATAAGGAAAAGCGCGACCGCGGCATCCAGGATGGCAATCTGGTCGCTGTGCTCGGATACGAGATCAAGAAATCGTGGGAGGTCTACAAGGAGCGGGTCACGCCTGAGATGGCGAACTCCACTCCCTACTTTCGCGATGCCCTGAACGAGATGCTGGCGGAGGGGAAGAAGGTCTTCTAAGAAAGCCCAGCCCTCCAGCCGCGATCAGGAGCGCCCCCGCAGCCGCGACCGTCCACGCCGGCGACAAGATCCCCCTGCCGAGCGCGACCCCCAGAAGACCCGCCGCGATCAACACCGCGACCCGCGTGGCGAAATCGCGCAGCGCAAAGACGCGTCCGCGGGCCTCCTTCGCCACGGCCGCCTGGACCGCCGCTTCGGTCGTGACCAGGAGAATCGCGACGAAGACTCCGGCCGTGAAGGCCACCGCGAGGAGCGCCGGGAGGGAGACCGCGCGCGCGAAGAGGACGAGCGCCACGCCGGTCCCTGCCAATCCCGTCGCCATCATTGCGTGAGGCGTCGCGCGACTCCCGCGCCGCGCCGTGAGCAGGGTGCCCGCGACCATCCCGAACCCCACGGCCGCGAGCACGCCGCCGGTTCCCGAGACGAAGGCGCTCACGCGCTGCTTGAGGAGCACCGTTCCCGCCACCTGGAGCGCTCCGCCAGCGATCCAGAGGAGCACCAGGGTCAGGATGGGCCCCAGGACCGCCCGATCGCGGACGGTGAGCCGCGCCCCTTCCTTCACGTCGCGTCCGAGCGCGCGGTAGACGCCGGTCCACGTGCCCGGCCTCGGTGGACGCTCGTGGGGACGGGGCCGCAAGGCGGAGAGGAATCCCACCGAGACGAAATAGGTGACGCCGTCGATGGCGAGTCCCCACCGCCATCCCGCGCGCTCCACGAGAATCCCTCCCAGCGCCGCGCCCGCGATCGTCGCCGCGACGCCCGCGAGCGTTGCGAGCGAGTTCGCCTCCACCAATTCGTCGGCCTCCACCAGGTCCGGAAGGACCGCCGAGCGCGCCGGCAGGAAGAAGGAGTTCACGAGATACAGGAGGAAGAGGAGCGCGAAGGCGGCCGGAAGTCCCCCGTGAACGGCGGCGGGAATCATCAGAAGCACGACGCATCCGCGGAGAAAATCGGAGATCACGAGCACGCGCCGCGTGTCCCAGGTGTCCACCAGGGCCCCCGCCAGGGGACCGAACAGGATGGTGGGCAGAAAGCTCACGGCGGGCACGAGCGCCAGCTCGGGAGCGGGATTCCGTGGGTCGCGCGCGCGCTCCACGATGAGCGCGAGGAGGGCAAGGTACGTGAGACGGTCGCCGAAGATGGAGACGAATTGCCCCAGCCAGAGCGCCCTGAAATTCCTGTTTCGGAAGAGGCGCGAGCCGGCGCCCGAAAGCCCGGCGGGCGTCCCCCGGGTCAAGCCTTCGCGGTCCGGAGGAGCGCGGGTCTCCCGCCCGGATCCTCGATCCCCTCGGCGACGCGTCCGGGACCGACCAGCGAGCCATAGATCTCCTCGAGGCGCCCGGCGATCCTGGGCCATGCGTAGCGCCGGGCCGTCTCGATTCCGCGTGCTCCCATCTCCGCTCTCAGGTCCGGACGCGCGAGCAGGGTCTTGAGCGCGGCGTGGAGCGACACGGGATCGCGCGGACGCGCCATCAATCCCTCCGCTCCGGGCGTGAGAACCGTGCGATAGCCGGGGAGGTCGGTCGCGACGATCGGCACTCCCGAGGCCATCGCCTCGAGGAGCACGATTCCGAAGCTCTCCCCCCCCCGCGCGGGGGAGCAGAAGATGTCCGAGGAGGCGTAGTACCGCGGCAGGTTCTCGTTGCTCACCCTGCCCTCGAAGTGGACGCGGCCCGCGAGCGGCCCGTGCGCCATCCCCTCGATCCGCCGCCTCAGGCTTCCGTCCCCGACGATGATGAGCCGGAAGGGAACGCCGTCCAGCGCGAGCGCCCGGCAGGCCTGCATCAGCTCGGGCAGCCCCTTCCTGGGATCGTGGCGCCCGACGAAGAGGATGTTCGGCGCGCCGTCGTCGAAGCGCTCGAGCCTCGCGAGGCCCGGTCGGAACCGCTCGAGATTCACGCCGTTCGGGAGAATATCGACGGGCCCCGGGAAGTGGCGGAGCACGCAGGCGCGCGCCTCCTCGGAAACCGCCAGCGTCCGGTCGAGGCGCCGGTAAAAGGGCAGGAGAACACGGCGGAAGAGTCGGAACGCCAGGTCCGACATCACCGTGGAGTGGAAGGTGCCGACGACCGGCTGCTTCGCGATCCGCAGCGCCAGGAGCGGCAGGAACGGGGAGACCGGACAGTGGACGTGGAGGATATCGAATCGCTCGCGCTCGAAAAGCTCCTCCAGCTTCCTGCGGAGCCCGAATCCGATCGTCAGGTTGCTCTCCGCGCCGTTGTAGGGCACCGTGAGGTTCTGCCCGATGCGATGCACGGGATAGCCGTTCCGCTTCAGGCCCTCCGATTCTCCCTCGGTGAAGTGGGCCGTGATCACCCCGACCTCGTGCCCGCGGGCGCAGAGCGCGTGCGCCGTGGCATCCACGTGCTCCGTCACGCCCCCAACGGCGGGGTGGTAGGCCTGGCTCAGGATTCCGATTTTAAGCGGCATCGCGGCTCGGAAAGACGGGTCGGAAGATGCACCACTGGTCGAGATGGCGGGTGATGGTGCGCTCCTGCGCCTCGGCGACCCGCCGCGTGAGCCGGCGGAGGTCCTCCTCGAGCGTGAGCCCGGGATCGGGAAGTTCGGACCCGTCGAACACGACCATGTGCCCGCCCGAGCCGCGCCGCTCGGCGTGCGCGTGGAGGAGTACTGCGCCCGCTCGGCGCGCCAGGAGCGCCGGCCCCACCGGGAAAGGCACCCGGCGCCCGAAGAACTCCGCGTCGAGCGAGCGCGCGAACACATCGCCGTCCGTGAGCAGCACCACGATTCCGGATCGCCGGAGCGTTCGGAGCAGGGGGCGGAACCCCTCGCGCGGCGTGCTGACCAGGATCCGCTCGCGCTCCTTGAGTAGGCGCGCCGTCTTCGTGAGCCTTGCGTGGAACTGCACGCCGGTCACCACGTGGACCCGAAAGCCAAGCCGCGCGAGCGCGAGCCCCGCCAGCTCCCAGTTTCCGACATGGGGCGCCGACACCACGGCGCCGCGGCCGCGCTCGAGGGCCCGGTAGAGGATCTCCATGCCGTGAAACCGGAACCGGGAATCCAGCGCGCGCGCGTCGAGCGATCGCTGCCCGAGGTATTCCAGGACGAACCGGTGGTAGTTCTCGAAGATCGAGCGGGCCGTGCGGTCCAGGGCGGGCCGGTCGGCCGTGTGCCGACCGGATGCGGCGATCGAGGTCAGATTCGATTCGACCGCGCGTCTGCGCTTGGAATGGAAGGCGAACTCCACGCGCGCGGTCGCGCGCGCCAGGGACTCGGCGGCCTGCCGGGGAAGTGTGGGGACGAGTGCTAGAGCCGCCTCGATCAGGAGGTCCTGAATCACGGGCGCGTCGCGCGAAATACTCGGGGAGAAAACGGCACGCGGTGACGCTACACGAGCGCTCCGTGAACCGTCAAGAAATCGGGAAGGTCTTTTGTTTGACTTGCCGCAGCGCCTGACCCTAGAGTCCGGCTCAGGAGGGCGTCATTTTGCCCACATGTGGGATGGAAACAGCCATCCCCAGCGGCTGGTCAGTGGCCGGCTCCGGCGTCGGCGCCATCCGATTCAAACAGGGCATCGGCCGTTTCCAGCTCGGAGAGGCAGCGGCATGCCGAGCCCTGGGCGACGTGGGGACACACCGCGTACACGCGATTATCGCGCCGGCAATAGACTTCCGTGGCGCGGCGCGCGACGCTTCGTACGGCTGGGGGGTGCGGATTGGGTTTCATGGCGTCCTCCAAGGCTTAGATTCTCGGGTGACCGTCGTGTCCGCGCCCCCACGCGGGCTCAAGCCATCGCTTCTCGACCTTGTTCACGTGCAACGCGCATGCCATGGGCGGTGATCCATTCGGAGGTGGTGATGGCGAGTCAGAAGCTGGTGCGCTGCGAGATTCGAAGGCCGGATTCCGAGAGTGACGCCACGGTGCGCTACGTGCCGCTCGAGATCTTCGGCCTCTGGGAGTTCCTCATGCGATCCAAGCACCGGTTCGACGTGCTACAGAGCGTGGCGTCGCTCTGGATCGACGTGGATGAGACGCCCGAGGTGGCGTACGGCGAGAACCAGTACGAGCGAGTCACCGAAGTGGAGCTCTTGCGCTATTCGGATCGCGACGGCATGTTCAGCCGGGTGAGCCGCTACTTTCCCACCATCGAGTACCCCGCGCTCAAGGAGCTCCTGCTCCGCCATTACGAGGGCGTGAACGACCCCGGCGGTCCAGGCCTCCAGATCAAGGAGCGCCAGGGGATCTGGATCCGGCGGGACCCGCGCGCCTGACGGTCCCTCGCCGGCCTCCATGGGCCGGCTGCCGTGCAACCTGCATGGCGCGCCACCCACGGTCCGCGAAGTCGTTGTCCCAGCTTCTCCGCCCGGCCCCGGCGCGGAAGCAGCATTTCTCCTAAAGATTAGGCCTCCATCCTCCGTTCTCTTTCCCGAGGCAGGGCGGCTACCCGGTCGCGCCACGCGTTCCGCCGCGAGCCCGGGTCCGGATACGAAACCAAAGCGAATCGAGGAGCGACGCCATGGTGGTGGTGAGTTATTCGGGGCGCGAGATCAACGCGAAGATCGTGTACTACGGGCCCGGTCTGAGCGGCAAGACGACCAATCTGGAGAAGATCTACGACAGTGTTCCCGAGACGAACCGGGGACGCATGGTCTCGATGAAGACACAGACCGACCGTACGCTCTTCTTCGATCTGCTTCCGCTCGACCTGGGCGACCTCCAGGGCATGAAAACCCGGCTCCTGCTCTACACCGTGCCGGGACAGGTGTATTACAACGCGACGCGAAAGCTCGTGCTGAAGGGCGTCGACGCCGTCGTCTTCGTCGCGGATTCCGCGGTGGACAAGATGGCGGAAAACCGCGAGAGCTTCGCCAACCTCGAGTTGAACCTCAAGGCGTACGGGATCGACATCAAGACGATCCCCCTGGTGCTTCAATACAACAAGCGCGATCTCCCGAGCGCCGTCTCGATCGCGGATTTGAACAAGGAGCTGAACCGTCTGAACGTCCCGTACTTCGAGGCTCAGGCGGCCAACGGCACAGGCGTGTTCGAGACGCTGCGTGGGGTCTCGAAGCTCTTGCTCGCGAAGATCACGAAGGACGTGCTCGAGAAGGACAAGGGCGCCGTGCAGGGTCTCGCGCGCGCGAAGGACAAGGCCGCGAGGGCCGAGGCCGCAAACGCCGCATCCAGGAAGGAAGCGGAGCGTGGCGCGCACACGGGCGGAAAGCTGCTGAAATACCTGAAGCGCGGCAAGGGGGAGCAGAACGAGCCGGCCGAATCCGACGCCATGGGGGCCGAGGCCCCCGGGGCCCCCGCGGATCCGCAATCTCGAGGCGCCGCCCAGGCCGCGGCGTTCGAGCCCACGCCCCTTCTGAGCGATGACGCCCTGATCGACGACACGCCCCTGACGGAGATCCCTCAGAAGCTGAACGCCGAAGAGGAACTGGTGCTGACCGAGGAAGACATGATCCCGCACCCGCCCCTCGGCGCTCCGGCCCGGCCGGAGCCGATTCGCGCTTCCGCCGCCGCGCCCAGCGTGGCCGACGAGGAATCGATCGGCGATTTCGAGCGCGACCCGGGCGTTCCCTCCTCGAGCGCTTCGACCCATCGCAGCGCTGAAGGCACAGGGACGGGGGACTCGCGGCGGATCTCGATTCCGATCGACCTGGGCGCCCTTCCGGGCTCCGGGCGCATCACGCTCACCGTGGAAGTCTCGATCCAGGTCCATTCGGACGACGCT
This sequence comes from Candidatus Eiseniibacteriota bacterium, assembly GCA_043779525.1. Taxonomy (GTDB): domain Bacteria; phylum Eisenbacteria; class RBG-16-71-46; order SZUA-252; family SZUA-252; genus WS-7. The sequence continues at coordinate 70,208 of JAYWED010000018.1, read as the reverse complement.
CCCGCCAGGAAATCCGGGAGCCGGAAGAAAACCGATGGCTTCGACGAGTCCTTCACGCGAGACCTGGAACCCATTCCGTAGCCCTTTTTCGTTGACACGAGCTTCGCGCGATCCCTAGGCTCCGGCCGTGGATCGTGCCATGCCGATGACGATGTCGGACGCTCCGCTGGGAGCGTCGCAGGCAGGGAGCGAAGAGAGCCTCGCCCTCGCCGAAAATCTCGCGCGCGGCTCTTCCGAGCCCGAGCAAATCCGTGAGGCCGCGCGCATCTTCGCGCTCGAGGGCCGCCGCGACCGAGCGATCGACGTCCTCCGCCAGGGAATCCTCACGCACTCCCGTCACGCCGGCCTCCTGGTCTCGCTCGCGGACCTTCTCTCGCGCTCCGGGACCTTCGAGGAGGCGGATCTCTACTTCCAGAAAGCGCTCGAGGCCAGCGCGGAGGCCGAGGACGTCTGGTACCTCCGCGGGCTCCACAAGGGGCGCCAGGGACGGACCGCCGAAGCCGTGGCGTCCTACGAGGAAGCCGTGCGGCTCAAGCCCGATCACGTGAAGGCCTGGGTGAACCTCGGGCTCGCGCGCGCCGACGGAGGCGACCGGGTCGGCGCCGTGAGCGCGCTCAAGCGCGCCATCTCGGCGGACCCCGGCTGCGCCGAGGCGCACTCGAACCTGGGCGCGCTCTACGCCGAGGAAGGGCTCCGCGAGGAGGCGCTGGCGGAATTCCGGCGCGCCGTGGACCTGGATCCGGAATCCTCGGAATCGCATTTCAATCTCGGCTGGGCGCTCCTCGCCGAGGACGAGCTGGCTCAGGCGGAGACGACCTTGCACGAGTCGGTGCGGCTGGACCCGGGGAACGTGGAGGGGCTCTACGCTCTGGCGCTCCTGCATCAGCGGACCGGGGCCTATGCCAGCGCGGTCGCGGAGCTGAAGCAGGCGATCGAGAGGCGGCCCGACGAAGCGCGCCTCCATTTTTATCTGGGCGTCGCCTACAACAGCCAGGAGGCCGTGGACCAGGCCATCCTCGCGCTCGAGACCGCGGCGCGCTTGAACCCCGACGATCCCCGCATCCATCGCCTCCTGGGCGTTGCCTTCGACAAGAAGGAGCTGCCGTCCCGTGCCCGCGAAGCCTATCGGCGGGCCGCGGCCCTGATCGGTTGAGCACGGCCGGCCGGCTCGGCCGTGCGTTCGAGACCGCCCGCAGGGAACGCCGCGGAGCGTTCGTCCCGTTTCTCACCTCCGGATTTCCCGATCTCGTCGAATCCGACCGGCTTGCCTCGTCCATCTGCGAGGAGGGCGCGGACCTGCTCGAGCTCGGCGTGCCTTTCTCCGACCCGGTCGCCGACGGGCCGGTGATCCAGCGCACGACGGAGACCGCCCTTCGAGCGGGCACCACCCTCGCGCACGTGCTGGGGCAGGCGATGAGGCTCCGGGCGCGCCACGAGACGCCGCTCGTGCTCATGACCTACCTGAACCCGATCCTGAGCTACGGGGCGGCGCGATTCGCCGCCGACGCCGCGGATGCCGGCGTGGACGGCCTCGTGCTCGTGGACCTGCCGCCGGAGGAAGAGCCGGGGCTCTGGAAGGATCTGCGCGGGAGCGGGATCGACACAATCCCGCTCGTGGCGCCGACCACCGATCCGGAACGGCTGCCCAGGCTGCTCGAGGGGGCACGCGGGTACATCTATGTCGTGGCGCGGCTCGGCGTCACCGGGAAGGGCGGGGAGGACGCCGCGGTCGACTCGCTCCTCGCGCGCTGCCGCGAGCTTTCCCCGGCGCCGCGCTGCCTCGGGTTCGGCATCGGTCTGAAGACGCCGATCGAGCGCTACCGGGGGAAGGCGGAAGGCGTGATCGTCGGGAGCGCGCTCCTCGAGGCGATTCTCGACGCCCGGACCGCCGACGCGCGCGAGGAGGCCGCGCGGCAATTCGCGCGCGCGTTCCGAAAGAAGCTGCCCGGTCTGGGCTTCGTCTGATTCAGGGGAGGCTGGAAAGCCTCCAGAGCGCCCGGTCTCCGCTCCGATCCGACGATAACAAGATTCGGGCACCGTCCGGCGACCCGCACGGGTGGCGAATCTCGGCGCCATCGATGTCCTGCGCCAGAACGTCGAATTCCCGCGCCTCGCCGATCGGGCTCACGGTCCAGACTCCCCAGCGGCCATCACCTGAAACGCGATCGAATCCGCGCACCAGTCGGGCCGGTCCGGCGCGATTACCAAGGCCGGCGTGATGCGCTCCCAGACCCTCCGGCCGCGGAAGCCAGGTTGCCTCCGCGGTGCCCACAGCCGCAGAGAAGCGCTGAGGCGAGCACGATAACCGCCCAGCGAGCCGCCGCGAAACGGGTGTTTTTCCTCATGGACGCCGATCCTAACAGCACGCGCGGCACGCGGCAACGAACGCGCTGGCTCGATCCGGCCTTCGCCGAGAATGCGCGTCTGGAACGAGCGGAGTCGGGGCATTCCGGTTCAGAAGGTGGAGGGTCCTGCCGAAGAAAAATCAGGACGAGCCGCGAGTGGAAGCGCACGAGGCGCGACCGCCAAACGCGGTCCTGGCCGGCAGGACGCCGGAGAGAGACAAGAGGGCACGATGCTCCTCCTGACCCGAAAACTCGGCGAGAATATCCGGATCGGAGACGACGTGAAGATCACGATCGTGGAAGTGAAGGGTAATCACGTGAAGCTGGGAATCGACGCTCCGCCGAGCGTGAAGGTCCATCGGGAGGAGATCTACGAGCGCATCCAGGAGGAGAACCGCAGGGCCCAGGCGGTCAAGCCGGAGGGGTCCGATGGCGTGGGAAGCGGCTCCTAGTGAGTCAACTCTACGAGCAGGGTCCGGCGGAGCTGGACCGCTGGCTCCGCCGCTGCGACGAGGTCCTTGCTTTGCTGGACTGCGCGCTCCGGGGATGCCGGAACGGAAGCCGGCCGGTGGTCGAGGAGGCGCTGCTCGAATCCATGCAGTGCCTGGAGCTCGCGAGCGAGGACGTGGCGGGGCGGGTGCTCGGGATCATCGACTTCTGCATGGCGGAATCGGCGGAGGGCCGCTTCGACGAAGCGGCCGAAGCGCTCGTCGATCTGAAAGAGAGCTGGACCGAAGCAATCGCATCGATCCGGAGGGACCGCAGCCGTGCCGCTAACCTCAATTGAGCCTCCTGTACTGGCCTCCTCGCGGATGGAGGAGATCCGGCGCCGCATCCGGGACCGCTACTACGATCGCCCCGAGGTTCGCAGGGTCCTGAGCCGTCTCCTGCTGCGCCGGCTCGCGCGGCAGGGCGGGGCGTCCAGGGCCGGGACGCCTGAAACCGCTTGACCGGGTCGAAAGGTCGCTGGTAAGAACATTACCGGTGCCCTGAGTTCCCTCCACACCCGGATGCGGAGTCGAGCGCGGACCACATGCCGGAAACCGGCTGGAATGCCGCAGACTTGCTTCAACGCGCGGATCCGAGTGCGAAGGACCGCGAGGCGCAGAGACCCAGGACGGAGGGTCTCGGTGCCTCGGCAAGCTGTGCTCTCGAGGATCGCGTATTCGATCCGGACCCCGAGACCCGCTACCTGGCTGTGATCGCGACGCTCCGTCCGCCGCGCGCGTGCGATTCCCTTTCCGAGTCCCTGGCGTCGAACGCCGTCCGGCGCATCGAGGCGGCCCGCGCATGAGATCCCGCGGCGTTCTTCACGCGGGCCGTGAGCCATCCCCTCCCGGCCAGCATGCTCTCGAGGCAGCCTGGAGCTTTCTCCGCCACGCTCCCCTCGGAGTGATCGCGATCGGCCGTGACGGAACGGTCCTCGCGATCAATCCCGCCGCCTCGAAGCTCCTGGGCTATCCGAGCGAGGAAGTGGAAGGGGAGGCGGTCGCGCAGATCCTTCGTGCTCCGCGCGGCGAGTCGCACGTCTCTCCCGGCGCGTGCGCGGCGCCCGAGGAGGCGCGCGAGGTGGAGGTCGTCACCCGGTCGGGGGACGTGCTGCCCGTGGGCCTCAGGCTTCTTCCCCTCGAGGGGATGGACGGAGCGCTCCAGGGCACGCTCGCGTTGTTTCAGGATTTGCGCGAGCAGAAAGCGCTCGAGGAGCAATGGCGGCGCCGGGACCGGCTCGCCTCCCTGGGCGCCCTGGCCGCCGGGGTCGCCCACGAGATCCGCAATCCCCTCGCGGGGATCGGCACATCGGCCCAGGTCATGAAGCGGCGCCTCGAGGTCGGAGACCCGCGCGCCCAGTTCATCGATCTCATCCTCGAGGAAGTCTCGCGCCTGGACCGCATCGTGACCGGTCTGCTCCAGTTCGCCCGTCCCAACACGCCCAAGCTCCAGCGCCAGTCCATCCTTCCGGCTCTGGAGCGGGCGCTCACGCTCGTGCACGAAGTCGCGGTGCGCCAGAACGTCCTCATCTCCATCGAGCGGGCGGACACCGTTCCCGACGTCTACGTCGACCTGGACCAGATCCTCCAGGTGATGCTCAACGTGATCATGAACGCGCTCCAGGCGCTGGATCAGGGGGGCGAGCTCTCGGTCACGGTGGGCCCGGTCCGCAAGCGCCTCGCCGAGCGCTCGCGGCTCGGGCGCCGCGCGGAAGACCGGCTGGGCCAGCGCCGGCCCGCGCCGCTGCTCGACCTGGTCGAGGTGCGGATCCAGGACAACGGCCCGGGGATTCCCGCGGCCGTTCTCGCGCGCGTCTTCGATCCGTTCTACACGACGCGTACGCAGGGGACCGGGCTCGGTCTCAGCATTTGCCAGACGATCATCAGGGAGCACGGAGGATCCATCTCGATCGAAAGCGTGGTCGGGCAGGGGACGAGCGTGCTCATCGACTTACCCGTGGAGAAACGACATGGAGACAGGCGTGGTAATCCTCGCTAGGCAGTCATTCGGGATTCTGGTCGTGGACGACGAGAAGACGCTCCGCTTCGCGCTTCAGGAGGGTCTCTCGGAGGAGGGGTATCGGGTGGAGACGGCGGGGGACGTGTCCTCGGCGCTGGCGATCCTGAGCCGCGAGGAGTTCCATCTCGCACTGCTCGACCAGAAGCTTCCCGATGGGAACGGGCTCCAGCTCCTGAAGGAGATACGCTCCCGATACCCGGAGACGCAGGTCGTGATCATGACGGCGTTCGGGAAATTCGAATCGGCCGTCGAGGCCACGAAGGCCGGCTGCTTCGATTACATCGGCAAGCCGTTCGAGCTGGATCACATGAAGCTCGTGATCAAGAACGCGCTCTCCCAGACGCGACTCTCCGAGGAGGTCAAGCGGCTCCGCGCCGCCGAGCGGCGCCGCGCGGGCTCGACGCTCATCGTGGGCGGAAGCTCGAAGCTCGCGAAGGTGTTCGAGACAGTGCGAAAGGTCGCGACCAGCGGAAGCTCCACCGTGCTGCTCCAGGGGGAGACGGGCGTGGGGAAGGAGCTTCTCGCGCGCGAGGTGCATGACCTGGGGCCCTCGCACGACGGCCCCTTCGTCGAGGTGAACTGCAGCGCGATCCCCGAGACCCTGCTCGAGAGCGAGCTCTTTGGGTTCGAGCGCGGCAGCCATACCGACGCGAAGCGGATGAAGAAGGGGCTCATGGAGGTCGCCAACGGCGGCACCCTCTTCCTGGACGAGATCGGGGAGATGAGCCTCGGCCTCCAGTCGAAGCTGCTGCGCGCGCTCGATCAGAAGCGCTTCCGGCGCCTCGGAGGAACGAGCGACATCCTGGTCGAGACCCGCATCGTGGCCGCGACGAACCGCGATCTCAGGGCGCTCGTGGCTCAGGAGAAATTCAGGGAGGACCTCTACTTCCGGCTCGACGTGATCCGGATCGTGGTGCCGCCGCTCCGCGAGCGTCCCGAGGACATTCCGCCGCTCATCGACCACTTCGTCGGCATGTGGAACCGCGACCTGGGCCGGAGCGTGAAGGGTCCGAACGACCGGGCGCTGGAGCTTCTCCTGGCCTACCGCTGGCCCGGAAACGTCCGCGAGCTGAAGAACGTGATCGAGCGCGCCATCCTGCTCGAGAGCGAGGAGTGGATCCTGCCCGAGCACCTTCCGATGGAGATCGTGGGCGCGACCGGCGGAGGCGCGGTGGTTCTGGAAACGCGGCTCAAGGGGGAAGGGGGGATCACGACCCTCGCGCAGGCGGAGCGGATCGCGATCGAGATGGCGCTGGGGAAGGCGGGAGGCAACAAGACCAAGGCGGCGGAGTGGCTGGGCATCTCGAGACAGACCCTGCGCACCAAGCTCAAGGAATACCGGATCGAATCGGCCGGGGGTCATGGCGGCTGAACGGGCCGGCGCGGATCCCTGAGCCTCTTCTCGATCACATCCGGGAGCGGGACCTTGGGACCGCGCGCGGGCTCGCTAGCGACGCCGCACGGAGAGGTGCCCACGCCCGCGTTCATGCCGGTCGGCACCCAGGGCACCGTGAAGGGGCTCACGCCCTCGGACCTTCGCGCGTCCGGAACCCGCATCCTCCTGTCGAACACCTACCACCTGATGCTTCGCCCCGGCTCGGACACGATCCGGAGCCTGGGCGGGCTGCATCGCTTCATGGCCTGGGACCGTCCGATCCTGACCGACAGCGGCGGCTACCAGGTGCTGAGCCTGAAAGAGCTGGTGAAGGTATCCGAGGAGGGCGTTCAGTTCCGGTCCCACCTGGACGGGACGCTCGAGTTCCTGACACCGGAGCGCGCGATGGAGGTCCAGGCGGATCTGGGCTCCGACTTCGCGGTGACGCTCGACCATGCCGTCCTCCTCCCGCTCGACGCCGCGGCGCAGCGCGAGGCGGGGGAGCGCACGCTCCGCTGGACGGAGCGCTCGCTTCGCCACGCGAGGACCCTCTCCACGCCCGGCGGGTACCGCCAGATCCACTTCGCGATCGTGCAGGGCGGAGGCGACACGGCGCTGCGCCGGGAAATGGCCGAGCGGACCGCCGAGCTTGAGTGCGAGGGCTTCGCGATCGGCGGCCTGTCGGTCGGGGAGACCAAGAGCGAGACCTGGGAGCTGGCCAGGGCGGCGGCCGAGGCCCTTCCGCCGCACCAGCCCCGTTACCTCATGGGGATGGGAACGCCGCTCGATCTACTGGACGGGATCGCCTGCGGCATCGATCTCTTCGACTGCGTGCTTCCGACGAGGAACGCGCGGAACGGCATGGCCTTCACGAGCGAGGGTCCGGTCAACATCCGGAACGCCGCGCACGCGCGCTCGGACCGGCCCCTGGATCCCGCGTGCCCATGCGAGGCGTGCGCCCTCTTCACCCGCGCGTATCTCCGGCACCTGCATCTCGCGGGAGAGATCCTCGCGCACCGAATGCTGACCTTGCACAACGTGACGTTTTACCAGACACTGATGGAAGCCGCACGCCGCGCGATCGAGCGCGGCGATCTGCGCGCGTACGCGCGGGAATTTTCGGAGCGCTACCGCGATCGGGGCGCGGATTCCCCCGCGCCCCCGTGAGTCCTTAGGAGAATCCATGTTCGCAGTCGTATTCGCGCAAGCGGCTCAGGCCGTGCCCGAGGCGGCTTCACCGATGGACCAGATGATCCACATGGTCACGCTGCTGGGTGTGACCGTGGGGATCGTCTACTTCATGATCATCCGCCCCCAGCAGCGGAAGCAGAAGGAGACCGACGCCATGCGCGCCTCCATTCGCAAGGGGGACCGCGTGCTGACGACCGGCGGCCTCTACGGCACCGTGGTGGGCGAGCGGGAAGGCATCGTGGTGCTCAAGGTGGCGGACGACGTGAAGCTGGAGTTCGCCCGCGAGTCCATCGTCCAGGTCAAGGAGCGCAGTGGATAAGAAGCCGCTCGCGCTGCGTTATTACGGGGACCCCGTCCTCCGCAAGAAAGCCGAGCCCGTCGCGTCGGTCACGTCGGAGATCCGCGCGGTGATCGCGGGCCTCTTCGACACGATGTACCGCGAGCGCGGCATCGGGCTCGCCGCGCCCCAGGTCGGCATCTCGCAGCGCATCTTCGTCCTGGACGTGGAGGGAGAGGATGGCGAGCGCGCGAAGCTCGCGCTGGTGAATCCCACGCTCGTGCGTTTCACAGGGAGCGTCGTGGGCGAGGAGGGCTGCCTCAGCATCCCCGGCATCCATGCCGACGTGAGACGCTACTCCGACGTCATGTTCGAGGGGCTGGACGAGTCGGGCGCGCGGATCACCGTCCACGCGCAGGGTCTCCTCGCGCGCGCGCTGCAGCACGAGCTGGACCACCTGGACGGCGTGCTCTTCGTCGATCGGCTGAGCGCGATCCGGAGAAAACTCCTCGAGCCCAAGCTCGCGCGGATGCAGATCGGGGATGCCGACGATTCCTCGTCCAGCGCCTCCGTCTCTCCATCGTTCTAGAGGGCGCCATGCGCCTCGTGTACTACGGCACTCCCGCCCTCGCCGTGCCCGCCCTGAACCGGCTCGTGGATGAGGGAAAGGCTCCCTTGCTCGTGGTGACGCGCCGAGACCGCCCCAAGGGGCGCGGTCTCGCGGTGATTCCTTCTCCAATCCGGAAATCGGCGGAGTCGCGTGGCATCCCGGTCGCGACCCCGGCCAGGGCAGGCGCGCCCGAGGAGATCGAGCGGATCCGCGCGCTCAAGCCCGACCTTCTTCTTCTCGCCGCGTACGGGCAGATCCTGAGCGCCGAGTTGCTGGCGGTCCCGCGGATCGGCGCCTTGAACCTTCATTTCTCGCTGCTGCCGCGCCACCGGGGAGCCTCGCCGATCCAGGCGGCGATCCTGGCGGGAGACGCGGAGACCGGAGTGACCACCATGTGGATGACCGAGAGGCTCGATGAGGGTCCTCTCTTTGCCTCCTGTCCGACGCCGATCGGACCCGACGAGGACGCGGGCTCCCTGACCGCTCGCCTGGCCGAGCTGGGCGCGGCCTGCCTCTCGGAAACGCTCACCCGCATCGAGAGCGGCGAAGCAACTCGCGATGCTCAGGATTCTTCACGCGCCACCTACGCTCCCAAGATCACGCGCGAAAGCGCGAGGCTCTCGCTCTGGGACGATCCGGTCCTCTTCTCGCGCAAGGTGCGCGCGTTTTCCCCGAAGCCGGGCGCCCACTTAGCTCTCGGGGGCGGGGATTCGTTGCAGGTATTGGCCGCCACGCCCGGCAGCGCCGCCGCCGCGGGTGCGCCATTGCCGGGCACCGTGCTGGCCCTGGACCGGGAGCTCGGGATCAAGCTGGCCCTCGGCCAGGGCTCGGTCTGGCTGCGTAGGATTCGTCCCGGCGGAAGGAAGGAAATGGGAGGCAAGGACTACGCGAACGGCGCGCGGCTCACGCCCGGCGCGCGCCTCGCCGCGGAGGACCCCGCGCGATGACGGCCCAGAAAGGCAAGCGCCGGAAGCCCTGGGCGGGCAAGCAGCCGCCGGGAGCGCGGGAGCTGGCGCTCCAGATCTTCGCGGCGATCGAGAGCCGCGGCGCCTTCTCCGACCGGCTGCTCGAATCCCGTTTGCAAGACTCCGAGCTTTCGGCCGAGGACGCGCATCTCGTGACGGCCCTGGTCCAGGGCACGCTGCGCCGCCGCGCCACGCTGGATCACCACCTGGCCTATTTCGCCCGCGAGAACTGGGGCGGACTTCCCGCGTGGATCAAGGGGACGCTCAGGCTCGGCGCGTTTCAGATCTTCTTCATGGACCGGATTCCCGCCCGCGCCGCCGTGGACGAAAGCGTGAAGCTTGCGAAGAAGTACGGCCATCCCGGCACCGCGGGCCTTGCGAACGCGATCCTTCGCCGCCTGGCGGCGGGCGAGCGCGCGCCGCTGCCCGATCCGGTTTCCGACCCTGTCGGAAATCTGGAAGTCCTGTATTCCCATCCGCGCTGGATGGTGGAGCGCTGGACCACGCGGCTCGGATTGGAGGAGGCGGAACGGCTGCTGGCGGCGGACAACGAGGAGCCGGTGGTCTCGGTCCGCCCGAATCTGGCCCGCGCCGATGAGGCCGAGATCAGAGCCAGGCTGCGCGACGAAGGATTTCCGCCCCAGCCGGCGCGGAACGGAGGGCCCGTGTGGGTCATGGGCGGAGGATTCGTTCCCTCCCGCTCTCCGGCGTTTCGCGAAGGGCTGATCTCGCTCCAGGACGAAGCGGAAGCCTCCGTCGTCTCGATCCTCGATCCGCGATCGGGAGAATGGGTGCTGGACCTCTGCGCCGCGCCGGGAGGGAAGACGGCGCAGATCGCGGAGGTGGTCGGTCCCGAAGGGCGCGTGGTCGCGCTCGAGCGGCACGGAAGCCGCGCCAAGGCGCTCCGCGCGAACATCCTCGAGCGGCTCCGTCTGCCGAACGTTCGCGTGGTCTGCGGAGACGGAGCGCATCCGCCGTTCCGGGAGGGATTCGACCGCGTGCTGGTCGACGCGCCCTGCTCGGGGCTGGGCGTGCTGAGGCGCCGCGCGGACGCTCGCTGGCGCAAGGAAGTGTCGAACGTTCTCGCGATGGCCGCGCTCCAGCCGAAGCTCCTCGATGGCGCCGCGCCGCTCCTCAAGCCCGGCGGCGTCATGGTGTATAGTGTCTGCTCTTTGGAGCCTGAGGAGACCGTGGACGTCGTGGAATCCTTTCTCAGGTCTCATCCGGAATTCACGCTTCAAGGAGCGGATCGCTGCCTCCCCGTCGCGTTTCGCACGGGCGGCATGTACTGGCAGGCGACGCCGCAGCGGAACGGGACCGACGGCGTCTTCGCTGCCAGGTTTCACAAGCGGTGAGTGGGTCCATGGAGGTGGAGGTGGACGAGCCAGTCCAGGAGACGCCCACGGCAACGCCAGCGCCGCAGCCGTCATCGTCGCCGCCGTCCGCCGAGCGCCGTCGCGGCCCTCGTTTTTCCTTCTGGTCGGGCACCCTCGCTCTCGCCGCCGTGGCGCTTCTCGGAGGCTTCCTCGTCATGAACCTCGTCCTCATGCCCAGCTTCACGCATCAGGGTGCCGAGGTTCAGGTGCCCGAGGTGACGGGGCAGAGCGAGAACGAAGCCGAGCGCGCGCTGGCCGCCGAGGGGCTCAAGCTATCCAAGATCTCCGAGCAATGGAGCCCCGATGTGCCGCGCGGCTTCGTGATCTCGCAGGATCCGGATGGCGGCGGCGTGGTCAAGCGCGGGCGCCGGATCTCGGTGATCGTGAGCCTCGGCGCGCAGGGCACCAGCGTGCCGCTCCTCGAGGGCTCGAGCGCGCGCCAGGCCCAGCTCCTCCTGGAAGGCGCGGGCCTGCGTTCGGGCCGCATCGCGAAGGTCTACACCGAGGACACCAGCAAGGACCTGGTGGTGGCCTCCGACCCTCCCGGCGAAACGCTCGTCGAGCAGGGCACGGTCGTGAATCTCCTCGTGAGTCTGGGCCCCAGGCCGCAGAGCTACCTTCTCCCCGATCTCGGCGGGAAGCAGGTCGAAGACGTGTCGCGGAGTCTCCGCGAGGAGGGATTCCTGGTCCTGGTCCGCGAGGGGGGGCCGAAGCAGAAGTCGGGTCTGGTATCCGCGCAGGAGCCGTCGCCGGGGCACCGCGTGTCGCCCCGTGATTCGATCGTGCTCTACGAGCACCCGTGAGCGTTCGGCAGGAGGCCACCACCTCCTCTCAGGCCCGGCAGTGGGCGATCCCGCGCCGTAACCGGATCTGCCCGTCCATCCTCTCCGCCGATTTCTCCCGTCTCGGCGACGAGATAGCGCGCGTCGCGCGCGCCGGGGCGGATTTCCTCCACGTGGACGTCATGGACGGCCGGTTTGTTCCCAATCTCACCTTCGGCCCGATCCTGGTCCGGGCGATGCGCCGCCTCACCTCGCTCCCGCTGGACGTCCATCTCATGGTGGCGGAACCGATGCGATTCCTCGAGGACTTCGCGAGCGCCGGGGCGGATCACCTCATCGTGCACCTCGAGGCGGTGGAGGATCCGGCGCGCGCCCTGCGCGAGATCCGCGCGCGCGGACTCCGCGCGGGGCTCTCGATCAAGCCGGGGACGCCCCTCACGCGCTATCTCCCCGCCCTCGCGGACTGCGACGTGGCGCTCGTGATGACGGTGGAGCCCGGCCGCGGAGGGCAGCCGTTCCTCGAGGGCTCGCCGGATCGCATCGCGGCGGTTCGTGAGGCGATCGACCGGGAGCGCCTCGATTGTCTGCTCGGCGTCGACGGCGGTATCAATCCCGAGACCGCGCGGGTCGCGGCGCGCGCCGGAGCGGATACCTTCATCGCGGGAAACTCGGTCTTCCTGGCGCCGGATCCGGCCGAGGCGCTCCACGCGCTGAGGCGGAGCGCCGGTCCGGGATGAACGCGCTCGTGGTCGGCGGCGCGGGCTACGTCGGAAGCGTCGTCGTGGAGGAGCTGGTCCGCGCGCGGCATTCGGTGATCGTGCTCGACGACCTCTCCACCGGACACCGGGACGCGGTCCACCCGCTGTCGCTCCTCATCGAGGGCTCGCTCCGCGATCCGGAGAAGGTCCGGGAGGCGTTCGAGACGAAGGAGATCGACTGCGTGGTCCACCTGGCCGGGAGATCGCTGGTCTCGGAGTCGGTCGAGAAGCCCGGCCTGTACGAGAACGCGAACGTCGAGCAGGGCGCGCTCCTTCTGGACGCGATGCGCCGGCACGGGGTGCGCGACATCGTCTTCTCCTCCTCGGCCGCCGTGTACGACCCGGAGGCGTCGATGCCGCTCACCGAATCCTCGGCGCTCCGGCCCACGAACCCCTACGGCGAGACGAAGCTCCGGTTCGAGCGGATGCTGGCGGAGCGGGCGGAACAGGAAGAGCTGCGCTACATCGCGCTCCGCTACTTCAACGTGGCGGGGGCGAGCATCGACAAGGGCGAGGACCATCGGAACGAGACCCATCTGATCCCGCTCCTCATCGACGCCGCGCGCGGCGCCCGCGGGCCGGTGCCGGTCTTCGGGCGCGACTATCCGACCCCGGACGGGACCGCGGTTCGCGACTACGTGCACGTCGTGGATATCGCGGAGGCGCACGTGCGCTCGCTCGGCTATCTCGCGGAGAAAGGCCGGAGCCTGGCCCTGAACCTGGGCTCCGGGCGCGGCGTCTCCGTGAAGGAGGCGGTGGCCGCGGTCGCATGCGTGGCGGGAAGCCCCGTGCCCACGGTGGATGCGCCCCGGAGAGCCGGCGATCCTCCCACGCTCATTGCCTCCTCGGAAGCGGCGCGGCGCGTGCTAGGCTGGAACCCGCAGTTCACGGATCTCCGCGTGATTCTGGAAACCGCTTGGGATTGGCGCGCGCGCCACCCGGAGGGATACAAGGAATGAGCGTCGAGGACGAAGCGCGCGGAGGGCCGAAGCCGGGCGACCCGGGAACGGAGCAGGAGGGCTTGGACAAGGACTCGCTGGTTTCCGTCCGGGAAGTCCAGGACGAGCCGACGGCGACTCTGCTCTGCGACTTCCTGAGAGCTCAAGGAATCGAGGCCATGGCGGCGCCGGTCCAGATGCCATGGTTCAGCACGCTGGAATCGCTGCACCACGGATACTGGGGACGGGTCGAGGTGCTGGGGAAAGACGCCGACCGCGCGCGCGCCCTCATCGCGGACTACATGGCGGCGACCCCGGAGCCCGGCCCCGGAGAGGAGACCGCCTGAGGTCCCTGGGCAAGAGCGGGACCAAGTCGCCGGCGACGCCGCGCTTCACCCGAGGCGCGCTCACGAAGCTCGTCCAGAGCTTCCGCGGCCGCCGCGTCGTCGTGATCGGCGACGTGATCCTGGACCGTTATCTCTGGGGGAGCGCGACCCGCGTCTCGCCCGAGGCGCCGGTCCTGATCGTGGACGTGGACCGCGAGGAGCTGCGCCTGGGCGGCGCCGCCAACGTGGCGCAGAACGTCACCGCGCTGGGCGCGACCCCGGTCCTGATCGGGGTCGTCGGATCCGACGCCGCGGCCCAGCTCCTGAGGCGTGAGCTTCACGCGAGGGCCGTCGACGCGGACTTCGGCATCGTGCCCGGCACCGATCGCCGCACCACGCTCAAGACCCGCATCATCGCCCATCACCAGCAAGTCTTGCGCGCGGACGAAGAGACGCGCGAGGCCCTGGCAAGCGAGGTCGTGGAGGAGCTCTGGCGGCGCGTGGAGCGCGCGCTGCCCGATGCCGACGCGGTCCTGATCTCCGACTACGGCAAGGGAGTCATATCCCCGCTTCTCCTGGACCGGCTCCTGCCCGAGCTTACGCGCCGGCGGATTCCAGCCGCCGTGGATCCCAAGGAGGAGCACTTCCAGAGGTACCGCGGGGTCACCGTGATCACTCCGAATCTCGCGGAGGCGTCGCAGGCCTGGGGCCGGAGGATCCGGAGCCAGGAGGATCTGATCGAGGCGGGCTTCGGCCTGAGACAGAAGCTCGATCTGGAAGCGGTGCTGATCACGCGCGGGGAGGAAGGAATGTCGCTCTTCACGGAGGAGGGACACGCCCACTTTCCCACCCGGGCGCGCCGCGTCTACGACGTGACGGGCGCGGGGGACACGGTGGTCGCGACCATCGCGGCAGCGCTCGCGGCGCGAGCGCCTCTGCCCGAGGCGTGCGTGCTCGCCAACCATGCCGCGGGATTGGTCGTGGCCGAGCTGGGAACCGCCGCGGCTTCCGCCGCGGCGCTCGTCGAATCGCTGGAGGACCTGCCCGTTGGGTGAAATCCTGATACTCGAGGATGCGAAGCGGCGGCGCGAGGCCGCGCGCGCCATGGGACGGCGCTTCGTGTTCACGAACGGCTGCTTCGATCTCATCCACGCCGGCCACACCGAGTTCCTGCGCCAGGCGCGGAGCCTGGGCCATTACCTGCTCGTCGGGGTCAATACCGATCGATCGGTGCGCGCGATCAAGGGCCCCAGCCGTCCGGTCCAGGCAGAACAGGCGCGCGCCACGGTCGTGGCGGCGCTGGGGAGCGTGGACTACGTCGTGCTCTTCGACGAGGACACGCCGCTCCGGATCGTCCAGGAGCTACTTCCCGACATCCTGGTCAAGGGAGGCGACTACACTCCCGAGAGCGTCGTCGGAAGGGCCGAGGTCGAGCGTGCCGGAGGGCGGGTCCAGGTGATCCCGCTCGTGCCCGGTTTCTCCTCCTCCCAGATCGCCCAGAGAATCCGCCAGAGCATCGGTTGATGGGAGCGGGGGAGCGAGAGTTCCCTCGAGGGCTCTGATCTTTCGCCTTCGAGACCGAGAGGGAAGCCCTCGTTCCCCCGCGTCCCCTTGACAGGTCCCCTGCGTATTCGCTAACCTGTTGCGTTCTTTCAACGTAGTGCATCTAGTGCGACCCTGACCGGCGCGGCTCGATTGCGGGCGAGCGGCTCGAAGCTACGCGCGCATCTTCCAGGACCCTGCCGGTCCTTGCACGGAGACCCCTGAAGGAGGTGTGCCTCGAGTGAGTAAGCCGAGACGAGTAGTCATCATGGGCGCCGGCGGGCGCGATTTTCACAACTTCAACATGTTCTTCAAGCGTCGCAGCGAGTACCAGGTGGTGGCATTCACGGCATCGGCGCAGATTCCCGGAATCGACGACCGGCGCTATCCGCCCTCTCTGGCCGGCGCGCGCTATCCCAAGGGCATCCCGATCTACTCCGAGCTGGAGCTTCCCGAGCTGATCCGGGAGCACGAGGTGGACGAGGTGGTCTTCGCGTACAGCGACGTGTCCCACGAGTACGTGATGCACAAGGCTTCCTGGATCGCGAGCCTCGGATGCGATTTTACGATCATGGGTCCGAAGACGACCCAGCTCAGGAGCCGCACTCCGGTCATCGCCGTGAACGCCGTGCGCACCGGCGCGGGCAAGAGCCAGACCACCCGCAAGGTGTGCGAGGTGCTGAAGGCGATGGGCAAGCGCGTCGTCGCGGTCCGTCACCCCATGCCGTACGGGGAGCTCTCCCGGCAGGGCGTGCAGCGCTTCGAGACCTACGCCGACCTGGACCGCCACAAGTGCACGATCGAGGAGCGCGAGGAATACGAGCCGCACCTGGATCGCGGCACCATCGTCTACGCCGGGGTCGATTACGCCGAGATCCTGAGCAAGGCCGAGGGTGAAGCGGACGTCATCGTCTGGGACGGCGGGAACAACGACCTCTCCTTCTTCAAACCCGACCTCCAGATCGTCGTGGCCGATCCGCACCGTCCGGGCCACGAGCGCACGTACCATCCCGGCGAGACCAACGTGAGGCTCGCGGACGTGGTGGTGATCAACAAGGAGACGACCACCGACTACGAGAACGTCGAGGCGGTCCGCCACTCCATCGAAGAGCTCAATCCCCGCGCGATCATCGTGGACGCCGCCTCGCCGATCACGGTGGACCGGCCCGAATGGATCCGGGGCAAGCGGGCGCTCGTGATCGAGGACGGCCCCACGCTCACGCACGGCGAGATGAAGTACGGCGCGGGCGTCATCGCCGCGCGCCGGCACGGCGCGAGCGAGATCGTGGATCCAAGGCCGTGGCTGGTGGGCGGAATGAAGGATACGTTCAAGCAGTATCCCGCCATCGGAGCGCTCCTCCCGGCAATGGGCTATTCCAAGGACCAGATCCGGGACATGGAGAAGACCATCAACGCGTGCGTTTGCGACGTGATCGTGGTCGCCACGCCCATCGATCTCCGGAAGCTCGTGAACATGAAGCGCCCGGCCGTCCGCGTCGGCTACGAGCTGGAAGAGATCGGCCGGCCGAAGCTCGAGGATCTGATCAAGGACTGCCTCGGACTGCTCGAAGCTTCGGGCGCGAAGAAACGCGCGCGGCGGGACGCGGCCTCGCCCGCCACGGGCGGCATGAAGAAGGCGGCGAGAAAAGCGGCGCGGGTCATGAGAGGGAAGCATTGAATCTCCACGAATACCAATCCAAGGACCTCTTCCGCGCGGCGGGGATTCCCGTGCCCCCGGGCGACGTTGCCGCGAGCGTGGAGGAGGCGGTGGCCGCCGCGGAGCGCTTCGGATACCCCGTGGTGGTGAAGGCTCAGGTGCTGATCGGCGGCCGCGGCAAGGCAGGGGGCGTCAAGGTGGTGCGCGCCGCCGAAGAACTGAAGCGCGAGGCCGGGCGCATCCTCGGGATGGACATCCGCGGCCTTAGGGTGAGCCGGGTGCTGATCACCCCCTCGGCCGACATCGACCGCGAGTACTACGCGGGCATGGTGCTGGATCGCAGGAACGAGACGCCGCTTCTCATGGTGAGCCCCGCGGGCGGGATCGACATCGAGGAGGTCGCGCGAACGGCTCCGGATCGAATTCTGAGAGTTCCGGTGGACCTGCGAGGGCTTCCGGCGTACCGGGCGCGCGAGGCCGCGCGTTTCCTCGACAAGAGCCCCGCGATCCAGAAACAGATCGCGCCGATCCTGCGTCAACTCGCGCGCGTGTACCGGGAGCACGACGCATCGCTCGCCGAGATCAATCCGCTCGCCGTCACGAAGAAGGGCGAGGTTCAAGCACTCGACGCGAAGATCGTCCTGGATGACTCGGCGCTCGACCGCCACCCCGATCTGGCCTCGTGGCGCGATCTCTCGGCCGAGGACAAGGACGAGGTGGAGGCGCGCGATCGCTCGCTCTCCTACGTGAAGCTGGACGGCACGATCGGCTGCGTGGTGAACGGGGCGGGCCTGGCCATGGCCACCATGGACCTGATCCAGTATCACGGCGGCAAGCCGGCCAACTTCCTCGACATCGGGGGCTCGTCCAATCCGGAGAAGGTGGAGTCGGCGATGAGCATCCTGACCCGGGACGCGCGCGTCAAGGCCGTGCTCTTCAACATTTTCGGCGGAATCACGCGCTGCGACGATGTGGCGCGCGGGCTCCTGACCGCGCTTGACCGCCTGAACGTCCGGATCCCGATCGTGATCCGTCTCACCGGGACGAACGAGACGGAAGCGCGGGCGCTCCTGGGTCAGCGCGGACTCATGGCGCTGAGCGACATGGACGAAGCGGTCCGCTCGGTGATCGCGCGCGCCGCGGAGGCGGCATGAGCGTTCTCATCGGGCGCTCGACCCGCGTCGTGGTTCAAGGAATCACCGGGCGCGACGGCTCCTTCCATACGCGCGGGATGCTCGACTACGGCACGAAGGTGGTCGCGGGCGTGACGCCGGGAAAGGGAGGCGAGAAGGTGCATTCGGTGCCGGTGTTCGATTCGGTCGAGGAGGCCGTGTCGAAGACGGGCGCCAACTGCTCGGTCATCTACGTTCCCGCCGCGCTCGCGCAGGACGCGATCTACGAGGCGGTCGATTCGGGCCTCCCGCTCGTGGTCTGCATCAGCGAGGGAATCCCGGTCCGCGACATGGTCGAGGTCTCCGCGTACATGCGGGGCCGGAACGCGCGGCTGATCGGCCCCAACTGCCCCGGCCTCATCTCGCCGGGGCAGAGCAAGGTCGGCATCATGCCCGGCTCCATCGTGAAACCCGGCAAGGTGGGCGTCGTGAGCCGCAGCGGAACGCTCACCTACGAAGTGGTCTGGCAGCTGACGCGCGCCGGGCTGGGACAGTCGACCTGTATCGGAATCGGCGGGGATCCGATCGTGGGCACCCGCTTCGCGGACATGCTCGCGCTCTACGAGGAGGATCCCGCCACCTCCGCCATCGTGCTCATCGGCGAGATCGGAGGGAGCGATGAAGAGGACGCGGCACTCCTGATCCAGCGCTCCATCTCAAAGCCCGTCGTGGCGTTCGTCGCGGGACAGACCGCGCCGCCCGGAAAGCGCATGGGCCACGCGGGCGCCATCGTCTCGGGAGGGTCGGGGACCGCGCAGGAGAAGATGGCGCGATTCCAGGACGCCGGCATTCCCGTCGCAAAGACTCCCTCCGAAATCCCGGGCCTCATCGCGGAAGCGCTCCGGCCCAGGCGAAAATCAAAGCTCACGCTGCTCCGGATGAAGCGCGACGCGAAACCCAAGCGACGCGCCGCTCCGAAACGGGGCGTTCGTCCCACTTCGAAAAAACGCTCCGTGCCCGCCAAGGCCTCGCGGCGGCACGGCCGCTAGAGGAAACCTCCACGTGGATGAGACCCTGTTCATGATCAAGCCGGATGCCGTCCAGGCCCACAAGATCGGAGCCATTCTCTCCGAGGCGGAGCGGGCCGGATTCGAGGTCCTGGACCTGCGCCTGGTGCGCCTGACCCCGGCAGAGGCCCGGCTGTTCTACGCGGTGCACGAGGGGAAGCCCTTCCTCGAGGAGCTGGTCTTGTTCATGTCCTCGGGTCCCGCGGTCCCGGTCCGGCTCCGGCGCGACCAGGCCGTCCTTAAGCTCCGCGAGCTGATCGGCGCCACGGACCCCAAGGAGGCCAAGCCGGGCACGATCCGGGCCCTCCACGCCGAGAGCAAGGGGCGGAACGCGGTCCACGCATCCGACTCGCCGGAGTCGGCCCGCGCCGAGATCGAATTCTTCTTCGGAGACGGTTCGGCCCGTCGCTAGTCTAAAGAAGAGCCATGGAACTCAAACTTCATGAGATCGACGAGGGCCAAACCCGCCTCGAGCTTACGGTCCCGGCCGGCGCGGTCGGGATCCAGGCCAAGGACGTGGTGCTGGAAGGGCCTATCACCATCGGGCTCAGCCTGGACCGCCGCGGGGAAGAGATCTGGATCCGCGGGGCCATCCATGCGATTGCGCTGCAACAATGTAGCCGCTGTCTGGTCGATTTCTCGCAGATTCTCGAATTGGAGTTCGAGGTTTTCTGTGCTAAGTTGCCTGCTGCCCGCACGATGAGCCCCAAGGCCCTGGACGAAGAAGACGGGGGGGTCCATTTCCACGACGGCCGCGTGCTCTCCATCGACAGCGAGATACGGGAGGCGGTGCTGCTAGGCCTCCCCATGAGGCCACTTTGCCGTGAGTCATGCGCGGGACTTTGCCCGCGATGCGGCGAAGATCGAAACCTCGGATCGTGCCGCTGCGTCGGCGCGGTCACGGGCTGAGCGAGGCGGGTCGCCATAGACTCACGCCGGCTCAGAACACCAGCGAAGGGAATGAGGAACGATGGCTGTACCCAAGAGAAGACACTCGAGCACCCGCGGCAAGAAACGCCGCACGCACTGGAAGCTCTCGATGCCCTCCAGGTCACTCTGCCCTCACTGCAGCCAGCCGAAGCTGCCGCACCGCGTGTGCGGCCACTGCGGCTACTACGGAGGCGAAGAGGTGATCTCGCAGGAGGCGTCCAAGAATACGTAGGGGCGGCGGGCACGGGGCCAAGGTGAGCGACAAAGCCGGACGGCCGGTCATCGGGGTGGACGCCATGGGTGGCGATCTGGCTCCGGGCGTAGTCATACAGGGCGCCATCGAAGCGACCCGCGAGTCGGCGGGCGCATTCGACGTCGTGCTCATCGGCGACGAGGCGCTCATCCGCGAGGAGGCCTCCCGTCTCCATCTGACTTCGTCGCTCCCCTCCATCATCCACGCATCCGAGCGGGTCGAGATGGGCGAGTCGGCCGCTACCTCGGTTCGCAAGAAGAAGGACTCCTCGATCAACATCGCGGCGCGGCTGGAGAAGGAGCGCCACACCGACGCCATGGTGTCGGCCGGCAATACCGGCGCGGTGGTGGCGGCGGCTCTCTTCGGCCTGGGGCGCATCGAGTCGGTGCAACGTCCCGCGATCGCCACGGTGCTCCCAACCCCGCAGGGCAACGTCGTCATCCTGGACGTCGGCGCCACCTCGGACTGCAAGCCGTACCACCTCCACCAGTTTGCGATGATGGGGAGCATCTATGCGAGGCTCGTGCTCCACGTCGAGCGGCCGCGCGTCGGGCTCCTGAACATCGGCGAGGAGGCGGAGAAGGGAAGCGAGCTGTACTACGAAGCGCACCAGCTCTTGAAACAAAGCCCGGTCCACTTCGTCGGGAACGTGGAGGGACGTGACATCATCCTGGGAACGGCCGACGTCGTCGTGTGCGACGGGTTCGTGGGGAACGTGCTCCTCAAGTTCGCGGAGAGCGTGATCCCCAGCGTGGGGAACATGATCCGGGACGAGATCCGGGCGGATCCCTTGAGCATGCTCGCGGGACTGCTCTTGAAGCCCGCGTTCCGCCGGCTCAAGCGCCGCATGGACTACGCGGAGGTGGGCGGCGCGCCGCTCCTGGGCGTGGACGGGAACTGCATCATCGCGCACGGGCGCAGCAACGCCCGCGCGATCAAGAACGCCATCCGCGCGGCCGCGCGCTGCGCCGATGCGCACGTGGCGGATTTCATACGCGAAGATCTCCAAAGGCTCGCGCCGGAGGCGGCATGAAGGCTGGATCAAGGGAGCGGCCGTGATCGCGACCGCCCGTGACGTCCATATCATCGGCGTCGGCTCCTACACGCCCGACCGGGTGCTCACGAACCAGGATCTCGAGAAGATCGTGGACACCTCGGACGAGTGGATCACGTCGCGCACCGGTATCAAGGAGCGGCGGATCGCGGGTCCCGACATGCCCTCCTCGGCGCTCGCCACCCAGGCGGCCCGGCGCGCGCTGATCGACGCCGGCATCGAGGGGAAGGAGATCGACCAGATCATCGTGGGAACGGTGACCGGAGACCGGCCCTTTCCCTCGACGGCTTGCCTCTTGCAAGACAAGCTCGGCGCCGTCTCCGCCCACGCCTTCGATATCTCCGCCGCGTGCTCGGGATTTCTCTACGCGCTCTCGATCGGGCGCACGCAGGTCGCGGCCGGAGTGGCGAACACGGTGCTGGTGGTGGGCGTCGAGACGCTCTCCAAGATCACCGACTGGACGGATCGCAACACGTGCGTCCTCTTCGGCGACGCCGCGGGCGCGGTGGTGCTGCGCTCCACGGGAGAGCCCGGCGGCATCCTCGCGACGCGGCTCCACAGCGACGGCTCGCTCACCCATCTGCTCGAGATGCCGGGCGGCGGCTCCCTCAATCCCTCGTCTCACGAGACGGTGGACAAGAGGCTCCACTACATCCGCATGAGCGGAAACGACGTGTTCAAGTACGCCGTGCGGGCCATGGAGTCGGTCGCATGCGAGGCGCTCGAGGCCGCGGGGCTAAGGCCCGAGGAGCTGGACCTCCTGATTCCGCACCAGGCGAACTACCGCATCATCGACGCGACGGCGCGGCGGCTGGGGCTCCCGATGGAAAAGGTGTTCGTGAATCTCGACCGCTACGGCAACACGTCCTCGGCGTCCATCCCGCTCGCTCTCGACGAAGCCAAGCGGCAGGGCCGCCTGAAGCCGGGCGACCTGCTCGAGATGGTCACGTTCGGCGGCGGGTTCACCTGGGCGGCCGCGGTGGTGCGCTGGTGAGCCTCGTCGCGTTCCTCTTTCCGGGACAGGGATCTCAGGCAGTGGGCATGGGCCGATCCCTCGCGGAGCGCTACCCCGAGGCGCGCGAGGTGTTCGAGCGCGCGGACCAGGTGCTGGGATTCTCTCTGTCCCGTCTCTGCTTCGAAGGCCCGATCGAGGATCTGACGCGCACCGAGAACACGCAGCCGGCCCTCCTCGTCACGAGCGTGGCCGCCGCGCGAGTGCTCGAGCGCCGCGGCGTGCATCCCTCGGCGGGCGCGGGACACAGCGCCGGAGAGTTCGCGGCCCACGTGGCCGCGGGATCGCTCTCGTTCGAGGACGGACTGAAGCTCATCCGGAGACGGGGTGAGCTGATGGCCGCCGCCGGCAGGGAGCGGCCCGGATCCATGGCTGCCGTGCTGGGGCTCGATGCGGCCGCGATCGAGAGGGTGCTTAAGGCGGTATCCGCCCCGCGCGATCTCGCGGCGGCGAATTTCAACTCTCCGGGACAGGTCGTGCTCTCGGGAACGCCCGAGGCGCTCGAGCGCGCGACGGCGGAGGCGAAGAAGGCGGGCGCGAAGAAGGTGGTGCCGTTACAAGTGAGCGCCGCGTTCCACTCGCCGCTCATGGAGAGCGCCGCGCGCGGGCTGGCCGAGGCGCTGGAGCGGGTGGAGATACGTCCCGCGCGGTTTCCGATCTACGCGAATGCCACGGCGCTTCCGGCGCAATCACCCGACGAGATCCGCGTCACTCTGAGAGAACAGCTCCTCTCGCCCGTGCTCTGGGAGCAGACGGTGCGCGGGCTTCTTGCGGGAGGTGTGCGCCGTTTCGTCGAGGTCGGGCAGGGGGGGGTGCTCCGCGGCCTCGTGAAGAGCGTGGACCGCAAAGCGTCCCTCTTCGGGAGCGAGGATCCGGATTCCGTCGAAGCCACCGTGCTTGCGATCGAGGAAGTCGCCGCGTGACGGGAGGCGGCTTCAAGGACCGCGTGGCGGTGGTCACCGGCGGAGGGAAGGGCATCGGCCGCGCCATCGCCGAAAAGCTCGCGCGAGGCGGGGCGAGGGTCGTGCTCTCGGGGCGCGACCGGGCCGCCCTCGACACGGCGTGCGCCGAGATCCTGGCCCAGGGCGGGACCGAAGCGGTCTCGATGGAGGCGGACGTCTCCAAGCCGGAGGACGCGGACCGGCTCTGCGCAAGGACGCTCGAGGCCTTCGGCCGGGCGGACATCCTGGTCAACAACGCCGGGGTCACCCGCGACAATCTGGTCATGCGGATGAGCGAGGAAGAGTGGGATCAGGTGCTGGACACGAATCTCAAGGGAAGCTTTCTCTGCATCCGGGCGTTCACCCGGCCTATGATGAAACAGCGCTGGGGGAGGATCGTGAACGTCTCCTCCGTGGTCGGGCTGATTGGAAATCCCGGGCAGGCCAATTACGTCGCCTCCAAGGCGGGACTCGTGGGGCTGACGAAGGCCGTTGCGAAGGAACTGGCGTCGCGCCATATTACCGTGAATGCGGTCGCTCCGGGCTTCATCGAAACGGCGATGACGTCCGCCTTGAACGAGAAGGTGCGCGAGACACTGAGGGCGCAGATCCCGCTCGGACGCTTGGGGTCTCCGGAAGACGTCGCTCACGCGGTGGCGTTCCTGTGCTCCGAGGAAGCGGGATACGTGACCGGCCAGGTGCTGTCCGTCGACGGCGGTATGCGGATGTGAATCGGTCGGATTCCCGACGGGAATCCGCAAGGGGAGGTGAAGCAGCGAATGGCCTCATTCAGTGAGGATCGGGTCAAGCAGATCATCGTGGATCAGCTGGGCGTAGCGCCCGAGCAGGTCACGGCGGAAGCTTCGTTCATCGATGATCTCGGAGCGGACTCGCTCGACACCGTGGAGCTCGTGATGGCCCTCGAGGAGGAATTCGACATCGAAATTCCGGACGAGGATGCCGAGAAGATGACCACGGTGGCGGACGCCATCAAGTACCTGGAATCACACGTGCCGAAGAACGCCTGATTCGGCGCCGCGCCGGACGCTTCGTCCCGCGCGGATGGGAGCTGGGCGAAGAAATCGAGAAAACGTTCGTGACGTATCGGAGAAATGGGAGTCCTCGCCGGGTGGTCGTGACCGGGCAGGGCGTGATTTGCCCTCTCGGAAACACCGTCGAGGAATTCTGGAAACGGTTGATCGCGGGCGAGTCCGGCATCGGTCCGGTGACGCGCTTCGACACCACCGCGTACGACACGCGGTTCGCCGGCGAGGTGCGCGGGTTCAAACCGGAAGAGTACATGGACCGGAAGGACGTCCGCCGCACGGATCTCTTCGTGCAATTCGCGGTGGCCGCCGCCACCCAGGCGCTGGCGCAGGCCGGGGTGAAAGACGGCGCCGTGGATCCGACTCGATTCGGCGTGATCGTGGGCTCGGGCATCGGAGGGATCTCCACGTTCGAGGAACAGCATCGCATCCTTCTCGAAAAGGGCCCGAACCGCGTCAGCCCGTTTTTCATTCCCATGATGATCTCGGACATGGCCTCGGGCCAGGTGTCGATCCAGTTCGGCGCCAAGGGGCCCAACTACTGCACCGTGTCGGCGTGCTCCTCGGGAGCGCATGCGGTGGGTGAGGCGTTCCGGATCATCCAGAACTCCGAAGCGGAAGTCATGATCGCGGGCGGCGCCGAGGCGCCGGTGACCCCGGTTTCCTTCGCCGGATTCTGCTCCATGAAGGCGATGTCCACCCGGAACGACGACCCGACCCGAGCCTCCCGCCCCTTCGACTCCCAGCGCGACGGTTTCGTGATGGGGGAGGGCGCGGGGATCGTGATTCTGGAGGAACTCGAGCACGCGAAGAAGCGCGGTGCCGCGATTCTGGCCGAGATCGTCGGTTACGGAGCCACGGGAGATGCCCATCATATGACCGCTCCTGCCCCCGAGGGTGAGGGCGCAGCGCGGGCCATGCGGGCGGCCATCAACGATTCCGGATTGCCTTTGAGCGAGTTCGGATACGTGAACGCCCACGGCACTTCCACACCACTCAACGACAAATTCGAAACTCAAGCCATCAAGTCGGTATTCGGCGATCATGCGCCACGCGTGGCCGTCAGCTCGACCAAATCGATGACGGGGCACCTGCTCGGAGCCGCCGGAGGACTGGAGACCATCATCTGCGTCCTCGCGCTCGAGCGGCAGGTTCTACCCCCGACCATCAACTACGAGCATCCCGATCCCGACTGCGATCTCGATTACGTCCCCAACACCGCGCGACAGGTCGAAGCGCGGGCGGCCCTTTCCAACTCACTGGGCTTTGGCGGGCACAACGTCACCCTGGCGTTATCGAGACCGATGGCCAAGGAGGGTCCTCAGGGATCCCGATAAACGTGAACCTATTGAGAAAGTTGTTCGGACTGGACAAAGCGCCCGCGCCGCGGCCGAAGCAGGCCGCCATGTCGCGGGATTTCGATCTACGCGGATTCGAAGCGATCTTGCATTACAAGTTCAAGGACACCGAGCTGGCGCGACAGGCGCTGACCCACCGCTCCTACCTCCATTCGCTCCCGGAAAAACAGAAAGAGGGTGGGGAGTCCAACGAGCGGATGGAGTTCCTCGGAGACTCGGTCGTCGGGCTCGTGGTGAACGAGTTTCTGTACCGCAAATTCACGTCGCTTCGCGAAGGAGAGCTGACGAAGATGAAGTCGCTCCTCGTGAGCCGCGTCATCCTCTCCCGCACCGCGAAGGAAATGGGCCTCGGGGATTTCGTCCTGTTGAGCGACGCCGAGACGGGATCGGGCGGGCGCGATCGCGCGTCCATCCTCGCCGACACGCTGGAAGGCGTGATCGGAGCCGTGTACTTAGACGGCGGGCTCGAGCCCGCGCGGCGGCTGACGGAGCGCCTTCTGCTGCGCCAGGTGCACGAAATCCTGAGCGACGCGAACCTCGCGAACTACAAGTCCATGCTTCAGGAGTACGTGCAGGGGGAGTTCAAGACCCATCCTCAATACCGCATTTCCAGCGAGATCGGTCCCGACCACGAGAAGGTGTTCACCGTCGACGTGGTCGTGAATCAGAAAGTCCTGGGACGCGGGCACGGTAGCAACAAGAAAGAGGCGGAGCAGGAGGCCGCCCGCGACGCGCTCCTCCATTTCGAGAAGATCGTCCGCGGCGACCGGGAGCAGCAGCAGGATGGCAGACGCCGGCGGCGCAGGGGAGGCCGCGGTCGCCGCACGCGCGGTGGCGGCCCTCGGAGCCAGGGTCCGGGGCAGGCCCAGCAGGACGGTGGAGGCCGGAACCCCAGGGAACGCGAGGGACGTGGGCCGCGGGAGCCCAGGGACCGCGAGCCGCGGGAGCCCAGGGACCGCGAGCCGAGCGAGCCGCGGGAGCCACGCGAACGCGTGGAGCCCGAAGGGGATAAGTCGCCTTGGGCCGCCTCTCACTTGCAGGCAGAGCCATAAGCCTGGTATAATCCATACGCGTCGTCTTGACAGGGGGAGGAGGGCCCGTCCGGGTCTTCCTCCATTCCTTTTTCCGGTGCGGAGACGACTGCGCGTGAGACGATCCCAGGCTCCTTCCCTTACCTCAAGGATGGTGGCGGGAGTGCTTACCCTGCTTTTCCTTGCCGCGCTGGCGGGACCCTCCTCCGCGGACACCCTCGCTCCCCGTATCGTTCCCCTGAATCTGGAATTCCTGTCCCGCTCCGCGGTCGCCCTGGAGCACGGCAACATGGAGGAAGCGCAGCGCTGGGCCGAAGCGCTTTCGGCGCTGGATCCCGCATCGAGCTATGCCGCGGGCCGCCTCGCCCAGCTTCTGGAGTCCTCGGGGGACGACGCGCGCGCGCTCGAATACGGAGACCGCTCCCTCTCGCTCGACAGCTTGAACCAGGACGCGGCACAGCTCGTGGCGCGCATGCGTCTTCGCGCGGGCGAAGCCTCGATCGCCGCCAAGGCGCTCACCCCGCCGCTCCGCATCCTGGGGGCGCGCCCGGAGCTCTACGCGCTCCGCGCCCTCGCTCACGAGCTGGACAGGAATTACGAGGCATCGCTGGCGGATCTGAAACGCACAGGGGAGTTGCTTCCGGACTTCGGGTGGGTGGCGACCGGTGTTTTGGCTATGGCGCTCGAGGATGGGCGCCTCGAGGAGGCCACGGAGGCTCTGGATCTGGCGCTGTCGCTCTCCGCGGACGATCCTCGGACGCTGGGTCTGGGTGTCGAGCTGGCGCGCCGAACGGGGGACTTAGCACTCGAGGAAAGGCTTCTCCGGCGCCGCGCGGAATCCAAGGACGCGCTCCCCGAGCAGGTGGCGGCGTACGCTTCCTACCTGTTCCGCGAAGGTCGGCGGACCGCGGCCGAAGCCTTCCTCGCGACGATGGCGCGGCGCGGCTTCGATCCCATCGACACCCGCGTCGACGCCGGACGATCGCTCGTCCGGGACGGCGACTATCGGGCGGCCCTCGAGGCGGTGAAGCCGATCGCGGGCACGCGCGGTGCCCTACCCGTCAAGGCACGCGCCCTGATGGGGCTCTCGGACGAAAAGCCCGCGCTGCGCTGCTACCGGAAATTGCTGGAGCTGCGCACCCTCTCCGCGGAGGAGTCGCTGGTCGTGGCGTATCTCGAGATCAAGGTCGGGGACCGGAAGGCCGGGGTCCTGGCATTGGAGCAGCTCCGGGACGGCCTGTTCGCCAACCCCCACCGTGTCCTGGGCGGCGCCCTTTGCTACATGCTCCTCCATCATCCCGAGGAGGCCGTCTCCCTGATGCGCGAAGGCGCTTCGAGGGGGTCGGAGAGCCCCATGCTCTACGCCGAGCTGGGGCAGACCGCGGCCTCGATAGGGGACAGCCTGGTCGCGGAGTGGGCCTTCCAGAAGCTGAATAGCCTGGGCCGGGAGAATTCCGAGAGCCTTTACTTCCTGGCGGCATCAGACCTTAATCAGGGGGTCGTGGACCGGGCGCTCCAGAGGCTGGGCCGGGCCATCGAGCTGGATCCTGCGAACGGCAGGGCCCTGGCGCTGCTGGGCTCCATACGTTACAATATGGGGCAACTGGAGTTAGCGAGAGAGCTGCTGAGGCGAGCGGTGCGCTGTCCCGATGTCGGATCCGATGCAGAGCTGACGCTCGGCCGCGTGTGCCGGGCCCTTCGGCTGGACAGCGAGGCCAGGACGGCGGAATCCCGGGGGCGCGGAAAACACGCTCCTCAGAGCCCGGCCGGGCTCACCCTCTTCTCCAAGCCCTGAGAATCCAACCCGTTTCGGAACCGGCAAACACCCGTGGTGTACCCCTAACCACGGAGAGTGAATGCCTAGCGAGCTACGCCTAGTGAAAAAGCCCGAACTTGCTGAGCTGACGGACGAAGACGTCATGGAGCGTTGTGCGCTGGGCTCCGAGACGGCTTTCCGAGCGCTTGTCCAGCGCTACCGCTCGCGGATCATGAATCTCGTGTGCCGGTTCATCAACGACCGGGACCGGGCCGAGGAGATCAGCCAGGAGGTGTTCCTCCGGGTCTACCGGAACCGGGAGCGCTATCGGAAGAGCGGCAAGTTCTCCACCTGGATCTTCACGATCGCGGTCAACCTGACCAAGAACGAGATCCGGAGCCGCGTCCGGCACAAAGGAACGTTCAGCCTGGACGCGATGGAAGAGGATTCCGGTGGGCAGGGGCTCCCGTTCCCCGATCTGAGGCCGCTGCCCGACGAAGACCTGAACAGGAGCGAGATCCGCCGGCGCGTGGCGGAAGCGCTCGAGAAGATCCCCGCTCGATACCGCGAAGCGGTCGTTCTTCGCGACATCGAGGGGCTTAGCTACGAAGAAGTGGGAGAGATCCTCCGAATCCCGGGCGGCACCGTGAGATCACGGATCAACCGCGCCCGGTTGATGCTCAAGGAGCGACTCAAGCCGCATCTGAATCTGGAGGACGCATGAATTGCCGGTCGGTCGAATCGTTGTTCTCCTCCTACATCGAGGACGAGATCAGCCAGGAGGAGCGCCGCAACGTCGAGGCGCACCTCATGGGGTGTCGCCGCTGTTCGGTCGCGATGAGCGACGTGAGAGCGACGATGTCGATCCTGGAAGGGATGCCGCTGGTCGAACCCAGTGCGCATTTCGACGAGGACGTGTATGCCAAAATCCGCTCCGGAGAGGGGCTGCGTCCGACCGCGTTGGAATTGATCCGTGAGCTTCTCTCGCCCATCCGGCTGAAACCGATCTACATGGCGGGCGCCGGCGCATCCGCCGTCGCCATGGCGCTCCTGCTCTCCCCCGTGGGGCAGGGCTTCCTGCGTCCGGCCCTGTCGCCGATGAGCGCATCCCGGCTCCAGGGAGCCGCCGCGGGTGTCATCACCGCTCCGGCGGCCTCGGCCCCGCAGGCCGTTGCGCAGGGGACCGCTTCCGCGCCGTCTCGTCCGCCGGCCGTCGCGCCCTCGATCCGCGCGGCCGGAGCGGTGGTTGCGAGCATGGCGCAGGCCACGCCCGCCGCGCGAGATTCGATCGTGGACGGCCGCGTGCCGCGCCAGCGCTACACGGACGAGATCATCAACGACCAGTTCTATCTCGACCACGGTCCCCAGGGTCAGGACCCCTCCGTCGTTCCCGTGAACGAGACACAGGACGACGGCGTCTACATCGTCTTCTAGGCCGAGCGCCTGGAGCGCGTTCCGATGCCCGTGATCCGGATCCGGCCTCAAAGGTTCGCAGCGCTTGCAGCTCTGGCCGCGTCGGCCATCCTGTTCCTGTCCCACGCGGGCGCCGCCAGCATCCTCCCTCTCCGCTCCGAAGAAGCCACGCTTCTGGTGGGCGTCGATTCCGCCCGAACCAGCGTCGTGACCATGGTCGCCCTTCCCGCCTCGGAGCCCCGGCCTCGCGCGGACCGGCCGCTTCGCCGCCTGATCGGCACCGCGGTGGTCCTGAACCCGCACCGGCTCCTGACCACCGCGAGCATGGCCATTCCCGGGGGCTCCTTCAGCGTGCTCTTTGGGGACGGCCTGAAGCGCGAAGCCACGATCCGGGGCGTGGACCGCCAGTCGAACATCGCGCTCTTCTCCGTCGATGGACCCCCGCTCCAGCCGCTCCGGCAGGCCTCGCCGCAGTCCATCGCGGTCGGATCCTGGGTGGCGGTGATCTCCAACGTGAACGTCACGCGTCCTCAGATCACGCTCGGGAAGGTTGCCGGCCGCGGAGAGCGCGTGGATTTCCCTTATTCCGGTGACATCGTCGAGATCGAAGCCTCCGCCAATCCGGGGGCGAGCGGTGGCGCTGTCCTGAACGAGGCGGGGGAATGGGTGGCGATCGTGGTCGGCCGCGCCGCCAAGTCCCGCGAGCCCGACGCGACCTCCCCGGTCGGAGCGCCCGACGAAGAGAGCCAGAAGCAGCCGGGTGATCTCCTCATCGCGCTTCCGATCGATCAACTCCAGCGGATCGCGGCCGACCTCGAGGAATACGGGAACGTTCGCCGCGCGTTTCTCGGAATCCAGATGCGCCGCGGCATCCTTGCCGACAGCCTCGGCGTCGTGGTGGAGGGCGTCGTCCCGAAGAGTCCCGCGGACCTGGCAGGTATAAGGTCGGGAGACCGAATCCTCGCGTTCGAGGGAACTCCCATCCATTCCAGCGAGGAGATCACCTCCTTGGTCCGCGCGTTGCGTCCGGGGGACGAGATCGAGATGACCGTCTCGCGCGGACCGGAGATCTTCCCGGTGCGCACCACGCTGGATGCTGCCATCCGGGCGCCCGCGATGCCTCACCCCGACGACCGGGCCGAGGAGCTGGAGCGGCTCAAGCACGCGCGGGAAAAGCTCGAGACCGAGAAGAAGAAAGTCGAAGAGCGGATCAAGACCCTGGAAGGTCCGCCATCCCGCTGACGCTCCGCTCCGCCCGCTGACGCTCCGCTCCGCCCGCTGACGCTACGCTCTTGGCTGGTCCTGTGTTAGCCTGCGACGCATCTATGACGCGAATGGCCGCCAGGACTCCGCTCATGCTGATCGCGATCGCGATCGCGTGCTGTTCGTGCGGTGGCCGGCCCTTCGCCGAGGGAGGGAGCCGCGAGCTGACCCTGGTGACCTCGCTCCCGGCGGACGCTCCCGAGATCCTCTTCCTTCGCGCCGTTCTCGAGCGGCCCGCGATCCGGATCGAGGATGAGACAGCCTTCGCGGTCCGCGTCGCTTCTCCCGAGGAGGCGGGCGTGTATCGCGCGAGGAACGTCCTGTTCCTCGGATACGGCCCCGAGAGCGCCATCCCCCGGCCGCTTGTGCCGCTGACCCGGCTCCGCTCGCGAAGCGCCGCGCCGTTCGTGTTCGCCTCCGACGTCTGGCTGCGCGGCCAGGCCTCCGGAATGTTCTGGACGGATACGCGAGAAGACCTCCTTCCGCTCCTGGCGCGCTACCAGAACCGCCTCTTTCTCGAGATCGATCGCGCCACCTTCGCCACCGTGCGCGCACGCCTCTACGCGCTCCCTCATGACGCGGAGGCGGAGCGGCGGCTCGCGCGGCTCCTGGGATTCAGCCTCCGGGTGCCCCGTGGATACGAGGTGCATATCGATCCCGGGACGCACGCGGCGCTTCTTCTCGATCCGGGTCCGCCGGCCCGGCTCCTGCGCATCCTTCCCGAAGGGGACCGAGGTCAAGCGTCCGATCTGAGACTCGCCAGGGAGGCGCTCGCGCGCACCTTCCGTCCGAGCGAGCGCACCCTGGACCTGGTCGATCCCACGCTCACGGCGGGCGAGCTTGCCGGCGCGCGGCGCCAGATCCACGGACGCTGGGAGGACTCGGACGTGAGCGCCGCCGGGCCCTATCGCTTCTACGAGGTTTCGCGCGGGGGAAGGCGGTACCTCGTGGACCTCGCCGTCTTCGCCCCCGGCCGTCCCAAGCTGCCCTACCTTCGCGAGCTCCAGGCGATCGCGGAGACGATCGCGTCGCGATGATCCGGGTATCCGCCGCGCGCGAGCGCATTCGCTATCCCATCCACATCGCCCCCGGGCTTCTCGAGAGAGCCGGAGCGCGGATGCGGTCCGAGGGCGCGCCCCGAGCGCTGCTCGTGGTCACCGACCGCACCGTCCTGCGACTCCACGGAACGCGGTTTCTGGCGAGCCTGCGCCGCGCGGGGTTCACGCCGCGCGTGACGGCCCTTTCGCCGGGTGAGCGCTCGAAGACCCTCGCGCGCGTGCGCGGGCTGTGCGAGCTCTGGTCCAAGTGGGGCGTGGACCGCTCGGTTCCGGTCCTGGCGCTCGGAGGGGGCGTGGTCTCCGACGTTGCGGGCTTCGCGGCAGCCGCGTACGCGCGCGGGCTCGACTGGTACGCGTTCCCGACCACGGTTTTGGCGCAGGCAGACGCGAGCATAGGCGGAAAGGTGGGCGTGAATCTTCCGCGCGGTAAAAATCTCGTGGGCGCGTTCCATCATCCGCGCGGTGTGTTCTGCGATCCGGACGTCCTCGCGACCCTGACTCCGCGCGCGTTCCGGTCCGGGCTCGCGGAGATCGCGAAGATCGGCGTCATCCATCGCCCATCCATCCTCGCGTCCCTGCGGCGGCTCGCGGACGAGCGGCCCGCGGACGAGCGCCGGGCGGGCAGGCCGGGCGCGAGAGGCGCGAACGGAGCCGGGGGCACGCGCATCGCCGGCCTGGTCCGCGCCGCGGCAAGGGAAAAGGCGTGGTACGTGTCGCGCGATCCGATGGATCGCGGCAAGCGCCGCGAGCTCAATTTCGGGCACACCGTGGGCCACGCCCTCGAGGCTTCGTTAGGCTACGGGCGCATTACCCACGGCGAGGCGGTCTCGATCGGAATGGTGGCCGCGCTTCGCATGAGCGTGCGGATGGCGGGCCTCGATCCATCCGCGGCGCGTGACGTCGAGGACCTGCTTCGGGATCTGGGATTGCCGGTTCGGCTCGCGCGCCGCCCGGGGGCCTCCTTCTGGCGCGCGCTCGAGAGGGACAAGAAGCGTGGACGGCTCCTCACGCGAATGGTATTGTCCCCCGCGATCGGAGCAGCTAAAACCTATGAACTACCTTCGCTTACATCGCTCCGGCGGGTCATCTCAAGCCTCGTCCAGAAACCCTGAGGGGGTCATGTCCGAGGACACACACAACGATTCAACCGCGCTTCTGGAACGGATCGTATCGCAGGATCCGTCGTCGCCGCTCTATCTGCCCGTTGCCGAGCGCATGCGGGAGCAGGGGCGGGTGGACGATGCCATCCGGCTCTGCGAGGAGCGGCGCGGGCGACCCGGCCACGGCGTTGGGGATCACGTCGTGCTTGGCCGCTGCTATCTCGCGGCCGGCCGCCTGACCGAGGCTCGCGCGCAGTTCGAGAGCGCGGTCGCGCTCGACCGTGAGAACGTGGTCGCCCTGAAAGCGCTCGCCGGGATTCTCTCCCACGAGGGCCGCCACGGCACGGCGGCGGATTTCTATCGCGCGGTCTGCCGCATCGATCCCGGCGATCTCGAGTCGCAATCGGCGCTCCATCAGATCACGTCCGGAGAGTTTCCGGAGGTGCGGCCTCCGGACCTTGTCGTCGCCCAAGGCGACATGACCTGGCAGCCGGTAGCGCCTCCCCGCGAAGAAGAGTATCTGGGGGAGATCTCGCTCGGCCTTCACACGATCGAGTCCTTCGACGTTCAGGCGCCGAAGCCCTACGAAGTGAGGGTCCAGGATTTCCAGGAGATGGCCTTCGATCGTCTGGACGTCGAGTCGACCGCACCTCCGGGTGAGGCCGATCGTGGCGCCTCCGGCACCGAGGCACGTGGAAGCGAGGTATCTCCCTCGGGCTCAAAGCCACGACCAGATCCCTCGGGAGAAACCTCGCTTCCACGGGAAGTCGCGCCCATAGCGCCTGCTGCGGAGCCCGCACCCATGGCGCAGGCGACCGTGGCGTCCGACCATGCCTCCTTCCACTGGACCGAGCTTCCCAGAAACCCGTTACCCGCTTCGGAGCCGTCCGGTCCGCCGAAGCACGTTCAAAACAAGTCGGCGTTCGAGACATGGCTCACCAGGCTCAAGGGCGGCCGCGGCTGATGTCGAAGACCGTATGGGTCTTGCACGGACCGAACATGGATCTTCTGGGGAAACGCGAGCCCGATCTCTACGGGCGGGAAACCCTCGACGCGATCGATCGCAGGCTCGGAACGCTCGGCGAGAGCCTGGGACTTACGGTGGAGTGCTTCCAGACGAACCATGAGGGCGCTCTCATCGACCGCCTCATCGTTGCCATGAGCGCGGCGCACGGTTGTCTGATCAACCCGGGCGGCTATTCGCACACGAGCGTCGCCCTCGCCGACACGATGCGGGCCATGACGATTCCGGTCGTCGAGGTCCATCTCACGAACCTGTACGCCCGGGGAGGATCCCGCGCGGCGAGCCTGACGGGCGCGGCCGCCTCCGGCGTGATCATGGGATTCGGCGCCCGGAGCTACGAGCTGGGCCTGCACGAGCTGGCGTCCAGGCTGAATCGAGCCGGGACGCCGCGGAGAAACCGATGAACCTGCGCAAGAAAATCCGGGAGATGGTCGCGATCATGCGCGACGAAGAGCTGGCCGAGATCGAGGTCCGCCGGTGGTTCACCACCATACGCGCAAGGCGCGCCGGCCCGGACGCCTTGGCGCCCATGGCGCAGGCGCCCCGCCCCGCGGAGGTTGCGGCCCCCAGCGAGCGGCCCGAGATCGAGGCGAAGCCCCCGAAGAACCTGATTCCGATCAAATCGCCGATGGTGGGCACGTTCTATCGCGCTCCCGCGCCGGATGCCGATAACTATGTCGAGGAGTTGAGCTCGGTCACGGTGGGCCAGACCGTCTGCATCGTGGAGGCGATGAAGCTGATGAACGAGATCGAGTCCGAGGTGGAGGGCAGGATCACCCGGATTCTCGTGGAGAACGCTCAGCCCGTGGAGTACGGGCAGACACTGTTCCTGGTGGAATCAGACACCGCCGCGTAGTCCGTGCGAGGGGAGTGGGGATGAACATCAAGCGAGTGCTGCAAAAAATGGTGGAGCTCAAAGCTTCCGACCTTCACGTCAAGGTGGGCACCAAGCCCACCGCGCGCCAGAACGGAGCCCTGGTCACGCTGGACGAGCCGGCGCCGAGCCAGGCGGATCTGGAGGCGATCGTCGATCAGATCCTGACGCCCAAGCAGAAGAAAACCTTCGAGGACACGCGGGAGGTGGACTTCGCATTCGGCGTGACCGGTCTTTCGCGCTTCCGGACCAACTTCTACCAGCAGCGCGGAACCATCGCGATGGTCTTCCGGCAGGTGCCGGCGACGATTCCGTCTTTCGAGGAGCTGAACCTCCCCGGGACCATCGAGGAGATCGCGAGTCGCCCTCGCGGACTCGTTCTCGTCTGCGGCACCGTGGGAAGCGGCAAGTCCACCACGCTCGCGGCCATGATCGATTCGGTGAATCGGACCGTCGCCAAGAACGTCATCACGATCGAGGACCCGGTCGAGTTTCTCTATCGGGACAAGAAAAGCACCATCTCCCAGCGCGAGGTCGGCCTGGACACGGCCTCCTTCGCCGAGGGCTTGAAGCACATCCTTCGTCAGGATCCCGACGTGATCCTGATCGGTGAGATCCGTGACGCCGAAACGATGCAGACCGCCCTCATGGCGGCCGACACCGGACACCTAGTGCTCTCCACACTCCACACGACCGACGCTCCGCAGACGATCAACCGGATCCTTTCCTTCTTCCCGCCGCACCAGCACGAGGAGACGCGGTACATGCTCTCCTCGACGCTCCAGGCGGTGATCGCGCTCCGGCTCATGCCCCGCTCGGACCAGGCGGGCCGGATTCCCGCGGCCGAGGTCATGATCGCGACCGCCACGATCCGCGAGTACCTGCTGGATCCGGCGAAGACCTCGCTGATCAAGGGCGCGATCCAGGAGGGCGTTTCCCAGTACGGCATGCAGACCTTCGACCAGGCGATCATGAAGCAACACACGGAGGGGAAGATCAGCCTCGAGACGGCGCTCCGTTACTGCTCCAATCCGACCGAATTCGAGCTCCGCGTGAAGGGCATTCACGCCACGTCGGACGAGTCGTGGAAGCCGTTCGAGCACAAAGAGAGCCCCGTCTAGCCGGATGTTCAAGAAGATCCTGATCGCCAACCGAGGTGAAATCGCGTTGCGCATCATTCGCGCGGCGCGGGAGCTCGGAATCGAGACGGTGGCCGTCTACTCCGAGGCGGACCGGGACTCGCTGCATGTGCGCCTCGCGGACGAGGCGGTCTGCATCGGGCCGCCGCCCTCCGCGGTCAGCTATCTCCACATGGCGCGTATCATCAGCGCCGCCGAGATCACGGCCGCCGACGCGATCCATCCCGGCTACGGATTCCTCTCCGAGAACGCGCACTTCGCGGAAGTGTGCGAGTCGTGCAACATCCGCTTCATCGGGCCGACCTCGGAGATGATCCGGCTCATGGGGGACAAGGCGGTCGCGCGGAAGACGATGGTGAAGGCGGGCGTGCCGGTGACGCCCGGAAGCGAGGGCACCCTCGAGTCCTCCGACGACGCGGCCGCCGTGGCTCGCGAGCTGGGCTATCCGGTGATCATCAAGGCCGCGGCCGGCGGCGGCGGCAAGGGAATGCGCGTCGCCACCGACGAGTCCTCCCTCCGGAACGGGATCCGCACCGCCCAGGCGGAGGCGGAGGCCAACTTCGGGAACGGGGCGGTCTACCTCGAGCGGTACGTCGAGAAGCCGCGGCACATCGAGTTCCAGATCATCGGCGACAAGCACGGCAACCTGATTCATCTGGGGGAGCGCGAGTGCTCCATCCAGCGCCGGCATCAAAAGCTGATCGAGGAATCGCCGAGCGTCGCGCTCGACGACGAGCTGCGCACGAAGATGGGCTCGGCCGCGGTGGCCGGGGCCCGATCGATCGGATACGAGAGCTGCGGGACGATCGAATTTCTGCTGGGTCAGGATCGCAGCTTCTACTTCATGGAGATGAACACGCGCATCCAGGTGGAACACCCCGTGACCGAAGAGGTGACCGGCTACGATCTGATCAAGGCTCAGATCGCGGTGGCCGCCGGAGAAGCGCTGCCCTGGAAACAGGACGAGGTGCGCCTGCGCGGACACGCGATCGAGTGCCGCGTGAACGCGGAGAAGCCGGACCACAACTTCCAGCCGTCGCCGGGGAAGGTGACCTATTTCCACGGTCCCGGTGGTCCCGGCGTCCGCGTGGACAGCCATCTCTATTCGGGATACACGGTGCCGCCGCACTACGATTCCATGGTGGCCAAGATCATCACGTGGGGCCGGGACCGCATGGAATCGGTCGTGCGGATGCGGCGGGCTCTCGAGGAGACGGTGGTCGAGGGCATCGACACCACGATTCCGCTCCACCTGCGCATCCTCAAGGATCCCGCGTTCCTCCGCGGCGATATCCACACCGGGTTCCTCGACGAATTCCTGTCGGCGGGGCCGGCGGCCCAATGAAACGAATCGATCTCTACGTCATTCCGTCCGAGCTGGAGCGCGCCTCGCCCGACTCGAGGCAAATCGCGGTCGTGGACGTGCTTCGCTCCTCCACCAGCATCGCGACAGCGCTCCTGAACGGAGCGGTGAAGATCATCCCGGTGAAGACGGTCGAGGAGGCGACGCGCCTCCACGAGACGCTGGATCCCAAGACGAGCCTCCTGTGCGGGGAGCGCGAAGGGCGGAAGGTGAGCGGCTTCGCCCTGGGGAATTCGCCACGTGAATACACGCGCAAGAAGGTGAACGGCGCCACGCTGATCTTCGCTTCCACGAATCTGAGTCCGCTCATGGCGGGCCCGCTGGCCGGACGCGACCAGATCCTCCTCGGGTACGTGAACCTGAGCGCCGTACAGAAGGCGGTCACGGCCGCCCAGTCGGATCTGACGATCGTGTGCGCGGGACGGAGCGGACGCTTCTCGCTCGAGGACACAGCCTGCGCGGGCGCTTTGATCCGGAGGCTCGCCGACGCGTCGCCCGATCTGGAGCTGAACGACGCGGCGGCCTACGCGCGCGACTTCGACATCGCACACGGGATGTCGCCCGAGGCCATCCTCCGGCGGAGCGAGCACGGCCGCTATCTGGAAGGGCTGGGCTTCGAGGAGGACCTCCCCGTTTGCGCCGCGGTGGATTCGGCGCCCTTGGTTCCGTTCCTGAAGGAGGGGCGCATCATGGCGCCCGCGGGCACGGCCCCGGTGGCGGCGAAGAAAGCGGGTTGACCCGCCCCTAGAACCCCCGCCGCGCCCGGCGGAGGAGCTCCAGCCCCAGGACGCCGAACACGATGTTTCCCAGCCACGCCCCGACCATGGGCGGGAGTGTTCCGCTGTGGCCCAGCGCCTGCCCGGTGCGGATGATCGCGTAGTAGACGAAGCTGATGAACACCGCCAGGCCGAAGCTGATGGCCAGGCCGCCCTTGCGGACCCGGATGGCGAGCGCCGTTCCGATCAGCACCACGATGAGGTTGGTCAGCGGGAAGCTGATCTTGAGGTATAGCTCCACGAGATACTTCTGCACGCGGCTTCCGCTCTGGCGGAGCCGCTGGATGTATCGCTCCAGCTCCCAGTAGGAGAGCGCCTTCGGGTCCTCCTCGGCCTTCTCGAAGCTCTCGGGCCCCTCCTTGAGTCCGGGGATCACCAGCTCGTTGAAATGGGCCGCGTGCTCCCCCTCGCGGTCGAACCGGCGCACGAATCCCTGATGGAACACCCAGCGGCCCTTCTCCCACGTCGCCGACTCCGCGTCGATGCGTCCGTTCAGCGTGTGCTGCCGGATCTCCTGGATCACAACCTCGCGCATCGTCCTCTCGGGGATGTTGTAGCTCCGGATCAGGAACGTGCGTCCATCGGCGCCGAGATACGCGAGGTTCGTGCGCAGCGTGGCGCCCTCGAGATTCTCGTGCTTGATATCGCCGTGGTAGATCTTGTTCCGGGCGGCGTTCAGCCGGGGCATCACGGTCTCGTTGGCCACGAACACCGCCGCGGAGACGAAGAACGCGAACAGGAAGAGCGGCATGACGATCCGCATCAGGCCGATCCCGGCGGCCTGCATCGCGGTCAGCTCGTTGTGACGGCCGACCTGCCCCAGCGCGAGAAGGCAGGAGAGGAGCATCGACATGGGAAGCACCATCGTCACGATTCCCGGGATCGAGACCAGGTAGAAGTGGGCCACGACCGGGAGCGGGACCTTGTTGTCCAGAAAGGAATCCAGCTTCTCGAACAGGTCCACGACGATGAAGATGGCGACGAAGAAGACGAGCCCCATGAGGAGCGACAGGAGCTGCTCCCGGAGCAGGTAGCGGTCGAGGCGCCTCACGCGCCGGGCATCCGGTGCGCCGCGGGAACGCGGCGGGCGCGGCGCGGGGGCTTTCGGATGATCTCGGCGGCCTGGAGGGTGAGGACGAGCCCGATCAGCCCGATCACGACGTTCGGGGTCCACATCGCGAGCGCCGGATTCAGGAATCGCCGGTCGGCCAGCTCCTCGCCCCCCGCGAGGCAGAGGTAATAGAAGACGAAGAAGAGGATCGAGATGAACGCGACCCCGATGCCGCTCTTGCGGGCCCGGATCCCGAGCGGCGCCCCCACCAGCACGAACACGATGCACGCGGCGGGGATGGAGAACTTCTTCTGGACCTCGACGTCGAGGCTGTTGATCCGCCGGTCGAGCGCGTCGACTTCGATCTGCCGCATCTGGATCATGTCCATCGTGACCGGGTTGATGAAGAGCCCCGCCGGTCTTCCGGCAGGCAGGGACACCGGCGGCCGGATGGGCGAGATGGTCCGGAGAAAGCCGCGCACGGCCCCCCACACGCCGCGAGGCGCCTGGCGGGGTACCGCGGCCTTCAGGAAATCGCCATAGCTATGGAATCCCGCCTTGTGGATCAGCGTGTCCCGCGCGGCCGTGGACGCGGCCAACTCCTTCATTAGATTGCGGATCTGGCCCTGCATCATGCCCAGGCTCATTTCCCGGTCCCCTCGGGCGCTCGAATCAGACCTCTCCAGATCGGCCCCGGCGTTCCGAATATTGATGATGTGGGTCTTGAACATGAGCCGCCGGTAGATCCGCTCCTGGTCGTTGGGCGGCATCTCGTGGATCTCGCCGTCGTGGAGCTCCAGGGTCACCACGCGTCCATCCGGCGAGCTGTGGAATACGCCCCAGTCCGCGAGGATGGTCGTCGGGCGGGCGCTCGAATTGATCTGGTAGATCTTCACGCCCCGGATCTCGTTCGTCCGGTTGTTCACCTTCTCGACGAAGATGTTGTAACCCTCGAATCCGTCGATGAACACGCCTTCGCTGATCTGGGTGGTGGGCCGCTTCCGGCTCACGTCCACCATGAGGTTCGCGAGCGCGTGGTTCGTCTCGGGGAGGATATGATTGTTGAAGAGCACGAGCCCGACGGCCAGGATGGCCGCGGCGAAGATCGGGGCGCCGATGATCCGGAGCAGATTGATCCCGTTTGCACGCATCGCGGCGATCTCGCCGTCCTGGGCCAGCCGTCCGAACGTCGCCAGGGCCGCGATGAGGACGGCGCAGGGCACCGCCAGGGCCAGCATCCAGCCCATGGACAGAGCGAACAGCTCGAGTACGATTCCAGCCGAGATCCCTTTGCCGATTGCCAGATCGACCAGATCGAAGAGGAAGTCCAGCGTGAGCAGGAAAACAACGACGCTGAAGCCGATTACGAACGGGAAGAGATGCTCGCGAAGGACGTACCGTTCGAGTATTCTCATATGGCCCTACCTTTTAACACATTTCAGGCCGAACCGCCGCCCGATCCAGGGGTTCACTGGTTTACGTGACGGGACCCAAGGACCCGGTCTGACCTTATTGATCCCAGAGCGACCGTCCCATCCATGATTCAAAACCCCAAGCGGAGCATCATTCTCTGTCTCTGCATCAGCTTAGCGGCCGCCCTGCCGTCCACCGCGGCCGCCGGGACTGCCTCGGCAGTGCACTGGCGGTACCGCTCCCAGACCGATTCTTTCTACGGGGATAGCCCGGGCGGCAGCCACAGCGACCTGCCGCCGGGGTGGCTCATGAGCCGCACGGATCCGACCGGAGCCACGGTGCCCGCGGTGCGGGACCCCGACATCGCCTTCGATCCCACCATCGGCCGGATCCGCGAGAGCTATACCCAAGGCGGCGTCGAGATGCGTCCGCCGATGGTCGCGGATCTCGACCAGTACTCCACGCTCCTTACCACCCGCACGGTTCGGAGGCTGTGGCGCAACGACTCCCGCGAGAGCCGCTCGATGACGCGCGGGATCGCGAAGAAGCCTCAGGGTCTCTTCCACGTCGATATCCCCATCCAGCTCCCCAAGTTCACGCGCGGAATTCTCGGCGACGCGCAGCCCAACATCGACGTGTCCGGCAGCGAGACCATCACGCTGAGCGGGGTGAGCGACTGGACGGTCCGGAAGAACGGAATACCGGACCAGGAGCACAAGCGACCGAGCGCCTTCCCGTCGCTGGAGATGAAGCAGGACCTGCAAGTAAACCTCACCGGCTCGATCGGCGACAAGATCAAGGTGGACGTGGACCAGTCGAGCAACGTCCAGACCTCCCTCGACAACAAGGTGAAGCTCCGCTACGCGGGAGACGAGGACGACATGATCAAGTCGATCGACCTCGGGAACACGAACCTCTCCTTGCAGGGGGCTTCCATCCGGCAGGAGGGGCTCTTCGGCGTCAAGACCGTGGCGAAGCTCGGGAACGTCGACGTGGTCACGATCGTGAGCAAGCAGGAAGGGAAGAGCGAAACCGCGCGCTTCACCCCGTCGGGCGAGAAGCGCCAGGCGTTCATCAGCGACATGGATTACATCAAACGGCAGTACTACTTCTTCAGTAACCACCAGATGGTCTGGGATCGCGCGTCCCTCAAGGTCTATCGGGACGACGGGAACGGCTCCAATAATACGGGACTTCCGGTCGGCCTCGTCCGCCTGGACGGTACCCGCGACAGCAGCGACACGAATCCGCAGATCCGCGGAACCTTCGACATCCTGACCCAGGGGGTCGACTACGACATCATCTTCCCCTACGTGGTCACGACACCCGGCGTGCCGCCGGGGACCGAGATTCCGGTCATCAAGTTCCGGTATCCCCTGACTGCCAGCGATGTCATCGGCGTCTCCTACGTCGAAAAGTCCTCGGCGGGAGCCGATTCGGTTCAGATCGGGGATACGGATCGCAACAGCGAGAACCTCGCGCTGAAGAAGCCGGTCGGCGCGGTGCTCCTCCAGATGATCAAGCCGGGTCCTGAACTTGTGACGGTCCTGCCGGGAGGGTCCTACGATCCGGCGAATCCCTGGTATCCCACGCTGGCCTACGAGCTGCGCAACTTCTACGACCTCACCGCCCGGAACATCGCGCGCGCGACCCTGATCCTCAAGGTGCGGCAGCGCCAGGCCGGGCAGGCGGTGGATCCGGAGGCGATCGGGGATACCCCGCTGATCGTGGCCCTGGGGCTGGACCAGCAGGGCACCCAGGCGGGAACCGGTCCGGATGGACGGGTGGACGATCATTTCCTCGATGTGGAGAGCGGGATCATCTTCTTCCCCGACCTCCACCCGTTTTCTCCGGGGTGCAGGCCCTTTCCCAGGTTCCTCTGCCTGGACGACACCGTGCGGAACATCCTGGCCGCGGATTCGTCCCGGATGAACCCGAACGTGTACTACACGAAGAATCCCGATCCACCGAGCCAGACCCGTTACTACATCGACGCCCAGTTCAAGAGCAGCCAGCAGGGGTATTTCATCGGCCGGTTCAATATCCTGGAAAACTCCGAGCAGGTGAAGGTGGACAACGTCCTCCAGAGGAAGGTCAGCGACTACAACATCGACTACGAGACCGGGCAGATCACCTTCACCCGCCCACCCGGCCCCGACGCGGTGATCTCGGTGGACTACTCCTTCGCTCCCGGCGTGAGCCAGGTCCAGCGCACCTTGATGGGATTCTCCACGTCGTACAGTCCGAGCGCCGACCTGAGCGTGTCCTCCAGCATGCTCTACGAGAGCCGGGGCGCCCAGGAAGTCAACCCGAAGCTGGGGGAAGAGCCAGCCCGCTCCATGGTGGGAGACCTGGCGTCGGTCGTGACGGTCCGGCCATCCTGGATGACCCAGTTCGCCAATCTGATCCCCGGTGTCCACACTTCCGCTCCCTCCAGCATGAATCTCCAGGGCAACGTGGCGGTGAGCATGCCGAACCCCAATACCAAGGGGGAGGCCTACGTGGACGACATGGAGGGGAACCGCGAATCGAACACGCTGTCCATGGGGCGCACCGGATGGTTCTGGAGCAGCATTCCGGTCGACAGCGTTCAGAATCCCGTCTCGCAGGTGGTCGGAGAGCACGCGAGGGTCGAGTGGTACAACCCCACGTCGGCAAACGGAGGCGCCAAGGAGCGCGACCTGAAGCCCGTGCTCACGAAAGCGGAGGGCTCGGACAACGAGCACACCGTGCTCGAGCTGAACATTCCTGCGCAGGGGGACACCGCCACCTTCTTCACGCCGAGAACGTGGACCGGCCTCACGCAGGCCATGTCGAGGACCGGCGAGGACCTTTCGCGGACCCGGTTCATCGAGATCTGGGTCAATGACCGCACACCCTTCCACGACCAGACGCACGGCAATCTCCACATCGATTTCGGGCGCGTGAGCGAGGACGCGTTCTGGCAGGCGGATTCCTTGCCGAACGGCCGGTTCGACAGCGAAGACAGGAACTGCGACACCAAGCTCGACGATGGCGAGGACACGGGCTTGGACGGGGTCCTGGATCCGGACGAGGCGGGATACACGGGCTCAGGATCCGATCCGCACGGGGACGATTTCGCCTATTCGAACGATCCGGACAAAGCCAAGGACTACTCCAAGATCAACGGAACCGAGCGAAACGCGCGCATCGACACCGAGGACCTGGATCTGAACTGCAACCTCGACAAGGTCAACTCCTACTTCGAGGCGACGGTCGACCTTTCGAAAATGGCCTACGTCGCGGTGGACGTCCCGCGGGATTACCCGGGCATCGTGTCGGAGAGAAACGGCTGGCGGCTGTTCCGCATTCCCCTGAGCAGCCCCGCCTTCGTCTCGGTCGGCGGCCCGAGCTGGGACGACATCAAGCACTCGAGGATCTGGCTGGACGGCTTGACCGGTCCCACCAACATCCAGATCGGCGGGATCGAGCTGGTCGGCAGCCGGTGGCTGGCGCGGCCGATCTCGGGCGCGATGAAGAAACGAGGCGTCGTGTTCGACGTGAAGGTCCGGAACAACAAGGACGACGCCGCGACCTACAAGGCCCCTTTCGACGTCCCGAACGCGGTCGGCGAGAGCGCCACGCGACGGGAACAGTCGCTCGCCCTGGCCTACGATCGCCTGCAGGGGGGAGACTCGGTCTTCGCTTTCAAGACGTTCTCGGACAACGGGAGCGGCATCGGCTACACCCAGTACCGCGACATCCGCTTCTACGTGCACGGGGATCCCGGCGTGGAGACCCAGAAGATCCGCGTGCTGGCGCGCTTCGGGGCCGACACGGTCAACTACTACGAATACAGCCTTCCGGTGCGCACCGGCTGGCAGGACGTCCGGATTCCGCTGGAGGTGCTCTCCAGGCTCAAGGAATCCAACGACGCCTTGAGCGTGAAGATCGACTCGCTGACCTCCGCCGACATCGG
The DNA here is from genome assembly GCA_043779525.1 of Candidatus Eiseniibacteriota bacterium. Lineage (GTDB taxonomy): Bacteria > Eisenbacteria > RBG-16-71-46 > SZUA-252 > SZUA-252 > WS-7. The sequence goes on along the minus strand of JAYWED010000018.1, from coordinate 25,584 downwards.
CGCGCGCTACACGGTCGTCGGCAGGCCGTCCTTCACGCGGGTGAACCGGATCAGCTTCGGCGTGACCGCGCTCGACTCCGCCTCGGGCACGCCCGGAGAAGTCTGGATCGACGAGCTAAGGCTGGACGGCGTGCGCAAGGACGTCGGGAAGACGGGCAACTTCGCGGTTCAGGCGAATTTCGCGGACGTGCTGGCGCTGAACGCGAGCTTCGCCAAGCAGGATCAGGACTTCTTCCGCGTGGGCAGCGGCGTCAATCAGGGGACCGGGTTGAACCACACGGCCATGGGGTTCTCGAGCACCCTCCAGCTGGACAAGATGCTTCCGCTGAGCGGGCTCCAGCTCCCGGTTCGGGTCACGGTTGCGCACTCCACCGACGTGCCGAAGTATCGGACCGGGTCCGACGTCGTGCTGGACCAGGGGCGCTCCGACGTGGAGACCAGGCGAGCCGACCGCCAATCGGTGGATTTCCGCTACAGCCGGACCGGGCCGAGAAAAGGGCTCACGCGCTGGACCATCGACGCGATCAACGGCTCGATGGCCTACTCGCGGGCCGCGAACGTCGAGCCTCAGTCGAGAGACTCCTCGTGGGCGTTCGCCGCCACGGGGAACTACGACCTTCCGATCGGCGGTGGCAAAGGCATTCCGCTGTCGAGAGGCCTGAAGTTCAAGTACCTCCCGGACATCGTCTCCTTCGGCGTGGACTGGAACGCCACCCGGAGCACGTCCTATTCCCGCTTCATCCAGGGGCAGCAGGACTCCGCCGCGATTCGCTCGAACGTTCTGAACCGGCTCCTCTCGCTCCGGACCAACGCGTCCTACCTTCCGATCAACGGCGTCACGACTCATTACTCGCTCACCTCGCAGCGTGACATGTTGCAGCGGCAGCCCGGATTCACCGGCTCCAACGTGGGCACGGAAGTGGCCCACAACCAGTCCATGGAGCTCAACTGGACGCCGCGGCGGGTCCTGTTCCTGAATCCCAACGTCGCGCTCACCGGGAGCTATCGCGAGGACGGGAATGCGGGCGTTCGCTTGAACGCCAACGATCCGCTCGGGCTCAAGAACATCAGCAATCGCGGCTCGGCCCGCGCGACGACCGCGATCCCGCTTTCGCGGCTGGCGCAGCGCTTCCGGGGATCGGGCTCTCCGCGCGATTCAGGAGGCGGGAGTCCGCTGCTCGTGCCGCTCCGGCTCCTCTTCGGGCGTTTACAGGATATTCAGACCTCGTTCTCGTTCGAGCGCTCCGCGTCGGCCACGCGCGTGGTCGGCAAGCCCGGGTTCGCCTACATCGCCGGCTTCACCCAGAAGCTCGATCCGTCCCTCTACCGGGCGCCCAGCTCGAACCTGGTGCAGAACCGCCAATACATCTCGACCGCGAGCACCACCATCCAGCCGCTGACGCACCTCTCGGTGGACGTGCGCGCGGATCATCGGATCGCCTTCTCCGACGCTTCCCTCGGGGCGCGGCGGATCTACACGCTCTCCTGGCCGGATCTGAACGGACGCTGGCTCCAGCTTCAGCAAGACCTGGGTCTCGGCGACATGCTGAGCTCGCTCGTCTTGAGCTCGCACTATTCCTTGAAGACCGAGGATCAGGGCCCCGCGGGTAAAGCGCTCGAAACGCACGTCACGACCACCAACTGGCTGCCGCTCCTCCGCTGGGAGGCCTCGTTCCGGAACGGCATCCGCGCGGAGGTGAACACCGCCTTCTCGAAGAGCGAGGCGCTGGACGAGCGAATCGGCGGCGTGGTCCGGACGCATACCACGAAGAACCACGACGTTCGCCTCACCAAGACCTATCCCGCGAGCAAGGGAATCCGCTTCCCCTGGAGTAAGCGGCGTGTCAAGCTTCCTAACGACGTCAACCTGAACCTCACGATGGGAATCGCGCGCGACAAACAGTACTTTGTCTCGCCTGGGTTCCCGGCACAGTCCGAAACCGACACCCAGCGGCTCAACGTGGGGAGCGGGACCACCTACAACTTCACCCCATCGATCACCGGGGGATTCGACCTCGCCTTCCGCCAGACGAAAGACTACAAGCAGAACCTCACGCAGCGCGGGATCACGATCGCCGTCAACGGGCAGTTCCGCTTCTAGCGTCCGGGCGTTCGCGCGGGCGTTCGCGCGGGCGTTCGCGGCACTCCTGCTCGCCTTCCTTCTGCCTTCGTGCCGCCATGAGGCCGCCGCGGCCGTATTCGACGGGAGGGCGGCGTTCGCCATGCTCGAGCGCCAGTGCGCCTTCGGTCCGCGCGTGCCGGGCAGCGCGGCGCACGACTCCTGCTTCTCCTGGCTCACGTCCCGATTCCGCGCGATGGCGCCCGAGGTCCAGGTGGACTCCTTCACGTACGATTCCCCCGAGCTGGGCAAGGAGGTCCGACTCACGAACCTCGTGGCCCGCTTCCGGCCGCGCGCGAAGGAGCGGATCCTGATCGGAGCGCACTGGGACTCGCGCCCGTGGGCCGACAAGGATCCCAATCCCGCGCTCCGGACCCGGGCGGTCCTGGGCGCGAACGACGGCGCCTCCGGCGTGGCGGTGCTGCTCGAGATGGCGCGCGTGCTCCAGAAGACGGGGACGCCGATCGGCGTGGATCTCGTCCTGTTCGACGGGGAGGACCTGGGCACGGAGGAGAATCCGAACGGGTTTTTCCGCGGCTCCATGCGCTATGTGAGCCGGATCGGCGAGGACCACCCCCTGTTCGTGATCGTCATCGACATGGTCGGAAAGACGGATCTGACCCTGCAATGGGAGGTCAATTCCCGGAAACAGGCGTCCAATGTGGTGGACGTGATTTGGCAGGAGGCCCATGAGTTGGGAATCCGGAATTTCAGGTCGGTTCCGGGTCCGCAGGTGTTCGACGACCATATTCCGTTCCTGAACGCCTCCATTCCGGCCGTGGACCTGATCGATTTCAGCTTTCCGGAGTGGCACACGACGCACGATACCCCCGCGACCTGCTCCCCCCGGAGCCTCGAGGCGGTCGGAACGGTGCTTGTAAGCCTCGCAACCAAGGCTAGTTTCCTTTCCCGCTAAACTTTCCGCTTGATCGAACACCTTCCCGGGCGCTAATTTGATAGGTCCGAGTGGACCCGCAGTCCACTCGAACTTTATTAGGCGCTTGCCCGGACAGGGTAAAGCCCGGGACGGATCGCATGGAACGTGGACAACTGAGGGAAGAGCTTACCCGACGCCTCCAGGCCCTCCTCGGCGAGGAGCTGTTCGACCTCTGGGACCTGGACCTGGCTACCGAGTCGGGTCGGACGGTGGTTCGGATATCCCTGGACCGTCCGACCGGCGTTACGATCGCCGATTGCGCATACTGGAATAAGAAGATCGGCCGGTATCTCGAGGCCGAGAACGTGGTGCCCGGCAGTTATGTATTGGAGGTCGGGTCCCCCGGGATCGAGCGGACGCTCACGCGCCCCGCGCATTTCGCGCGGTTCGTCGGCGGCGGCGTGGAGGTCAAGCTGCACGACCTCCACCAGGGCCGCCGCACGTTCCGTGGAGAGTTGCGCCAGGCGGGAGAGGACGCGATCCTGCTCGAAGATCCGAACGCTGGAGTCGTTTCGTTGCCGTACGGTGCGATCAAAAACGCGCATGTCGTCGCCGATCCGTGGGAAGGGCTGCGGGCGAAGGAACGACGGCCGAAGGGATGAAAGCCGTGGCGAAAGAGACTCAGACAAGAGGCGTCAACTACGAGCTGATGGAAGCGATGGCTCAGATCGCGCGCGAGAAGAGCGTGGACAAGTCCATCCTCGTGGAGACGCTGGAGGCGGGGCTTCTCTCCGCCGGGCGGAAACGCTTCGGCCAGACCGCCGATATCCAGGTGAAGTTCGACGAGCCGAGCGGCCGCATTCTCATGCGGCTCAAGCGGCGCGTCGTGGAGGACGCCGAGGATCCCGCGCAGGAGATCGACCTCGAGGAGGCGCAGCAATCCGACGCCGACGCTCGGGTGGGTCAGGAGCTCGTCCAGGAGCTGACGCTCGAGGACCTGGGACGGAACGCGATCGCGGCCGCCAAGCAGGTTCTGGTGCAGCGGGTCCGGGAGGCGGAGCGCGAGCGGATTTACGAGGACTATCACGACCGGGTGGGTGAGATGGTTCGCGGCACGGTGCAGCAGGTCGACCGCGGCAACATCTACGTGAAGCTCGACCGCTCGGAGGCGATCCTTCCTCCCCGCGAGCAGATCGCGCGCGACCGCTATCACCAGGGCGATCACATCAAGGCCTTTATCATCGCCGTGGACAAGCTGGCGCGCGGTCCGCAGATCATTCTGTCGCGGACGCACCCCGAGTTCCTTCGCCGTCTCTTCGAGGCCGAGGTGCCCGAGGTCGCGGAGAAGATCATCGAGCTCAAGGGAATCGCGCGCGAGCCCGGCTCCCGCGCCAAGGTTTCGGTCCAGTCCAACGATGACAAGATCGACGCGGTCGGCGCGTGCGTGGGGATCAAGGGGTCCCGCGTGCAGGCGATCGTCCGCGAGCTGGGCGGCGAGAAGATCGATATCGTGCCCTGGAGCCAGGATCCGGTCGTCTTCGTGACGCGCTCGCTCTCGCCGGCCAAGGTGCTGGAAGCGCAGATCGTGGATACGGAGCAGAAGGTGCTGGTGACCGTCGCGGACGACCAGCTCTCCCTCGCCATCGGCAAGGGCGGACAGAACGCGCGGCTCGCTGCCAAGCTCACGGGCTGGAAGATCGATCTCATCTCCAAGAGCGAGCGCGACCGGCAGAAGGAGCTCGAGAAGCGGTCCCGCATCGACATCGAGGACCTCGAGGGCGCCGGTCCCAAGCTCCGCGAAAAGCTGATCCGCGAGGGAATCGAGACCGTCCAGGACCTGCTGCGGACTCCGATGGCGGAGATCCTCGCGATCCAGGGAATCGGCGAAAAGACCGCCGAGAAGCTGATCGAGGAGGCAAAGGAGCTGCAGACGCGGCGCGGCCGGGAGCTTGCGGAAGAGGCGGCGCGCGCTGCGGAGGAGACGAGACTCAAGGCAAAGGCTGCGTCTACGGCGGAATCCGAGGCGGCGGCCGCCGTGAACGAGCTGAGTCCCGAAGAGCCGGGGACTTTGCCTTCGCTGCCCGCCACGCCGGGCGAACCGTCCGAGGACCAGGAGAACGAGGACACAAAAGAGGAAACGAGGGGCGATGCCAGTTAAGAAACGTCGGGTATACGAAGTCGCCAAGGACATGGGTATGTCCAGCGAGGCGCTCGTACATATCTTGAAGAGCCTCACCGTCGAGGTGAAGAGCCACATGAGCTCCGTCAGCGACGAGGTGATCGAGCAGGTGCGCTCCAAGCTCGCGCGCGAGAAGGAGGCCGTCAAGGAAGAGGAAGCGCGAAAGCGCGAGAAGGCGGTCCTGGCCGCGAAAGCGGAAGCCGAGCGGCGCGGAGCGCCTCCCGGTCGCGCCCCCGCCGCGCCCTTCAAGATGGGTAACAAGCCCGGAAAGAAGAAGAAGCGCGCGGTGGACGAGAAGCTCATCCGGGCCAGCGTGAAGCGCACGCTCGCCGAGATGGAGGGGAGCAAGCGCCGCCATCACCGCCGGGATCGCGAGGAGGGCTCCGCGGTGGGTGTCGAAGCGGCCCCGCGCGTGATCCGCGTGAGCGAGTTCATCTCGGTCGCGGAGCTGGCGGGCCAGCTCGAGGTCAAGCCGACGGAGGTGATCCAGGTCTGCATGCAGCTCGGGATCATGGCCAACATCAACCGCCGGCTCGACAAGGATTCGATCATGGCGGTCGCGGACGAATTCGGCTACGGAGTCGAGTTCGTCAGCGAGCTGGGGGAGCAGGAAGCCGAGGTCGTCGAGGAGGCCGGCGTTCCGCTTCCGCGCCCGGCGGTAGTCACGATCATGGGCCACGTGGATCATGGCAAGACGTCGCTCCTCGATTACATCCGGAAGACGAACGTGATCGCAGGTGAAGCGGGAGGCATCACGCAGCACATCGGCGCCTACGAGGTGGAGCTTCCCCGCGGGCAGAGGATCACCTTCCTCGACACGCCGGGCCACGAGGCGTTCACGGCCATGCGCGCCCGCGGCGCCCAGGCGACCGACATCGTCGTCATCGTCGTGGCCGCGGACGACCGCGTCATGCCGCAGACGATCGAGGCCATCGACCACGCGCGTGCCGCGAACGTTCCGATCATCGTCGCGATCAACAAGATCGATCTGCCCGGCGCGAACGTGGACCTGGTCCGTCAGGAGCTGTCGAAGCAGAACCTCCTGACCGAGGAATGGGGCGGGAAGACCATCGCCGTGGCCATCTCCGCCAAGCTCGGAACGGGCGTCGACAAGCTCCTCGAGATGATCCTGCTCCAGGCGGAAATACTCGAATTGAAGGCGGATCCGCACAAGCCGGCGCGCGGCGTCGTCATCGAGACGCGCGTCGAGCAGGGGCGCGGCATCGTCGCGACCGTGCTCGTCCAGAAGGGAACGCTTCGCGTCGGCGATGCCTTCGTGGCGGGATCGCAGTCCGGCAAGGTTCGCGCCATGAACAACGAGCGCGGCGGGAAGGTGGCCGCGGCCGGGCCTTCCACGCCCGTCGAGATCCTGGGCTGGAGCGGCGCGCCCCAGGCGGGGGACAACTTCGCCGCCATGGTCGACGAGCGCGAGGCGCGCGATCTGGCCGGCAAGCGGGGCCAGCTCCAGCGCGAGCAGGAATTCCGGCTCCACAAGCACGTCACGCTGACCGACCTCTATTCGCAGATCAAGGCGGGAAGCGTGGGCGAGCTCTTGGTCGTGCTCAAGGCCGACGTGGACGGCTCCGTGGAAGCGCTCGAGGACTCGCTGACCAAGCTCACCACCGAAGAGGTGAAGCTCCGGGTGATCCACCGCGGCGTCGGACAGATCAGCGAGTCGGACGTGCTTCTGGCGACCGCCTCCAACGCGGTCATCATCGGCTTCCACGTGAAGCCGGACGCCAAGGCCGCCGAGCTGGGGGCCAAGGAGAAGGTGGACATCCGTCTCTACGAGATCATCTACGAGGCGGTCGCCGACGTGAAGGACGCGATGTCGGGACTCCTGAAGCCCGAGATCCGCGAGACCGTGATCGGCTCGGCGGAAGTGCGCCAGGTCTTCAGCACCACGAAGGCCGGGACCATCGCCGGCTGCAAGGTCGTCTCCGGCGCCATCCAGCGGAGCGCGCGCGCGCGCCTGATGCGGGACGGCGCGGCCGCCTGGGAAGGCAAGATCGACTCCCTTCGCCGCTTCAAGGACGACGTGCGCGAGGTAGCGTCCCCGTTGGAGTGCGGCATCGGACTCGAGGGGCGCGACGACGTCAAGGTGAACGACGTCATCGAGGCCTACGTTCTCGAGGAGTTCGCGCGCCGTCTGTCGTGACATGGTCGTCGGTCTGCTCCACATGGAGCTTCACCTGCCCGGCTCCCACTCCCTCAAGGCGAAGCGATCGGTCGTGAACCACGTCAAGGAGCGGCTCCGGACGCGCTTCAACGCCTCGGTCGCGGAAGTCGACCACCAGGATCTCTGGCAGCGCGCGACCCTCGGGGTCGCGGTCGTCAGCGGCGAGCCGGGCGGACTGGACCGCGTGCTCCGGGACATCCTCGCCGTGGTCGAGCGCGAGGACCGGCTCCACGTCCTCGACTATCAGATCCGGATCGACTGAAGCCGCCAACCCATCATGCCCTCACGCAAACAGAGCCCGCGCACGCGCCGGGTCGCAGACCGGATCCAGCTCGAGCTGGGCGAGATCCTGGCCGCCCGGACCGAGGATCCCAGGCTCCGCACGCTCACCGTTACGGGCGTGGACGTGACGCGGGACCTCTCCATCGCCAAGATCTGGATCTCGGGGACGGTTTCGACGGAAGACCAGCCCCACGTGCTCCATGCGCTCGGGAAGGCGGCGCCCTACTTCCGGAGCCTTCTCGCGCCCCGGCTCAAGCTCCGGATCGTGCCCGTGCTCCACTTCCAGTTCGACCACTCGATCGAGGCTGGGGAGCGAATCGACCAGCTCTTGAGAGAAATCCAGGAGCCGCGCGATGAATGAGACCGCGTTCCAGGGCTTCGAGCCCTTCATCGCGGCTTCCGGTGGATTCCTGATCACGGCCCACATCGATCCGGACGGTGATGCGGTTGGATCCTGCCTCGGCCTCGCGCACGCGCTCCGGCATCTCGGGAAAACGGCGGACGTGATCCTGGAATCCCCGCTCCCGGAGACGCTCGCGTTCCTGCCGGGGGCCGGCTCGATCCGCCGCCCCGAGGAGAACGGCAAGCGCTACAGCTCCGCCTTCGTGCTGGACTGCTCGTCTCTGGATCGCGTGGGATCGGTCGCGGATCAGTGCCTGGCGCCGGACGCCCGGATCGCGGTGATCGACCATCACTGGGGAAACGGAGGGTTCGGGGATCCGCGGCAGGTGAGCCCCGACTCTTCCGCGACCGCCGAGCTGGTCTACGATCTGATCGAGCTTCTGCGCGTGCCCGTATCGCCCGAGATCGCGGAGTGTCTCTACACAGGGATTCTCAGCGACACCGGTGGGTTTCGTTACGCGAACACTTCGGCGGGCACGCTCCACATCGCCGCCCGGCTGGTGGAGCGTGGCGCGCGGGCTTCGGTCGTCGCGGAAGCGATCTACGCCACGAAGACGGCACCCAGCCTTCGCATCCTGGGCTTGGCGCTCGCCTCGCTCGAGACGAAGGCGGGCGGGAAGATCGGCGCCATGACGATCTCGCGGGAGATGTTCGAGAAGGCGGGCGCCAAGCCGGAAGACGCCGACGGGATCGTCCAGTACGCGAAGTCGCTCGCGGGCGCGCACGTGGGCATGCTCGTCCAGGAGACGGCGCCGGACGAGATCCGCGCTTCGCTCCGGAGCGACGGAACGGTGGACGTGAACCAGGTGGCGTCTCTGTTCGGCGGCGGCGGTCACCGCAACGCGGCAGGCCTTCGCGTGCGCGGCGCGCTCGACAAGGTGAGGCAGGACCTCTTCCGGGCGCTCGAGCGGGCGGTGAACGGCGGACCTCCGCCATCGGCGTGACGGTTGGACCTCCTCCACCTTCTCGATAAACCGGAAGGCTGGACCTCCCACGACGTGGTGGCACGCATGCGCCGGGTTCTCGGCGAGCAGCGCATCGGACATGCCGGCACGCTCGATCCCTTCGCGACCGGGCTCCTTCTCGTGGCCGAGGGCCGGGCCACGGCGCTCCTCGGATGTCTGGCGCTCCTGCCGAAGCGTTACCTTGCCACGGCCCGGCTCGGGATCGCGACCGACACCCAGGACAGAACGGGCGTTCCCATCAAGGTATCCCGCTCGATCCCGGCCGCCGCGGAGGTCCAAGCCGCGGTGGCGCGCCTCGCGGGTCTGACCCGCCAGCGTCCGCCGCTCTACTCGGCGGTGAAGGTGCGGGGCGAGCGGCTCTACAAGGCGGCCCGCCGCGGGGAAGCTCCCGAGGCGGAGGAGCGCCCGATCCGGATCTACGCGCTCACCGCCGACAGCTCAGCGCTTCCCGATCTCGAGCTGGATCTCACGGTAAGCCGCGGCACCTACATTCGAACGCTAGCCCACGACCTGGGCGCAGCCCTCGGTTGCGGCGCCCATCTGGTCTCGCTCCGTCGGATCGCCTCGGGACCGTTCCAGGTCGATGAGGCGTTCTCGCCCGAACCCCAGGCGGAAGTGACCGCGTCGGATCTGCGGGCGCGGGCGTTGACGCCGGCCGCGGCCATTCCGCACCTGCGGCGGGCGACCCTCACGAGCGAGGAATCCTCGCGGCTCAGGCACGGCCGCGCGCCCGCCATCGAGCGCGAGCGCATCCAGCCGGCGCCTCTTCAGTATCCGTCCCCGCCCGACGAGACCCCGTGGCCGCTGGCGCTCTTTTCGCCCGACGGGGAGCTTCAGGCGCTCGCGGAGACGCCCGGGCCGCCGGCGGCGGAAGGGGCATCGCCCGGGCCAGCCGCGCCTGCGTCGCTCAAGCTCCTCCGGGTGTTTCCGTGACGCTGGCGGCGCGGCCGATCGCGATGACGATCGGGGTTTTCGACGGCCTCCACCGGGGGCACCAGGCAGTCATCGCGGCCACCGTGAAGGCGGCCCGCGGGCACGGCGGGATCTCCTGGGTCACCACGTTCAATCCGCATCCCGACACCATCGTGCGCGGCCTGCCCCCGCGGCCCTGGATCACCCCGCCCGACGAGCGCGAGGAGCTGCTCCACGCGATAGGCGTTGACCGGGTCCATGTGGAGCGCTTCGACCGGAGCGTGCAGGAGCTTCCACCGGAAGGGTTCATCGACCGCGTGCTGGGCTCCGGCGCTCCGCTCAAGGCCCTGATCCTGGGACCGGATTTCCGCATGGGGAAGGATCGGGTCGGCGACCGGGCGTATCTCGAATCGCTGGGCGCCCGTCGCGGATTCACGGTGACCGAGGTGCCGTTCCTCGAGCAGGAGGGCGCCAAGCTCTCGAGCACGCTCCTCCGCAAGCTCATCGAGGCGGGATCGGTCGGGGAGGCCTGGGACGTGCTGGCGCGGCCCTACGCGCTTCGAGGCCGGATCGGCTCGGGGGCGGGCCGCGGCACGCAGCTTGGCTATCCCACGGCGAATCTGGAGGTCCATCCGGAAAAACTCCTGCCGGCCCCTGGTATCTACGTTTCCGAGAACCGGTTCCTGGACAGGACGAGCCGCGGGCTCACGTACGTCGGGAGCGCGGGCACGTTCGGGCCCGGCCCCGTGCGCGTGGAGGTGCATCTTCTGGAGCACCCGGGGGGAGAGCCCCTGCACGGTAAGTGGCTCGTCACGAGCCTCTTGAAGCGGCTCCGAGGGGACCAGGTCTTCGATTCGGCCGAGTCGCTGGTCCTGGCAATGGATCAGGACCGCGCAAGGGCCGCCGAGTACTGGGCTTCCGACTCGAAGGCCGGAGATCGCCGTTAACCCCGCAATCGTCGGAGATTGGCCGTTGCAACCCGAATCCACTCTGTTGTACAGTCCGCCAGTCCAGAGAGAGAAAAAGGGAAAGTCATGGAGGTGACCACCGGTGCCGTTGACACCTGAAAAGAAGCGCGAAGTCATCGATCACTTCCGCACCCACGAGACGGACTCGGGGTCGGCGGAGGTGCAGATCGCGCTTCTGACCGAGCGTATCAAGTACCTGACGGAGCATTTCAAGGTTCACAAACGCGACCACCACAGTCGTCGCGGCCTGCTCCGCATGGTCGGTCAACGGCGTCGATTGCTCGACTATTTAAAGACCTCCAACGTCGAGCGTTACCGGCTGGTTGTAAAGGAGCTGGGGCTTCGCAAGTAGGCTCCCGCCCGCGCAAGCGGCACGCTCGCATCCACGCAGTCCTGACTAATCCCCCGAAGACTCCCTGCGCCTTCGCCCGGCCCCATGGCCGCCGTGCGAGCGCATCGCTGTGTGAAGCGTCATGACGGAATGGAAGGAGAAGAGAATGGCAGAAACAGTAAGCCTTGATCTGGGAGGCCGCACCTTCAGCATCGAAGTCGGGAAGGTGGCGAAGCAGGCCTCCGGATCGGCGTGGGTCCGCTACGGAGACACAGTGGTCCTTGTCGCCGCGGTCGGTTCCAAGTACCCGATCGACAAAGACTTCTTTCCCCTCAGCGTGGAATATCGCGAGAAGACGTACGCCGCCGGAAAGATCCCGGGCGGCTTCTTCAAGCGGGAGGGACGACCCACGGAGAAGGAGATCCTGAGCAGCCGGCTCATCGACCGGCCTCTGCGCCCTCTCTTCCCCGACGGGTTCCGGAACGAGATCCAGATTTCCGCCACCGTGCTCTCCTCGGATCAGGCGAACGACTCCGACGTCATGGGCATCACCGGCGCCTCCGCCGCGCTCATGGTCTCCGACATTCCGTTTCCGGAGCCGGTTTCCGGCGTCCGGGTCGGGCTGATCGACGGAAAGCTGATCCTGAACCCCACGTTCCAGGAGTTGGAGCAGTCGGCCCTGGACATGGTCGTGGCGGGCACCGATTCCTCGATCGTCATGGTCGAGGGAGGCGCCCGTGAAGTGCCCGAAGCCATGGTGGTCGAGGCGCTCCAGTTCGCGCACAAGCACATCGTGGAGCTGAACCGCCTGCAGCACGATCTCAAGAAGCGCATCGGAAAGCCCAAGCGCGAGTTCAAGGTGCCGGTCAAGGACTTGGCCCTCGAAAAGGCGGTGGACGGCGATTTCGGCGTGCGGATCCGCAAGGCGAACGAGATCCAGACGAAAGAGGAGCGGCAGGCGGAGCTGGACCACATCAAGGAAGAGGCGCTCGCGCGCTTCAAGGAGTCGCATCCCGACGCGGGGAAGCAGATCTCCGGCATCCTCGAGCACATCGAGAGCCAGGATCTGCGCCGGCGCATCCTCAAGGACCATCGCCGCGCCGATGGCCGCGGCCACGACGACATCCGCGAGATCACGTGCGAGGTCGGCGTGCTGCCGCGCACCCACGGATCGGCGCTCTTCACGCGCGGCCAGACGCAGAGCCTGGTCGCCGCGACGCTCGGGACCAAGGTCGACGAGCAGCGTGTGGAGGAATTGGAAGGGCAGTCCTGGAAGAGCTACATGCTGCACTACAACTTCCCGCCGTTCAGCGTCGGCGAGGTGCGGCCCATGCGCGGGCCCGGCCGGCGCGAGATCGGCCACGGCGCGCTCGCGGAACGCGCGATCGAGCCTTTGATTCCTACCGATATCGACTTCCCCTACACCATACGCGTCGTCTCGGAAATTCTCGAGTCGAACGGTAGCTCGTCGATGGCGACGGTGTGCGGGGGCAGTCTCTCCTTGATGGACGCGGGCGTCCCGATCAAGGCCCACGTGGCCGGCATCGCCATGGGGCTGATCAAGGAAGGGAACGACATCGCGATCCTGACCGACATCCTGGGCGTCGAGGATCACCTGGGCGACATGGACTTCAAGGTGACCGGCACGCGCGAGGGCATCACGGCCTTCCAGATGGACATCAAGATCGAAGGCCTCTCCATGGACATCATGACGCGCGCGCTGGAGAAGGCGCGGGTCGCGAGGATGCACGTGCTCGCCAAGATGGAAGCCGTGATCGCCAAGCCGAGAGCCGAGCTCTCGCCCTTCGCGCCGCGGATCTACATCATGATGATCGACCCGGACAAGATCCGCGAGGTCATCGGACCGGGCGGCAAGATGATCAAGAAGATCAGCGCCGAGACCGGCACGCAGATCGACATCGAGGATACGGGCGAGATCCGCATCGCGGCGTTCAGCGGCGCCGACGGCGACCGCGCGCGGGAGATCATCCGCGGAATCACCGAGGATCCGGAGATCGGCCGCATCTACTCCGGGCTGGTCCGGCGGGTGGTTCCGTTCGGCGCCTTCGTCGAGATCTCACCCGGCAAGGACGGTCTGGTCCACATCTCGGAGCTCGAGCCCAATCGTGTCGAGCGTGTCGAGGACGTGATCAACGAGGGCGATACGGTCCTGGTCAAGGTCATCGGGATCGACCGTGAGGGAAAGATCAAGCTGAGCCGCAAGCAGGCGCTCCCCGGCTACGAAGAGACGGCGGCCGATCGTGAAGCGGCGAGCCGGCCTCCGGGTAGTGGCGGCGGCGATCGTCCCCGGCGCAGGCCGGAGCACTCGCGCCGGTAGGTACGGGGCGGACGCCCATCGAGTAGATTTCCAGCGGAGGCCCCGGGGCCTCCGTTCTGGTATGAGGAGGCTTCGTTGGAAGGGAGCGACGGATTTCGCCGGATCACCCTGCCGTCCGGGCTGACCGTGATCGGGGAGCACGTGACTTCCGTGCGCTCCGTCTCGATCGGGGTCTGGGTGCGGGTGGGCGCGCGCTACGAGCGCCTTCCCGAGTCGGGCATGTCGCACTTTCTCGAGCACATGGTGTTCAAGGGAACACATGCCCGCGACGCCTATGAGCTGGCCCTGAGCCTCGAATCGGTCGGGGGCCATCTCGATGCCTTCACCGGACGCGAGGTGACCTGCTTCGACGCGCGCGCGCTGGACGAACACCTGGACCTCGCGGTCGAGGTCCTGGCGGACCTGGTCTTGAACCCCAGGCTCGATCCGGGCGACGTCGAGAAGGAGAAGAAGGTCATCCTGGACGAGATCCACACGTACGAGGACACGCCCGACGAGCGGATCCACGACCTGTTCGCGGACGTGGTGTGGGCCGGTCATCCCCTGGGGAACCGGATCCTGGGCACCGAGGAGTCGGTCCAGGCCTTCAGCCAGGACGACGTGGCCGGCTACCACGCGCGGCGGTACGGCACCTCGAACCTCCTCATCGCCATCGCGGGAAGCTTCGACTGGGACCGCTTGCTGGAGCAGGTCTCGCTTCGCTTCGGGAAGACCCCGCTCGGGCTTCCGCCCGAGCCCGGCGGCGTGGAGACGAACGGACGCGACGTGGTCCACCATGTGAAGGACCTGGCCCAGCAATATCTCTGCATCGGCGCGCGCGGGCTCCCGTCCTCGCATCCGGACCGGCACGCGCTGGTCGTGCTCTCCACGTTGCTCGGCGGCGGGATGAGCTCGCGGCTCTTCCAGCGCGTGCGGGAGCAGGAGGGGCTGGCCTATTCCGTCTATACCTACGCGGATTTCTACCGGGACGCCGGGATCTTCTGCGCCGGGATGAACGTGCAGGCCGAGAACGGGCGCCGGGCGGTGTCGCTCACGCTCGAGGAATTCGAGCGCGTGATCCGGGAGGGCGTTCCGCGGACCGAGCTGGATTCCGTGAAGGCACAGCTCAAAGGCTCGCTCATCCTCGGACTGGAGAGCACCTCCAACCGCATGCACCGCATCGCCCGGAACGAGCTCTACGAGGGACGTTTCGTGCCCCTCGCGGAGTTGGTGCGACGCGTCGACCAGGTCCGGTCCGAGGACGTGCAACGGGTCGCCTCGGAGCTGATCTCGCGGGAGCGGCTCTCGCTCGTGGCGCTGGGTCCCAGCGACGGCTCCGCGTTCGAAGCCGGGGACCTCATGGCGGTGGGCGCCGCGTGAACGAGCCCGTGCCGGTGCGCATTTCCCTGGATCCGCACGCCTTCGCGCCGCCCGCCTACCAGACCGAGCACGCGGCGGGGATGGACGTCTACGCGGCCGTCACGGAGCCTCTCACGATCGCGCCGGGCGAGGTCGTCGCGGTTCCTACGGGCGTGCGCCTGGAGATTCCTCCCGGGTACGAAGCCCAGGTCCGCCCGCGAAGCGGGCTCGCCATGAAGCACGCCATCGGGGTGCCGAACAGTCCGGGCACGATCGACGCCGACTATCGCGGCGAGGTGAAGGTCCTGCTCGTCAATCTCGGGTCTTTGCCCTACGTCGTTCAGCGCGGAGACCGCGTGGCGCAGATCGTGTTCGCGCCGGTCGCCCGCGTCTCGCTCGTCGTCGCGACCGAGCTTCAGTCGACGGCGCGCGGCGACGGCGGATTCGGACACAGCGGGCGGTGAAGCAGTTCGTCCGGTCGGGCGCGATCCTGGCGCTCCTCATCCCGTTCCTCGGCGCCGAGCCGGTCCCGCGGGACACGGTCGATCTCTCCCGCTACATGAGCGCGCGGACGACCCGGTACGCCAAGGTGCCGTGGAAGATCGGGGAGTACTTCCAGTTCTCCATCGACTGGAGCGGACTGAACGGCGGGAACGCCCTGATGCAGGTCCAGAACATGCAGACGGTGGAGGGACACCGAGCCTGGCGCATCGTCACCAAGGCGGAGTCCAACTCCTTCGTCTCCAAGTTCTACAAGGTGCGCGACCGGGCGGAGTCCTTCGTGGACGCCGAATCCCTCTTCAGCAGGCGGTTCGAGAAACACCTGCGCGAGGGTTCCTACCGGAAGGACCTCGAGGTCCGGTTCGATCAGGCAAGCGGCAAGGCGGTGTACGAGAACGGCAAGGCGTTCGACGTGCCTCCACGGGTGCAAGACGTCCTGTCCGCCTTCTACTACGTTCGGACGTGCCCGCTTCCCGACGGCGCTTCGATCGCGATCCCGACCCATGACAACGAGAAGAGCTACGACATGGTCGTGAAGGTGCTCCGCCGCGAGCGGGTCGAGGTGCCCGCGGGGAAGTTCGACTGCGTCGTGGTGGAGCCGATGCTCAAGTCAGAAGGGATATTCAAGGCGAAGGGGGAGATGCTCGTGTGGCTCTCCGACGACGAGCGGAGGATTCCCGTGCAGGTCAAGAGCAAGGTCCCGATCGGATCGATCTCGGTGACCCTGACCGACATGCGCCTCGCGTTCGCAGGGAAGCCGTGAGCCCCCGCGAAGAGATCGACCTGAGCCGCGTGCGCACCATCCCGGTGGCCGAGCGCCCGACCAAGGTGCGCGTGGACCAGTTCGCCCCGGCGCCCGATCCCCGGGCGCCCCAGGGATCCTTCGACCGATTCCTTCCCGATATCCTCACCGGATCCTCGCTTCGCGCCCTGATCGCCTCCTGGAGCGACGCCATGAAACGGCGCCGGGCGGTGATCGGCATGCTGGGGGGCCACGTCATCAAGACGGGCGTCCAGCGTCCGCTCCTGGCCCTCATGGACCGCGGGGCGTTCACCGCGCTGGCCCTGAACGGCGCCGCGGCGATCCACGACTTCGAGATTGCCATGTGGGGGAACACCTCGGAGCCCGTCGAGGAAACGATCGGGTCCGGCCGGTTCGGCATGGTGGAGGAGACCCCAATCTTGATGAATCGAGCCGTGAGCGACGGAGCCGCCCAGGGGCTCGGGATGGGGGAGGCGCTGGGGCGTTTTCTTCTCGAGGCGCGCGCCCCGCACGCCGAGCTGAGCCTGCTCGCGCGCGCTGCCGCGCGCGAGCTTCCGCTCACGGTGCACGTCGCGATCGGGACCGACACGCTCCATCAGCACGGATCCTTCGACGGCGCGAAGACG
Source organism: Candidatus Eiseniibacteriota bacterium (assembly GCA_043779525.1). Taxonomy (GTDB): domain Bacteria; phylum Eisenbacteria; class RBG-16-71-46; order SZUA-252; family SZUA-252; genus WS-7. The sequence goes on along the minus strand of JAYWED010000018.1, from coordinate 8,804 downwards.
GGCCTCGCGACGCACCGTGATTTCCGCATCCTGGCGGCGTCGATGCGCGAGCTATCAGGCGGGGTGGTGCTCAATTTCGGCTCGGCCGTGATGATGCCCGAGGTTTTCTTGAAATCGCTCTCGGTGGTCCGAAACCTGGGACATGACGTGGGCGCCTTCACGGCGGCGAGCTTCGACCAGATTCGCCATTACCGCCCCGAGAAGAACATCCTCGAGCGACCCCTCCGGGACGGCGGGCAGGGGCTCTCCTTCGTCGGACCGCACGAGTTGTGGATCCCGCTGCTCGCCACCCTCCTCATCGCGCGGCTGGACGAAGGGACCTCGACACCCACCCCGTGAAGCGCTCCCGGCTGATTCTCGTGGCGCTCGGGATCGCCTTGAGCGCGGCGGCCGTCCTCGTCCTCCTGAAGCAGGTCGGCACGCGCGAGCTGGCCTCCAACATTCGCAGCGCCAATCCGCTCTGGCTGGCCGGCGCCGGCGCGCTCACGGTGACCGGGTACTGGCTTCGCGCGGTTCGGTGGGGCGAGATCCTCTCCCCCGAGGCGCGGGTCACCCGGGGACGGCTCTTCGCCACCACTATGGTCGGGTTTCTCGCGATCAACACGCTTCCGGCGCGCCTGGGAGAGCTGGTCCGGGCCTACGCCCTGGCACGCTCCGAGCGGATCAAGACCGGGACGGTCTTGGGCTCTGTCGTGATCGAGCGGATCTTCGACCTGGCGGCGCTGGCCGGGTTCTGGGGGCTGTCACTCCTGTTTTCCTCGTATCCTTCCTGGTTTCTGTGGAGCGGATACCTGACGATCGGCCTGAGTGTCGCCGTTACGGCCGGGCTCTGGCTCCTGCACGCGAGCCACTACGACGCCGATTCCCTCGCGCACCGCCTCCGCCGATTCCTGCCCAAGGGCCTGGTGGGGCCGATCGAGCGTCCTGTCGCCTCCTTTGCCGCGGGTCTTCGAGTCCTGGAAAAGCCCTCGACCGCGGCGGTGGCGGGGGGCTTGACCCTGGTGATGTGGGTCGTCACCGGGGCCGTGTTCCTCCTGGTGGGACGGAGCATCGGTCTATCGTTGCCGCTTTGGTCCCCGTTGCCCCTGTCTTTCGTGGTCTGTGTGGCCATCATGGTGCCCTCCTCGCCCGGATTCATAGGAGTCCTGGAGGGATCCTGCGTCGTGGCGCTCTCGCTGGTCGGGATCGACGCGTCCAGGGCTCTCGCCTTCGGCATCCTTTATCACCTGACTCAAATCGTGCCCTTGGTGCTGATTGGGGGATTTTACGGCCTGAGGGGTAGGATCGGGCCCGGGTGGTTGAGCGAGGCCTCGGGGAAGGCGGACAGGTCCGGAAAGTGAAAAAAATGACGACAGTGACAGGCTAAAATGTGGCAGGGCAAAGGGTGTAAAGCTTTTTTAGTTGACTCCGAGGACCCCCGCTGCTATACTGTTCAAGCAATAAATCCGCGCTCAGAGCACACTTAGCGCTGCGAGTCCGAGAGGGGAGCGTTGATGGTAACTTCCGATCGAGGGCCGGTTTCGCCGTTCGGAAGGTCATCTTCGTGTCCTTGTCTCATAGCGTTAATTACACTTGGCGCGGCAATCGGTTTCACGCCTTGGGCATTTGGAGCCGGGGTTCCGTGGGCCCAGTTCGCATTTCGCATTCTCGGCCTCACGGCGCTTTTCGCGGTCTCACTCGAGTATTCGAAGAATTTGAACGCACGCAGCGTGTGGGAGGCACGTGCGACGCGCGCCATGCTGGTCTTGGTGCTCGCGTCCACGTTATCCGCTGCGTTCTCGATCCACAGGGGCAAGAGTCTCGAAGCCATGCTCAACTTGCTTGCGATCACCGGACTCTTTCTCACAGCCGCCTCGTGCGTGCGTGGCGCCGGCATGCTCCGCGGCGTTGCCATCCTCGAGGTTCTCGCGGCGGTTCCGGTGGCGGTGCTCGGAATCGTCCAGCACTTCCGTCCCGAGCTTCTTCCGGCCGCCAATTCGTACCCCGGGCGCGCCCTCGGGCCGTTCGGGCAGCCCAATCGGATGGGGGGCTACATCGTCGCCTCCATACCGCTCGCGCTCGCGCTCGCGTTCGGCGCTCAGGACCGGGCGCTCAGGACCGGGCTCATGATCGCGGCGTTCGGACTGGTCTTCTGCCTCGTGGTCACCTATTCCCGCGGCGCCTGGCTGGGACTTGCGGCGGGACTCCTGACGCTGGGCCTGGCGCTCGTTCGCTGGCCGGACCTTCTCCCGCGTCCCTTGGCCCTCGCCGCCTCCATCGCCTGCGTCGCGATTCCGATCCTGATTCTCATTCCTTCGATCATCTCTCGTGTCGAGTCCCGCCCATCCGGGGCGCCGGCATGGAATCTATCCATCGATCCCGAGCGCGAAGGCAGCGGCGCCATGCGCCGGGCCATCTGGTCGGGAGCGCTCGCCGCTGCCCTGAGCCGGCCCGTGACCGGGTATGGAATCGGGGCGTTCCGCGAAGCGTTCGACCGCCGGAAGAGCGAGACCATGAAGCAGCTCGAGGGCGAGGGCGGGCGCACCGCCGATCAGGCGCACAACCACTATCTTGGAATTCTGGCGGAGCGGGGCGCCCTGGGTCTCGCGGCGTTCGCCGTTTTAACCGCGCTGACGCTCGGCGCGGCGGCTATGGCCATGGCCTCCGGGACGCCGGCGATGGGACGCGTTCTGGTGGCAGGCCTGGCCGGGTCCGTGATGGCGCTCCTGGCCCACGGCCTCGTGGACGACAACCTCTCGCTCGTTCCGCACGGGACGCTGCTCTTTGCCAACCTGGGCCTCCTCGCGGCGGCGCCTGCCGCGGATCGGAGCGGCTCCAGGCGGCCGAGGTGGACGAGCTGGGCCCTGACTCTCGCGGCGCTGCTGGCGATGGGCGTATCGACCGCGAGCTTCCTGGGCTCCCGCGCGGCGGAGGCGGCCTCTGCGGACGCGCGCCTTGGACGCGTGGACCAGGCCGTGGCGGAGTACCGCACGGCGACGCGTGTCGCTCCCTGGCGCGACGATTTCGCGGTGGCGCGCGCCGGGCAGGCCGAGGCGTGGGCGCGCCAGGGGGCATCGTCCCCGGCGCTGCTCGAGGCGGAGGCCTCGCTCCGGAGCGCGATCGCGATCAACGGGTCCGATCCGGTGACCCGCCAGGAGTTGGCGCGGCTTTATCTCGAGCATCCGGAGGTGTGGAGAGATTCGGGCGCCGAGCGCGCGCTCGGGCAGCTTCGGCTGGCCGTGGCGCAGAATCCGTACTATCCGGAGATCCAGAACGATCTCGGGGTGGCGCTCCTCCGCGCGGGGAATCGCGAGGAAGCCCGTCAGGCATTCCTCCGCGGCGCAGAGGGACGGCGGGAGTTCGTGGATCCGCTTCTCAACCTCGCCGCTCTTGCGATCGAGTCGGGCAATGCGGTCGAGGCCAGGTCCTGGCTCACGAGGGCGCTGGAGCGCGATCCGGGCTCGAATCGGGCGCGCGAGCTGCTCGCGCGGCTATCGCAATGATGAACTCGCATTAATGATAAGGAAAATTGCAGACCACCATATCACCAGCATCGTGATTGAGAGGAGGTGAGCACCCGGACGTCGTCGGTTTAGATCGATGGGTTGAAGCTCGAATCAAGTGGGTCCACTTCTCTGTTTTGAGTTTCGTTTGAGGGAGGACAAGCAATGCGCAACCGAGCTTTTCTAAAAGTCGTTCTCCTCGGGCTTTTGACCTTCGCGTTCGTGCCCGGCCTTGCCGGCGCCGCTAGCCAGGGACAGGACCTGACGGGGATGCTCTCCTCGAGTGCCGCCGAGCGCGCCACCGCGGTGAGCGGTCCGATCATCAACGTTTCTCCGGCAGCGCACGACTTCGGCCGTGTGAATGTCGGCAGCAGCAGCGCTAATTTCGACCTGATCATCTCGAACAACGCCACCGACGGCTCCACGCTCACTATCTCCGCGATCAATCACAGCGGCGTGGGTTTCTCGGCGAGCGCGAGCTCCATGTCGGTCCTCGCCGGCGGTTCGGCGTTGCTGCACACGGCCTACGCCCCGACCTCGGGCAGCGGGTTGCAGACGGACAACGTCACGCTGGTGAGCAACGCGAGCAACGGCAATTTCATCGTCTCTCTTTCCGGCACCGCGAACAACGCTCCGGTGTACAGCCCGGCTCTCGCGACGGATTACACGGCGCCGGCGTTCGTCGCTTTTTCGCTGACGGCTTCCGCGACGGATCCCGAGGGCGACCCGCTCAGCTGGACGATCGCGAGCGTTCCGGCGCTGCCGGTAGGCGCGACCTTCAACGGCACGACGGGCACGCTGAACTGGACACCCAATTCGGCCGACGCCGGCAATTACGCCGTGACGATTACGGTCACGGACGGACTGGTCAGCACTCCGGGCAGCTTCACGATTCACGTGACCGCGACGAACCATCCTCCGGTGGCGAATCCGGGCGGTCCTTACAACGGGATCACCGGCTCTCCTCTCGCGTTCAACGGCTCCGCCTCCAGCGATCCCGATGCCGGGCAGACGCTCTCGTACGCCTGGAATTTCGGAGACGGCGGCACGGCAACGGGCCCCACGCCCAGCCACACCTACGCGGCCTCTGGCACGTATGTGGTGACCCTCACGGTTACCGACAACGGGAGCCCGGTTCTGAGCAACAGCGCGACGACGAACGCGACGATTGTCACCTCGGTCGCGGTCACCGTGGTCCAGCCGCCTAACCAGGCAGGTACGGTCAAGGCGAACACCTCGGGCTATGGGAACAGGTTCGGTCTCGAGGGCATCACCCGGCCGGTTACTGACATCGATCCGAACTCGATCTCGATCAGCACGACCTATCCCGCCGCCGGCACCGTCTCTTCGGTCGCGATCGCGGGCGGCAAGGGAATCAAGATCGGGGATCTCAACAACAACACGGTCGGGGATCTGGACTTCGTCATCAAGGCCTCGGACATCAGGCCTCTCCTGGTCCACGTTCCGAACGGCACCCTGATCACGCTCGTGTTCACCGCGCGGACGATCAGCGACAATCGCCCGGTGAGGGGCACCCTGAACGTGATCAAGTCTGGCGCGGCGGCCGTTACCTCGGCTGCGGCTCCGAACCCGTTCAAGCCGGAAACCACCATCAAGTACTCGCTCCGCGACAGCGGTCCCGTGTCGATCCGTATCTTCTCGGTCAACGGCCAGCTGGTCCGGTCGCTCCGCGAGGACAACCCGACGGCGGGAACGTACGAAGTTCGCTGGAACGGCAAGGATGACGGCGGCCGCACCGCGCCGTCGGGCATCTACTTCGTGAGCGTCAGGCAGGGCTCCGAGTCTTCGCAGACCCGGATCGTGCTCGCCCGGTAGACGCGCTTCTGTAGAGTTTCGAGGGTGGAGCGGGGGGAAACCCCCGCTCCATCTGTATTTTACGGGCAAAGGGGTCTGGCCGGGATCCCCCGGAGCCGGGAAAGTGGCTGCAAGTGCTTGCGTTCTGGCGTGATCGGGCGTATAATAACGTTTGCATGGGGTAAAGGCGCTCCATGCCGGAAAATCGAAAACCAGAACCTCTCTGATACATCATCGTTTGGCTCGCATCGAGGGCGTGTCTGTTGCCAATGTACGGTCTTGCGCCACGCACTGCCGGTCCTGCGCCCCAGGACATAGTCCCCTTCTTTAGTGCTGTGAGATCTCCCCGGAGGCACTCCATGCATTCCAGCCGGCACGTCAGATTTTTGCTCGCTCTGCTCCTGTTCGGTCTGGGCTGGTCCCTTCGTCCGGGAGCGGCGCTGGCCGTCCCTTTCTGGTCCATGGATCAGGACATCAGCGACGGAGACGTGAACGACACCTTCACGTCGAACAATGGCCAGCACTTCATGGCCCTGGACGACAGCAGCAACCTGTATGTCGCCTTTTTCGATAACCGGTTCAAGATCGTGAACGGGGACGACAACTACGAGATCTTCTTCCGCCGCTTCATCTACAACTTCGGCTCCCCCTTCTCCACGCGCGTCACGAACGCCGCGAACCCGTCGAAGTTTCCCGCCATCGCGATCCGGAACTGGGGAGCGGGGGACTACGACACGCAGCAGGACAGCGGACGCGTCTACATCCTCTGGCAGGACGCGCGCCTCTTTCCCATACCCCTCGTAGGCGGGCCCAAGTCGTACACGATCTTCATGCGCACGTTCCGGTCCATGGGCGGGACCGGGTTCGGCCCCGAGCTCCAGGTGAGTCCCTACGATTCCATCCACGCTGCCACGCTGCCCGTGGTCACGGTCGGAGATTCCAGCCGTGTGTGGATCGGATGGCAGAGCCCGGACACCCTGACCGGAACCAGCGCGCTCTTCACCCGCGTCTACCATTCCAACACCGCCACGTTCGATCCCATCGTGAAGCAGACGCCGGGACTCTCCTTCGCGGGGAACGCCTCGATCGCGGCCTCTCGCGACGGAGTCGTCCACTTGGTCTGGGTCGACACCCGCACCGGCTTCCAGGAGATCTGGACCAAGCGCTACCTGCCCGGAAGCGGATGGACGCCGGATGAGCAGCTCGTGTTCAGCCCGACGTCCGCGTCGGCGCCCACCATCACGGCGGACTACAACAACCACGTGCACCTGGAGTGGGTCGACAGCCGGGACGGAAACAACGAGATCTACTACAAGGAGTACACGCCCGGCCCAGGCTGGGATGCCGTCGATACGAGGATCACGGTCAGCGCGTCCACGCAGATCCAGCCCTACGTCGACGCGGATCCGCGGGGCAACGTGTATACCGTGTGGACGGACTTGAGGAACGGCTCGACCAACCCGGACATCTACTACGACACCCGTCAGAACGGAACCTGGGCGGGCAATACGTCGCTCGTGGGCGCCGCCTCCGACACGACGAATTCCGTGCAGCGTCTTCCCGGGATCGTCCATGACGAGTTCGGGACCGCCTACGTTGCATGGACCGACGAGCGGCTTCCCTCTTCGAACGGGAGAAACCGGGACGTCTTCTACAAGGTCGGCCTCGACGTGGTGACCTCGGTTGCGGATACCGGGAAGCCGGCCCTCGCCAGGCTTCTGCGCAACTACCCCAACCCCTTCAATCCCGTGACAAAGATCCAGTTCACTCTCGACCGGGATGCGCGGGTATCCCTGCGGGTATTCGACGTCCAGGGGCGCGCCGTGCGCACCCTCGTTGACAGCTATCTAACGAGCGGGCCTAGAGTTGTCGGGTGGGATGGAAGAGACGACGGTGGCCGGACATTGGCGTCGGGTACGTACTTTTTACGGTTGCAGGGCGGGGGCGCGTACCTGACCCGAACCATCAATCTGATTAAATAGCATGGGGTTGCATCAGCGGCGCGTATTCCAGGCCGCGGCAACTGTCGCGTGTTCTCGGTTGACGTAGCTAACAAAAGATGTTATAATCCCTTCTGCCTCGGAAGATACCCTTTCGGCGAGGCAAAACCCATTCGTTGCTGGGCCTTGGCCCTACATCGTGAAAAGGAAATGGCGAAAGCTCCCCGTTTCGCAGTCGAACTCGGATTTTGCTTCGAGGCGATTGACTGAGAGCCGTTTAGGCTCCCAGCCGGACGCCTCGTTTTCTTTTTTGGAAGCTTTCAAGATCGTGCGCTCTGATTCGTTCAGAGGGAACTCGTAAGCTCGAGCATCTCCGGGTCGACACCCAGGAAAGAGGTCCCCTAGTGATCCTCCGCCTCAGGTCACGTGTCCCTCATCCCGTCTCCGCCACCCTCGCGCTCGCGTTGGGGATCCTCTCGTTCGCTCCGGCCGCATTCGGTTACACGCAGCGCGCGAATCAGTGGGACTACTTCTATCAGAGCACGCCGCTAACCTACACGCCCGGGCGAGGAACGCCGGCGGTTGCCGAGACCACCATCCGCCACCAGGTGTTCTTCACCGATCTGGAGAGCGGCACCACGGGATGGTCCGCGGTCAACATGCGCGCGGGAATGCCCATCGGATGGAACATCGTATCGGGAACGCACGCATGCACCGGGAACTCCTGGTGGTGCGGCCAGACCGGTCTGCCGCATGGCGACGGCTACGGGAACGCATGGATCCAGAGCCTGACCACCGCCGTTCCGATCACGATCTCCGGAGGAAGCAGCACGCAGCTCACGTTCAAGATGCGCCACCAGTCGGAATACAGCTTCGACATGGGATGGGTCCTCATCAAGGGATCCACCGTCGGCGCCCGCTGGGACACGCTTGCCTCCTATTCCGGTGATTTCGGCTCCAGCTGCTCCAACCAGACGGTCGCGATTCCCGACTCCTTCAAGACCGTCACCCAGCCGATCACCCTCCAATTCCTCTTCGGGTCCGATCTGAGCGTCTCGGCCGCCGATTCCACGGGGCCGTATACGGGCTGGACCCTGGACGACATCGCGGTCAAGTCGGGCACCACGGTGCATTTTTTCGACGACATGGAGTCCGGACCCTCCAAGTGGGTCACCGCGACGCCCGACCCGGGCTTGACCTGGCACCTCGAGACGGCTCCCGGCACTTCCCAGCCGGCGACCTGCTTCTTCCTCAGCACAAATGTCTATGTTCCGTTCCAGGGGTTCGGATTCGGACTCGTTCCGGACTTCACCGACCAGATGCTCCAGACGCCGGTTATGGATCTTCAGGGGGTCTTCAGCCCGAACACCCCTACGACCACGCTCCAGCTCCAGTTCGACCAGTGGGTCAACCTGCCGGGCGTAAATTCCGTCTACTGGTCCCTCTGGATCACCGGCTCGAACGACAAGTTGACGTGGACGCCGTGGCAGAACGCGATCCGCGGCCTCGAATTCTCCGGGCCCGCTACCCCCCAGTGCACGGAGGGCGTCACCTACAACTTCAATCC
>JAYWED010000017.1:0-12270 GCA_043779525.1 Candidatus Eiseniibacteriota bacterium | reverse complement strand
CACGCGCCGCTGGAATCCAGCTCCGGATCCGTTCGCCGATTTCCTTCCGGCTCGCGGCGAGTCCGATGTCGGCTGATAGCGCCTCGAACCGCGACCAGACGCGCGCCACGTTCCCGTCGACCGCGGGATGCGGTTCCCCGAATCCCATCGACGCGACCGCCCCCGCCGTGTAGTCGCCGATCCCAGGCAGCGATCGCAACTCGGCAAACGTCCGCGGAAGGCGTCCCCCGAACTCCGCGACACATTCCCGCGCGGCTGCGTGGAGCATCCGGGCGCGCCGGTAGTAGCCGAGCCCCGACCACGCGGCGAGCACCGCCGGCTCGCGGGCGCGAGCGAGGGAGCCCGCGTCGGGGAAGCGGCGGAGAAAGCGCTCGTAGAAGGGAACGACCGTCTCCACCCGCGTCTGCTGGAGCATGATCTCGCTAACCCAGATCGCGTAGGGATCGCGGGTCCGCCGCCACGGGAGGTCGCGCTTCGCCTTCGCATACCAGGCGAGCACGTCGTGGCGGAGGGAAGTCAAGACGCGAGCGCGGCCGCGCGGTGCCCGCTCAGCACAGCCCCCTCGATCGTGGGCGGTAGCCCGGTGTCGGTCCAGTCGCCGGCGAGAAGGAGCCCGCCCACCCCGGTCGCGGTCGGGGGCCGGAGCGGCTGCACCTCTGGAGTGGAGCGGATGGTCGCGCGGCGCTCCTTGTAGACGCGCGCTCCGAGAAGGGTCGCCCCTCGCGCCAGGGGAAACGCCTCCTCGAGCTCGCGCGCGGTCTCCTCGAGGATCTCGGCGCCGGGACGCTCCACGTCCGCGAAGGCGGCGCTCCGGACGGTTCCGACCTGGTGCCGCCCGCCACCCGCCGCGTCAGCGCCGCGGTCGAACGCCCATTGCGTGCGCGTCCCGATGAGGCCGACAAAGCGTGAGGGCAGGATGGGGCGATCGTAGGTGTGCACGGTCGAGACAATGGGGGACCAGGCGACCTGCGCGATCCCGTGGAACGCGCCGAAGTGCTCGGGCGCGAGCATCCAGCCCGCGCGGTCGTGCGGCACGGCGAGGATGACGCACGGCGCCTCCATACGCTCGCCGCCGAGGAGCGAGACCCCTGCGGCTCGTCCGGCCTCCACACGCACGCCCAGAACCGTCGCGCGGTAGCGGACCTCGCCGCCTCGGGCGGTGACATATGCCTCGAAGCCGGCGAGGAGATCCCCGAGCCCGCGCCGCGGAAGCGCGAGACCGCTCGATCGCGCCGGACTCTTGAACATGCGGCCCAGCGCGCCGCCGAAGAGCCCTGCGGATCCTTCATCCGGTGTCTCGTTCAGCGACGCCAGCGCGAGAGGATGAAGGAGCGCCTTCAGATCGTCGTTCCCGCCGATCTCGCGCAACCAGGACGTAACCGTGAGCCTGGAGCCATCCCCGTTTCGCTCCGCGAGCGCGCGCACGCGTCGCGGAAGGCCGAGTGCCTGGAGCCGCGCCTGCGCGCCCAGGCGCGGGCACGTCCCGATGGCCGCGAGCCAGTGAAGGGGCGAAGGCAGGTCGGGGCACCGGAGCGAAAACGAGCCGCGGCCCCGCTCCCAGATCTCCAAACGGAAGGTCGGATCCACCGAGAGCGCGTCCTCGGTTCCGAGCCGGCGAAGAAGGCGGGCAGTCTCGTCGTAGAAGGCGGCCAGCACGTGCTGGCCGTTGTCCTGGACCTCGCCCGTCTCCGGGTCGGTCCACGAGTAGGCGCGTCCCCCCGGCCTCTGACGCGTCTCCAGAACCAGCACGCGCGCGCCGCGTTCCGCGAGCGCGGTTGCGGCGGCGACGCCGGCGAATCCCGCGCCGATCACGATCGCGTCGAGCCGCCCGCTCATCGCAGCGTGTGCGCGGCCAGGATGGAGCTTCCGGCGATCCAGGCGCGCTCGTGGAACGGGACGCGGATCTCGCGGCGGAACACGTCGTAGCCGGAGGCCTCGATCCGCTCGAGCAGCCTTCGATAGATCCGGCCCATGATCTCGGCTGCAAGGATGCGCCTCGGGTCCAGCGCCTTGGCCTCCCGCTCGGCCGCCTCGAAGAAGCTCCGCGCGCGCGCCGCTTGGAATCGCATCAGCTCGCGGAACGCCGGGCTCCGCTCCTGCCGCGCGAGCGACTCCACCGAATAGCCGCTGGCCTCAAGGTCCGAGAGCGGAACGTAGATCCGCCCGCGCGCGAGATCGGATCCGATGTCGCGGAGGATATTCGTGAGCTGGAGTGCCACTCCGAGATTTTCGGCGTACGCCCGCCCGCGCTCCTCCTCGTCCCCGAAGATCCGAAGGCAGATGAGCCCGACAACGGACGCGACCCGGTAGCAATAGCGCCGAAGCTCCTCGAAGGTTCCGTAGCGGAGCTGCGTCAGGTCCATCTCCACGCCCGAGAGAAGCTCCTCCAGGTAGACGCGAGGAATGCGGAAGCGCTCGAGATGGGGCCTTAGCGCGCGGGAGGCGGCTTCCTTGGGCTCGCCCTCGTAACAGGCCGCGATCTCCTCGCGCCATCTCCTGATTTTCTCTCGCGCGCGTCCCGGGTCCGGCTCCTCGTCCACGCTGTCGTCCATCTCGCGGCTGAACGCGTGCACGGCGCGGATGGCGTCGCGCTGATCGGGAGGAAGCGCGCGGAACGCGAGCGCGAAATTGGTGCCGCGCGAGGGCGCGCGCAGGTCAACCATCCAGGCCCGCCAGCGCGCGGAGCGCGATCCCGATGCGCGTGGCGCCACTGATCGTCGGCCTCCGCTCGAGCACGCGCCATCCCAGTCCCTCCACCGCGCGAAGGATCGCCCGCCCGCCCGCGATCGTCGCGCGGAGGTGGAGCGAGAGAAGAACCGGGGTCATGCGCAGCACCGGTGTTCCCTGGGCGAAGAGATACCGCGTCGCGTGGCACTCGTGCGTGAGGAGGTTCGTGAGGGCGGCGCGCGAGGACGCGCGCGTCAAACGCTCGCGATCCAGGCCGAACCGCCTCAGGTCCTCGAGCGGGAAGAAGAGACGCCCCCGCCTCAAGTCCTGTCCCAGGTCCTGCCAGAAATTCGTGAGCTGGAGCGCCGTGCAGACCGCGTCGGATGCCCGGAGCGCCTCGGGATCCTCGATGTGATAGAGGGCGAGGACCAGCCGGCCCACCGGATTCGCCGACCCGCGGCAGTATCCCAGGAGGTCGTCCCAGGTCGCGAAGGTCGCGTCACGCGCGTCCTGGCGGAAGGCGTTCAGGAGATCGAGGAAGGGCTCCGCCGGAAGCCGGTGGCGCTCCACGGCGTCGGCGAGAGCGGTGAAGACCGGGCCCCTGGGCTCTCCGTCCAGCGCTCGCAGGAGCGCCTCTTCGATGGTGTCCAGCGCGCGCAGCCGGTCATCGCTCGGCGCGGAAGCGTCCGCGACGTCATCCGCCTGCCGCGCGAAGGCGTAGATCGCGGCGAGCGCGATCCGGCGCTCGGCCGGGATGAAACGCGAGGCGACCGGGAAATTCTCGTAGTGCGCCCGCGCGATGTCCTCGCAGACGCGATACGCCATATGAAGTGGGACCGGCTCGGCGTCGGTAGTCGTCGGCTCGGCCGGTGCGGAGGAAGATGGCATCGGCGCTCCTCGTGGAACGTGTCCCGCCCAGTGTACCCGAGCGGCGCGCCGGGATGCTACACTCGATGGCTTCCAGGTGGGGGTCCCATATCACCTCGATACACGGAGGCTCTTGAATGAAACGCGGACTTTGGACATGCATCATGAGCGCTGCACTCCTTATGTCCCTGGCGGCCGTCGTCCCGGCGGAGACGCTGGGGGGGCCTTACCGTGAGCACCCACGCGGCAACACCTACCGCGAGCGCTCCTGGCGAGGCGGATTCGAGGGCCGCACGATGCTTCGCTTCCACGGGGGGCTCTCCATACCGTCGGGCGACTTCGACAGCGCGGTCAACACCGGACGGGGACTGGGCGCCTCGCTGGGTTACGGAATCAGCCGGAACACGCTTCTGTCGTGGGGCGTCGCCTACCACCGCTTCGGAGAGAACTCCGTCGACGGCCACGTCGGTATCACGCCGGTCACCATGTCGGTGGATTACGGGTTCTCAGGGCGGTCGCGTGTGCGGCCATGGATCAGCGGAGGGCTCGGCCTGTATCACGTGAGCGAGAAGGTCACGGAGTTCTTCCCGCCTTCCACTTTCGTCGTGACCTCGGACAGCGAGAACGATTTCGGGTTCAATTTCGGACTCGGGATCGCCATGCCGACGTCGGGCCGGAGCACCTTCGGGGCGGGGTTCAAGTTCCATCACGTCGTCGGGAACAACTTTCCCGATACCGATTTTCTGGCGCTCCAGGCCGGGCTCTCATATCCCCTGTAATGAGGGTCGGCTAGTTCACTCGCTTGCGCCGGTTCTGGTTGTAGTCCACGAAGAGGTAGGAGCCCAGGTTTTCTAGATCTGCGTAGTAGGCGCGCCCCTTGTTGAGCTGGGTGAAGCGCTCGATGAATCGGACCAGATAGGGATCCTGGGTCACCATGAACGTGGTGATCGAGATCCTCTTGCGGCGGCACTGCACGGCCTCGTCCAGGGTCTTGTTCACGATCTTGGGATCGAGGCCGAATGCATTCTTGTAGAGACGTCCGCCCTCCAGAATCGCCGAGGGCTTGCCGTCGGTGATCATGAATATCTGCTTGTTCACGTGTTTCTGTCTGGCCAGGATCCGCTGCGCGAGCTGGAGCGCCGCGCGCGTGTTCGTGTGATAGGGACCAACGGACGCATACGGAATGTCGCGGATCTTCACCTCCCAGGCGTCGTCTCCGAACAGCACGACGTGGAGCGAGTCCTTGGGATAGCGGGTCAGGATCAGCTCGGCCAGGGCGAGCGCGGCCTGCTTGGCCGGCGTGATCCGGTCCTCGCCGTAGAGGATCATCGAGTGGCTCACGTCGATGAGGAGCACCGTCGCGCAGGATGAGGAATGCTCCGTCTCGAAGACCTCGAGGTCATCCTCGGTCAGGTTGAGCCCCTCGTCACCCCACTCGCCGCGCTGCCGGCGGACGGAATTCCGAACGCTGGAGAGGAAATCGATATCCGAGACGTTGTCGCCGAAGACGTAGGGCCTGGTCTCGGTGATCTTGTCGCCACCCGCTCCGGTCCGGGGCACGCGATGCTCGCCCGCGGAATCCTTGGCGAGCGTGCTGAAGATCCGGTCGAGCGAGTCCTGCCGGATCATCCGCTCGCCCTTGCGGGTCAGCACGGTCTTCCCGTTCACTTCCTGGACGGCATCCGTGTCCCGCAAATGTTTCTTGAAGTGGTCCATCGTGAAGTTGGGGTTGAAGAAACCGAAGCGCTCACCCAGCTCCTCGAGCGCGCGCAGAGCCTCGTCCACGTCTCCATCCGTCATCAGCAGCAGGCGGTTGTAGAGCGAGATCAGGTTCTTGAGGAAATTGATGTTCTGGGTGAGACGCTCGTCCCACTTGGAGTAGCGGAAATCCACGTCTAGTCCTCCGCTTCCTCCGGCTTCCCGAGCATCGTGGAGAACATGTCGGTGTAGGCGAGCGCGCTCGTGTCGGTGCGCTCCTTGGCCAGGATCGAGTTCTGGTGGAGCGCCTCCAGCACGAACTCCATCGCCGTCGGGATCTCCATCGCGTCCTTGATCCCGAGGTAGCGCTTGGGCAGATCCTCCAGCCCGGTCACCTGCGAGAGGCGCTGGTGGAACTCGCGCGTCGTCAGCTCGTCGGAGATCTCGACGCGTTTCCCCTGGGCGAAGAAGCGGAAGATGGGGTCGTACTCCGACGGCGCGCCCTCGTTTTTGTCCTTGGCCTTGTACGCGTCCGGGAAGTGCTTGGCGAAGACCTCCTTCACCGCCTTCCCGAGCAGATGCTTCGCCACGGCAACAGCACCCTCCTGCTCTCCCTCGTAGACCAGCTCCACCTTGCCGCTGATGGAGGCGATTCCGTTCTGGAGATCGCAGATCCGCACGGCCTGGCGCCGCTCGCCCGTTCGAATCGCGCGGCGCTCCGCGTTGGAGATTAGGTTCTCCATGAGCGAGATCGTCATGCGCACGCTGACGCCCGAGCCCTGGTCCACGTAGGAGGACTTGCGGGCCTGGAGCGCCACCGTCTCGACCAGCTCCCGGATGTAGGCCGGTACCAGGACCTCGATCCCATCGCCGCGCTTCGTCCACGCCTCCTGCTCGGTGACCTTCATCGCGTCCTCGAGCGTGTAGGGGTAGTGGGTCATGATCTGTGACGCGATCCGGTCCCGGAGCGGCGTGATGATGTTGCCGCGGTTGGTGTAGTCCTCCGGGTTCGCGGAGAAGACGATCTGGATATCGAGCGGGAGCCGGATCGGAAATCCCCGGATCTGGATATCCTTCTCCTCGAGGATGTTCAGGAGGCCCACCTGGATCCTGGGCTGGAGATCGGGCAGCTCGTTGATCGCGAAGATGCCGCGATTCGTCCGCGGCACGATACCGTAGTGCATGACTTCGGGATCGCTGTAGGAGAGCCGCTTGTTCGCGGCCTTGATCGGATCGATGTCGCCGATCAGGTCCGCGATCGTCACGTCCGGCGTCGCGAGCTTCTCGCGGTAGCGCTCGTCCCGATGGATCCAGCGGATCGGGAGCGCGTCACCCTCGGCGGCCACCCGCCTCTTGCACGCGGGGCAGATGGGATTCAGGGGATCGTCGTTCAGCTCGCAGCCGTCGATCGCGGGCGACCACTCGTCGAGAAAGCGGACGAGCTGGCGGAGGATTCTCGTCTTGGCCTGGCCGCGGAGGCCCAGGAGGATGAAATCGTGGCCGCTCAGCATCGCGTTTTCGATCTGGGGCAGCACCGTCTTCTCGTAACCGACGATCCCGGGGAAGAGCGTTTCCCCCCGCTCGATCATCCCGACCAGGTTTCTCCTCATCTCCTGTTTCACGGTCTGCGGCCGGTAGGCTGTAACTTTAAGGGCCTTTATCGTTTCGGGTTTCTTCATGGGGTGCTTGGACTCTCCTTCGGGTGCGTGAATGGGGCATCTCTTGCCGGGAGGGTAAACCCCAGCGGCGTCGCCATCAAGGGGCGTCCGGTCGCACGTCACCAAATAAAGATTGACTCTTTACTCCATTGTGCCGAATAATATAAGGCAATGAGCACAATAACCCTTACAAAACACGACAATGGCGCCGCTCTCGACGTCATTGATCGGAAGCTTCTCGCGCTGATTCAGGACAACGCCAAACTCTCCCAGGCCGAGCTGGCCAAGGCGGTGGGTCTCACCGCTCCTTCCGTCAACGAACGGATTCGCAAGCTGGAGCGCGGCGGTGTGATCCGCGGCTACGTGGCGCTCCTGGACGAGCGGAAGCTTGGGCACGACATCACGGCGTTCGTCGAGATATTCATCGAACATCCGAAGTTCGAATCCGGTTTCATCGAAGCGGTCGGGGATTTAGACGAGGTCCTCGAGTGCCATCACATCACCGGCGAGTTCTCACTCCTGCTCAAGGTGCGGGTCTTAGACATGGCCGCCTTCCGCAAGCTCCTGATCGAGAAGCTGAACACGGTCCGGGGGGTGCGTCAGACGCGCACGCTCATCGTCTTGGCCACCGCAAAAGAACAGCGCCGGATCAAGATCGATACCGAATGAACGCCACCCAGCCCGAAAGGAGCCTCTGATGAACCCGACCCTGGCCCCCTCGTCGGCGCCCATCGCGCCCGACAGGGTCCACGAGACGATCGCGAAGCGCATGCTCGCGGACGGATTCGACTTCGTCCTGGATCTGGAGAAGAGCGAAGGCGTCTACATCTACGATTCGCGGCACGGCAAGCGGCTTCTGGATTTCTTCTCCTTCTTCGCGACCAATCCCGTCGGGATGAACCATCCCGGGATGAAGACGCCCGAGTTCACGAAGAAGCTCCTGCGCGCGGCGCTCCACAACCCCTCGAACTCGGACGTCTACACGGTCGAGATGGCGGAATTCGTCGAGACGTTCGGCACGCACGCGATGCCGGCCCACCTCCCGCATCTCTTCCTCGTTGCCGGCGGCACGCTCGGCGTGGAGAACGCGCTCAAGGCCGCCTTCGACTGGAAGGTGCGCAAGAACTTCGCGCGGGGCTATCGCGAGGAGCGCGGGCGCCAGATCATCCACTTCGAGCAGGCGTTCCATGGCCGCTCCGGCTACACGCTCTCCCTGACGAACACGACCGATCCCAGGAAGACGGCCTACTTTCCCAAGTTCGACTGGCCGCGCATCCTGAACCCCAAGGTCCGCTTCCCGCTGCAAGGGGACAATCTCGCGGACGTCAAGGCGCGCGAGGCGCTCTCCATCGCCCAGATAAAGACCGCGTTCGAGCAGAACAAGGACGACATCGCGGCGATCATCCTCGAGCCCATCCAGGGCGAGGGCGGGGACAATCACTTCCGCAAGGAGTTCTTCCAGGAGCTGCGGCGTATCGCCGACGAGTACGAGGCGATGCTCGTGTTCGACGAGGTCCAGGCGGGGTTGGGGCTCACGGGGAAGATGTGGTCCTACGAGCACTACGACGTGAAGCCCGACATGGTCGCGTTCGGCAAGAAGACCCAGGTGTGCGGATTCCTCTGCGGCACGCGGATCGATGAGATTGAGGACAACGTGTTCCACGTCTCGAGCCGTCTCAACTCCACGTGGGGCGGCACGCTCGTGGACATGGTCCGTTCCGCACGGTATCTCGAGATCATGGCCGAGGAGAAGCTCCTCGAGAATGCGGCGAGCCGGGGCCAGGAGCTTCTGGCGGGCCTCGAGGCGCTTCAGCGCGAGTTCCCGGACCACCTCTCGAACGCGCGCGGCAAGGGTCTCATGTGCGCCTTCGACTTCTCGAGCACGGCGCTTCGCGACAGCGTGATCGGGAAAGCCTACGAGGACGGAATGATCGTGATCGGCTCGGGCGCCAACTCGATCCGGTTCCGCCCGCCGCTCATCGTGTCGAAGGAAGCGATCGCGGAAGGCCTGGAGAAGCTGCGTTCGAGCATCAGGAAGTCGATCGGCTGAGCGTTCCCGCTGCCTCTCGCCGCGGCAATCGCGCCGCGGCGAGAGCGGCGATCCACAGCACGACACCCGCCATCCAGAGCGGCGCGCCCGGGCTCACGACGTCGAATACGAGCCCTCCGAAGAACGGCCCCACCGCGCGCGCCAGGCTCCCCAGCGACTGGTAGATTCCAAGGACTCCCCCCTGCTCGTCGGCAGGGGTCGCGAGCGAGATGAGGCCCGAGAGTGAGGGCGTCAGGATTCCACTCGCCACCGCGATCGACCCCATCACCACCAGGAAGAGCGCGAGCGGCGGGGCCAGGCCGGCGGTCACGAACGCGGTGCCCATGATCGCGAGCCCGGTGCGAACCAGGGCGCGCTCGCCGAATCTCCGCACCAGCCGGCCCACGATGCCTGCCTGCATCAGGGCCGCGATCACCCCCACGTACGCGAAGAGGTATCCGATCTGGCGGGGTCCCCAGTGGAAATACCGCTGGCAGAACAACGCCAGGATCGCCTCCATCCCCGCGAAGCAGAGCGTCGCGGTGAAGAAGAGCCCGAGCACCGTACCCACGACCGGCCGCGCGAACGCCTCGCGGGGCGTGGCCCTGGCGCCGCGCTTCGCCGCAGCCTCGGCGCGGACTTCGGGCGGCAGTGACTCGCCGAGACGGAAGAACGCGAAGATCGCCGCCGCCAGGGCAAGCCCCGCCGAGGCGTAGGCGGGTACGGCGAATCCCCAGTGGCTCAGGACTCCGCCGAGCGCGGGTCCGAAGATGAACCCCATCCCGAACGCGGCGCCGATCAGCCCCATCCCCTTCGTCCGGTTCTCGGGGGTCGTGGTGTCCGCCACGTAGGCTTGCGCCGTCGAGAGTGTGGCGCCGGCGATCCCGGCGAGCATACGCGAGACGAAGAGGAGCACGAGCGACGTGGCGGCGGCGTAGACGAGGTAGGACACGCCCGTGACGAGCAGGCTTCCGATCAGCACGGGCCTTCTTCCGACGCGGTCGCTCAGCCGTCCCCAGACCGGCGCGAAGAGAAACTGGCAGAGGGAAAAGGACGCCATGAGGAGCCCGATCACGAGCGCCCTCGCGCCGTAGGTCTCCGCGTAGTAGGGAAGGAGCGGGATGATGATCCCGAAACCGAGCAGATGGATGAAGACCGTGAGAAAGAGAATACCGCGCGATGCCTGGGAAACCGGGCGTTTGAGGTCGGGGGTTCGCGGCACGGCGGCAGTGTAGGCCACGCGCACGGCGGATGTATACTTCGCGCGTGTCCAGGCCCCTCCCTCGATCCTTCTTCGACCGCGCCACCGTGACCGTCGCCAGGGAGCTCCTGGGCGCGATCCTCTGCCGCCGCGTGGAGAGGCTCACACTGCGCGGGCGCATCGTCGAGACCGAAGCCTACGTCGGGGAGGAAGACCTCGCATGCCACGCGCGCGCGGGAGTCACGCCGCGCACCGAGCCGCTCTACGGGCGGCCCGGCACCGCCTACGTGTATATCACCTACGGCATGCACCATCTCCTGAACGCGGTGACTGGGCCGGTGGGAACACCCGCTGCCGTCCTGATCCGCGCCGTGGAGCCGATCGAGGGAGTCGAGTGGATGGAGGAAGCGCGCGGGCTCACGGCGCGCCACCTCTTGGCCTCGGGGCCGGGGAAACTCGCGCAGGCATTCGGCCTGGATCTGGCGTGGAATCGCGCCGACCTCTGCGCGGGGCCCGCGGCGGATCTCTGGATCGAGGCAGGCCCCGCGGTGGCCGCCCGCGCCGTACAAACCTCGCCCCGAATCGGATGCCAGAACGTTCCCGAGCCCTGGGCTTCCATGCCATGGCGATTCTACGTAGAGGGGTCGCCGCACGTCACGCCCGGGCGGGCGGGCCGGAATCTTGTGGTGACAAAGGCGCGTGTGTTCGGGAATAATCGTGGCTCACGCGCCGCCGCGAGACACCGCGGAGTGAAGCGGCGCACCCGCAACCAAACCATCCGCTGAGGGGATCTTAGTGTCGGGCTTTCTCACCGCAAAGAATCTGGAGTGGCGCGCCAAGGCGCGGAACGTCGCCGAGAAGGTCGTTCGCCCGCTCGCCGCCAAGTACGACCGACTGCAAGAGTATCCCTGGGAGATCAAGGAGGCGATCGCCGAGGCGGGCCTCATGGGCGTCTGGATCCCCGAGGAATACGGCGGCGCGGGCGGCGGCGTCATCGACCTCTGCATCTGCGTCGAGGAGCTATCGCGCGCCTGCGGGGGCGTCGGCGTTCTTTACGCCGTGAACGCGCTCGGAACCTTCCCGGTTATGGTCGGCGGCACCGAGGAGCAGAAGCATCGCTTCCTCAAGCCCATCGCAAAGGGAGAGAAGCTCATCTCCTTCGGCCTCTCCGAGAAATTCGCGGGAAGCGACGCCGCAAGTCTCCATGCGACCGCGGTCAAAGACGGCGATCACTACGTCCTGAACGGCGAGAAGAAGTGGAACACGAACGGCGGCGCGGCGGACATCTACACCGTCTTCGCGGTCACCGATCCCTCGTCGAAGTCCCGCCGCACCAGCGCCATCATGGTCGAGAAGGGAACGCCTGGATTCCGGATCGGGAAGGCCGAGGACAAGATGGGGATCCGGTGCGTGCCCGTCGTGGAGATCCATTTCGAGAACTGCCGCGTGCCGGCCAAGAATCTTCTCGGTGAGGTCCCGGGTATGGGCTTCAAGCACGCCATGGCGACGCTCGACAAGGCCCGGCCCGGCGTGGCCGCGCAGGCCGTCGGGCTGGCCCAAGGGGCGCTGGAATACGCCATGGTCTACGCGGGGTATCGCGAGCAGTTCGGAGCGCCGATTTCCTCCTTCCAGATGATCCAGGCGATGCTCGCGGACATGGCGACGAAGACGGAGGCTGCGCGAAATCTGGTCTACGTGGCGGCCCTCGCCGTGGACGGCGCCGCCCCCAACGTCTCCAAGCTCTCCGCCATGTGCAAGCTCTTCGCCACCGACACCGCGATGGAGGTCACGACCGACGCGGTGCAGATCTTCGGCGGTTACGGTTACATGCGCGATTACCCCATCGAGAAGTACATGCGCGACGCCAAGATCACCCAGATCTACGAGGGCACGAACCAGGTGCAGCGCATGGTGGTCGCTCGCGCGCTGGTCAAGGAGTCGCTCGGCCTGAAGCATCTCCTCGATTTCATCCCGAAGGAGATCCAGCAGGGCGTGAACGATCCGGAGACTCTGGCGCGGCTCAAGTCCGAGGCGCGCGAGACAGTCGAGTCGGACAAAGCCTAGGTCTCCTGTTTCGATATCCAAGGAGACGGCCATGGAAACCACGTTGGATCGGACCGAGACGCTCAAAGTCGGGGATAGCGCGCCCG
>JAYWED010000016.1:0-32751 GCA_043779525.1 Candidatus Eiseniibacteriota bacterium | reverse complement strand
CTCCAGCGTGCCGGAGATGCCGCGGTCCATGGCGAGCTTGGCGCAGCGGACCGCGTCGATGACGATGCCGGCGGAGTTCGGCGAGTCCCAGACCTCGAGCTTGAGCTCGATGTTGAGCGGCACATCCCCGAACGCCTGACCCTCGAGGCGGATGTGCGCCCACTTGCGGTCGGTCAACCATGGCACGTAGTCGCTGGGGCCGATGTGGATGTCCTTCGGGTCGATGTCCTGGCCCAGCACCGACGTGACGGCGTTGGTCTTGGAGATCTTCTTGGAGGCCAACCGTTCGCGCTCGAGCATGTTGAGGAAGTCGGTGTTGCCACCGAAGTTGAGCTGGCTCGTGTGCTGCATCTTGACGCCCCGTTCGCGCATCAGGCGGGCGAGGGTGCGGTGGACGATCGTCGCGCCAACCTGGCTTTTGATGTCGTCGCCGATGACCGGCACGCCGGCCTCGGCGAACCGACGCTGCCAGTAGGGCTCACGTCCGATGAACACCGGGACGCAGTTCACGAACGCGC
The DNA here is from genome assembly GCA_043779525.1 of Candidatus Eiseniibacteriota bacterium. Taxonomy (GTDB): domain Bacteria; phylum Eisenbacteria; class RBG-16-71-46; order SZUA-252; family SZUA-252; genus WS-7. Next base: position 32,233 of record JAYWED010000016.1, on the reverse strand, counting down.
ATCCGGCGCGCAGGATCTGCTCGACGTACCACTTGGTGGCTTCCTCGCTCCCGACCGGAAGGTAGTTGATGACCACGTCGGTCCGAGTCTCACGTAAAAGCCGCACGATGTCCGCGGTGGAGCCCGGCGCCTTGTGGATGATCTTCGAGAGGTACTGTCCAAGGCCGTCGTGTGTCATCCCGCGCGCCACGGGCACGCCCAGGCGCGGCACGTCGGTGAACTTGTAGGTGTTGTTGGGCCAGGTGAAGACCGCCTCGGAGAGATCCTTTCCGACCTTGTTCCGGTCGATATCGATGGCGGCGCTGAACTCGATGTCGCGGATATGGTATCCGCCCAGGTTCACGTGCATGAGCCCCGGCACGAAATCGGCGTCCTTGGCGTTCCGGTAATAGTGGACGCCCTGGACGAACGACGACGCGCAGTTCCCGACGCCGATGATGCCGACGCGAATCTTACCCATGACTGTTCTTCCTCCGATTCCCTGGGGTAACGCTCGAGGCTCGAGGTCTGAGGCGCGGGTCCCGGCAATCTTGGGGGCGCCCGGGTCGTTACGCGGAGTTCGTTTGAGTCAGCTTCCGGACATGATACACGCGTTGCAATACCGTGACGAGCGTCAAAATGAAGAGCACGCCGAGCACGCCGGGCATGAACCGGTGCCCCAGAAAAGCGCCGAGCCCCAGCGTCAGCAGGCGCTCCGGACGCTCCATCACGCCCACCTTGCATTCCATGCCGAGCCCCTCGGCGCGCGCCCGCGTGTAGGAAACCAGGAACGACAGGATCAAGGTCGCCAGCGCCAGAACGCCCAGGGTCGGCCCGTCGGCGTCTCCCCACTCGGCGCTCCCCTCGAACATCCCCCGCATCCAGACCGTGGCGCTCTGGCTGCGCGTGAAGTAGAAATAGGCCAGCCCGACGTAGAGCGCCCCTTCGCTCACGCGGTCGAGCGTGGAATCCAGGAACGCGCCGAACGTGCTCACGATCCCGCGCGCGCGCGCCACGTCGCCGTCGAGGATGTCGCAGAGTCCCGCCGCGAGCAGCGTGAACCCGGCCGCGAGGAAGGAGCCGCGGCCCAGGAACAGCGCGGCCAGGAGCGAGAGGCAGACCCCGAGAATCGTGAGGTGGTCCGGCGCGACGCCGCGCGCGGCCAGGTAGCGTCCGATGGGCTTGAACATCTCGCGGCCTTGGTCTTTCCAGCTCTGGGTCAAGCGTCCTCCCCCTCGTCGTCCGCCCCTTCTTCGTCCGCCGCTTCGTCCCGCGAGTCCGGGCCGGCGGGGCCCGGAGCGCCGCCGACCACCAGCGTGAACTCGCCGCGGGGCGGCGTTTCTTCCACCCACTGGAGCAGCGACGCGAGCGTGCCGCGCCGGGTTTCCTCGAACTTCTTGGTCAGCTCGCGCGAGATCGACGCCGGACGCTCCCCCAGCGTCTCCGCCAGATCGCGGAGCGCTTCACGCAGCCGGTGCGGCGATTCGAAGAAGATGAGGGTCCGCGCGTCCTCGCGCAACTCCTCGATGCGCTTCCTGCGTCTTGCGGCGCGCCTCGGCAGGAACCCTTCGAACGCGAACCGGTCGGTCGGAAGCCCCGAAACCTCCAGGGCGCAGAGCGCGCTGGAGGGACCCGGGACCGGGACCACGGGCACGTTCGCCGCGGCCGCGGCGCGCACGAGCGTGAACGCGGGATCGGAGATTCCGGGAGAGCCCGCGTCCGAGACGATCGCGACCGAGGTCCCCGCCCGAAGCTTCTCGATCAGCTCGAGCGTGCGCCGGTCCTTGTTGTGGTCATGGTAGGACACGAGCGGACGCCGGATCGAAAAGCGCGTCAGAAGCCCTTGCGTGTGGCGCGTGTCCTCCGCGGCGATGAGATCCACAGCGCCCAGGATCCGCTGCGCGCGCGGGGAGAGGTCTTCCACGTTGCCGATCGGCGTCCCCACGAGGTAGAGCGTCCCCGGACGGGGCTCGGTGGGCCCGTTCACGCGACGAGGACCGTTCGGGCCGCGTCCCGCACCGCGGCGATCGCGCGGTCGATCCCCGCGTCGTCCACGTCGAGGTGGGTCACGGCTCGGAAGCGCCCGGGACCCCCGAAGGGAGCGATGAGGACGCCCGCCGAGGCAACCGCGCGGACGAACTGAGGCAATCGCTCGGCGGGACCCTCGATCTCAGCGATCAGAATGTTGGTCTCGATCTCATCCGGATTGATCCGCAACCCCTCCGTCTCCGAGAACGCCTCCGCCAGCTTCCGCGCCCGCCTGTGGTCGTCCACCAGCCGCCCGCGATGGTGCCGCATCCCGTGGAGGGCCCCCGCCGCCAGAATTCCCGCCTGACGCATGGCCCCGCCGAACATCTTGCGCGCGCCGCGCGCCTCCTGGATGAAGGCCTTGTCGCCCAGAATCGCCGATCCCACCGGCGCCCCGAGCCCTTTCGAGTAGCAGACCATGACGCTGTCCGCTCCCGCGGCGATGGAGGCCAGGCTCGCGCCGGTCGCGGCGCTCGCGTTCCAGATCCGGGCGCCGTCCAGGTGCAGCGGAAGGCCGCGAGCCCTGGCCGCGCGCGCCACGCCTTCGAACGCCACCGCCTCGTAGATCGCGCCCGAGCCGCAGTTGTGCGTGTTCTCCACCTCCACCAGACCGATCGTCCCTCCTTCCGGCGAGCCGTTCGGCCGGGCTTGCGCGACCTCTTCCGGCGCCATCCGACCCCTGTTTCCCTCGCGCATCAGGAACCGGCGTCCCATCATCTCCGTCACCGCCCGCGCCTCCACCGTGACGATGTGACTGAAGCGATCGAGCAGGATGTAGTCGCCCGGCTTCGTGTGCACGGCGACCGCGATCTCGTTCCCCATGCATCCGCTCGGCACGAAGAGCGCGGCCTCCTTGCCCAGGAGCGCCGCTGTCTCCTCCTCGAGTGTCCGAATCGTCGGATCCTCGCCGAAGACGTCGTCGCCGACTTCCGCCTCGGCCATGGCGTGGCGCATCGCCGGGGTGGGCAGGGTGACCGTATCGCTTCTCAGATCCACGTAACTCGTTGTCAGATCGTCCCCGGTTCCTTGAATCGCTGGTGGCGCGGTGATAATCTCAACGGCAGCGGCTTGCCTGGAACGTTTCCCGAGCCGAGGCAGTATAGGGGAGTGGCGGGCCGACCCGAAAGCAAGAGCAGAGGAGGCGCTCGATGTTCATGCCGTTCTGGGATCCGACGATGATTCTGCTGATCCCGGCCATCATCCTGGCAGCGTACGCGCAGGCCAAGGTCCAGAAGACCTATGCGAAATTCAGCGAGGTGCCGTCCGCCGGCGGACGCACCGGACGGGAGATCGCCCAGGCGATCCTTGCGGCGAACGGGCTCTCCGATGTCCAGGTGGAGCCGGGCCAGGGATTTCTGTCCGATCACTACGATCCGGCCCACAAGAAGATCCAGCTCTCTCCTCAGAACTACGAGGAGTCTTCGATCGCGGCGATCAGCGTCGCCGCGCACGAGTGCGGCCACGCCATTCAGCACGCCCACAACTACGCGCCGCTCTCCATGCGGACGGCGATCGCTCCGATGGCTCAGATTGGCACCAACCTCGCCTGGATCTTCATCATCGCTGGATTCATCTTCGCCAACAGGCTCAGCGTGTTCGGCATCGGACTCCTGGACATCGGCATCTTCCTGTTCACCTTCGCAGTCATCTTCCAGCTGGTCACGCTTCCGGTCGAGTTCGACGCGAGCCGCAGGGCTCTCGTCCAGCTGAATCAACTCGGCCTGGCAGCGCCCGAGGAGCAGCGAGGCGCGAAGAAGGTTCTGGACGCCGCGGCCCTGACATATGTGGCCGCCGCCGCGGTCGCCGTGCTCCAGCTCGTCCGCCTCCTGCTGATCCGCGACCGGCGCTAAAAAAACTACGGGACGCCTCACGCACGCGAGGCGTCCCGTTTCGTTTCGTGCCCGATCTCAGACCTGGGCGACGATGTCTTTCAGTTCCTTGGAGACTTTGAAGACCGGAACCCGACGCGGGGGCACCGGCACCGATTCGCCCGTTCTTGGATTTCGGGCAAGGCGCGACTTCCGATCCTTGACCTTGAAAGTCCCGAATCCACGGATCTCGATGTGTTTGCCGGCAGCAAGGGCCCTGGAGACGGCCTCCAGAAACTGATCCACCGTGTCGGCTACGTCCTTCTTCGTCAGCCCCGTCCGCTCCGCAATTTCATCGACGATTTCTGCCTTGGTCATCAGCCCCTCCTAAGGCGGAGTTGGCATTGAACATAAGCGCCTCGCGGGTGCGCGATCGCGAATATAGGCCGCTGGCGAAAGCTGTCAAGGCTTTTTCCCGCTGAGGGTTCCGCGACATGCGGGTTTTCCGCACCGCTGCCGGGTGCAGAGCGCCTCATTGCGACGGCCACTCGCAAGCCGCACGAACCCGTGCGCGATGCAAGGGGGTAACTCTTTGTGATTGAGTAGGTTGAACGAGACGCAAGAGCCGCCCCCGCCCCCCTGGATGGCACGTCGATTGCGAGTGCATGAAGGTCTCGGGAGCCGCCTGGCGAAGGTTACTGATACTGCGTCTCCGGCCTGCCACTACCTTGCGCTATACGCGGCTCCCGATTTCTATCCCCTGCCTGGCTATATTCTCTCCTCCCTGATGACTCCAGCCGCCGATATCGCGCGTCGCCGCGTCCTTCTCTTCTTCATCGACGGGATCGGGGTGGGCTCGGACGATCCGGAGCAGAACCCGCTCGCGAGCGGCGAATTCCCGACCCTGGGACTCACGCGGTCGCGCACTCCCGAGGCACGCGTGGGCCCTCCTCGCCTGGCGTGGGGGCTGGACGCTTCCCTGGGCGTTCCCGGCTTGCCTCAGAGCGCCACCGGCCAGACGGCGATCCTGACCGGCGTCAACGCGCCGCAAGTCCTGGGACACCACATGTCCGGATTCCCGGGACCGACCCTCAGGCGTGTCCTGTTCGAGCACTCGCTCCTGAAGCAGATCCGCGAACGGGGGCGCAGCGCCACGTTCCTGAACGCCTTCCGACCCGAGTACTTCGAGATGCCGCACGCGCAGCGCAGGCTCTCGGCGACCTCGCTGGCGACGCTGGCCTCGGGCGCGCGATTCCGCTCCTGGGAGGACCTGCTGGAGGGGCGCGCCGTGACGCACGACCTCACCCACTGGAGGGTGCGGGAGCGCGGCTACGAGCTGCCGCTACGGACGCCTGAGGAGGCCGGCGCGATCATCGCGGACGAGGCGATACAGAGCGACTTCTCCCTGTTCGAGTACTTCGAGACGGATCGGGCGGGCCACGCCCAGGACCGGACGCGAGCGATGCGCTGTCTCACGGACGTGAACCGGGCTCTGGAGACCGTGCTCGGGCGCGTGGATCTCGGAAGACTGACGGTCCTCGTGGTGAGCGACCACGGGAATCTCGAGGATCTCGCTGTGGGAACCCACACGATGAATCCGGCCATCTTCGCCGCATGGGGGCCGGAAGCCGATGAGCCGGACGCGATCTCGCCGCGCCGGCTCACCGACGTTGCCGCATTCACGCTCCGCGCGCTGGGATTGCGCGGCGCGGACGACAAGAGCGCTACTTCAACCGCTTGATGATGTGCCAGCCGAACGGGCTCGCCGTGGCGTCGTAGTCGGCGATCCCGATATTGCCAGGGCTGATGGAGAAGCCCACGTTCCCGAACGCCGCTACCATTCCGCCGCGGGAATACTCGCCGGCCGCGGGCGCCACTCCGGTTCCGCTCATCCCGTAGATCCCCGGAGGGGAATCGTCCGTGTACTTGCGGACCAGCTCGTCGAAGTTCTCGCCCTTCCGCGCGCGCTCCAGGACCTCATAGGCCAGCGTCTTCGCTTCTTCCTTCGAGCGCGTGATGGCCTTCCCCGGAACCGATCCGGAAAACCCGATGAGGATGTGCTGCACCTGCACGTGCTGAGGCATGACGTCCGGCTTGACCGGCATCGTTCCCGGCTTGGCTGCGGTATCCACCGACTTCACCGTTCCTTTCCCGCCCGCGGCGACCTTGATCTTAGTTTTCTTCGCCGCCTTCTTGGCCTTCGCGGCTTCTTTCGATTTCTGCTCCGCCGCTTCCTTGGCCCGCCTGGCCGTTTCCTTGGCCTGTTCCGCGGATGGGGCCACCGCGCCCGAATCCGCGACTTGAGCCGCGGCGGTGGAGTCGACAGGCGACGCCCCGGCCGGCGCGATCCGGGCCAGCGCGAGGGTTATGGTCACGACGGCAAGCGCGATCAGATACGGGATCGTTCGTGAAGACATGTTGATCTCCGTTGCGTTGAGTGAATGAGGGGCGCCGCGGAAAGGCCGCGAACGGCTTTCGCTAGAACAAGAAGACGGCGCTCGAGAGGACCGTGGTCCATCCCTTCGCCGAGATCACGGCCGATTGGGTCACGTTGAAGGTGCGGATGATCTCTCCGGAGATCTTGAACACCTGTTCCTTCTCGTCCCAGTTCGCGGTCTCGTCGAACTCCACGCCCAGGGTCGAGGCCAGCATCGAAGCCGCCATGTCCTCGGCGAAATCGCCGGCGAACTCGTCGGTCTGCCCGTACGAGTGGTGCTCGCTCAGATATCCGTACGTGCTCTTGTCCGCGGGAATGGCGCATCCGATCGACGCGGCGATGAGGCGGCGCATCTCGCTCGAGGCCAGCCGCGCCATCACGCAGAACGCGATGCTCCCCGGCGCGATCAGCTTCACCCCCTCGTCCTTGGGAATGATCTTGCACTTGGGAGGAAAGATGCTCGACACGTGGACCAGGTTGAGCTTTTCGATCCCGGCGTCCTTGAGCGCCAGCTCGAACGAGCGCAGCTCGTCGCGGTGGCTCCCCACCCCTTTCGTGAAGAACACGCGCGTCGGCACCAGACTGAAACCGCCGTTCCTCCGGTCGGCCAGCATCGTGGAACCCTGCGGATCGGTGGGCGCGCCGGCGGGAGGATTCGGGTCGGTCGTTCGCTTCATCGTTCTCGGTCTCCTCTCTGGATCATGTCCTACCGTTCTCGCGCCCGCTCCACCGTCGAATCGGTCTCCGCTCTTGCGAGCCGGATGGTGACGATGCAGCGTCGCGTATCGAGGTTCGCCACGTTTGCCGGAAGCGCCAGCGAAACTTGGCGCTGGATTCTCTCGCGTTCTCCCGTGATGTCAACCGCCACTGTGTACAGGGTGTCGATTCTCTGGACCACCCGGGCGGGGCCGATGACACGTACGGACTCCGGTTCCACGTCCGGGTTTGGGTCCAAAACGTAGCCCTCGGCCGGGGTGCCCACCACCCGCGCTCGTACCGGCAGGCTCCGTGTGGCCTTGGGCTCGATTGCAAGATCTACGCTCCGGGGCTCGAGCACCTCCGTGACCGAGACCAGCCGGGACAGCTCGGGCGGGATGGCGCGGCGGGAAATGTCGTCGGCCGTGATCGAGGTGCGGAACATGCCTGGCTTGGCCGTCGCGAGATCGATCGAGAGGAAGGGGCGCGTGAGGCTGAGCCGGATCAGGTCCTTCCACTTTCCCCGAACCTTGACCGCGACGCGCGGAGGAAGCTCCCCGACGCCCGTCAGCGTGTCCGCGAGCCCGACGGCGGCGATCGGAATCTGAACCACCGACTCGCGCTCCTGCTCGGTCACGACGTGCGCGTAGAGCAGGAGCGCCAGAAGGACCGAAGCCACCTTGAGTCCCAGATTCCCGAAGAGGATTCCCCGGACGCGCTCCCACATGCCGATCAGAAGCCCGAGGCTTCCGGGGAGCCCAGCTCGATCCAGTACTTGGTGTCCATGGGATCCGCCTCATCTACGGTCCGGCCGCTCACTACGGAAAACCGCACGTTCCGGTTCGACGAGTCGTCAGGAAAGTAGATCCATCCCAGCCGGTCCCGTCCCGAGCGCCAAGTGAGATCGAACGCGTTGATGTGGATCATTCCTCCGTCCCCCGCCGTGGCGATACCCTTGTCCTTTTGCCCCGGGAACACCCACAAGAACGGGGGATGCTCGAGATAGTAGAAATAGCGAAGCGAATCCTTCCCATCCGCCATGACCTCGATCGGCATCATGGCCGCGAACTCACCGCCGCGGCGAAGAAGCAGAATGTTCCCCGGCTCGAGGCGAAGCCTCAAATCGTGCACGCTGCCCAGCACCGCCCGCTCGGAGTCGGGCACCTCCTCCAGGAGGTGGACCAGGCGCACATGAGCCCGGCTCTCGGCCGCGTCCCCTCGAGCGCCGTGGGCCGCGATCCAGAGCGGCAGAAGTAGAAGTGACGCGGAGACGGCGATGGTCCGCCATGTACGGGAATGTTGGTCCATGGGATCGGGCGCGTCTGGCGCCGTCGCGGAAAGCGGTCTCCGGAAAAGGTTCTCGAATGCGCCTGAGAAGTTTCCCACGCTGCCGGAGCGAGGGTCAACGGAAACCGCCCCCGGAAGGAAATAAATTGACGGGGGACGCGTCCCGCCGTGACCCTTGAACGGTGCGCTACGAGCTTCCGGTCTCCGGCCCCATCGACCTCGATCTCACCTTCTCCTGCGGCCAGGCGTTCCGCTGGACGCGGGACGAAGGCGCGTGGCGAGGCATTGTCGGAGGAGCCGACCTCGAGGTCACGCTCCTCGATCCCGCCCGCGTCTTGATCTCGGTCCTCGGAGCCGACCCGGGGCCCGAGGCGCTCGTGCGCTACTTCGGCCTCGACCAGGATCCGCTGCGGCATCTGGAGCACGCCGAGGAGCTGCGCGCCCTTCCCGGGATCCTGCCTCTCTTCGGGCTGAGACTCCTCGAGCAGGACCCCTGGGAGACGCTGGCCTCGTTCATCTCCTCGGCCGCCTCGAACATCCAGAAAATCAGCCGCTCCGTGGAAGCGATGGCCGAGCGCTGGGGGGAGCCCATCGCGGGCTCGCCGCGAAAGGCCTTCCCCGGCCCGGAGGCCCTCGCGGCGGTCGGGGAGCGCCGGTTGCGCTCCACGGGGCTGGGCTTTCGCGCGCCCTACCTGGCCCGATCCGCGCGCCGCGTCGCCGCGCCCGGATTTTCCTGGGACGCGCTCCGCTCGGCGCCCTACAAAGAGGCCCGCGCCGCCCTGGTAGAGCTACCCGGAGTGGGCCCCAAGATCGCGGACTGCACGCTCCTCTTCGGGCTGGGCCGCCTCGAAGCCTACCCGGTCGATCGCTGGATCCGCCGCGCGACCCTCGAGCTTGCGGCCCGCCGTCGCGCCAAGGACGAGGAGCTTTCGCGCTGGGCGGCGCGGTTCGGGCCCGGACGCGGATACCTGCAGCAGATCATCTTCCACCTGCGCCGCACGCAGGGGCCGCTGCCGCCGCTGCGGCCGCTGCGGCCGCTCCCGTGAGCGACCCCGCGATCGCCCTCTTCGCGAAGGCCCCTCTGGCGGGGCGCGTGAAGACGCGGCTCGTCCCTCCCATGACCCACGAGGATGCCGCGCGGGTCGCGCGGGCCTCCCTCGAGGACACCGCGCGCTTCATCGTTCCGGCCGTGCCCTTCTCCTGGACGCTTTTCCTCGACGGCGACGTCGATCCGCCCACGCGGCGGCTCGCGGACGAGGGAGGCTTCGACATCGCCCAGCAGGAAGGACCCGAGCTGGGGGCGAGGCTCAAGGCCGCGTTCCGCGAGCTTCGATCGCGGGGTGCCCGCCGCGTGCTGGCCATCGGGTCGGACTCGCCCACGCTGGACCCGGAGCGGATCCGCGAGGCGGGCGAGGCGCTGGCGGTCTGCGACGTGGCCCTGGGACCGACCGAGGACGGCGGCTATTACCTCATCGGAACGAGCGGGGACCACGAATCCATCTTCGACCGGATCCCCTGGGGCAGCGCCGCGACCGCGGCGGCGACGCTCGAGCGGGCCCGGGAGGAGCGCCTCGAGGTGCGGCTGCTGGCGCCGTGGTACGACCTGGATGACATGGCCTCTCTCAGGCGGGCTTACGAAACGGCGGCGGCGGACTCGGCTCTTCGGGCGGTGCTGGAGGAATTGAAGGAGAAGCTGGAGTTCGTCAGCCGGCCTGCTTCAGAGTTGTGAGCTCCTGCCTGACATCGGCGGCATGCTCGCCCTGCGGATCCAGCTCGAGGTATTTCTCCCAGGCGCGAACGGCGCCGGCGTGGTCGCCCAGCTGGCGGCTCACCACACCGAGGTTGAGCCAGGCGTTCTTGTGGTCCGGTTTCTCGCGAATCACCCGGAGAAGCTCCTTCTTGGAGAGGTCGTCCTGTCCGGTCGCATGGTAGGCGATCGCGCGGTCCACGCGGACGTCGGCGTTCGTGGCGTCGATCGCGAGCGCCCGGGAGTAGTAATCGATCGCCTTGTCCCACTGGCCGGAATCGAACTCGAGATTGGCGAGACCGATGATGGCGTCGATATCCTTGGGGTTCTTCGCGAGAGCCGCCTTGTAGCCCTGCACCATCTGCATGATCCGCGCGGGCATTTGCTGCGGGGCTCCACCCGACATTCCGCCGCCCGCCATGACGTCGGCGGGACCGGCCGGCATCCCGGATTCCGCCCGCGGCCCTACAGCGGAGTGGAGCGCGAAGCCGACCAACCCTCCGACCGCGAGCCCGACCACCAGGAGGAGCCACGCGATCCCCGGGACGCCATGCGAATCCCCGCGCGTCGCGCCACCCCGGGCGCCCGACGCCGCGCGGCCATGCTCGTGGGAGGCTCCGGTCGCGGGGACTCCTGCCGCGCGAGCGCTCAGATCAAAGCCGCACGCGTCGCAGATCGCGAGATTCGCGGGAAGGGATTCGCCGCAACGGGGGCAGTTGATTCGATCGGGAACCATGGCGGCACGCAGCATACCCTCGAAGGGATCGGGGGATCAACCTTGCCCCTCGGCAACCGATCGGTTAAACACGTTCGATGATCCTGGCCCAGATGTTCGGTCCGAGCGCGCTCGTGTGGGACGGTGTTTCGCTGCTCCCCGCCTCGCTCGATCCCAAACTCAAGAAGGAGGCGGGCCGCGGTTCGAGCGTGGTCGCCGTGGGGGATGAAGTCGAGGTCGCGACGAACGGCCAAGGCGGGCTCTCGATCGTCGCCGTTGCTCCGCGGAGGACCCATCTCGGGCGCTCGAGCGGCGAGAACCGTGTTCCCCAGGTGATCGCGGCGAACGCGGAGCGGGCCGTGATCGTATCCTCGGCCGACGAGCCGCCCTTTCGCGCGGGGCTCGTGGACCGATGGGCGCTGCTCGCGCACCGGGGAGGGCTCACGCCGTTCCTGATCCTGAACAAGGTGGATCTGGTGACGGTGGCCCAGGCCGAGAAGATGATCGCCGATGCCGCGGTGCCCCTCTCGTACATGCTCGGCAGCGCGAAGACCGGAGCGGGCATGGAGGAGCTGCGCGAGTCGCTTCGAGGAACCACGTCCGTTTTCGTGGGACACTCCGGCGTCGGGAAGTCTTCGATCCTGCGCCAACTCCTTCCCGGCACGGAGATCACGACCGGCGAGATCAGCGGGAAATCAGGGAAGGGGAAGCACACGACGACCAGCGCCAAGCTCTACCCATTGCCCGGAGGCGGACACGTGATCGACACACCCGGGGTTCGAAGCGTCTCGCTCGGTGAGACGAGCACCGCCGAGGCCGCTTCCATCTTTCCGGAAATAAGGGACGCGGGCAGGTGCCGTTTCAGCTCGTGCACGCACCGCATGGAGCCGGGTTGCGCCGTGCTCGAGGGCGTGCGGACCGGCGCCGTCCCCGAGAGCGTGTACGCGCGCTACCGCAAGCTCCTGCTCGAAACGGAGAGCGAGTGAGCGCGCCCGCGGCGGACCGGCTCGGCGAGCTTCTGATCGTCGGGCTGCCCGGGACCGAGATCACCCCGGACGTGGAGGAGGCGTTGCGCCGCATCGCCCCTTCCGGGGTCATCCTGTTCGCGGCGAATTTCACGGACGCGGACCAGGCCGCGCGGCTCGCCCGCGGGGTGCACGAGAGGGTCGGCTCGCCCGAGCTTCCCGCCCTGGTGGGCGCGGACGAGGAAGGCGGGATGGTCTCCCAGATCTCCGCCTTCTGGGAGGTGCCCCCTTCGGCGCGCGCGGTCGCTTCCTCCGGAGGCCCGCCGCTCGTCAAGGACCTGGCCCACAGGACCGCGCGAAGGCTTCTGGCGCTCGGCATCAACGTCGATTTTGCGCCGGTTCTCGACATCGATTCCAATCCGGCGAATCCGGTGATCGGGATCCGAAGCTTCGGCGCCACGGCGTCTCACGTGACCGCCTGCGGACGCGCCGCGATCGAGGGATTCCTCGCGGGCGGGATCATCCCGGTGGTGAAACACTTCCCGGGCCACGGCGACACCAGCCTCGATTCCCACGTCACGCTTCCGGTCGTGAGCGCGGACGAGGCGCGCATGAACCTGCGCGAGCTCCGTCCCTTCGAGGCGGCCGTGAACTGGGGAGTGCCGGTGGTCATGACCGCGCACGTCCACGTGCCCGCGTTCGAGCCCGACCCCGCGAGGCCCGGAACGATCTCGAGCCGCGTGGTGACCGACCTTCTGCGCGGGAGGATGAAGTTCAACGGGGTGGTCATCACCGACGCGCTCGAGATGGCGGGCGTGACCTCGATCGCGCCCTTTGGGGAGATCGCGGTGCGCGCGATCGAGGCGGGCTGCGACCTCCTTCTCTACTCCAAGCTGACCCCGGGTCCCGAGGAGGCGCTCGCCGCCCTGCGCGAGGCGCTGCGCTCGGGGAGGCTGAGCGAGGAGAGGATCCTGGCCTCCCTGGAACGGATCCGTGCGTTGCGGGCCGCGAGCGCCGCGCGGCCGCGCCACTGGAGTGACGCGCTCGAGCGCGATTCGCGCCAGATCATCTCTCCCGACGAGCTGGAGCGCATCGCCGAGGGAGCGATCCGGATGCTGAAGCAGGGGGCGGGCGGAATTCCGCTCCGGAATCCCGTGGACATCCTGGAGGTGAACCGGCCCCCCTCCCGCGCGGGCATGGGGGATCTTCTGCGCGCGCACGGCATGACCGCCAGGGAGATGAGCCCCGACCCCGCGACCTGGCCGACACGCATCGCCGGCTCGGCGCTCCTCACGCTCGCCGCGCGGGGCACACTGTCGGCGGAGGACGTGGCGACCGCGCGCGCCTGGCTCAGGCGCTTCCCGGAGACGGTGGCGGTCGCTTCGCTGAATCCCAACGTCACCGAGGGTTGGGACGAGGTGCGGACGGTCATCACGACGTTCGACAACACGCCCGCCAGCCGCCGTGCTCTAGCCAAGCGCCTCGCCGGCTACACGGAGCCCAAGCCCCGCCGCGGCGCTCCACTGCCGCCGCCCGCTCCGCGCTGACGCGCTACCCGGGCGGAACCATCTTCAAATTCACCGCGCCAAAGCCCGTGAGCAGACTCACGCTGGTGATCCCCTCATCACCAGCGCAACGGGTCGCGGCATCAGACAACCCCAGAGGGCGCCTGCGAGCACTCCCCGTCACCACGCTCCATCTGGATCGTCGAATGCGCGATCCCGAAACGATCGCGGAGTTCCGCGCACAGGGAGGTAAGCCGCGCGTCATTGAGTTCACCTCCTGGGCTCACGAGGTGAACCGTCAAGGCGGTTTCCGTCGTGCTTATGGCCCATACGTGCAGGTCGTGGACAGTGGTGATCCCGATCTGGCTTCCGAGAAATGCTTCGATCGCCCTGATATCCACGCCCTCCGGCACAGCGTCCATCGCCAGGCGGAACGACTCCCGCAGCAGCCCCCAGGTTCCCCAGACAATGACCGCGCCAATCCCAAGACTCACGGCGGGATCGATCCACGGCCAGCCGGTAGCAACGATTAGGATGCCAGCAACAACGACGCCCAGGGAGACCGCGGCATCAGCGGCCAGGTGGAGAAACGCGCTGCGAACATTCAAGTCGAGCTTTCGCCCGGACCAGAAGAGTAGTGCTGTTATCCCGTTGAGAACCACGCCGACCCCAGCGACCGCCATGACCGTCCGGCCTGCAACAACGTGGGGCTGATGAAGCCGCTGGAGCGCCTCCCATGCGATGCCACCGACAGCGATCATGAGGATCACGGAATTCCCGAACGCGGCGAGGATCGACCCTCGCCGCAGGCCGTACGTGTGACGGGCGGTGGGCGGCTTCTGCGCCAGAACCGCCGCCCACCACGCCAGCCCGAGTCCGAGCACGTCACTCAGGTTGTGCCCGGCGTCGGCGAGGAGGCCGACAGAGTGCGCGCGCAAACCAAAAAGTACCTCGAATGCTACAAAGAGCAGATTGAGGGCGACCGCTAGACCGAAAGCCGGCGATTTCGCGCTCGAGTGATGGCCGTGCGCATGGGCGTGCACTCTGACCTCCAAGAGCTGCCGCTACCCTTAGTTATCCGCGTTGGCCTCTTCCTGGGGACAGACATGGACGACCGCTCCACCGAAAGAACGCACATGAGTTCGGAGCACCTCTTGCACCTCATCGGTAATCTTGTGTGCTTGCAGCACCGACAGGCTCGGCTCCACCGCAACATGTAGGTCGGCGAAGACCTTGTGCCCGACCCACCTCGCGCGAGCCTGATGAACTCCCCGGACGCCGGCAACGTGCAAAGGAGCGCGTTCAACGGCGTCGATGATTCTCGGCTCGATGCCGTCCACCATGCGTTTGAAAACGGCCTTCGTCGCGTCCTTGACGATGAAGAGGATCGCGACTGTTATGAGCATTCCAACGATGGGGTCAACAATCGGATACCCTGCCCACACTCCGACAACTCCAAGGAGAACCGCGAGGCTTGTGAAGCCATCCACACGTGCGTGCTGGCCATCAGCAATAAGCGCGGCGGACTCAATCTCCCGGCCCACCTTGAGCCGAAGAACGGCCACGGCCTCATTTCCGATGAAGCCCACCAGCGCCGCAGCCGCAACGGCCCAGAGGTGCGTCATGGGGTGTGGGTGAATTATCTTCATCACTGATGCATACGCTGCGACGCACGCTGAGAGGAAGATTATGCCGACAATCGCCACGCCCGCCAGGTCCTCAGTTTTGCCGTACCCATACGTGAAGTGCCGGGAGACGCCGCGCCGGGCGAGCGCAAAAGCTACCCAAAGGGGAATGCTGGTTGTCGCGTCGCCGAAGTTGTGGATAGTGTCCGCAAGAAGGGCAACCGAGCCGGACAGAACGACGATAACCACTTGGATGAGAGAGGTGAGGAGGAGACCGACAAGCGAGATTTTGAGCGCCCAGATACCTCGCTCATTCGTCTCCATCGTCTCGTCAACCTTATCCTCGATGCTATGCGAGTGGCCGAACGTTCCACGAAGCCAGCCGGCAACACCGCCGCCATGTGCGTGCGTGTGGCCGCCGGGGCCGTGCGAGTGGCCGTGCCCCTCCTCTGTGAAGCTAGTATCGTAGGTGTGCGAACCGTGCCCTGGCTGGAGCACCAAACGTAGCCGGAACTCATGAGGTTCCGGTATGTCTGTCGTGGAGCGAAGGTGACCGGGTCCATTCACGAACTCGAAAGCCTGCTTCGCGCCGTCCGGACGGATGGTCTCGATGGAAACGCCAGAGCTGGCCAGCGGAGGACGGGGCCGCTTGTCTGGATCGAAGAAGTAGAGCCGGAAATGAGGAGGGACGCGGGTTTCGAAAACGCTTATCTCCACAAAGCCGTCTCCAGTCTGAATCCATGTCCCGCCATGGGGAGGGCTGGTGGGGGTCATCGAGAATCTCTGCGGCTCTGACGCGCCGGAGGCGCTGGCGTCCTTTTCCGAGGACGAGGCACCCCGTGCGGATGGTGGTGCGGAGCGCTCTCTCTGCCGAGTTTTCCACCGACGTGGGCCAGGCAGTCATGGACCAAGTGCCCCACGAACGCGTCCGTGGCTTGGTAGTAGGTGAGCCTGCCCTCGTCGCGGCAGGCGACGAGGCGCATCCTTCGCAGGAGGGCCAGCTGATGACTCGCGACGGAGAGGGAGAGATCGTGCGCACGAGCGAGGTCGCCGACCGTCAACTCATCGTGCGCGAGCGCGTGCATGAGCGATATCCGGACTGGATTCGCGAGGAGTTTGAAGACCTCCACCGCCTCCACGAGCACCTCGGGCGCGGGGAGCCCGTCGCGGGTCGCCTTGACCTTGGCGACGCTGACGATTGCCGGGAGCACGCGCTTCAGCTGACGTGACATAGTTGCTCACTTTATCAAGTGAGCCCCTGACGATCAAGCCCCTGTTTGGATCGGGGCGGTAGGATCGAAACGTTCTTCGGACTTCACTCCGACATTCTGCAATAGCAGTACACGAATTCCTGTTCCTTCCCCCATGGAGTCTTGTGAACCTCGGTAGAGCTCCCGACCTTCTTGAAGGCGTGCCCGAACTCGGCGTGGATCTCCTCGGGGTGATAGCGCATGACCTCGAGGCCGCTGCATCGCTCCGGCCCCGAGGGACCGAACGTGGCCACGACGATATGCCCGCCTGGCTTTACAGCCTGACGAGTGGCAGCAACGTAGCGGCGGCGAGCGGAACTATCGAGCAGGAAATGGAAAACCGCCCGGTCGTGCCAGAAGTCATAACAATGCACAGGGAGGTCCGCCAACGTAATGTCTGCCTCAGTCCAGGTCACGGAGGCGGCCCGTGGTCCGAGGCGTTCTTTGGCGCTGATGATTGCCTTCTTTGAGATGTCAAGAACGGTGAGATTGGAGTAGCCACGCTCGAGCAGATCGTCCACCAATATGGACGTGCCGCCACCAACGTCGATGATGGCGGCATCCTTTGGGATCCTCGCTTCCTCGATGAACTGAAGCGAGCGCTCCAGGTGCGGACGATACCAACTCACCTGGTCGGGAGCCTTCTTCCCGTAGACATCATCCCAATGCTGCTTTTCGTCCATCTCAACCTCAGCAGCCGGGATTCACGAGATACCCCGTGACGCAGGCAGATCCGGCTTTCGCGCGCGGAAATTGATCCCGAGCGTGCCAAACGCGGCGGCGCTCGATTGCTGCGGCGCTCCAGAGAACACATCCGCGCGCCATGTGATTTCGAAGCCCTCGAACCCGGCCGCTTCGACCGTCGCCTGAAGCTCTGCCTCCAGCAGAGCGCCGGCGATTCAGCCCTTCCAGAGGTCGATATCGCGCTTGGCGGACTCGGGCACCGCCTTCTGAACCAGGATGTCCCCGACCTGGATACGCCCGCCGGTCTTGAGCACGCGGTGCATTTCGCGGAAGACCTTGAGTTTGTCGGGACAAAGGTTCACGACTCCATTCGAGACGACGACGTCCGCCCAGCCGTCCTCGATGGGAAGCTCTTCCGCGTGGCCCTCACGGAACTCGACGTTCCCCGTACCCACCGCGTCGGCGGAGCCACGCGCCTTGGCGAGCATCTCGGGAGTCATGTCGATCCCGACGACCCGACCAGAGGAACCGGTCATCCACGCCGCAATGAGTGAATCGATCCCGCCGCCGCTACCGACGTCAACAACGTTCTCGCCGGGTCGAATGGGTCCGAGGGCGAACGGATTGCCGGTTCCCGCGAACGAGTCGATCGAAGGCTCCGGAACGTGCTCGAGCCATGCATCGTCATAGCCGAGCATGCGTGCGAGCGGGCGACCCGTATGAAAGTGAAATCCCTTGGAGGGGTTCCTCGCGACCTCCGTGTACTCCTTGCGGATCTCGCACCGCAGGCTTTCTCGATCCACATCGGGAACAGCGATGGGCTGCGTCATAGAATCCTCGGAAATGGGTTCACCTTCGGGGCAATGTGGGGGGCCCCCTGCCTGGTTCCCCACTAGCGGAATCATATACGATGCGGAACGTTGGTAGTTAGGGCAACTGCCAGTACAGTTCCTCGGGAGCCGCGCAGGGCGATCAACTGGGGAAGGTCCTTGAAATTTCGCTGGAATGGGCCATAATTAACTGTGCGTATGGCTCTTACCTCCAGCGTGACGGAATCTCATACCGCTTCTGCCTCGCTTCACTGGGTCCTCCGCCTCGGGGTCTTCATGTGCTTCCTTGGGCACGGCTCCTACGGCATCATCGCAAAGTCGGAGTGGACTCCCTACTTTGGTGTCGCGGGAATACCCAAGGACACCGCCCTGCATCTGATGCCGCTGATCGGACTCCACGATTACATCATTGCCGCCATCGCTCTCGCCTCGCCCCGTCCCATTGTGCTCCTGTGGGCCGCGATCTGGTGCACTTGGACCGCTGCTCTCCGCCCCCTGGCTGGGCAGGGCATCTGGGAGTTCTTGGAGCGGGGCGGAAACTACGGCGTTCCTCTGGCGTTCCTCCTGCTGCAACCTTGGCCCCGGTCGTGGCGCGAGTGGCTGGCTCCTATCAAGCCGGGGCCGGTCGCGGCAGAGCGCCTCCGAACCGTTGGGCTCGTCCTACGCGTGTCGATCGCGCTGCTATTGGTCGGCCACGCGGGATTCGGCGCCTTCCAGCACAAGGCAGGACTCCTGAACATGTACGCAAAGGCTGGGTTCCCCGCCTCCATCGGCCAAGTCTCGCTGGCCCCGGCCATCGGATGGTTCGAGTTGGTCCTTGCCGCAGCGGTTCTCCTGAAGCCGTTCCGCTCTCTGCTCGTGTTCGTATGCGTTTACAAGATTGCAAGCGAGCTGCTCTACCCCGGGACCGGTTCCTACTGGTGGGAGTTCATTGAGCGCGGCGGGGATTACACGGCGCCCATCGCCCTGACCCTTATTACCGGTTTGCTCGCGGCCGAGCACGCACGCGCCCGGACGGCCCCGTCGTTCGCACCTGCAACCCTTCTCGAAAAGTCCTAATACCGAGTGCGACACGGATGACATCCTGGATGGCTGGTTCCGGTTCGGAAGGGCCGCGACCAGGGGGGCGCGGCCTTCTCACTGCGACGGCGGCGGCCGTGATCTTGCTCGCCGGCTGCGCCCACGTCGGGCGACTGTCGAATGTGGGGCACACCGTGTCCCCAGTCCTGGCAGACAGCACCAACCGAGGTGAGGGACTGAGGGGCCATGTACGAATACCGCTCCGGCCCCTGTTCGGGGACACACTCATCGGTCTGGCGCCGGGCACCGCGGACTCCTCGCGGCGGTTCCTCGGTAGACTTCGAGACGGATACACGACGGATACGTTGAACATCTTCCTGTGCGGCGACAACCGCCCGGGCTACCGCCTCACGCGCCTAAAGCGGGAGCTACTGAGGATCCGGCAGGGGCTCTCGCCGAATCCAATCAAGATCTTGCGCGGCCTGATCACCGTTCCGTACGCGGTCGTGAAAGGACTCTATCCCGACCTGGCGCTCATCCGCGAGATCCCCGCCGTCATGGGGCACATGCCGAAGTGGGCGCGAGAGCACCAGGTGATGACCGCGATGGTAGCGAAGATCGATTCGCTGCACGCCCATGGGCAGAACGTGGCGGCCGTGATCAACACCGGCGATCTCGTGTATGACGGGCGGTACCCTCCGAACTGGGCGCGCTTCCTGCGCATTAGCGAGCCGCTCACGTCGCGGGTGCCCTACTTCCCCATCGCCGGGAACCACGAGCGCACCGACACAATGGACGGGGTCGAGAACTGGCGGACTGCGACGGGCCTGCCGGTCGGCAGCGATCGGCTCTATTACTGCTTCGATTCCGCCGACGGGTGGGTGCGATTCATCGCGCTGGATTCGAATCCGATTGTCAACGCCGGAAGCCACTGGACGCGTGAGGTCCAGATCAAGTACTCGGACGAGGAACTGACCTGGCTGGTGGCACGGGTCAAGGAGCACCGGGGACCGGTGTTGGTCATGATGCACCACCCCCCACTCTCGGCCGGAACGCACCGGATGGAGTGGCAGAGGGACGAGGTGCTGATCGAACGACGCGAGCGAATGGTGAGCGCATTGCACGAGGCCGGAATCTCGATCCTCCTCGCCGGTCACGAGCACGCCTATCAGCGCGCCCTGCTCACGTGGCCGGATGCCGTACTCGTCGCCATCGTCACGGGCGGGGCGGGATCGCCGCTCCACAAGATCCCGCCGCCCAATGAGAGCGCGCGCCTCTTCAGCGAGTACAAGGTGGCCGGATCGGTCGTGAAGCCCGAGAACGTCTTCACAAGCCAGGTTTTCAGCTTTACCCACTTGCGCCTGTGGTTCGGCGGCGGAGAACTTAGCACCTATGCGGTCGACGGGAACTCAAAGGCGACGTTGATCGACCATGTGCAGATCGACCTTACCCGATACGGCGTCCCGAAGATCGATCAGCACAAAATGCTCCTTGCGCCGGCCAAGGGACCGGTAGAAGTCACGAAGAGCGCCGCGAGCATGCCGAACAGACCCGCCGGGGCCAAAGTCGATTCGACCGCGACGAGCAAACGACTCCTCTCGAAACCGCCTCCGGGCGGACGGCGCAAACGGAAGGCGACCAGCACGGCCAAAGGCGACTCCATCTCGGCCCATCCGCGGCTCCCATCGACACCGGCGCCCGGCGAGCGGTGACCTCGATAGCCCACCGCTCGCGCGCAAACGAAACGGGCGTCGCCTTGTGGGCGCCGCCCGGAGTCTTCGTTCGCTGGTGCGCTACTCGATCAGGCCTTGTCCTTGTTCTTCGCCGGGCAGGTGACCGTGCTGCCGCCGGCCGCCATCGCCTTCATGAACGCGGCGCGAGCATCCGGACCGTCCGACTTGAACGTGCAGGTGAAGCCGGCGTCCTTGACCGCCTTGGCGATCGCGCGCTGATCCACCTTCTTCTCTGCGACGATGTAGGCCGTCTTGGTGCCGAGATCCACGTGCACGCAGTGGACGCCCTTCTGAGCCATGGCGGCGCTCTGCACCTTCTTCACGCACGCGGCGCAATGCATGTCGTTCACGGCGAAGCTGTAGACCGCGTGGCTGGCCCCGTACGCGCAGGCCTCCTTCGAGGCCGCGGAGGCGCCCATGCCGCAGTGGCCGCCGGCCGAAGCTTCCGAAGCCGCCGAGGCTCCGACGGTGCAGTGGGCGCCCTGCTTCGAGGCGCCTTCGCTCTTTCCAGAGGACGTGCTGCCGCCGGCCCAGGCCGAGGTCGCGAGGCATAGAGCGCCGAAAATCGCGGGGACGATCAACGCGTTACGTTTCATTGCAGGTCTCCTCTACAGTACGGGTTGCGGATGCTTTCCTCCGGGCGATTGTACACCCCACGGCCGTCCGCCTCTCCTCCTAATTGGAGGCGTCCCGGACGTGGTTTTTCATGTATTCCTGGACCCCTTCGGCCAGCCGCTCGGCCACCTTGTTCTGGAATTGCGCGTCCTTCAGCATCGCCGCCTCGCGGGGATTGGTGATGAACGCGGTCTCCACCAGAACCGCCGGTATGTCCGGAGCCTTGAGCACCACGAAGCCGGCCTGCTTCACGCCCCGCCCGGTGCTGAGGCGGTCCTCTCCTCGGAGCGCGTCGAGGAGGTTCTCGGCCAGCTCACTGCTCCGGCGTATGGTGTCGTTTTGGCGCAGATCGAAGAGGATTCCGAGCAGATCATCCCCGCCCTGCGGCGCGCCGCCTCCGATCAGGTCGGCCGCGTTTTCCGACTCGGCAAACGCGCGTGAGGTCTCGTCGGTGGCGCCCGTGAGGGAGAGGAAGTAAACCTCGGTCCCCGTGGCGTCCCGGTTCCGGCTCGCGTTGCAATGGATGCTGATCATGACGTCTGCCTGGAATTTCCGGGCGATCTCGATCCGCTTCCGGAGTGGAATGAAGTAGTCCCCCGAGCGGGTGAGCACGGCGGTCACGCCGGGGATCTGCTCCAGCTCCCCCTTCAGCTTCTTCGCGATGGCCAGGACGATATCCGCCTCGGGAAGCCTCCGGTAGCCGATCGCGCCGGTGTCGTCGCCGCCGTGGCCGGGATCGATCGCGACGACGAGCCGGTTCGATCTCCGGGCCTCGGTCACCTGCTGCTGGAGCTTGGCGTCGGCCTGCGGATTGGCCGGCGCGGGAACGTCGATCACGATTCGATCGGGAACGCCGTCGGCGGCGGCGAGAACGAAGGCAAGCGGGGTCACGGGCTGCTTGAGCCCGACACGCACCACCACTCCCGAGTCCGAGACCGACGGAACGATGTCGGCGACCAGACTGTCGCCCACGAATTCGGACGTCACCGCGTCCGATTTCCCGGCCCTTGGAAGAACGATCTCGTAGGAGGCCGGCCCCGAAAGCCTGAAGCGAGGCTCGGCGGGCGGCGGGCCGGAGAGATCGAAGACCAGCCGCGTGTGATCGGGCGCGGTCCAGAACCGGATCCTGACGAGCTGCGACGCGGCCTTGGGCGCGCTCTGCGGCGTCCTCCCCGCGTCGCGCGGAGGCGAATTGGCGGCGCCCAGGAGGACCAGGCCCAGAGCCAAAATGGAGAGGCCCGTCCAGGGTCCCCGTCTTCGGGGAGCTGGTCCGGGCCTCGATCTCATCTGTGAGGGAAACGTTTTCAGCTCTCGATCATCCTTGTGGGTCCACCGCGAGGAACTGCGTCGAGTCCCCGCGCTTCACGAGCATCACGATGGGCTTTTTCGGGCTTCTGGTCTTTGCCCGGGTGATTGCCGCATTGTAATCGTAGACATCTTTCACCTTCGTGTCGTTCACTTCCTTGATGATGTCGCCGCGCTGCAGGCCCGCGTCATCGGCGGGGCTTCCCTGACCCACGTCGGTCACCACGACCCCGTTCTTCTCCTTGACGTTGTTCGCCTTGCCGAAATCGCCGGTCACCGGCTCGACGGACAAACCGAGAATCTCGGTCGGCGGCACGTTCTTCTGGCCGATGGCCTTCTCGTCGGGACGCTCGCCCATCCGGACCCAGAGGTCCTGCGCCTGCCCGTCGCGCAGCACGTGCACACGAACCTTCTTGTGGACCGGCGTGTCCGCGACCAGTAGACGGAAGTTCTGCACGTCGGAGACTTTCTGCCCGTCGAACTCGGTGATCACGTCCTTCACGCGGAATCCCGCGCTGTCGGCGGGGGTGCTGGGATTGACGCTGCCGACGAGAACGCCGGAGACGTTCCGGAGGCCCCACGAATCGGCCAGCTCGGGCGTCAACTCCTGGGGAGCGATGCCCAGCCAGCCGCGCGTCACCCTGCCGTGCGCGATGAGCTGCCCGGAAATGTGCTTCGCCATGTTGATCGGAATCGCGAAACCGATTCCCACGCCCGAGGGATTGATGGCCGTATTGATCCCGATCGCCTCCCCGCGGATGTTCAGAAGCGGGCCGCCGCTGTTTCCGAAGTTGATCGAGGCGTCGGTCTGGAGGAAGTCCTGATAGGCGGGCGCGCCGCCCACGATCGAGAGATTCGTGCGGCCCTTCCCGCTGATCACCCCGACCGTCAGGGTGCCCGAAAGCTCCCCGAGCGCGTTTCCGATGGCCACCGCCCAATCGCCGATCCGGACGTCGTCGGAGTCGCCGAGCGGCACGACGGGCAGGTTCCCGTCGGAGTCGATCTTGATGACCGCCACGTCGGTGCTGGGATCGGCTCCCACCACCCTGGCCTTGAACTTCCGCTTGTCGTTCAGGATGACCGTGATGTCCGATGCGTCGCGGATCACATGGTTGTTCGTGAGGATCCGGCCGTCCTTCTCGATGATGAAACCGGAGCCACTGCTGGGCACCTTCTGCGTGTGCGGCGATCTCTGCTGGCCCTGACCGCCCTGGCCCTGACCGCCCTGGCCTTGCCCCCCTTGCCCCTGCCCTTGATCTGGCTGGTCCGGGAACAGGCGCTTGAAGAAGTCCCCATAGGGCCCCTCGAAGTTGAATTGCGGGGAGCCTTGACCCTCAACATCGCGCTTGGTCTCGATCGTCACGACCGCGGGGAGCGTCTTGTCCGCGATCACTGTGAAGGGACTATCGAGTGAATTCACCGCGGGGGTGATGCTCTCGCGCGCCTGGGACGTGGGCGAGAGGCTCAGATTCCCCGAGAGGATGAATCCCACGACGATTCCGATAAGCAATATGCCGCCCGCAAGGATGAGCACTTTCGCGGCACGGATGGTCTCTCTTGATTCCATTCCTTCTACCTCCATCTCGACGTTGCGTCCGACGGGACGCGGGGGACTAGTGGGTCTGGGCCGCGTCCGAAGCGCGAGCGCGCATCGACCTCAGCTCCTGCTCCTTCGCGGCGATCAGCCCTTCGATCGATTGGACGAGGTTCTTGAGGCGCAGAGTTTCGGGATCGTCGGTGAGACTCTCGAGCCGCTCCGCACCCCACAAGGCGAGCACGCGCTCGCCCAGGTGGGCCTGCGTCCGCCCGCGGTCGCGGCGGAGCGAAACAAGATCCATCTGGAGCACTCCCGTTCGAACGGCGCGTTCCGCCTCCTTCCGGGCCTTGCCCGAAGCGGAGCGAAGCTCATCCTGAACGCGGTCCCAGAAGCCGGCTGTCGTCGTCATAACCTATCCACTCCCAATGTTTTGCCCTTTGTTCAATCTAGGAAGGCGGGGTGTTTCTGTCAAGCTGGTAGTACCGCCTTTCGGAGGATGCGGTTCCCGTAGGAGCGTGAGCGGAACCGCGCTTGCCCATGGAAGGACGCCCCTTATACTGACGCCGCATGCCCGAGCCCCGATGCGCCTATTTTGTCGCCGACGCCCATCTGGGCCAGGGTCCTCCCGACTCGAATCGCTCCCGGGAGCAGGACCTTCTACGGCTTTTCGACAATGTGCTCGCCGAGCGCGCCGCGCTCTACGTTGCCGGGGACCTCTTCGACTTCTGGTTCGAGTACGGCCATACGATTCCCAAGCGATACGTCGGCGTTCTGCAGAAACTCGGGGAGCTTCGCCGCGCGGGCCTCTCCGTAACTTATGTCGGCGGAAATCACGACTTCTGGATCGGCGATTATCTGCGCCGGGAACTGGACGTCGCGTTCACGGATGAGCCCCTGACCCTCGCCCTCCAGGGCCGGAAGATCCTGCTGGCGCACGGAGACGGTCTGGGCCCCGGTGATCACGGCTACAAGTTCCTGAAGCGCGTTCTCCGAAACGGCCTCGCGCGCGGACTCTTCCGCTGGATCCATCCTGACATCGGGATTCCGCTGGCCACCCTGACCTCCCACACGAGCCGCCACCACACCCCACGGGCGCGCCCCAGCGAGGAGTGGCTCTTTCAGACCTTGGGCCGGCCGGTGTTCCACCAGGGCTACGACGCGCTGGTGCTCGCCCATTTCCACGTGCCGGTGCACCGCCGCGAGAGCGACGGGGAGCTTCTGGTGCTCGGGGATTGGATCGAGCGGCGGACTTACGCGCGGCTCGAAGGAGGCGTCTTCCGGCTCGAGGATTTCCGGGACGGCCCGGGCGTTAGAGGCGGGCGTTGACCGACACGAAGTGGGTGGTGCCGAGGTTCGAGGAGAAGGGCACGAGGGCATAGTCGAAGCTGAAACGGCGCTGAATCAGTCCCACCCCGAAGCTCATCTTCTGGTCGTCGTAACCGAACTTGGCCCCCGCCCGAAGCGCGATGCGCTCCTTGTACTCGAACTCGCCTCCGACGTTCACCCGCGTGTCGTCCCCGCGCGCGTTCCGCACCTCCGCGCTGAGGACGCCTTTCCCCGAGAGGCCCGGGATCGCCCGCGTCAGCGCCGCGCCGGCACGGATGGTCCGCGGAAGGGGGAAGGACACCGTCCGGAACGTGGCGTCTCCGCCGAGATTCTGGAGCGCCGCCCCGAGAGCCAGCCCGGATGAGCCGAGCGCGACCCGGCCGCCCAGATCGAAGGCCACCGCCGTCGCGTTTTCCTGGTCGATCATCTCGCGGATGAACTTCACCGCGATTCCACCCGTCGCGTGCTGCGCGAAACGGTGGGCGTAGGCGCCCGTGATCGCGAGGTCGTTGAAGCCGAAATGCCCGGTCAGATTCCCCACGTCATCCCGGCTCTCCAACTCCGAAGTGTAGAAGCCCGAGATCCCGAGGCCGAACGTTCCGGCCCCGACGGAGCGCGAGACGGCGGCGAATTCC
Organism: Candidatus Eiseniibacteriota bacterium; assembly: GCA_043779525.1. Lineage (GTDB taxonomy): Bacteria > Eisenbacteria > RBG-16-71-46 > SZUA-252 > SZUA-252 > WS-7. Next base: position 6,506 of record JAYWED010000016.1, on the reverse strand, counting down.
TGGCGGAAGTCCTGGATCCACTCGTTGTGCATGACCGTCACCTGGGACCCTTCGGCTCCGCCCAAGCCGGCCGGATTCCAGTAGACCGCGGTCGGATCGTTGGCGAGCGCGACGTACGCGCTCCCCATGCCCATGGGGCGCGCCCCGACGCCAAGCTTCAAGAAAGCAAAGCCGGCCTCGCCGGCCGCCGCGCGCGCGCGAGGCGGCGACAAGGACGACGCGAGCAACGCGAGCGCAAGAACGAGAACCATCGAAAACCGATGCATGGGCTTCTCCTCGAATGGAGTCATCGAACCACGGCCAATTTGGTGAACACGATCTCGACGCCGCGGTCCGATTGGACCTCGACGCGGCAAACATAGACACCGCTCGCCTGAGCGGAATGGTTCCACCGGACGGCGTGCTCGGCCGAGCCCAGCAGGTCGGCGGGGCCCGTTGCCGGCTCCGCCACCACCTGCCCGGACGTATCGAGCACCTTGAGCCGCACCGCGCGGGCGTTCCCGGCGAGGCGGTAATGGATGAAGGAATCGCCGGAATGGGACGGGTTCGGGAAGGCATACACCTGGGAGAGGATCGAGGTCCCGGCCTGGGGCCCCGCCGGGCCCGAGGGTATGAACCCGGCGCGGGTGGGCCCGTAGCGGTACTGGGACCAGGCGACCCTCCCGGCCGTGGCCGGAATCGTAGTCGTGCGGACGTCGATCTGGACGCGCGGGTCGGAGGGGACCTGATCGAACGTCTCGACCCAGTCCAGGATCCCATCGTTGTCGAGATCGAGAAGCATGGGCGGAGAGCCCTGGCCCGTGCTGCCCAGCTCGCCGAAGCCGGGGATCTTCTTTCCGTCGGCCCGGTATGCCGGACGCGTCCCGTCCGGAAGGATGGGAATCACGTCGAGGACCCCGTCCTGGTCCACGTCCGCCACGAGCGGAGGCCAGAAGGCGGTGGAGTCCGCCGGAGCCAGCGGATCCCGGGCGTCGATGGGAAAGCCGCTCCTCGGCGAGCCGCTGTAATGAACCGCGGCCACGCGGCAGTTGCCGCCGGTGTGGATGACCTCGGGGAAGCCGTCATGTTCCAGGTCCCCGATCGAGACCTCGGAGAGCGCCCCCTGCGTGAGCGGCGCGGTGGGCCACCCGGGCAGCTCTCGCGCGGTGACATACTGCGAAGGAAGGTCTCCCCCGATGTGAGCGGCTAAGTTGAACTCGAATGCGTGGAGCCCGCCTTCTCGATCGGACACCACGACCTCGGGTTTTCCGTCCCGGTTCAGGTCCGCGAGAATCGGAGGGGAGAAGGCTCCCGGCTGGGCCACGAAGGCGCTGAATTCGGTCGGGTCCGCGGGAAGGAGCGGGTCGTTGAAGATCTCCCAGTTGGCGATGAAGAGCCCGGTGAACGAGTTCTCTCCGGTGGTCCCCCGGGAGCTCGCGATGACCACTTCGGGCAGCCCGTCTCCGTCCAGATCCGCCGCCGCGGCGGGTCCGGTCGTCGACCCTCCGACCGGAATCGTGTACGTCGCGATCGTGCCGGCGGAATCGCGATATGCGGTGAGAAAGGAGCCGCCCCCCACGCTGGACGAGCGGCCGCGGATGATCTCCATGGCGCCGTCGCCGTTCAGGTCCGCCAGGATTGGCTGCCCGCCGCCGAGGGCCGGGTTCCCCAGGACGAGAACGCCGAGGGTGGCCGGATTGGAGTCCCCGTCCTGAACCTCGGTTCCGTTCGCGTGCACTGCGTAGATCGTCCCGTCCACGGTCTGGATGATGACTTCCGGAATTCCGTCGCCATCGATGTCGCCGACGCACGGGGTCGCGCTCACGCCGGAGGCCGTCGAAAGGAATACGTCGCGGGTCGCCGGGTTGGAGTCTCGATCGAGCAGATCGTTCCCGTTGGGCTCGAGGACGTAAACGGCGCCGGTATTGTTGAGGCGCTGCACCGGGACGATCAGCTCGAGCAGCCCGTCCCCGTTCAGGTCCACGGCGAGCGGAGGAACGCCGCCGTTTCTGGAGCGTCCTCCGATCACCACGGGCCAACCCGGCTTCTGCCGGTCGAAGGCGAGATCGAAGGTCATGAGGCTGTCCGCCGCGCTGATGTTCGTGACCGAGATGCCTGTGGCGACGTGTCCGTACGCCTCCGTCGAAGGAGTCGTGGTGGGTGTCCAGTGGTCGCGCCAGCCCGCCCGGAACACGTCATCGGGGCTGCCTCCGTTGAAGCCGTTGGGAGGGTCGTCCAGATCCTGGATGCCGTTCGCCTCGACCAGATCGACCGCCTTGCGGTCCCGGTCCCCGTTCACGATATTGAGCGTGAGTCCCGAAGCGAGCTTCGATTCGTCGACGTGGAAGGCGAGGAGTCCGGAACCGGCCCCGCTGCCTGGAAGAAAGTAGTCGAACTCGGCGCCGAGGTAGCTGTCCGTGTAGAAATCGAAGGTGCTGTCGCCGTTCGCGTCATCGAAATCGAACCGGCCGTTCCGATTCGGGTCCTGCTCGCGGTTCTCCAGGAGGAAATATTCGCTCTGGGTGACCGGGATTTCGAGGAGCCTCGGATTCGCTCCCACGAGCCGCTCGACCTGCGAGAGCGTTACGGCCTTGTCGTTCGTGGCCCGCGCCGGCGTCAGCACCCCGAGGAACTCCTTGCTCCACGCGCTCGGCGCGCACGGAACGAACCCATTCGCGTTCCAGACGCCGGTCGCCATGATGTCCCACGCGCCGAGCCCCTGCGAATAGCCGTTCACGCCCGCGTTGGTGTCGTACAAATCGGGCAATCCGAGCTGATGGCCGAACTCATGGCAGGTGACGCCGGTCATCCCGAAAACATAGCCGTCCTGAGTTTCGGACTCCGGAAGCTCCACGACCTCCTTCACGCGGAAGAAATTCCCGGGTGTGATCGCGTCGTTCGTCTTGATCCCGACCGCGCCGGTCGAGTCCGGGAGGATGGCTTTCATGTCCTGCTGGGTGATGAACGCGGACCAGATCTGGTCGCGGCTGTTGTCCAGGACGTCCGCCTCCTGACCCTGCCCCGCGTGGAAGATCACGATGCTCTGGTAGGGACGGAAGTCGACCGTGGAGTCGGCGAGCGCCACCATGTCGCGAATCATGAAGACGACGCGCTCCTGGAAGCGGTCGTCGTTCCCGTAGTAGGACATCGGGTGGGGAAGCGTGAACACCGAATCCCAGAGCGTCGGCTGGAGCGTCACCGCCCCTTCCGTGACCTGGTTCCAGTACTGGTTCATGAAGAACAGAAGGCGGTTGTAATAGGCGGTCGAAGAATCGATGGGAGTGTCGCTGAAGGCCACCCTCACCGCGAGGACGCGGAGCGTCGCCTGCGCCTCGAGCTTGATGCGCTCGCCGCGGGCCGGCAGGAGCGCGAAATCGGGCCTGAGACGCGAGGTGGAAAAGCCCTCTTTGGGCCCGACCGCACCGTGCTTCCCAGGGACGGGCGGCACGGCTGAAGCCGTTTGCGCCAGCAGTGTTAGGGAGATTGCCAGGAGGAACGCGGACGTCCGACTGGACCGGGCCGTACCGAATCGCACCTGAGGAGTGTAGCCGCGATCATACGGCCCGGTCAATGTCGGCGCTCAGCGGCCGTCGGGCCTTCTCCGCTCCTGGTCCCCGCGATCGCGGTTTCCGTCGTCCTGCCTCACGCGATCCCCACGGTCCTTGTTGTCCCCACGGTCCTTGTTGTCCCCGCGGTCCTTGTTGTCCCCGCGGTCCTTCTGGTCGCCGTCGTGGTTGCCGCCACCCCGATCCTCGCGCGGAGGCGTGGCCCGCTCGTGGTTTCCCCGGTCTTCCTGAGGCGGTGGTTGCCCACGGTCGGACTGGCGCTCGCGGCGATCCTGCGACTGCCCGCGATCTTGCGGTTGCCCACGGTCGGGCTGGCGCTCGCGGCGATCCTGCGGCTGCACGCGGTCCCGGGCGTTGCCTCCCTGGTCCTCGGGCGCGCGGCGCTCGCCCCGCTGCCACCATCCCCGATTCGGGGGCGGATTGGGCCTTTCGCCGCGATCGCGCCATCCGCGATCCGGAGTCGGCGTGGGGCGCCCGCGGTATCCCTGGTCCCCGGGCGGTATCACGCGATCCCGCGTTTCGCGGAGTCTCAGGATCTCGTCGCGTCCTCGCCAGATCTTTCCTTCGCGGTAGCGGCGAAGATCCCGGAATTCCGGCCTCGCGGCCCGAGCCTGGGGCGGCCGCTCCCGACGATAGCGGATGTCGCGCTCGGGGAGGAAGCGCGTGCGAAGCATGGCCCGGCCATCCAGGGAGGACCACTGGGATTTCCACTGGCGATATCGGGTCGGAGCTCCGGAACGCACGCGATAGATGTAGCGCGGGCGCACGGTGCCGAACCGGATCGGCGCGTAGTGTGCCCAGGTCGCGTCGACACGGATCTCGAATGCCGAGCAGGCGTTGACGTAGGGATCGAAATAGAACGGGTGGTAGTGGCAATCCGCGCAGACGTAACGCGGGTAGTCCACGCGCCGCTCGATGTAGAAATAAGTCTCGTTGGTCGCGACGCGGTCCTCGCGTCCCGGCGGGACGATTCTCCTCACGATCCGGTCGATCCCCACGTAGGGATCCCCCGCGATCTGTCCGGAGTCCGTGTCGTCGCCCTGGTCGTCTTCGAAATCGGGACGTCCGCCGTCGGCGCGGTCCGCCGAAAGGTACCAGGGAAGGTTCTGGAACGGGAACGGGCTCGCCACGGCCACGACATACTCGATGCCCGCGGGGCCATCCGCGACCAGGTCGTAAGGGTCGCTTCGGGAGGGGATCCGGTACTCGCGTCCTCCCTCGACGAGCGGCGGGTCCTCGGGTCCGTAGGGATAGACGAGATGGATGTAGCCGTCGGTGTCCACGTTGAACACGAGCACGTAGCTGTCCGCGGAGGACCGGAAATAGACCCGCATGCTTTCACCGGGGCGGTAGATGCCGCCTTCGTCCTTGTTGACCCACACGTCCACGTCGGGCCGTCCCACGCGGACAATTCGCTGCGCCGGATAGACGTCCCCCGCCTGATCATCCGCGCCGGCGGGCAACGGAACATGCTCGGCCGCGGCGGCCGGAAGGGCCGCCGCGACGAGGGTCATCCACGCCGCCGCGAATAGAGCCCGCGATCGTTTCATCAGGGCACCCGCCTCGTGAGTTCGGGGTTATTGGCGTCGATCTGGTACGCCCAGTCCAGAACCATCGCCGAGCCGTCGCGCGATCTCACCTCAAACTTCGCGTAATGGTTGTCGCGCGTGAGAACGATGTAGCTGTGTCCGACGATCGCTTCCACCTCGCCGTCCGCCGACCAACCCGATGGCGGCGCGAAATCCACGTCGCGCAGCGCCACGAATCCCGCGTCCTGAATCTTGGTGTTCAGGGTATCGGGAACGTAGACCAGGAAGTGGCCCGCTTGCGAGCCGTAATAGATGTCGGTCTGCGCGTCGAGCGCGGAGCGCCGAACCTGCGCCGAGAAATCCCAGCCGCTCGTGGCGTCGGTCGTGAACGTGTTCGTGAGGGAGACCCCGAAGCCTTCGGGCCGCGGCGTGTCGAACACGTTTTCGAAGCTCAACTGGGCGCTCTCCTGCCCCGCGAGATCCACCGCGGAGACGGCATAGAAATACGTGTTGCCGTTCGCCACGTTGGTATCGATGAAGCTGGTCGTGGGACTCGATCCGATCAGGGTGAAGGTGCCGGTAGAAGCGGAGTTTCGGTACACCTTGTAGTAGTCGATGTCGGTTTCCTGGTTCGCCCGCCAGTAGACGGTGACGCGCCCGTCGCCGGTGACGCTGTAGACACCGTCCACGGTGCTCGGAGGCCGGTCGATCGTCACGTTGGTGACTTTATCCTGATTGCAGCCGAGCGCCAGGAGGGCGGTCGAGAGGGCGAGTGCTCTGGTCAGGTTCCGGATCACGATGCCTACCTCCTTCGTTTCATGGGGCAAGGGCAATACCTGTCGCGCTCATGAATCGCAAGCGATATGCCATGCCGCACGCAACCCATCGACTCGCCGTAATTGCTTCGGATTCATGCGGTTGTGGAAAGGCTGAAGCGGGAAGGCAGAGGTGAGGCGACGTAGGGTATCGGGAACACTGTGACGAGGAGGAAACAGAGGGTGGGCCAGCAGCTAGACCGGCTTCCGGAGCATGAAAAGGCGGGAGCACATGCTCGCGCATATGCTCCCGCAAAAAAATGAGCCCCGGCCCAGCCAGCTCTATTGGGTTACGGCTGATTCGATCAAGGCCGGTGCTCGATCGGGCAGCTAACCCACCACCACTGGCCAAACCCGCAGGCTCCTTGGAGGTCCCCCCCTCCGGTCACATGCTATTGCAGCCCGCATGCCAAGATGTTGGAGGCCATGACACTGCAAGGAACATAGATGTAACATTATGGAATTGCGACGCTTAGGATTTACGCCGAGTGGCGATGACGCACCGATCGCAGGCGGGGTTATCAAGAAATATTATAGGTGATTTGATAGTGGCGGTGGTAATGACATGGATGTGGGTGCGGGATAGCGGTTTAGTGCAGTAAAGAAGCTTTATATCA
>JAYWED010000015.1:0-12395 GCA_043779525.1 Candidatus Eiseniibacteriota bacterium | reverse complement strand
TGCACTACTACCGCAAGGCCAAGCAGGCGGACCGCGTTCCAGGCCTGATGCACGTGAACCTGGGCGGCTACCACATCTCGGACGTCGAGGTCGTGGCCGCCATCGACGTGGACGCTCAAAAGGTTGGCAAGGACGTGTCCGAGGCCATCGTCACCTGGCCCAATAACACGGTGGTGTTCGCGAAGGTGCCCAAGCTGGGCGTCAAGGTGCAGCGCGGCATGACGCACGACGGCTTGGGCAAATACCTGTCGCAGATCATCAAGAAGGCGCCCGGCCCGACGGTGGATATTGTCAAACTGCTCAAGGACACCAAGACGGATGTCGTGGTGAATTATCTACCGGTGGGTTCTGAAGAAGCTACGAAATGGTACGTCGAGCAGATCCTCGAAGCCGGCTGCGGCTTCGTGAACGCGATCCCGGTTTTCATCGCGCGCGAGAAGTACTGGCAGCGCCGGTTCGAGCAGAAGAAGCTTCCCGTGATCGGGGACGACATCAAGTCGCAGGTCGGCGCCACCATCATCCATCGCGTGCTGACGCGGCTCTTCCGCGAGCGCGGCGTTCGCCTCGAGCGGACCAGCCAGCTCAACGTGGGCGGAAACACCGACTTCCTGAACATGCTCGAGCGCTCGCGCCTCGAGTCGAAGAAGATCTCCAAGACGAACGCGGTCACCTCGATGCTCGACTACGAGATCGGCGAGAAGAACGTCCACATCGGGCCAAGCGACTACGTCGAGTGGCTGGACGACCGCAAGTGGGCCTACATCCGCCTCGAAGGGCGCACCTTCGGCGACGTGCCCTTGAACGTGGAGCTGAAGCTGGAGGTCTGGGACTCGCCCAATTCCGCGGGCGTCATCATCGACGCGGTCCGCTGCGTCAAGCTCGCCCTCGACAATGGCCTTTCCGGCGCCCTGATCGGTCCTTCCTCGTACTTCAAGAAGTCTCCGCCCGTGCAGTATCCCGACGACATCGCGCGGCAGATGACGGAGGACTTCATCGAGAAGTACGGCCACAAGAAGAAGGCCGCGCCCAAGGCCAAGCCCGCTCGTACCGAGCGCACGGCCCGCGCCAAGGCGTCTCGGAGCGGCCTCAAGCGCGCCGCCCGGAAGAGCGTCTAGCCAAAAACGTGGCCCAAGGGCTACTGATCACCCTGGAGGGGATCGAGGGGTCCGGAAAATCGACTCAGGCGGCTCTCCTTCGCGACGCTCTCCTTAAAGACGGAATTCCGGTATGCTTGACACGTGAGCCCGGCGGCTCCCCGCTTGCGGAAAAGGTCCGTGACCTGATCCTGCGAGGCGGTGAGGAGCCCTTGGCTCAAGGGGCCGAATTGCTGCTGTTCCTGGCCGCGCGGTCGCAGCACGTCGCGAGGACGGTTCGACCGGCCCTCGGGCGGGGCGAAATCGTTGTCTGCGACCGGTTCACGGACGCAACCGTCGCCTACCAGGGCGGGGGTCGGACCATACCGGAATCGATCCTGACCCCGCTCAACGAGTGGGTGACCGGGGGGATCAAGCCGGCACGGACCTACCTGATCGACGTCCCCGTGGAGCTGGGGCTGGATCGGGCCAGGCGGCGGTCCGGGGATCCGCCCGATCGGATCGAGAGGGAGAGCAGAGCGTTCTTTGAAGCCGTCCGCGCCCGGTACTTGGAGCTGGCGCGGCGAGAGCCGGAACGAATTGTGGTGCTGCGGGGTACGGATCCGGAAGACACCCTCGCGCATCAGATAAAGGCAGACGTGCAGAGGATCCTGAGCGGCTGGACACTCAACGACCCGAGGTGAACAGGTCATGAATCGTAGGCAGATCATCGCGGTAGGCGTCCTCGTGGTCGCTCTGATAGCCGGCACGTGGGCGGTCGCTCGGGTTCAGGAAACGAACGACAACACCTATTCCAATATCGAGCGTTTCATCCAGGTCCTGGCCAAGGTCCGCGACAACTACGTCGAGCCGGTCAGCAGCGACAAGCTGATGGACGCGGCCATTCGCGGAATGCTTCGCACCTTGGACCCCTATTCCCAGTACCTGGACAAGGACGAGGCGGAGCGCCTCGAGACCACGACCCACGGCGCGTTCGGCGGGATCGGAATCTCGATCGGCATGCGGGACCGCTGGGTCACCGTCATCGCCCCCATCGAGGGGACGCCGGCCTGGAAGGCGGGCATCCTTGGAGGCGATCGCATCATCAAGATCGACGATACGTCCACGGAAGGGCTCTCCCTGGACGACGCCATGAAGAAGATGCGCGGCGAGCGTGGGACCAAGGTCAAGCTGAACATCTTCCGCGAGGGTCGCGAGAAGCCCATGGATTTCGACATCGTCCGCGACATCATCCAGATCAAGAGCGTTCCCTACGCGGGCATGCTGGGCAACGGAGTCGGCTATGTCCGGCTCTCGAATTTCTCGGAGCGCAGCCGCGAGGAGATGGACGCCGCCTTCGACAAGCTCGAGAAGATGCATCCGCGCGGAGTCATCATCGACCTTCGCTTCAACCCCGGCGGGCTCCTCTCTCAGGCGGTGGAGGTGGCCGAGGAGTTCACGCCGCGCGGGAAGAAGGTGGTGTACACGCGGGGCCGCGATGCGTCGCAGAACCGTGATTTCTTCTCGACCGCCGATCACACGCACAGCGACTACCCTATCGTGATCCTCGTGAACCAGTGGACCGCGTCGGCCTCCGAGATCGTGTCGGGCGCGCTGCAAGACCTGGATCTGGGCCTGGTCGTCGGAAAGACCACGTTCGGAAAGGGCCTCGTTCAGACCGTCATCCCGCTCACGCGCAGCGTGAAGGGGCCCAAGCTCAAGCTCACGACCGCCAAGTACTACACGCCCAGCGGGCGCTGCATCCAGAAGGACGAACAGTTGAAGGACGGAGCGCTCGCGGAGGAAGGGGACACCGACGAGACCGACAAGACGGATGCGGCCACCGAGTCGAAGAAGCCGAAGCCCCAGTACCGGACCGAGATGGGCCGGGTGGTCTACGGTGGCGGCGGCATCACGCCGGACGTGGAGCTGGTCGAGGTGAAGCTGCCGCGCATCATCGAGGATCTCGAGGCGAAGCAGGTCTTCTTCAAGTACGCGGTCAAGTATGCGGCGAAGCACAAGTACGCGCCGTCGAACTACACGCTGACGCCCGCCATGCGCGATGACTTCATGCAGCTCTTGCGCGACGAGAAGGTCGAGGTCAACGCGGACTCGCTCTCCGGCGCGCGGAAGTGGGTCGACAGCGGGTTACGCCGCGAGCTGGGCCGCCGCTACGGCGGCGAGGAAGAGGCCTACCGGATCGCGCTGGAGGGCGATGAGCAGGTGAAGTCGGCCGCGGCGCTCTTCGACAAGGCTCCGACCCTGCCCAAGCTCCTGGCGCTCGCCTCGGAGATGAACAAGGGCAAGCCGGGGCTCACCCCGCTGAACACCGCCAAGTCGGTACGCTAGGAGCGATGGTTGTCGGAAAGGTCGAGATCCCGGGCAACGTTCTTCTTTCGCCGCTCTGCGGCGTGACGGATTCGCCGTTCCGCCGCATCGCGCGGCGGCACGGCGCCGCCATGGTCTTCTGCGAGATGACCTCGTCGGACGGCCTGGTGCGCAAGAATCCGAAGACCTTCGAGCTTCTGGAGTACCGCCCCGAGGAGCGCCCGATCGGCGCTCAGCTCTGCGGCTCCGATCCCGCCGTCATGGCCGAGGCCGCCCGCATGTGCGAGGGATTGGGCTTCGACACCCTCGACCTGAATTACGGGTGCCCGGTGCGCAAGGTCATCGCCCGCGAGGCCGGTGCCGCCATGCTCACGGATATGGACCGGCTGGAGCGCGTGACGACCGCGGTGGTGAATGCGGTCAGCCTTCCCGTCACCGCGAAGATCCGCATGGGCTGGGACCAGAACTCCACCAACGCGCCTGAAGTCGCGCAGGCTCTCGAGCGTTCCGGCGTGCGGTGGGTCACGGTCCACGCGCGCTCCCGCTCCGAGAAATTCACGGGGCAGGCCCACTGGGAGGTGATCGCCGAGGTGAAGGCGAGCACCAACCTTCCCGTGATCGGAAACGGCGACGTCAAGACGCCCGAGGACGCGCTCCGCATGATCCGCGAGACCGGCTGCGACGGAGTCATGGTGGGCCGAGGCTCCTTCGGCAACCCATGGCTCTTCGAGCGGGCCCACCGGCTCCTGAACGGGGAGGATCCGGGCCCGGCCCCCACGGCTCGCGAGCGCATCGTCACCGCGATCGCCCATCTGCACGACCTGGCCGCGAAGAAAGGGGATTACGCCGCCGTCCTCATGCGAAAGCACGTCGCCTGGTACGTGCGCGGGCTCTACGACAATTCCACGCTCTGCCGTGAGGTCAACCACAGCAAGACGCCCGCCGACGTGGAGACCTTGCTCCTGCGCTATCTGGAGAAGCTCGAGAGCGCTCCCGAGCCCTTGATCCCGGCGTCCGGCGGCTCGGAGGAGCCCGGGTGGGATGGAGAGGCCGTAGACGCTCATGGATCCTGCGCGGCTCCGTAAGCTCCTGACCGGCGTCCGCCGCGGAAGCGTCAGCACGCGCGAGGCGCTGGAGGCGATCGCCCACCTGCCGTTCGAATCCATCGGCCCGGCTACCGTGGACCACCACCGCGGAGTTCGCCAGGCCCTTCCCGAAGTCATCTACTGCCAGGGCAAGACCAAGACGCAATGCGTCGCGATCGCGCGTGCGATCTTCGCGAAGAGCGGCCGGGTGCTGGCCACGCGGGCCAGCGCGGAGCAAGCGGAGGCGCTCTGCGACGCGTTCCGCGCGGACGCGATCTGGAACGAGCCCGCGCGGACGGTGGCGGTGAGGCGCGCCGGCAGGAGAAACGCTGCCCGCGCGCGCGCCTCGAGCCGGAGCCGGGGGCGCGTCCTCATCGTTAGCGGTGGAACCGCCGACCTCCCGGTCGCGGAGGAGGCAGCGGCCACCCTCGAATTCATGGGCGTGCGCGTGGAGCGGGTGTACGATGCCGGCGTGGCCGGGATCCATCGGATACTTCGCCACGTCCCAGCGCTCCGGAAGGCCTCGGTGGTGGTCGTCGTGGCCGGGATGGAGGGCGCCCTCGCGAGCGTGGTCGGCGGCATCACCGACCGGCCGGTGATCGCGGTGCCCACCAGCGTCGGATACGGCGCGTCCTTCGGCGGGCTCGCGGCGCTTCTCGCGATGCTCAATTCGTGCGCCGCGGGTGTCACCGTCGTGAACATCGACAACGGGTTCGGCGCGGGTTACGCCGCGGGCGTGATCGCCCTCCGGTCCCGATCGGGGAGTTGAGCGTGAGCATCGTTTACTTCGACTTGGTCGGCGGCGCGAGCGGGGACATGATCCTGGGCTCTCTCGTGGCGCTCGGCGCTCCGCTTCCCGAGATCGAGAGCCGCCTCCGCGCGCTGCCGCTTACGGGCATCTCGCTGGGATCGACTCTCGTGAAGCGCCACGGCTTCGACGCCCTTCTCCTCGATGTCCGCACCGAGGAGACGAAGGCGCACCGCCACTTCACGGAGATACGCCGGATGCTGGAGGCCGGAAGGCTCCCCCCGCGCGTGCTGCGGCGCGCCCTCGGAACCTTCGAGCTTCTGGGACGCTGCGAGGCCGAAGTCCACGGGACGTCCCTCGAGAAGGTCCATTTCCACGAGGTGGGCGCGCTCGACGCCATCGTGGATATCGTCGGCACCGCCTGGGCGCTCGAGATCCTGGACGTGGATCGCTGCCACGCCTCCGTCGTCCCTCAGGGACGCGGTTTCGTGAAGGCGGCGCACGGGACCCTGCCGGTCCCCGCGCCCGCGACGGTCCGCATTCTCGAAGGCGTTCCCGTCCGGATGACCGAGATCGAAGCCGAGCTGACGACCCCCACGGGTGCGGCCCTCCTGCGCGCTCTCTGCGACACCATCGGCGAGCCCGTGGGCATCCGGCCCAGCCGCACCGGCGTGGCGACCGGCGCCCGCGATATGGCCGAGCGCCCGAACATCGTGCGGGCGCTCCTGGGCGAGCCGCTCGAGGCAAGGGACTCCGGCGCCGTCGAGGTGTTCGAAACGACGATCGACGACATGAACCCCCAGCTCTACGGCCATCTCACCGAGAGCCTCTTCCAGAGCGGCGCCCGCGAGGTTTTTCTCACTCCGGTCCAGATGAAGAAGGGGCGGCCGGGGGTGCTGGTCACCGCGATCGCGGATTCCTCGCGCGCCCACGAGGTGCTCGAGCGGCTGTTCGCGGAATCGACCACCATCGGCGTTCGCGTGCGCCACGAAGGCCGCGTGGAGCTGACGCGCTCGGTCGCGGAAGTGAAGACCCCTCTCGGGACCATCAGGGTCAAGACAGCCGTCCTTCCCTCCGGAGAGGAGCGGCGCATGCCCGAATACGACGACGTGAAGCGGATTGCGCAGGAGTCCGGGCGCCCGCTGGTCGAGATCATGGACGAGGTCCGCTCCTTCCTCCACGAGAGCGCGCGGACCACGGTTTGATCTGATCCGCCTCGAGGGCGTCGCCTACGCGGTCCCTCCTCCTCCCGGAGGAGGCGAGGCGCGCGCACTTCTCGGGCCGCTCGATTTCGTTGCCGCGCCCGGATCGAGCCATCTCCTCCTCGGACCCAACGGTTCCGGCAAGACCACGCTGATCCGGATTCTCGCGGGGCTCAAGGCCCCCACCGCGGGACGTTACGTTCTCGGCGGCGAGGAGGTGCGGGCGGGGAGCGAGGGGCGCTCGCTCTGGCCCTCGCTGGCCGCGCTCTTCGAGGAGCCGGACCCCCAATTTCTCTCCGACACGGTCGAGGCCGAGATCTCCTTCGGCCTCGAGTCACTGGGCATCGCGGCAACCGAGGTGCGCGCGCGCGCGGCGAGCGCGCTCGAGGAGTTTGGCCTGCGATCTCTCGCCTCGCGCGCGCCGCAGAGCCTGAGCGCGGGTGAGAAGGCCCGGACCCTCCTGGCAGCGGTCCTCGCCGGGCGGCCCGGCTGCCTCCTGCTCGATCAGTCGCTGGCCCATCTCGACCCGGGCTCCCGGCGCGAGCTGGAGGAGAGGCTGGTGCAAGACGCGATCGGTGGGGGCCGCGTGGTCGTACGCACGCATCAGGAGTCCGATCCTCCGTTCCCGGGCGAAGCGCTCCACGTGATCGAGGCGGGGGCGCTTCGCTCGCTTTCTCAGCTCACGCCCCGCGCGGTGATCGACGGCGCGAGCGTGCCCTACCCATTAGCACTTCGCGCCTCGGCGATCCTGGCCATCGGGGGGCGCTGGCCGGGGCCGCTGGCTGCCGACGTGGAGCAGGTCGAGCGGGTGCTGCGCGCGCACCCGGCCGAAGGCGCGGATACAACCGCGATGGCGGAAGGAGGCGCGCGGGGGCGCCCCGGCCCCGGTCGCGGGCCCACGGCCCTCGCGATGAACGGCGTCGCCTGGTCGCCGTCCGGGCCGCGCGGGGCGCCCATCCTCCACGAAGTGGATCTCGAGATCGGCCAGGGCGAGGTGGTGGCCGCGATCGGCCGGAGCGGCACCGGCAAGAGCACACTCCTCAAGCTCGCCGCCGGCCTCCATGCCCCCAGCCGAGGCTCCGTGCATCGCCAGTCTCCGGCCGTGTCCCGGGTGCGCCCGGTGGCGCTCGCGCTCGAATATCCGGAGCGCCAGCTCTTCGGACGCACCGTGCTCGAGGACGTGGCGGCGCTCCTCTGGGTCGAAGGAATACCCGCCGAGGAGCGCGCCGGAAGCGCGCGGCGCGCCATGCGGGAAGTGGGCCTGGATCCGGAGCGCTTCGCGGGCCGCTTCCCCTTGACGCTCAGCGAAGGGGAAAAGCGCCGGGCGGCGCTGGCGGGCGTGCTGATCGAGGCTCCCCGGCTCCTCCTCCTGGACGAGCCGACCGCGGGGCTCGATCCCGAGGGTCGGCGCTCGCTCGCCGCCGTCATCGCGGCGCTTCGCGAGCGGGGCAGGACCGTGGTCCTGGCAAGCCACGACCTGGCCTTCGTGGCCTCGGTCGCCGACCGCGTCATCGTGCTCGGGCGGGATGCCGTGGCTGGGGGCGAGGCGACAACCCACGGGCGCGGAGCCCCGGCCTCCGGGCGCATTCTGGCCCAGGGCCCTCCCGCCGATCTCCTGCGCGATGTCGCGCTCTTGGATCAAGCCGGAATCCCGGCGCCCGACTTCATCCGGCTGGAGCGCGTGCTTTCTGCCGCGGGACTACTGACCTCCGGCCAGGTCCACGACGAGGAGTCCCTGCTCCTGAATCTCACGCGGGGAACAGCGGTCGCAAGATCGGTCTAGAACGGCCACAATCCGCTGTCACAATACAAGATAACCTCTATCCGCATCTGCTGGCCTCTGGCGGCCTATGTCCTCCGCACGTCAAGAATGGGATCACCGCGGCCGATTCATTCCGATGAAACGGAGAGATCTTCCGCGCGTGGCGATTCCCTGTACCACAGACATGAGGGCACGAGTCGATGTTCAAGACCGATCCCGTCATCGCGAATCTCGAGCGACTCAAAGATTCCGGCGCCCCGTTCGAGGAAATGCTGGAGGCGGCGGTCCGCGGTCTCCACGACCTGGACGACCGCTTCCACTGGACGGGGATCTATGAGCTCTTCCCCGACAACGTGCTTCGGCTCGGACCCTTCATCGGCGCGCCCACCGATCACGTGTTCATCGGAGTGGGCCGGGGCGTCTGCGGCACGGCCGTCGCCGAGCGCCGCAACATCAACGTTCCCGACGTCCGTCTCGAGAGCAACTACCTGGCGTGCAGCACCGAGACGCGCTCCGAGCTGGTGATCCTCATCCGCAGAGGCGAACGGATCTACGCCCAGGTGGACATCGACAGCCATCAGGTGGCGGCCTTCGACGAAACCTCCGTGGCGCGCGTGCAACGCATCGCGGACTGGCTTGCGACGCTCTACGAGTCCCGCGAGCGCCTGGGCCGCGCTCCATAGCCCCGATGACGAGAGCCCGATGACGAACACGAGCGAGCCCTCGCCCAACAGCCTCGACTGGCTTCTCCAGTCGATCCCGCGGGTGCTCCACGCCGGCTCTCTCGAGGGCTCCCTCGTGGAGGCTCTCAACATCCTGCGCCGCTGCGCCGGGGCGGAGGCCGCCGTCGTGTTCCTGGCGGATGGCGACGCTCCCCTTCGCGAGCACTGGGCGCCCGACGACCCCGCGATCAAAGCCGCACTCCGCCCCCGGCTGAAGGTGGAGGCGCTCGCGGCCATCCGCCTTGGAGGCGACCATCTAGCCACCGCCGATCAGGCCCACGACGGACATGCGACGAGGACGGTGCTCCTCATGTCGGAGTCGGGGCCCCTCGGCGCCGCGGCGCTCTCGTGGCCCGCTGAGGCCGTTCCACAAGATTCGAGGACTTCGGCATGGATCCTCGCGGCCGCCGAGCTGATCGCGTGCCCGGCGAACCGATGGACCGAGATATCCAAGCTCCGGAGCCAGGCGGAGCGCGACAAGCGCTGGTTCAAAACCCTCGACGAGCATCTCCGCGTTCTCGATCGCGAACGCCAAAAATTCGCCGCGGTCGTGAACCAGACGGACACGTTCGTGTTCGTGACCGACGAGGAGCGCATCATCCGCTGGAACAACCGGGCCATGACCGTGCTCCTCCCGTTCGATGAAGCGGCGCCGAGCTGGATCGGAAGGCCGTGCTCCGAGATCTGCTCGAGGCTCGGTCCCACCGGCGAGTCGCACCCGTGTGATTGCCCCATCCGGAGGGCGCTGGAACGGAACGAGGTCACCCACCAGGAGCTTCGTCCAACGCTCGAGGGCGCAGCCGGCGTTCTCTATCTGACCGCCCTTCCGATCAAGGGACTCGACGGAAAGCCGCGGGAAGCCATGATCTTGATCCAGGACCTCACGGGGCTGGAGACGCTGCGCCAGTCGGAGGGGCGCTACAGCATCCTCTTCGAGCGGAATCCCGAGGCCATGCTCATCGTGGACCCGGAGACGCGCGCGATAACGCTCGCGAATCCCGCGGCGCAGAGGATGCTCGGATACTCGGCCCAGGAAATTGCCCGGGTCGCCCTGGAGAGGCTCCACCCGCCCGAGGAATGGGAGCGGATCCGCGGTCTCTACGAGGAAACGGGCCGTCCGGAGCCGTCGGCGAGAATGCAGTGCCGCGTCCTTGCCGGCGACGGCTCCGAGCGAATCGCGCTCGCCTCCTGCACGCGCGTGGCGCTGGACGGACGGAATGTCGATCTGGTCGAGCTCGTGGACGTGACCGTGAGCCTCCAGGCGGAGCAGCTCTGAGCGAGAGCCAGGCGCGCCAGGGAGCCATGATCGGAGCGGCGCTGGACGCGATCGTCTCCATGGACCATGCCGGACGGATTCTAGAGTTCAATCCTGCCGCGGAGCGGATCTTTGGACACAAGCGCTCGGAGGCGATCGGGCGCGAAATGGCCGAGCTCATCGTTCCAGAGCGCCTGCGCGACCACCACCGCCGGGGAATGGCGCACTACCTGGCCACCGGCGAAGCGACCATCCTGGGCCGCCGGTTCGAAACCGTCGCGATACGCGCCGACGGGTCCGAGTTTCCGGTCGAGCTGACGATTGCCCGCATCTCACCGAAGGGGCCCCCGGTCTTTACCGGATTCATCCGGGACTTGAGCGAGATGAAGATCGCGGAGGCCGCGCTCCGGAGCGCGGAGGACCGTCTGCGAACGGTTGTCGCCGAGTCGCCGCTCATCGTGTTCGCGATGGACAAGAACGGCGTCTACACCGCCTCCACGGGCAAGGGGCTGGCCAGCCTGGGGCGGCGCGAAGGGGAGGTGGTCGGAAAGTCGGTCTACGACGTCTACCGGGATCATCCGAACATCCTGGCGAACATCGATCGATGTCTCGCCGGCGAGGAGTTCAGCACGCGCGTGGACATTGGGACTGGGTCCTTCGAGGCGCATTACAGGCCTGAGAGGAGCCCGGAGGGCGAGGTGATCGGCCTCTTCGGCGTCGCGACCGATGTCACTGAACGCCGGGATCTCGAGGCTCAGCTCCGGCACGCGCAGAAGATGGAAGCTGTCGGACGGCTCGCGGGCGGCGTGGTCCACGACTTCAACAATCTGCTCACCGTGATCAAGGGGCACAGCGAGGTCATGCTCTCCAAGATGACGCCGGGCGACGTGCTACGCGCGAGCGCCGAGGAGATCCAGAAGGCGGGCGCACGAGGCGTCCTCCTCACGCGCCAGCTTCTCGCCTTCAGCCGCAAGGACGTCGCGACTCCCGAAGTTCTCGACCTGGGCGGGGTGGTCCGCGACATGGAGAGCATGCTGCACCGGCTCATCGGAGACGATGTGGGCCTCGCCACGCGCACAGGCCAGTGGCCGCTCTTCGTGCGCGCCGACCGCGGCCAACTCGAGCAGGTCCTGGCAAACTTGGCCGTGAACGCGCGTGATGCCATGCCCGAGGGGGGCGAGCTGGTCATCGGGGTGAGCGCGGTCGAGCTGGTTGGCGAAGGTGAGCCACGTGGCGTCGAGCTCCCCCCGGGAGCCTACGTGGCGCTCACGGTAAGCGACGAGGGTGTCGGGATGAGCGCCGAAGTCCGTTCGCACCTGTTCGAGCCGTTCTTCACGACAAAGGAGCAGGGCAGAGGGACGGGTCTCGGACTGAGCGTCGTCTACGGCATCGTCCGCCAGTCGGGCGGCGACATCCTCGTGGAGAGCGAGCCGGGTCGCGGCACGACGTTCCGCCTCTTCCTGCCGAGCATCCATGCGCCCGAGGTTTCCGGCGCGAAGGAGCCGGGGCGGGCTGCATCGGCTCCCCCGGGGGATGGTGCCATTCTCCTCGTCGAGGACGACGACTCGGTCCGGGCGCTCGCCCGCGATTTCCTGCACGTTCTGGGATACCAGGTGATCGAAGCCAACTCCGCGGAGGACGCGCTCGCTCTCCTCGATCGTGACGCGCAAGCCATCCGAGGGGTCGTGAGCGACGTCGTCATGCCGGGCATGGGGGGTGTCGAGCTTGCGCGGCGCCTCCTTCAACTGCGGCCCGATCTCAAGACGCTGCTTGTATCGGGATATACGAAGGACTCCTTCGGGGACGACGATATCGGTCGGGGCGACTTCGCGTTCCTCCAGAAGCCGTACACGCTCGAGGAGCTCGGCCGGAGAGTCGCGGAGATCGTAACCGGTTCCTCTGTTGGCGATCGCTCCGGCCCGGTCTAGACTGCCGCCGTGGGAAACGGGAAGGCAGCCTCCGCGGCCCCGGGTCGGGGGGGTTGTGGCGGAGTGCCGTCCCGTGGTACGCTCACGGACGTAGCAATCAGATCATGTTTGTTCTGATACCCTTGAATCTAGTTCCGAGAGACTAGAAAGGGGCGACGGATCGCTGGCCCCTTCCGGTCCCGGGAGGGGTCTTTTGGCGCCTACCGAAAAATCGATCGAGCGGGTTCGCGAGAAGGCCGAGATCGTGGACGGCGAGGGCCTCCGCCGCGCGATCACCCGCATCGCGCACGAG
>JAYWED010000014.1:0-210642 GCA_043779525.1 Candidatus Eiseniibacteriota bacterium | reverse complement strand
GAGGGGGAAGGGAATGAGAGTACGCGCAGCGATCGTGATGACCCTGACGGCCTTTGCGATTCCGTTGGCTGCACAGGCGCAGCAGAGCAGTGGAACCGCCCCGGCGCAGGTGGCGCAGGCCCTGGCGGCGGCTCCCGCCGATTCTCAGGACGTGTCGCGGGACGCGCCCGCCGCCGGGGACCAGGCAGCGCCCGAGCCGCAGCCGCTCGCGCCGCCCCCCATGCCGGTCGTTCAGACCGATCCGGACTTCCCACGTGGACGGATCAGCGGCTACATGTTCGGCGACGCCTATTACAACGCGACCGGAGACCCGGCGCACGTCTACTCGGGCTCGGCCGACCTGGGCAAGGTGAACATCGACGGCGCGCCCAACATCGGGAAGGATCTGAACGGCGTTCAGCTTCGCCGCGTGTACTTCCAGCTCGACAACGATCTCTCGATCAAGTTTGCCACGAGGTTCCGCCTGGAGATGGACGGCAAGGAGCTGACCTCGGGTGGGAAACTGGGCGTGTTCGTCAAGAACGCGTACCTGCAGGCCAAGAGTGTCGTTCCGCGCGGCAACTTTTTCTTCGGCGAGATCACGACGCCCACGTACGAGAACTCAGAGGAGTTCTGGCAGTACCGCTCCATCGAAAAGACGATCGTGGACTTCCGGGGTGTGGCTCCTTCGTCGGACCTCGGTTTGGAGTTGAAGGGCTTCGCGGACGGGGGCCACAAGGTCGGCTACTCGGCGATGATCGGAAACGGGCAGGGGCAGAAGCCCGAGACCAATCGATACAAGCGGTACTACTTCAGCCTTCCGCTGAATCCGATCCACGATCTCAAGATCGAGCCCTACGTGGACTATGAGCCCGGCGTCACGGGCGCGGACAAGGCGCTCTACAAACTCTTCGCGGGATATGAATTCAAGAAGGTCGCAATCGGCGGCGAGATCGTGGACCAGGTGATCCACTCGAGGGTCGGGCCCAACAGCGAGCCGCGCGGGTTCTCGGCTTTCGCGCGTGCCACGCCCATGCCGACCCTGGGCGCCTTCGCGCGGTACGACCGGTGGATGCCCAACAAGCGCGCGAACAAGCGCGTGGATTCGGACCTCATCATGGCGGGCCTGGATTGGCAGCCCTACAAGGACGTGCACGTCATGCCCAACGTGGAGGCCACCCAATACCATGCAAAGGGCGCCGCGGTGGGCCCGGCGCATCACGACACGCAGGCGCGTGTGACCTTCTACTACAAGTTCAGCAAACCCTGATTTTCAGCGGGACCATGACAAGGAGGCATCACTTGAACATGCGCACGAAATCATTCACGCGGGCAATCCCCATGCTTCTCGGCATGGCGCTCCTGGCCGCGATCGCGGCCGCCGCGCTCGCGCCGGCAGCGCTTGCCGACGCGGCAACCAACTCCCTGACCGGGGCCGGCGCCACGTTCCCGTATCCGCTCTATTCCAAGTGGTTCGATACGTACCACCAGAAGACCGGGATCGAGATCAACTACCAGTCGATCGGGAGCGGAGGCGGAATCCAGCAGATCAAGGCCGGAACGGTCGACTTCGGCGCGAGCGACGCGGCACTCTCCGATGCCCGGCTCAAGGAAATGCCTCGCCGGATCATCCACTTCCCGACGGTCGGTGGCGCTGTGGTGCTCGCGTACAACCTGCCCTCGGTAAGGCAGCCGCTCCACCTCACCTCGCAGCTCATCAGCGGCATCTATATGGGCAAGATCACGGTCTGGAACGACAAGCGGATCGCGGCCGCCAATCCCGGCATCGCGATGCCCGCGGCGCCGATTCTTCCGGTGCATCGCTCCGACGGAAGCGGCACGACCAATATCTTCACCACCTATCTCTCCGCCGTGGACGGATTCTGGAAGGAGAACGTCGGCGCCAACACGTCCGTGAGCTGGCCCGTCGGAATCGGCGGGAAGGGGAACGAGGGCGTCTCGGGCCTCATCCGGCAGACCCAGGGCTCGATCGGCTACGTCGAGCTGGCTTACGCCAAGCAGAACAAGCTCCCGGTGGCGCATGTCCGGAACCGAAGCGGCAAATTCGTCGAGCCCACGCTGGCCTCGACCACCGCGGCGGCCGAGGGCGCCGCGCGCATGCTGGCCAAGGACGTTCGGTTTCCGATCGCGAATTCGCCAGCGCTGGGCGCCTACCCGATCTGCGGCCTCACCTTCCTGCTCGTGTACCAGGACCAGAAGGACGCGGGCAAGGCACGCGCGCTCGCTGGATTCATCCAGTGGGCGATCCACGAGGGGCAGTCGGTCGCGCCGTCCCTCGACTATGCCCCGCTGCCCGACGCGGTCGTGAAGGTGAACGAGGCCTCGCTCCGCAGGCTCACGATCGCTGGAAAGCCTCTGCTCGCGAACCGGTGAAAGCGGCCCGAATCTCGGCGGACACGGTTTACCGGGGGACTCTCGGCCTGGCCGCGACCCTGGTCTTCCTGGTCGTCGCCCTCATCGTCTACCAGACCACCCGTGGATCGTGGCTCGCCATCCAGAAGCTCGGCCTCGGGTTCCTCACCGGCACGGAGTGGGACCCGGTGGCCGAGCGCTTCGGAGCGCTCCCCTACATCTACGGCACGCTCGTCTCCTCGGCGCTCGCGCTCCTGCTCGCCGTCCCCCTGGGCGTCGGCGCCGCGGTTTACCTGGCCGAGATCGCGAACCGCCGCGTCGGCGCGATCGTCTCGTTCGTGATCGAGCTTCTGGCGGCCATTCCCAGCATCGTCTACGGCATCTGGGGATTCTTCGTTCTGGCGCCCTGGCTGCGCACCGCGGTCGAGCCCTGGCTCACCGAGCATTTCGGATTTCTCCCTCTCTTCCGCGGGTATCCGTTCGGAATCGGGATGCTGAACGCCGGGATCGTCCTGGCGATCATGGTCGTCCCGACGATCGTATCGATCTCGCGCGAAGTCCTGCTCGCCGCGCCCCGCTCCCTCCGGGAAGCTGCGCTGGCGCTGGGCGCCACGCCGGCCGAGGCGATCGGGGTGGCGCTGGGCGCCGCCCGTCCTGGAATTCTCGGCTCCGTGATCCTGGCTCTGGGGCGAGCCCTGGGCGAGACGATGGCCGTCACGATGGTGATCGGGAACACGAACCGTATCTCGGCGTCGCTCTTCGATCCGGGCGCCTCGATGGCGAGCATCATCGCGAACGAATTCACGGAGGCCACGAGCCCGCTCTACATCTCCGCGCTGGTCGAGATCGCGCTGGTGCTCTTCCTTGTGACCATCGTGGTGAACGGCCTCGCACGTGTTCTGGTCCTGTGGGCCACGGGGGGGCGGCGGTCCGCCATGGCCACATGACGCACATCGGCCGGCGCGCGATCTGGAGCCGGATCGTGATCGCCTCCTGCTACGCGGCGGCCGCGCTCGTGGTGCTGCCGCTCGCGCTCATCGTGTGGCATCTGGTCGCGAAGGGATGGCCCGCGCTCTCGTTCGGGTTCTTCACGGACCTCCCGAAGCCAGTCGGCGAGGCCGGTGGGGGCATGGCGAACGCCATCGTGGGAACCTTGATGCTCGTGGGGCTGGGCGCGCTCTTCGCGGTGCCGGTGGGCGTCGCCGCCGGCGTCTATCTCGCGGAGTTCGGACGCGGGCGATTCTCCGCCATGGTGCGCTACACGGCGGATCTCCTGGGCGGCGTGCCCTCGATCGTGATCGGCGTCGCGGCCTACGGCCTCGTCGTGATTCCCATGGGGGGGTTCTCGGCGCTGGCGGGGGGCGTGGCGCTGTCGATCCTCATGCTGCCCACGATCATCCGATCCACCGAGGAGGTTGTGCGCCTGGTCCCGCAGTCCTATCGGGAAGCCGCTCTCGCGCTCGGAGCGCCGCGGTGGAAGGTCACGCAGCAGGTGGTGATCCCCGCGGCGGGGGCCGGGATCGTCACGGCGAGCATGCTCGCCGTCGCGCGCGCCGCCGGGGAGACCGCGCCGCTGCTCTTCACGGCGCTGGGGAACCGGTTCTGGTCCACCTCGCTCACCAGGCCGATCGCCTCGCTGCCTGTGATGGTTTTCGACTACGCGCGGGCGCCCTACGACGATTGGAATCGGCAGGCGTGGACGGGGGCGCTGGTGCTGGTGATGATCGTGACGGTGATCTCGGCTCTGCTGCGGCTTACCGTGAGAAGGGTCGCCCGGTAGGTCTCTGAGGAGGGTCGCCCGCTAGGCTGCGGGAGCCCTAGACGCCGGACTCCGACCTTCCGCGAGCCGCCGCGTCCTCGGCGTGATGCTTGATCACGCGGGCCTCGGCCACGAACACCGCTTCCTCCGCGATGTTGGTCGCGAGATCGGCCACCCGCTCGAGATTCCGCGAGACGAGGAGCAGCTCCAGGCCGCGCGGGACCGATTCCGGGCTCTGCGTCATTCCCCCCGAGAGCTTCGCGAAGATCTTGGCCTTGAGACCGTCGATCTCCACGTCCCTCACGCAGATCCGCTTGGCGGTGTCCGCGTCCCCGTTCAGCCACGCGGTGACCGAGTCGCGAAGCATCGTGATCGTGAGGTCGGCCATCACCGGGATGTCCTCGAGCGGCTTGGACTGGGGGAGGGCGCTGAGCCGGATCGCGCTCTGGGCGATATTCACGGCGTGGTCGCCGATCCGCTCCAGGTCGTTGGAGATCCGGATCGCAGCGACCAGGAAACGCAGGTCGCGCGCCACGGGTTGCTGGAGCCCGAGAAAGCTCAAGGACTGACTCTCGATCTGAAGCTCGATCCGGTCGATCGCCATGTCCTCGACCTTCACTTCCTCGGCGAGCTTCAGGTTCCGGGTCTTCAGGGCTTCCATCGACTTGACGAGCGCGGTCTCCGCACGCCCGGCCATCTCGCTCAGGCGGTCGCGAAGCGCTTCCAGCTCGTGATGAAAATGACGTTCCATTCCCTGCCCTTCGTTGGGGTCGGACCCATTCTACCCGAAGCGTCCGGTGATGTAGTCCTCCGTCAAGCGCTCGCGCGGATGGGTGAAGAGGTCCTGGGTCGGACCTTCCTCCACGAGCTTCCCTTCCATCATGAATGCGGTCCGATCCGAAATGCGCGCGGCCTGCTGCATGTTGTGCGTCACGATGACGACCGAGATCGCGCTTCGGATCTCGAGAATCAGTTCCTCGATCTTGGCCGTGGCCGTCGGATCCAGCGCCGATGCGGGCTCGTCCAGGAGCAGCACCTCCGGCTTCACCGCCAGCGCGCGCGCGATGCAGAGCCGCTGCTGCTGTCCCCCCGAGAGCCCCAGGGCGGGCTTGTTGAGGCGGTCCTTGACCTCGTTCCAGAGCGCGGCCTGCTTCAGCGCCTCTTCGACCGCCGTTTCGAGGTCTCGCTTCGAGCGCACTCCGAGAAGGCGCGGCCCGTACGCCACGTTCTGGAAAATCGACATGGGAAACGGGTTCGCGCGCTGGAAGACCATGCCGACCCGCCTTCGAAGCTCCACCAGGTCGATCCCGCCCCTGAGGACGTCCATTCCATCGAAATGGATCGAGCCCTCGTAGCGCACCGGCGGAAACAGGTCGTTCATCCGATTGAAGCAGCGGAGCAGCGTGGACTTCCCGCAGCCCGACGGCCCGATGATCGCGGTGATCTGAAGCTCGGGGACCCGGAGCGTGACGGACTTGAGGACCTGATGCGTTCCGTACCAGAGCGCCACGTCGCGCGCCTCGACAACCGCCTTCGAGGGACCCCCGGCCGGGTCGCGCGTCGGGTTCCTTCCGAGGGCCGCCGAAGGCTGGAACGCGTGTCCTGCCCGATTCGGGTCGGGCTCCGCCGCTTTCGTGAGAAGACCCATGCTGGAAGCATAAGACCTCGGAGGGGAGCCCGAGGTGACGGCCATGTTACAAGCGTGTTACGGGGGCGGGGCGAGCCCGCTCCCACCGAGCCCGCTGCCGTCACGCGGGCCGGCGGCCGGGATCTCGAACCAGAACGTGCTCCCCTGTCCCGGCGCGCTCTCCACGCCCACGCGTCCGTCGTGAAGCTCGATCGCGTGTTTCACGATCGACAGCCCGAGACCGGTGCCTCCCGTGGCGCGGGACCGTCCATGATCCGCGCGGTAAAACCGCTCGAAGACGCGAGGCAGGTGCTGCGGGGCGATGCCTCTCCCCGTGTCCGCGACCGAGACCTTGATCGCCGAGGGGCCGGCTTCGGCCGATACCCTCACGCTTCCGGAGTCCGTGTACTTGATGGCGTTGTCGAGCAGGTTCCGGAGCGCGGTCTCGACCCGCTTCCGGTCGAAGCGCGCACGCAGGCCTGGCCGGACCGCGAGATCGAGCCTGAGACCTCGTCGGGCCGCCGTCTCCTCGAACCCCGCCGCCATATCGCGCGCCACCTGGGCCAGGTCCCAGTCCTTCACGTCCAGAGCCGCGTCGGGCCGATCGAGGTCGGCCAGCTCGAGCAGATCCTCCACGATCGCCTCCAGGCGGATCGCCTGGCTCCGAATCGTCTCGACGAACCGCGCGCGATTGGCCTCATCCTCCAGCCCGCCCTGGAGCAGCGTCTCGGCGTAGCCGCGAATGGACGTTAGCGGGGTCTTGAGCTCGTGCGAGACATTCGCGACGAACTCTCGTCGGAGATTGGCCATCGCCCGCTCCGGCTTCAGGTCCCGGATCGTGAGGAGCCAGTCGCCCGCCTCCGAGCCCTCTCGCGCGGGAGCGGCCGTGACTTCGTGCTCCTGCCGCTCACCGACGTAGATCGAGGCCTCCCGACGCACGGTGGCGCCGTGCCGCATCGCCTCGCGGACGATCTCCTCGAGCACCGGCTGCCGGGCCGCCGCGAGGCGCGGAGCCGAAAGCCCTGTCGGGCGCCTGGCTCCGACCAGCCTCCAGAAGCGCTCGTTCGTATGCAAGAGCGTGAGATCGGGAGCGAGGAGGGCCACGCCCTCGCTCAGGTTTCCGATCACCGCCTCGCTCAGGTCGCGCTGGGCCTGAAGCTCGGAGAGCTTGGTCGAGAGCCGCTCGGCCATGGAATTGAGCACGCGGGCCAGCGCTCCAAGCTCGTCGTGCCCTTCGACCGCGATCCGGGTCGTGAGTTCTCCCTGCCCGAGCGCCTCCGCGGAGCGACGCATGGCAAGCAGCCGGCGGTCCACGCGCCGCCCGAGGAGATAGCCGCCGGCGAGAACAGCGAGGAAGACCGCGCCAACCGAGATCCAGAGATGCCGCTGCCACCGGCGCGCGAACGCGTAGGCCTGAGGAACCGGGATCGAGATGCGGAGCACGGCCCGCGGCCCCTTGGGGCCCGAATCGAGAGGCACGAGGGGTTCCGCGAGGTAGAAGAGCTGCTTCCGGATTGTCCAGCTCCGCCGGTCCGCCTCGCCGAGTCCCTTGTCGAGCGCAGCACGGACCTCGGGGCGCCCCGCGTGATTTTGCATGAGTGGGACCGAATCGAGAGGAACGTCCGAGTCGCCCAGCACGCGGCCCGTCGAGTCGATCACCGTCACCCGGCGCCCGATCGCGAGGCCGGCGCGGTCGGCCCAGGCGTCCACGCGCGGGACGTCTCCCCGGGCGATCTCCGCCAGGGGGGCGGAAAGCCGGAGCAGTCCGAGCTCGCGCACCCCTTCCTCCTCCAGCGAGCGGGCCGCCATGCGCGAGGAATCGCGGTCGAGCAGGAGGCCGGCCACCAGGAGCCCCACGCCGAGCAGGACGGCGATCAGGGAATAGAGGCGCGCGGTGAGCGAGGTCACGCGCTACTTCGCGGAGGTTTCGGCCGCGTAGCCCACGCCTGTGACCGTTCGGATCAGCGCGGCGTCCCGCCCCAGCTTGGCGCGAAGTCGGCGCACGTGGACGTCCACGGTCCGCGTTTCGCCGAAATATCCGAGCCCCCACACCTTGTCCAGGAGCTGCTCCCTCGAAAAGACCCGTCCGGGCTTCTGGAGCAGGTATTCGAGGAGACGGTATTCCGTGGGCGTCAGATCCAGCTCGCGGTTGTGAAGGAGAACGCGATGCCGCTCGCTGTCGAACTGGAACGGGCCGACCTTGACCGGCGTGGCGGTCCCCTCCCCGCGCGTCCGGCGCAAGATCGCCTGGACCCGGGCGACCATTTCCTTCGGGGAGAAAGGCTTCGTGAGGTAGTCGTCGGCCCCGCGCTCGAAACCCACGAGCTTGTCCATCTCGGTGCCGCGCGCCGTGAGCACCAGGACGGGGAGGGCCTTCGTCCGCGGCTCGGAGCGTATGGCGCCCAGGACCTCGAGGCCGCTCATCTTGGGCAGCAAGAGGTCCAGGATCAGGAGATCGGGCGCGGACTGAAAGACGCGGTTCAAGCCCGCCTCACCGTCGTGCTCCTGGAGCACGCGATACCCTTCACGGGCAAGGTTGTAGCTCACGAGGTCGCAGATCTCGGCCTCGTCGTCCACGACGAGAATGGTGGATCGGGGCGTCTTGGGCACCTTGAGGTATCGTTCCCGGGATTTCGACGGCCGACTCTGAACCGAGTCGGACCCCGAATCAGACGTGCCCAGTATACCATCCCGCTTCGATTCGGTTGCCCCCCTGGGGCGTTCCCACTCCATAGACCGGAGGATCAGCCACCCTTGTTACTCCGGGGTTGCGGCCGCATGAACACCCTGTTACGGGGCGAGCATCGTCCATTCCCGCATTGACTTCCTGGGGGCCGTTGGGTACGCTCCGCGGCCTGCATTCTCTCGAATCGAAGTAGCCGTCTCCTGATGCCATGCGACTGTAAGGAGCGTTCAAAAGCGTGATGACGCGCAGCGACCAGTGGAAGTTCTACCTCACGGTGGTCTTCGTGCTGGCTTCGGTATGGACGCTCTGGCCCACGTTCCAGTTCTATTCCCTTTCGCCCAAGGTCCGGCAGGAGGTGCTGCAGGCGCGCCCCTCCCAGGCCATGAGCGAAGACGAGCGGGTGAAGCTGGAGAAGTACGCCAAGCTTCGCGAGAAGGCCATCAAGCTGGGGCTGGACCTCCAGGGTGGAATGTACCTCCTGCTCGAGGTCGACACCTCCAAGCTCGGCGTCGCCGAGGCCAAGAACGCGGTGAACCAGGCGATGCAGATCATCCGCAACCGCGTGGACCAGTTCGGCGTGGCCGAGCCCTCCATCCAGCGGCAGGGCGAGAACCGAATCCTGATCCAGCTACCCGGGCTCCTGGACCAGGAGCGCGCGAAAGCCCTCATCGGCCAGACGGCGCTTCTCGAGTTCAAGCTGGTGAAGACCGAGGAGGAGTCCAAGGCGCTCTACGACCGGATCGACTCCTACTTCGCGCGGCGGCTGCGAAACGGAGCGGCCGCGGACAGCTCGGCGCCCGATTCGATCCAGCATCCCTTCACCTCGAAGATCCTGACGTCCTCGCACTCGGAGGGGCTGGTCCTCGTGGAGAACGTGGCGCTGGTGGACGCGATGATCCGGGCGCTCAATGCTGATTCCACCTTCTCCTCCGACGCGCAGCTCGCCTGGGACTCGCACGACACGGACGTCTCCGGTCGTACCGGGCGCGGCCTCTACGTCGTAGGAAAGGAAGCCCTGATGAAGGGCTCCGAGGTGGCGAGCGCGCAAATGCGGCTCGATCTGGACGCGACCCGTCCCGGCGCCCCCGGCGTCTCGTTCAACCTCACGAGCCGCGGAGGAGCCCTCTTCGGCGACCTCACGGGCTCGAACGTGGGACGCAGGCTGGCCATCGTGCTGGACGGAAAGATCCAGTCCGCGCCGAACATCCAGGAGAAAATCCCGCGCGGCCAGGGCTCCATCACGGGGACGTTCACCGAGGAGGAAGCGCAGAATCTGGCCATCGTGCTCCGATCGGGCGCCCTTCCGGCTCCGGTCAACGTCATCGAGGAACGGACCATCGGCCCAACGCTGGGGCAGGATTCCATCGAACGAGGCGTCCACGCGGGCGCTCTGGGCGCCATCCTGGTCGTGCTCTTCATGGTCATCTATTACCGGATCTCCGGCGTGGTCGCGGTGGTCGCGCTGATCCTCAACATTCTGGGCCTGCTGGCGTGCATGGCCGGATTCCACTCCACGCTCACGCTTCCGGGAATCGCCGGGATCGTGCTCACGATCGGGATGGCGGTGGACACGAACGTGCTCATCTTCGAGCGCATCCGCGAGGAGCTGCGCAACAAGAGGACCGTCCTCGCCGCCATCGAGACCGGCTACGCGCGGGCCTACCGCACGATCATCGACGCGCACGTGACCACGCTCTTGAGCTCCTTCGCCCTGATGTGGTTCGGGACGGGACCCATTCGTGGATTCGCCATCACGCTTTCGATCGGACTTATCATCAACCTCATCACGGCGGTCGGGATCTCGAAGATGATCTTCGACGCGTGGTCGGTCCGCCGGAAGCTTTCGTCCATCAGTATCTAGGAGAGCCGATGTTCCAGATCCTGCACGGAGTCAATGTCGACTGGATGAGGCGGCGTCACTTAGCCTTCCTCTTCTCGGGCGCGTGCGTGCTGATCTCGATCATCTCGCTCATCGCGCACGGTGGCCCGCGCTACGGCGTGGACTTCACCGGCGGCTCCCTGGTCGAGATCCTGGTCACCCCGCCCGTCCACGCGGACGAGGTGCGCGCGGCCGTGGACCACGCGGGCTATCGCGGGAGCGAGATCCAGGAGCTGAGCAAGCCGGGGCAATTCCTGATCCGCACCGAGGCCCGAGCCGGCCAGAACCCCTCGCCCGCGATCCAGGCGGCGGTGGAGGCGCAGCACCCCGGGACGCATGTCGAGAGGCTTCGCTACGAGGCCGTGGGGCCGCGCGTGGGCGGCGAGCTTCGCGGGGCCGCCATCAAGGCCATCTTCTTCGCGCTCGGCTTCATCCTGATCTACGTCGGGATCCGCTACGACTGGCGATACTCCCTGGGCGCCGTGGCCGCGCTCTTCCACGACGTGTTCATCACCCTGGGCGCGCTCAGTATCACCAACAAGGAGATCACGCTCACCGTGGTGGCGGCGCTCCTGACCATCGCCGGCTACTCCATCAACGACACCATCGTCGTCTTCGACCGGATCCGCGAGCGCTCCAAGACGCTCCGTCGCGAGCAGCCCGCCAGGATCATGAACATTGCCATCAACGAGACGTTGAGCCGGACCATCATCACGTCGTTCACGGTCTTCCTCACCGTTCTGGCGCTCTATACGCTGGGCGGGGAAGTCATCCACGATTTCGCGTTCGCGATGCTCGTGGGCGTGGTGTTCGGAACCTACTCGTCTGTCTACGTCGCAAGCGGGCTCGCGCTCGAAGTTCAACTCTGGCTCGAGCGCGCGGGCCAGGGCCGCCCCAAGAAGTAGCTCCGGTCCGCGCCGCCCCGCACAACGGAGCCCCGGTGACACTTCCCAGATTGCTGATACTCGCCTCTCTCGCCTCACTCGCCTCGACCCAACCTGGGCTCGCCGGTCAGGACGGCCGGACGTACAGCCAGACCCCGCCGCCCGCCGCGGACACCGCGCCCCCGAGCGCCATCCGGCTCTTCGCGGGCGTGGAGGAAGCGTGGGGCATGCCGGACATCGATCGGCTCGCCTCACTCCTGGACACGACCGCAGTTCGGATCTCCATCAAGCCAGGCGTGCCGCTCACCAGCGCGCTGACCCGCGTCGCGGCCGCCTTTCTACTCAAGGACCAGCTGAGCCTCGTGCGCACGGAGGAATTCCGGCTGACCCGATTCGACTGCGACAAGAAACGGGACGTCTGCCGCGCCATCGCGATCTGGACGGGAGACTGGGGCGGTCGGCAGGGCAGGCGCGCGGTCCGAGTCACCCTGACGGCGAGGGGCAGGGCCAAGCGATGGCTCCTCACCGAAATTCGCGCCGAGGACTGATCTCCGTCCCGTGAGCCCTTCCTCCGCCCCGCAAGCCGACGTCCTCTACACGGCCGACCTCCACGGTAGCCGCGAGCTCTATCTCGAGGCGTTCACGCTCGCGCGGAAGCTTGGCGTCCAGGCGATCATCCTGGGAGGCGATCTGGCGCCGCACGCGACGGTGGTCGAGCAGCGCGGGTTCTTCCACGAATTCCTGCTACCGCTGCTGCGCGAGTATCGGCAGGAGGCGGCCTCCGCGGAAATCTTCTACATCATGGGGAACGACGACTGGCGGGCCAATCTGCCCCTCCTGGTCGGCGCGGGGATCGAGCGGTGCCACCACATCCACTGCCTCGTGCGGCCGTTCCTGGGCTCCGTCTGGATCGCGGGCATGGGCTCGGTGAGTCTCACGCCTTTCGCGCTCAAGGACTGGGAGCGCTGGGAGGAGGGGCTTCAGGGGCCGGTGCGTCAGGATGGGTTCCGGAGCGCCGAAGACGGCTCGGTGCATCCGTTCGATTTCCGTGGGCGCGAATGGGAGGAGTGGATCGGGAACGATCTGGAATCGATCGGCAAGGAGCTGCGGCCCGAGCGCGCGCCGCTCGTGTGCGCCTTCCACGGACCTCCGCACGGCACCGCGCTCGACCTGATCCATGGAGAGGTCCACGTCGGATCGCGCGAGGTCCGCAAGTTTCTGGAAGCGCGGCAGCCCTTGCTCTCCCTCCACGGTCACATCCACGAATCGCCGGCGGTCTCCGGAAAGTTCGCGGATCGGCTCGGCCACACCATCTGCGTAAATCCGGGCCAGCGGATGGGAAGTACCCTGCACGCCGTGTGGTTCCGGCTCGACGATCTGGAGAGTTCCCTGACGCATACCCTCCTGGGCCCCGCAAGACTCGACGCTCCGGCAACTTAAATACCATTCAGGCTGGGACGGTTCGGAACCGAAGCCCGGTCCGGCAGGTAGTACTCTCCGCCGAGTCCTGGGAGCCCGGGGCGCGCCGCCATCTGTTATAATCGTGTTACTTAGAGCCCGACTTGGAGCCTCGTGACCGCATTTTCCTCTTCAAACCACAGAACGCTTCTCTTCCTGGCCGCCTTTGTAGCCGCCGGCATGGCATGCGCCTTGCCATCTCAGGCGCCCGCCGCCTCCCGCGAAGTCGAGCTGGACGGCGGATTCACGATGGCCCGGCTGAAGTACACGGGGGGCGGGGATTGGTACTCCGATGAGACTTCGCTCCGAAATCTTCTTCGCGCGTTGAAGGAGCGGGGCGAGGTCCGCGTGAGCCAAGAGCAGGAAGCCGTCGTGACACCGACAGACCCGGAAATCTGGAATTACCCCATGCTCTTCATGACCGGTCACGGCAACGTCAAGCTCAGCGATGAGGAAGCGCGGACGCTCCGAGGCTATCTCGATGCGGGCGGCCTTCTCTGGGCGGACGACAATTTCGGAATGGACAAGTCCTTCCGCGAAGCCGTGAAGCGGCTCTATCCCGACACTCCTCTGACCGAGCTTCCATTTACCCACGCGATCTTCCGATACCCGAATTCCTTTCCCGCGGGGGCGCCCAAGATCCACGAGCACGACGGCGGGCCCGCGCGCGTCTTCGCGGTCGTCAAGGGGGGCCGCGTGCTTGTTCTCTACACCTTCGACTGCGATATCGGAAACGGGATCGAGGACGCGGGCATTCACGACGATTCGCCCGAAAAGCGGCAGGCAGCCATGCGCTTCGCGATCAACGTCGCGACCTACGCGGTGACCCATTGAGCCCCGCCCGATGACCCCGGCTTACGGCGCCCTTCTTCGCGAGCTTCACCGCGCCCGTCGGTTCCTGCTCTGGCGCTCGATCGAGCGCGCGGGCGTGTTCGCGACGCTGGGGCTCGTGGCCCTGGCCTCTATGGCGCTCCTCCTCGCTCTCGTGCTCCCGCTGCACCGGTCCGAATATGCCGCGCTCCGCTCGGCCCTGCTCCTCGGCGCCACGGGCGGCCTGGTATTCGCTCTCGTGCGCGTGGTGCGGTCCCGCGCCGGCCTCCCGGAGGCCGCGCTCGAAGCGAGTCATCTGATCCATGATCAGGACGACGGCCTCCTGACTGCGTTCGAGCTGGGCCGCGCGCCCAACGCTCCGCCGGGGACCGGCGTGTCCACCGGCTATTCCGACGCCCTCACCCAGCACGCGGTCCGAAGCGCCGCGGATCGCGCCGCCTCGCTCCCGCTCGGCCGCCTTCGCGTCTGGACGGGGCGCAAGAGATCGATCGAGCGTCTCGGGATCGTGCTCCTCGTTCTCGCCGGCGTGGCGGCGCTCGGAGGATCCCGCACCATGACCACCGTGAGGCGGATCGCGGATCCCGAGAAGGCGCCGCTCGCTCCGATCGGCATCCGGGTCGAGCCCGGATCCGAGGAGGTCGAGGGAGGGGCGTCCGTGCCCGTGCGCGTCTACGTCAGCGGGAGCGACCGCAAGCCCAGGCTCCTTGTGAAGGAGCGCGGTACCAGGAGCGGGGACTCGTGGAGCGAGAGAACCCTCGAGCGCGCGACGGAAGAGGTGTTACCCCGGGCCCGAGAGCGCTCGTACGCGACCGTGATCCCGAATCTGAACGAGGACCTTGTCTACCAGATCCGCGCCGCGGACCAGGTGAGCCCCGTATACCGTATCTCGGTGCGGGACCTCCCTCGCGCGTCCGGCTTCCGCGTCCGGTACGAATATCCCGCCTATTGCGGCCTCACGCCCGAGGTGTCGAACGCGATCACCGGCGACCTCGCCGCGCCGCGCGGGACCCGTGCGCGCCTCGAGGTGCTCCTCAACCGGTCGGTCGACGCGGCCTCCATCCAGTACGACGGGGGTACCGCACTCGGCGGAGAGCTGGGCGAGCGACTCGCCCGGTTCGTGGTGCCGGTCCGCGCGGACGGACGCTATCGCATCCGGCTCGTGGACGCGCGCGGCCGCAAGGTCGACCTGGGACCCTACGACATCAAAGCCATCCCCGACCGTCCCCCGACGGTGACCGTCGTCGCACCCAGCCCCGTGGAGGACGTGACGAAAGACCTGACCACGACCATCCTGGCGGGCGCGACCGACGACTACGGCGTGCGGAAAGTTCTGCTGCGCTACCGGGTGCGCGAGGGAGCGCACGCGGTCGAGACCCTGCACGACGAGCGGGACGGCACGCGCGAGCTGGCCGTGCGCTACACGTGGGCGCTCGGCTCCTTCAATCTGCTTCCGGGCGAGGAGATCCAGTACGAGGTCGGCGCCCAGGACGGAGATCAGATCGACGGCCCCCAGACCACCTGGTCGGAGACCAGAACCCTGCGCTTCCCATCCGCCGCCGAGATCCTTGCCTCGGTCGAGCGGCAGCAGGACGAGTCCGTGGCGACCCTCGAGGACGCCATCCGGAGCGCCAAGGCGCTGCAGCAGAAATCCGAGGAGCTGGAGCGGGACATGGGACGCACCAGGGAGCTGCCCTGGGAGAAGGGTCAGGACATCCAGAAGACGCTCGAGGGCCAGCAGACCCTTCGCGAGCAGATCGACAAGGTGGCCGAGAAGCTGGGGCAGGACGCCGACAAGCTCTCGCAGTCGCGCGCCATGAACGCCGAGCTTGTCCAGAAGCTGAACGAGCTGCGTCAGCTCCTGAGCCAGCTCCACGACCAGTCCATCCTGCGCGCCATGCAGCGCGTCCAGGAGGCGCTCAAGAACATGTCGCCACAAGAGCTGGAGAAGGCGATGCAGAACATGAAGCTCACGCAGGAGGAAGTGGTCCGCAATCTGGAAAAGACCATCGAGCTCCTGAAGCAGGTCAAGATGGAGGAGAAGCTGGAGGCCGTGTCCGAGCGCGCCGCCGACATGGCGCGCCGGCAGCTCGCGCTCAACGATTCGCTCTCCGGCGCCAACAAGCCGGGCGCCATGAAGGATCTCGCCAAGGGCGAGAAGGAAATCCAGAAGATGGGCCAGGAGCAGCACGCGGCGCTGGATTCCCTCGCGGCCGAGCTCAAGGAGATGGACAGGGAATCGGCTCAGGAGGCGCAGGAGCAGAAGGAGCGCATGCAGGGGCTCTATCCGGTATTCGAGAAGTCGACCCAGTCGATGGAGGACGCACAGAAGCAGGACGCGAAGGAGAGCACCCAGGATCTCGAACATCAGCTCGAGGAAATGCGGAACGCGATGACCAAGATGAAGGAAGGGTTTTCGTTCCGGAAGAAGAACGACGTAGGAAGGAAGATGGACGATGCGATCGCGGACCTGCTCGAGATCGCGGACGCGCAGGAAAAGGGCCTGGACGATCAGAAGAGCCCGACCGGGGAGCGCGCCTCGACCGAGCAGGGGCTTGAGGAAACCACCGAAGGCGCCGCGAACCGGATCGGAGAGCTTTCCAAGAAGACCCTCTTCATCACGCCCGACGTGATGCAGTCGATCGGGCGCGCCCTCTCGAATCAGAAGAACGCGGTGGGGCGCTATTCCATGGAGGATCTGATCGGCGGGCTCGTCTCCAGCAAGGAGGCGACGATCGCCTTGAACCAGGCTGCCACGGCGCTCCTCAAGGGCCGGGACGCCATGGCTTCGGCCAAGTCCTCCACCGGTTTTCAGGAAGCGATGCAGATGCTCCAGAGCCTTGCGGGAGACCAGCAGAAGCTCAACTCGCAATCCCTCTCCATGATGCCGGGGGGCGAGGGCGGGCAGGGCCAGGAGGGGAGACTGACACCCGACCAGGCCGGCGCCCTGAGCCGGATGGCGGCCGAGCAGGAGGCCATCCGCCGCGGACTTCAGGAGGCCGCACAGAAGCTCGGGCAGGGCGGCGGAACGCTCGGAGACCTGGGCCAGGCCGGCGACGACATGAAGAAGGTGGCCGAGGATCTGCGCGGCGGCAGGCTCAACCAGGAGACCGTGGAGCGGCAGCAGCGGATCCTGAGCCGCCTCCTCGACGCGCCCCGCAGCGTGGAGAAGCGCGACTACTCGCGGCGCCGCACGTCGCGATCGGGCGTCGACGTCGTCCGCTCATCGCCCGACGCCCTCTCGCCGGAGCTATTGAAGGCGCGTCCCTCGCTGGCGGCGCTCCTGGCCCGCGGCGGTCGCGATCCGGTGTCGCCGCGCTACCGCGCCATCGTGGACCAGTACTTCCAGGCGCTCCTGCAAGGCAAGGTGCGGTGACGGCCCGCCGCGGCGACCGCGTGCCCGCGGCCGCCCGCCTCATCGGGCCCGCTCTCGCGATCGTCTGCCTCCTGTGGCCCGGCCTCGCTGGCGCCGCGCGCGCCCCGGTCGTGCCGGCCCCGCGCTCCACGCCTGCGCCGGCGGCGGACCCGAACAGCGCCTATCACTCATTGCTGGGAAATCTCTCGATCAGCGCTCCCACCGATACGCTGGGCGGAGGCGAGTACCGGGCTGCGCGCCGGCTCTTCGAGGCGGGGCTTTTCGATTCGTCGGCCGCATGCTTTCAGCGCTTCGCGATCCGCTTCCCCCGAAATCTCCTGGTGAACGACGCGATTGAGCGGGTGCTCCTGATCCGCGAGAACCGCGAGCCGGGTGACGAGGCGCTCAAGCTCTACGCGCGCACGTTGGCGTTCCGGTTCGCGGGACTCTCCGATTCGGCGGCGGCAACGGCGCGGCTGGGGCTTACGCGATACCCGGGCGCGCGCATCCGCTACCACTGGCAGTATCTGCTGGCCGAGATCTCCCGCGATCGCGGGGACCACGTGGAGGCGATCCGCTACGCCCTCCTGGTCGCGGATTCGACCTCGAAGAGCCGCCTCGCGCCCTACGCGCTCAAGCTCGCGGGCGACGAGACGGTGGCCATGGGGGACGATCCCGCGAAGGCGCTCCGCCTCTACCAGACGCTTCTCGAGCGCTACCCGGCGTCGCCCCTGGCGCCTCCCGTCCGCGCGGAGGTGATGGAAATCCGGAAGAAGATCCAGTTGTGAGACGCGCGCTCCGATCCGCGGTCGTCGCGTCGGGTTTCCTCCTTCTGACGCTGGCGGCGGGCGTTTCGCCCGCCCGCGCCGAGCTGCTCGTGCCGATGGACGAGACGCAGACCGACCATCTCCGCGCCTACGGGCTCACCTTCTGGACGCTGCAGCAGGGGCTCCACGACGAATGGCTCCTCAATTACCGTGGAGGATCGTTCCTGCTTCCGGACGACGCGCGCATCCCGAGCGAGGCCGCGGTGCGCGGAGTGCATGTGGAAGAAGTGAACGGCTCGCAGGTCGCCCAGATCCGCGCCGAGATCGCCGACAACAACATGGAGTCGGTGAAGCTGGAGACGGCGCCGCGCATCGCGGTCTACGTGCCGCCCACGGCGCCTCCGTGGGACGACGCGGTGCAGCTCGCCCTGGAATACGCGCAGATCCCCTATACCAAGATCTGGGACGCGGAGGTCATGCAGGGACGGCTCTCCGAATACGACTGGCTGCACCTCCATCACGAGGACTTCACCGGGCAGTACGGGAAGTTCTATGCGGCGTTCGCGGGCACCGACTGGTACCGCAAGCAGGTGCAGGAGAACGAAGCAACGGCCAGGAAACTGGGCTTCGCCAAGGTGTCGGAGCTCAAAAAGGCGGTAGCGCGCACGATCAAGGCCTACGTCGCGGCGGGCGGGTTCCTCTTCGCCATGTGCTCGGCGACCGACACGTTCGATATCGCCCTGGCGGCTGAGGGGGTCGACATCGCGGGCTCCGAATACGACGGCGACCCATCCGATCCCTCCGCCCAGCAGAAGCTGGACTTCGGCAAGTGCGTCGCGTTCCAGAATTTCGAGCTGGAGCAGAGCCCGCTCGTGTACGAGTACTCGAACATCGATACCAGCTCCAAGGACATGATCCGCGGGCAGCGGAACGACTACTTCACGCTCTTCGATTTCTCCGCGAAGCAGGATCCCGTCCCCAGCATGCTGGTGCAGGACCACGTGGCGAACGTTCCCGGATTCATGGGCCAGACGACCGGGTTCGAGAAGAAGCTCCTGAAGCCCGCGATCACGGTGCTCGCGGAGGTGCCCGGCTCGGACGAGGCAAAGTACATCCACGGCCATTTCGGCAAGGGCACGTTCACCTTCTACGGCGGTCACGACCCCGAGGACTACCAGCACGCGGTCGGAGACCCGCCCACGGACCTCTCGCTCCACAAGAATTCCCCGGGCTACCGGCTGATCCTCAACAACGTCCTCTTCCCCGCGGCCGAGAAAAAAGAGAAAAAAACATAATATTTGTGGAGGACGGAAACCGCCGATACACTGCTCCGCCTATGATCACGATGGCAGACGCAGCCCGGCCCGCGGCCCTTTCCCCCGCCCGCGCGAGAACACCCGCGCTCGCCTACGAGCTTCTGCTCGTTCTCGCCGGAAGCGCCCTGATCGCCGTCTCCGCATGGGTCGCGATCCCGTTGCCTTTCTCGCCGGTGCCCATCACGGGGCAGACCTTCGCGGTCCTCCTGGTGGGCTCGGCGCTGGGCTCGCGCCGCGGCGCGGCATCCGCGCTCGCGTATCTCGCCGAGGGAGCCTGGGGGCTTCCGGTCTTCGCCGGAGGCGCTGCGGGTCTCCACGTCCTGGCGAGCACGACCGGAGGGTATCTCGCGGGATTCGTCCTCGGCGCGTTCGTATGCGGCGCCCTTGCGGAGCGCGGCTGGGACCGGCGCCCGCTCTCGACCGTCGCCTCGATGCTCCTCGGCAATCTCGCGATCCTGGTACCGGGTCTCTTCTGGCTAAGCCGGTTCGTCGGTCCCGGACGCGTGCTGGCGCTCGGGCTCTTCCCGTTCATCCCGGGCGACGTCGTCAAGATCGCGCTCGCGGCGGCGGTCCTGCCGCTCGGGTGGAAGCTCCTCCGCCGCCTCGGCGCCCGCTAGCCATGGCCGTCCTCAACAAGTTCGCCAAGCGCACCGTGCTGGTCACGGGAGCGACCGGCGCCATCGGGCGCGCGGTCTGCCGGGATCTCGTGGTGAACGGATATCTCGTGATCGGGCTCGTCCGGACCCTCGAGGCGAAGGAACGGCTTCCCTACGCGGTGATCCCGGCGATCGGCGACATCCGCGATCCCAAGTCCTGGGAGCACTCCATCGAGCAGG
This sequence comes from Candidatus Eiseniibacteriota bacterium, assembly GCA_043779525.1. Classification (GTDB taxonomy): domain Bacteria; phylum Eisenbacteria; class RBG-16-71-46; order SZUA-252; family SZUA-252; genus WS-7. Next base: position 190,895 of record JAYWED010000014.1, on the reverse strand, counting down.
CGGACGTCGTGATCCATCTTGCGCTCCATCCCCTGGAATCCGCCGGAGCGAAGGAGTACCCGCAGGCGGAGCGCGAAGCCCATGCGATCGCCGGCGTCCTGGACGGCATCGCGACTCTCTGCCGCCGGCACAAGAAGCTCCTGGTCCACACATTCGGCGCGCTGCTCTACGAGCCGGATCCCGACGGCTGGGTGCGCGAGACCTCCGCGATCACCAGCGGACGCGGATTCGGCATCCGCCACCGGATTGCCTATCCGGTGCTCGAGCGGCAGCGCAAACGAGGCCTCCGGGCGATGAGCGTGAATCCCGTCTTCGTGTACGGACCAGGCGGCTGGTTCACGAACGGCGTCCTTCGCCCGATGAGCCGCGGGAAATCCATGATGATCGGGGACGGATCGCAAACCATGCACTACATCGAAGCCGCGGACGCCGCCTCCGGATACCGGCTGGCCATCGAGCGCGGGATCCCCGGCGAGGATTATCTCCTGGCGGACGACAGGCCGACGACGCTCGGCGAGTTCACAACACTCGTGGCGAAAGAGATGGGCGCGCCGCCTCCGACCCCGGTCTCCGAGGAGGAGTTGATTCCGGTGCTCGGAAAATGGGCCGTCGAGGCGTATACCACCTGCCCCAAGGTGGACAGCACCAAGGCGCGCCGGGACCTGGGATGGGCCCCACGCTATCGCACCATCCAGGAGGGAATTCCCCCCGTGGTGCGCGCGTTCCGGCGCGAGATCCTGACCGTCCCCGCCTGAAGCCCCCGGTGGCTCATTGGAGCCATCGCGCGGGGTAAAATTCCCCACCCCTCGATCACCGCAACTTTTCTTCCTGGCCGTAACTCGCCTGTTCGGGCCGCAATCCCAGACCGCGCCGCGCGGCACGCTCGATGCGCTTAGGTGGACACGTGGTCATACCCGCGCAGGCGGGAGAAGCAGTCTCGGCTCCAGGAGGAAGCATGAACGGTCGGTGGAAGGCATCCGCGCTCGCGGCTCTCGTGGGGGTCGGTCTGGCGCTCGCAGGCTGCGGGCAGGCGCCACTCGGCCCAAGTAGCATCGCTACGGGCGGCGGCCTGGGCGGGATTTCTCTGACGCCGCCCATCGTCACCCTCGCCTCGAACGGGACGGTGGATTATGTCTGGGCTCCGGTCGGAGCCGCGGTAGTACCGTCGGTATCGCTGGCGTCGGCCTTGCCGAGATCGGTGAGCGCATCGGCAAAGCTCGACGGCTCGAAGGGCGGCACCGTTCGAGCGGGCCGGTTCAGGGTCGCGCTGCCGCCCGGCGCGTTCAGCGGATTTGCAACCGTCACCGTTTCGGTGGCCGACACCACGGTGATGATCTGCGATCTCTCGATCTCGCCCCAGTCCGCGAACAAGTTTGCCTATCCGGCCCTGTTGATCACGGATTATTCCGGGACCACGGTCGATGTCTCGACGGTGACGACGTACTGGTACGACCCGACCCAGCTCCTCTGGGTGAGCCTCAGCGGGAGATCCAACGTTTCCGGCACGACCGTTGTGACGTCGCTGGACCACTTCTCGACGTACGCCTCCGGAAAGGCAGGCTGGTAGCGCCATGGCCCTCATCGAATACGTCGCGATCGTGATCCTGGGCGGGCTCGTGCTCGCGTGGGAGGCCTGGTCTCCAGGGCAGGCCGGAGCGCAGCCGCTGACGCTCCTCTTCTGGGTCCTGGCCAACATGCTGGGCGAGCTTCTCTGGCTTCCGGCTCCCCGGCAGCGCGGATATCTCAGCATGGCGACCGCCGCCAACTTCGCCACCCTTCTGGTGCTTCCGGTGTCGCTCGCGGTCACGGTGACGGTCCTGGCCGGCGCGCTCGTGGACCTCTTGTTCCGGCACCGTCGCTGGTATCAGGTGCTGTTCAACGCTGCCGTCTGCTGCATCGCCGTGTTCGCGGCATCGAGCGTCTTCACGAGAATCTCCCAGGGCCACGACGGGCTGGAGAATCTCCTGTCGCCTCTGAACGCGGGCGCCCTGGCGCTCTCGGCCGTGACCTACTTCCTGCTCAACACGTGGCTGGTCACCGGGGTCGTCTCGCTGGATCAGAAGCTCAAGCCCTGTCACGTCTGGTCGACGACGTTCGCTTCGCCGGAGGAGGTGCTGGGCTCCTTCGTCCTCTTCACGCTGGGGCTCCTCTTCGCGGCGCTCTTTCTCGCGTGGGGATACATGAGCGCGTTCCTGGCCACCATTGCGACCTACTTCGTGCGCGGGGCGTACGACAAGTATGTGGAGGGGCGTCCGCCTATTGCATCTCCATCAGGCGCTGTCTCAGATCCGGGCTGAGCGTCCCCTCGAAGACCTCCTCGACGGGCCCGGTCATGATGAGCTCGAGATCGGGCCCGACCTCCACCCTCAGCTGACCGCCTTCCATCAGCACCGACACCGTTCCATCCACCACCCCGCGGTCGAAGCAGGCCGCCGCCACCGCGCAGGCGCTCGTGCCGGAGGCGAGCGTGTGTCCGGCGCCCCGCTCCCAGACGAGCGCCCGGGCGCTTCGGCGCGATTCCGGAGCCGCGAGCTGGACGTTGATGCGGTCGGGAAACGCCGCGTGGTGCTCCACGAGAGGGCCGAGCGCGAAGAGGCGCTCGCGCGTGAGCGGCTGGCCGAAGATCACGCAGTGCGGGTTTCCGACGGAGACCACGGTCACGTCCAGCCGGTCGCCGGCCACCTCCAGCGTCCGCTTCGTCCGGTCGATCACGGCCCGCCCCATCTCCAGACGGACCTCATGGACGCGGCCCTCGCGCCGGTACACCTCGGCGGCCACGGGTCCGGCCACGGTCTCGATCACGAACGTGGACTCGGCGGTGTAGCCGTGATCGCTCAGGAACTTCGCGGCGATCCTGAGTCCGTTGCCGCTTCGTTCCGCCAGAGAGCCGTCCGGGTTCCAGATTCGCGCGGAAAAGCGGCCCGCGCGGACGCCGATCTCCAGCACGCCGTCCGAGCCCAGGCCCAGATTCCGGTGGCATAGCAGTCGCACGCGCTCGGGGGTGAGCGGAATGCCGAAGCGCGCTCCGTCCACCACCACGTAGTCGTTCCCGAGGCCGTGCCCCTTGACGAAATCACCGGCCGGCATCGGAAGCCTCCAGCCCCGCGACGCCGAGAGCCTCGCGCACCGTTTCGCCGCCCGCTACCGGCGCGCAGAGCTCGATCGACTGGCGGACCCGCGCGCGCGTCCCCCCCACGTTGACGGCGCCGATGGCGTGGGAGCGAAGCTGGCGCCACATACGCGTCGTGGTCAGGATCGCGACCACGCAGTACTCGCGGGCGGAGGCGCTCAGGCCGGGTCGCGAGAGAGTCTTTCCGTACCCTTCGAGAATCATCCAGGCAGCAAGATCGGGCGAGAGGCCGCGCATCGTTTCCAGCAACTTCTCGTAGTTTCTGCCGTAGACGCTCCGGCACAGCTTCTCGCCCGACCGGAGCCAGCCATCGGTGTCGATGCGGGCGGCTGTCGGGAGGGACGCGCCGTGCCGTTCCAGCGCGGGCCGGGCCGCGAAGAGAGCCTCGATCGCTCGGGGAAACCCGACGAAGAGATAGGACTGGAGCAGGGTCTCGTACAACGCGTCGGGCGGGACTCCGTTCCGGAGCGCCTCCTCCGCGCGCGCGGCCACGTCCGCCGCGCCGCCGCCCGCGATCGCCGAGGAAAGCGCCACCAGACACTCCTCCGCGATGGGCAGCGCCTCGTCGCGGCCGTCCCGCTCAGCGGGCAAGGGCGCGGGACAGCTTGGGCAGGGAAACGTCCATGCGATAGGAGATGTTCATGTGGCCGTCCTCGAACTCCTCGTACTCGTGCGGCACGGCCAGGTCTCGAAGCCGCCTCGAAAGGCAACGGGCGCCCAGCTCGAGATAGAACTCGTCCTCCCGGCCGCAGTCCAGGTAGAGGAGGCGGAGCGTTTTCAGGTCCGCGGCGTGGCGCTCGATCAGGTGGAGGGGATCCCACTCAAGCCAGCGCTTCCACACGTTCTCGTCGATGGCGCCCGTTTCGAGATCGAAGGGCAGGTCGCAAAAGACGGGCGGAGCGCCCACATTGGGCGAGTAGGCGGCGGCCATGGCGATGATGTTGAGCGCCGCGATGTCCTCGTGGCGCTTTCGAAGCGAAGCGTGGAAGGACTGCACGTACGCCTCGACTCCGCCCGCCTTCCGGATGGTCCGAAGCGCCGGCCCGAAGTCGCGCTTGTAGCAGTACTCGAAGAGAATGTCGCCGCTATGGCAGGCCACGGCGCCGAAGATTTCCGGCCGGCGCATGCCCAGCATGAGCGCGCCGTAGCCGCCGCTCGATTTCCCGACCACGCCCCGGTGCTCCCGGGCCGCGAGCGTCCGGTAGCGCGCGTCCACCAGGGGCACCAGCTCCTCGATGACGTGATCCTCGTAGCGGCCCAGCGCCGGCGAGTTGACGTACTGGCTTCCCCCGATGTGGGTGAAGCAATCGGGCAGCGCCAGGATCATCGGATTCGCCTGTCCCGACGCGAGGAGCGCGTCCATGCGATCGGCGATGCCGGGACTCCAGGGATTGTCGTTCAGCAGCATCCGGCCGCGGCCCGTGAAGCCGCTCAGGCACCACGCGACCGGGTAGCGCTCGCTCCCCGTGTCGTATCCCGGCGGCAGGTAGACGAAGAGATCCCGGACGTGAGGATCGCCCGGCAGATTCCCCGCGAGCACCCGGCTCTCTACGCGATCGCAACGCACCGTCCCCTTCGGAGCTTCCATGACCCGGAGCCTAGGTGCGCAAAGCGGTCGTGTCAATTCGGGGACGCGCTGGTCGATCCCAAGCGCTTGACACCCCGGTCCCGGGTCCCTACAGTATATTTCGGTAATTGGCAAAATAACGAAGGAGACCTGTGGCGATCGATGAGACCTTCCGCGCACTGAACGATCCGACCCGCCGGGAAATCCTGCGCCTCCTGCGGCAGCGGGACATGGCCGCCGGCGATATCGCGGAGCGTTTCCCGCTCGCCAAGTCCACGCTCTCCGGCCATTTCAGCGTGCTGAAGCATGCCGGTCTGGTCGTCACCGAACGGCAAGGCACGACCATCGTGTACAGTCTGAACGTCTCGGCGCTCGAAGAGATGGTGGCGGCCGTCTTGGCGCTCCAGAGCGGGAGATCCAGGCGAAAGGAGCGGCGATGAAGTTCACGTGGCGGTCGGAATGGCCCCACTGGGTGTTGCTCGCGGCCATGTTCGCGGTCGCCGCGATCACCTGGCCTACCGCGCCGGACCGGATCCCGGTCCACTGGGGCATGAGCGGCGAGGTCAACGGGTACGGAGGAAAGTTCGAAGGGCTTCTTCTCCTGCCGTTCATGTCGCTCGGGCTCTATCTCCTTTTCCTCGTGGTGCCGCGTTTGGACCCAGGCGGCGCCAACTATTCTCAATTCGCCGGCGCCTACACCCTGTTTCGCCTCGGGCTTCTTCTGTTCCTATCGCTCGTGTACGCCACCATCCACCTTTGGATCCGGGGGTACCGGCCCCCGGTGGGCGTGCTCGCCCCCGTCTTCGTCGGTGGTTTTTTCATGCTCATCGGGAACGTCATGGGGAAGATCCGGCCGAATTGGTTCATAGGAATCCGCACGCCCTGGACACTCTCGAGCAAGCGGTCGTGGAGCAAGACCCACCGCGCGGCAGGCTGGGTCTTCACGGTCGAAGGAGCTTGTCTCATCCTTGCCGGAATGCTCCGCTCCCCGGGCGCGCTCGTCGCGACGTTCGTGATCGGCGCCTTGGGAATCCTGGGCACGATCGTCTATTCCTACACGCTCTGGCGCGACGATCCGGATCGGATTCCACCCGCGGGTACCCTTCCCGCCGAGTAGCGGGCCGCATCGATGAAGCCGCTTCTTCTCGCGTCCGGAAGCGTCGCCGTGGCGGCGCTCGGCTGGCTGGAGGCGGGAGTCAGCGCTCGGCTGGGTTTTCGCCGGACACCGGGCCTGGCAAGCGTGGAGCCGTTGCGTGACGAGGAACTCCCCTCCCTGACCATCCTCGCGACCGCCAAGGACGAAGCCCTGCGCGTGGAACAGGCGGCCCGCTCGCTCCTGGCCCAGGACTATCCGCGCCTCACCCTTCTCGTCGTGGACGACCGCTCCGAAGACGAAACCGGTGCAATCCTGGACCGCCTGGCGCGGGAGGATCCGAGGCTCCGCGTGGAGCACGTGACCACGCTGCCGGAGGGGTGGATCGGAAAATGCCATGCCCTGGCGCGTGGCGCGGAATCGACCGACTCCGAGTGGATTCTCTTCGTGGACGCGGACGTGACGCTCGCGCCCGACGCGGCCCGGCGCGCGGTCTCGCTCGCGATGCGACGGGGCTTCGACCATGTCGCGGTGGGGCCCGCGATGAGCCTCGAGAGCCTGGGCGAGGCGATCTTCGTGGCGGCGTTCATGGTCGTCTTCAACGTCACCCAGCGTCCGTGGCTGGCCTCCGACCCTCGCCGGAAGAACGTGATCGGGATCGGCGCCTTCAACCTGATCCGCCGCGATGCGTACCGGCGCGCCGGCGGGCACGGCGCGATCCGTTACGAGCTTCTGGACGACATGGCGCTCGGAAAGATCCTCAAGGCAAGCGGAGCGCGGCAGGTCTTCGCGAGACACGACGATCGGGTCCTGGTTCGATGGCACCCCGGAGTTGGCGGCCTGATCCGGGGCGTCGAGAAGAACGCGTTCCCGGCCGCCCGCTACAACATCTTCGTTGGCGCGACCGCCCCCTGGCTCATGCTCTGGATCGGTTGGGCGCCGGTTGTCGGTCTCTTGCTGCCGGGATCGATCCCCAAGCTCTGCGCGCTCGCGGCGTGGATCGGGGTTTTCGTGTGCTACCGGGAGGTGGAGCGCAGCGTGCGGATCAGACTGTGGCAGGCGGTTCTGATGCCTCTGGGGGTGGCGCTGTTCGTGTATGCGTTCTTCCGCTCGATGGCCGTGACGCTGAAACAGGGTGGCGTGCGCTGGCGGGGCACGTTCTACCCGATCGAGAAGCTGCGAAGGGCCAGGATCTGGTGACGCCTGAAAAAAAGAAGCCCCTGAAGGATTGCTTCAGGGGCTCTCGCCGCGCACCATGGGGGGTCAGGGCTGAAACGATGCGCGGTGTCGATTCTATACACAGGCACACGACATGCCAAATTCGTCCCCACACGCGCAGGAACCACTCAGCCCTTCCCGGGCCAGAAGATAGCCCCTCGAAGCTCGAGCCGCTCCGCCGAACTGGCCGGACTCAATGAGCCAAGCGGTACAAAATTCGTACCCGGCGGTACGTCAGCAGTGTAACTTAGGCCAAGAGCCCTCAAGGTGCTCCGGAGGACTCGTGAAGAGCGCCCTGGATCAGATTTCCGGCCTCCGCCGTAAACGCTTCGAATTGCTCGGGCTTGGGGAATCGTATGGCGACGCTGGGGTCGATCGGAATTCCCCATTCGGCGAGGGGCGTCCCGAGCGCTCGTGTGAAGACTCCGCTGGGGGTCAGCCAGGGCGCCGCGGGCCAGATTTCGGGACCCTCCGACACGGTCTTGGAGAGCTTGATCTGGGCCTGCATCGAAGGATGGTGGATGCTGATGCGGTCCCACGGAAACCCTTCGGCCATCTCGATCTTCGCGCCGACGGCCATTCGCTTCACACGCTCCAGGACTTCATCCGGGTTTGCGTTCTCCGTGATCTCGAGGATGAGCCAGGCCTGCGGTCGGTCCGGGTGGCGGACCTGAGGCGTCACCACCTGCCCGCGCGGCTGGAATAGCGCGCGCGTGAGGAGCCCCTCGCCTTCGCCGGCACCTTGGAACGCTCCCGGGTCGTCGATCGTCTCCTCGAGAAAATCGAGCGCGTCCCGATTGTCCCCGAGCTTGTGGAGAAGCTCGAAATCGAGGGGTCTCGGGCCATAGGCCTCGGCCTTGAGCTCCTCGATAATCCGGTCCCGAATCCGGAACGGGTTCACGCCCGCTTCCCAGATTCCGAGGACCACGCGGCCGCGAGCTCCCAGAAAGATCTTCCTGCGTCGTGGCGCGCGTGGCGCGATGCGGGGCCAGAACGCGACCGTAGCCTTGAGCCGCGCCCGATGCTCGCGCAGAGCTTGCAGGAGCATCAGGGAGCCTTGCGTCGCGCCGGGCGCCACGATCACCGCGGACCGGGATTTTGCCCCAAACGCGTGAGCGAGCCCGGCCAGGGTCACCGAGAGCGCGAGCCGCTCCGCACCCTCTACCGCCGCCGGATCCACCGGCAGCGCCTCGGCGTGCCACGTGGCGTAGAGGAGCGGGCCCGGCTCGCCGCCGAGCGGGGGAAGCAAGAGGAACGTAGGAGCAACTCCTTCGATTTCAACGATTTCGAGCCCAAGGGCCTCCGCCGCCCACCGCAGCGCTTTTCTCGCCTCGGGAGCCGTGAGCTGCGGAAGCGTCTCCCGCGGCATCGAGAGAAATGCTTGAAAATTCTGAAGATAGCTCGATGTTTCGACGCTCATGGGAATGCCTCGGGCTTCGAAATCGGGAAGATCAGCCTGCTCCCGGAGGGGTCGGCGGCATCATATCCCACACAGTCCGTTGATAAATCGTAATTTGACTTGACACCCCATTTCTCCGAGCCGGACTATGAAGGGGATCGTCGCCTGGGGGCCCTGTGATCTCCGAGGTGCGAAGCGGCCTTGTGTGGAGGGGAGGAGCGGGTGATGGAAGCAAAGCTTCCCGACTGCCGAAAATGCAATAACGGAGTCCTGATCCCACTTTCGGACTACGGCCGGGACGGCGCTCCGATCACCTTCAAGGCGTGGGTCTGCACGAACCCCGGCTGCGGGTTCAACCTTCGCATCGACAACGGTGAGATCAGCCTCGGCAAGATGGTAGGCCAATCCCAGAAATAATCGCATCCCCGTGATCCGAGCCGTCATCTTCGATCTCGACAACACGCTCACCGATTTCATGAAGATGAAGCGCGCCGCGATCGACGCAGCCGTGGACGGCATGATCGACGCCGGACTCAAGCTCACGCGCGAAGAGGCTTCCTCCAGGATTTACCGCGTGTACGATCGCGAGGGGATCGAATACCAGCAGGTCTTCGATCTCTTCCTGAAAGAAGAGTTTGGCGGCATCGATTACAAGCTCCTTACGAGCGGCATCGTGTCCTACCGCCGCGCCCGCGATTCCTACCTCGTGCTCTATCCCCACGTGAACCTCACGCTTATGGAAATACTGAAGCGGGGCCTCAAGCTCGCCGTGGTCTCGGACGCCCCGCGGCTCCAGGCCTGGATGCGCTTAGCACAGCTCCAGCTCCAGCACCTCTTCGACCCCGTCGTCGCCTTCGAGGACACGGGCGAGCGAAAGCCCAGCCCCAAGCCCTTCGAACGCGCGCTCGAGCTCCTGGGCGCCACTCCCGCCGAGACGATCATGGTGGGGGACTGGCCGGAGCGCGACGTGGTCGGGGCCGCCAAGCTGGGAATACGGACCGCGTTCGCCCGCTACGGCGACACGTTCGGCACGGAGCACTCGGGGGCAGACTACGATCTCAACGATGTGTACGAGCTGGTCGAGATCATCGACCGGCTTAACGGCGCGGACTAGAACAGGCGCCCTTCACCATGGTCTCCGTCGGCGTCGATATCGTGGATGTGAGGCGGATCGCGGGCGCCATCGACCGCTGGGGGTCGCGTTTCCTCGAGCGGATCTTCACCCCGACCGAAATCGCCTACTGCCGCGGGAAAGCCCGTCCGGCGGAATCGTTCGCCGTGCGCTTCGCCGCCAAGGAGGCGTTCGCCAAGGCGCTCAAGATCGGGCGCGTCTCGATCTGGCGAGAGGTCGAAGTCGTTCGGGGTGAAAGCCCGCGGCCGAGCGTGCTGCTCCACGGAGCCGCGCTCTCGCTCGTCGGATCGCGTCGCGTCGATCTCTCCCTGTCCCACGCCGCCTCGCACGCCGTCGCGGTCGTGCTGGTCGAGGACTGAGGTGCGTCTTCCCAGCGGGCATCGCCTGGTCACGGCGGCCGAGATGGCCGCGATCGATCACGCAGCCATCTCGAGGGGCACCCGCTCGATCACCCTGATGGAGCGCGCCGGAAAAGAGTCCGCGCGCGTGATCGCCGGGTGGTGGCGGGGCGTCACCGCGGCAAAGCCAGGGCCGGTCCGGCGCAGGCCGGCGACCGCGACGCGGCCGCCGCGCGGTCGCGTCATCGTCCTTGCCGGGCCCGGTAACAATGGCGGAGACGGCTTTGTCTGCGCGCGCCATCTCAAGGCCGCCGGCTTCACGGTGCGGTTGCTCGTCGCCGCGGAGCAGGGGTCGCTTTCGGACGACGCGGCCCTCAATCACGAGGTCTGTGAGCGGGAGCGGATGCCGGTCACCTTCCTTCCGGATCCGCGGGCCTGGGGGCCGGGGAGCGAGGCCGCATTCGCCGGCCACGACGCCATGTTTCTGGTGGACGCGCTCCTGGGCACGGGCGCCAAGGGCGCCCCGCGAGGCGCGATCGCGGCCGCGATCGAGATGGCGGAGCACAGCGAGAAGCCCATCGCCTCCATCGACGTTCCGTCGGGGCTGGATCCCTCGACCGGATATCGCGAGCACCCCGCCATCAAGGCGGACCTCACGGTCATGCTCGCCCTTCCCAAGCGCGGCCTCTTCATCGAGCCCGGGCGCTCGAGCGCCGGATTGGTCGAGCTGGTGGACATCGGGATCCCGGCGGCGATCGTCGAGGAGATCGTCCCCGGCATGCTCATTGCCGACCCGGACTGGGCGCGCGCCCTGCTTCCCACGCGCCCCATGGACGCCCACAAGGGTTCCGTCGGCCGCGTGCTCGTGGTGGGCGGGAGCGCGGGGTACATGGGCGCGATGGCGCTGGCCACCGAAGCCGCGCTGCGCGTCGGAGCGGGATACGTGGCCGCGGCCATTCCGCGGAGCTGCGTCGATTCGCTCGAGGCCCGGGTCGCGGAGGTCGTGAAGCGCGGCCTTCCCGAGACCGAAGCGCGCACGCTTGCTCCGGCCGCTCGCGAGGAGATCCTGGCCGAGGCGCTTCGGGCCGACGTGGTCGCGATCGGCCCCGGCCTCTCGAGGAACGCGGACTCTCTGGAGCTTGCGCGCGAGCTGGTCGAGCGGGTCGAGGCGCCGATCGTGCTCGACGCCGACGGATTGAACGCGTTCGAGGGGAAAAGCATGCGCCGCACCCACGGCCCGCTGGTGCTGACGCCCCACTACGCGGAGGCGGCGCGGATGAGCGGGCGCTCGGTCGCGGAGGTGGCGCGCGATCCGGCTGGATGGGCGAGACGATTCTCCGATGAGAGCCACACGATCGTGTGCCTGAAGAGCACGCCGATGATCTGCGCGGTCCCCGCGGAGCCTTTGATCCTGAACGCGACCGGCAATCCCGGCATGGCCACCGCGGGCGCGGGAGACGTCCTGACCGGCGCCATCGCGGGGCTCATCGCGCAGGGCGTGGACTCGGAGGAGGCGGCCGCGTTGGGCTGTTACCTACATGGACTCGCGGGGAACGTCGCGGCCCGGCGGCTGGGAATGCGCGGCCTCATCGCGGGCGACATCCTGCGCGCGTTGCCCGCGGCCATCATGGCGCTCGAAAGCGGTGCCCTTGCCGAGATCTAGGCGACGTCCGGGCGGCCCCGGCGACGGCGATGGAGAGCGGCGCGAGATCGGCTCGGGCGTGGGCAAGGCCGCCGTGGCCGCCCGCGTCTCCGCGCTCCGCGCGGCCCTCGCCCACGATCTCATTCGCGCCGGCCGGGTGCTCGAGCACCGCGGCATGATCGTGGCGTCCGAGGGGGATCTCAGCGCGCGCATCACCCTGGACCGGATCCTGATCACGAGGCGGGGGCGGCGCAAGGGGGACCTGACGCCGCGCGATTTCGTGGACCTGGGGCTGGGCGAAGCGCTGGATTCTCAGGGACGGGCGGCAGCCTCGACGGAGCACCGCGCGCATCTGGCGGCATACGCGGCGCGCCCCGACATCGAGGCGCTCCTGCACGCGCATCCGCCCGCGCTCTCGGCCTTTGCGCTCCGTGGCGAAGCGCCGAACCTCAAGGCCCTGGACGAGGCGCGAGACGCCATCCACGCCATCGCGGTCGTTCCCTACGCGCCGTCGGGCACGGAAACACTCGCTCGAGCCGTCGCGTCGGCCCTGAGCGGCGCGGAGGGCGTTCCCGCGAGCGACGTGCTCATCTTACGCAGTCACGGGGCGCTGGCGGTCGGCGGGAGCGTGGAGGAAGCGCTGGCGAGGCTCGAGATCGCAGAGCATCTTGCGATGACGCTGCTCCTCGCGGAGCGGCGCGGGTGAGGCGCGGCGTCACTCGCCGATGATCTTGATCAGGACACGCTTCGATCGCCTTCCGTCGAACTCGCCGTAGAAGATCTGCTCCCAGGGCCCGAAGTCCAGCTTCCCCGCCGTGATCGCGACCACGACCTCGCGGCCCATGATCTGGCGCTTGTGATGCGCGTCGGCGTTGTCCTCGCCGGTGCGGTTGTGCCGGTAGCGCTCGGGACTCGGGTCGAAAGGCGCCAGCTCCTCGAGCCAGCGCTTGTAGTCGGCGTGGAGCCCGGGCTCGTCGTCGTTGATGAACACGCTTGCGGTAATATGCATCGCATTCACCAGGCAGAGCCCTTCCTCCACACCGCTTTCCCGAACCGCCTCCAGGACCTCGGAGGTGATGTTCACGAACTCCATGCGCGCGGGGATCTGGAACGTGAGTGTCTTGCGCAGATGCTTCATGCCCCGAGTATAGCCCGGGATCGCCTCTTGACGAGCCTTCCACTGGACGGGTATTGTCTCGCCTTGCCGCACCCCGCGAACGAAGTTCCTCCTGCTCACGAAAGACGAATGGATTCTCCGACGTTAACGTGCCGCGCGTGGGACGCGGCGTCCACAGGGACTAAGGAGGGAGACTTAGGATGGAGAGTCTGAAGTCGACGAAGGAGATCGTGAAATTCTGCGAAGAGCGGGGCGTGGAGATGATCCACCTCTGGTTCGTCGACATCCTGGGCCAGTTGAAGAGCGTCGGGATCACGCTGCGGGTCCTGAGCGACGCCCTCGAGGAGGGCGTTGGAATCGACGGTTCCTCCGTCGAGGGGTTCGCCCGGATTTACGAGAGCGACCTCATCGCGATGCCGGACCCGAGCACGTTCCAGATGCTTCCCTGGAAGGTGAACGGGGAGAACGTGGGTCGGCTCATCTGTGACATCCAGAATCCGGACGGGACCCCCTACGCCGGGGACACGCGGCATGTGCTGAAGCGCGCGCTCAAGCGGATCGAGAAGCAGGGCTATACGTTCTATCTCGGACCGGAGCTCGAGTACTTCTATTTCAAGAGCGTGAAGGACCGCACGCTCCTGGACTCGGCGGGCTACTTCGACCAGGTTCCCGACGACATCGGCACGGAGCTGCGCTCGCGCACCGTCGAAGCGCTCCAGGCCATGGAGATCTCGGTCGAGGCCAGTCACCACGAAGTCGCCTCCAGCCAGCACGAGATCGATCTCAAGTACAGCGAAGCGCTCAAGATGGCGGACCAGTGCATCACGTACCGCTACGTCGTGAAGGAGATCGCGCGGCAGGGGGGCTACTATGCCACCTTCATGCCGAAGCCGGTCTACGGCGAGAACGGCAGCGGAATGCACATCCACCAGTCTCTCTTCAAGGGCGGGAAGAACCTCTTCTTCGACGCGCGCGACAAGTATCACCTCTCCAAGAACGGGCGCTCGTATCTCGCGGGACTTCTGAATCACATGCCCGAGTTCGCCTCGATCACCAACCAGTGGGTGAATTCCTACAAGCGCCTGGTGCCGGGATTCGAGGCGCCGGTCTACATCGCCTGGGGCCAGCGGAACCGTTCCGCCCTGGTTCGGGTACCTATGTACAAGCCTGGACACGAGAAGGCAACCCGTGTCGAGCTGCGATGCCCGGACCCCGCCTGCAACCCGTATCTCGCCTTCTCTGTCTGCCTGGCGGCGGGACTGAAGGGCATCGAGGCGTCCGCGACGCTTCGGCCGCCCGTCGAGGAGGACATCTACGAGATGAACGCCGCGGAGCGGGAGGAGCTGGAGATCGGGAGCCTGCCGGGGAGCCTCATCGAAGCGGTGGACCTGACCGGGAAATCGAAGCTCGTGCGGGAAGCTCTGGGCGAGCATGTGTTCACGAAATTCATCGAGAACAAGCGCATCGAGTGGGACGCGTACCGCACGCGCATCACCGACTACGAACTGGAGAAATACTATCCGATTCTCTAAGCCCCGATTCTCCAAGAGGACCCTTCCGAGTCTGACCGCGGCGCTCCTTCTCGCGTTCGGTTGCGCGAGAACGCCCGAGCACGGCGCGCAGCAGGGGGGCGCGCCGGCCAATGCAGGCGCCATCGGCTCCGTGGCGCCTGAGTTCGAGCTGGCGGACCTGTCCGGGAAGAAGGTCCACCTCTCCGACTTCAAGGGCAAGGTCGTGATCGTGGACTTCTGGGCCACGTGGTGCGGCCCCTGCCGCATGGAGATTCCGAATTTCGTGCGGCTCCAGTCGAAATACCGGGAGCAAGGCCTCGTGATCCTGGGCTTGTCGCTGGACGCGGGTGGCGAGAAATCGGTGAGGCCGTTCGCCGAGGAGCACGACGTCAACTACCCCATGCTCCTCGCAAGTCCGGAAACGGCGAACCTGTACGGGGGCGTGGTCGGGATCCCGACCACCTTCGTGCTGGATCGTCAGGGGCGGATCGTGAAGAAATTCATCGGGCTGATGGAGCCCAAGGTCTTCGAGGAGGCGATCCAGCCTCTTCTCGCGTCCTAGACTCGCCGCGTGTTCGAGCCCCAGGTCAACCAGGTCTCGCTGCTCGCGGCCTTTCTCGCGGGGATCGTTTCCTTCATCTCCCCCTGCGTGCTTCCGCTCGTTCCCTCGTACGTCACGTTCATCACCGGTGTTTCCTTCGACGAGCTGACTTCGGGGAGTGCCATCCCCCGGGTCCGCCGGCTCACCATCGTCCACTCGCTCGCGTTCATCGTGGGATTCTCGCTCGTGTTCATCTCGCTCGGCGCGACCGCCACCGTCGCGGGACAGTTCCTGCGCGAGCATCAAAATTCGCTGCGGCGCGTGGGCGGCGCGATGATCATCCTCTTCGGAATCTACCTCACGGGGATCATTCCCATCCCCGCGCTCTCGCGCGAGCGGAAGAAGCAGCTCACGACGAAGCCTCTGGGGATCCTGGGCTCGGTGCTGGTCGGGGTCACGTTCGCGGCCGGATGGACGCCGTGCATCGGGCCGATCCTGGCCTCGATCCTGATCTATGCGAGCACGGCGAAGACCGTGGGGACGGGCATCGTGCTCCTGTCCGTGTACTCCCTGGGTCTGGGAATCCCGTTCTTCCTTTCCTCGCTGGCCCTGAACTCGTTCCTGGCGGCATCCCGCCGCATCCGGGGCCATCTCCGAGCCATCGAAATCGCGAGCGGCGTCGTGCTCATCCTCTTCGGCATCCTCCTCGTCACGAACCTCTTCCCGCTCTTCGTTTCCTTCCTCTCGCGGTTCCTTCCGGCGGTCGGCTAACCGCTAAATATTTGGCCCACTTCTGCCGATTCTTCTTTCGAAGCGGCAGTCGGCCCAATCTTCCAGGCGGTTAACCCGATCGGCTCCGGTCGGCCCAACGGACGGGCCTCCGGCGGACGAGGCGCATGCAGACGAGGAGCAGACCCACAGATTCCCTCGCTCCGGGCGGAACGAACCTTCCGGCTCCGCTCGCCACGCTCCAGATGCTCAATCAGGTGGCGCGATCCCTGGGCTATGTCGAGGGGCCCGGCTCGCCGTTCGTCGCGGTCATGGAAGGCGTGGGCACTCTGCTACGCGCGGACGGGGTCGCGGTCCTGGTCCGAAACGAGTCCGGTGCCTACGTCTTCCGGGTGGCGCATGGCGGAATCGCCGAGTGGAACGACTACACGCTCTCCGGCTCCGCCTCCGAGCTTCTGGACATGCTTCACCAGCGCGACAAGGTCACCCTGTTCAAGCGCTCGCAGCGGAACGCCTGGGCGGGCGAGTTCCTCCTGGCGGCCGGCATGAACTGGGGAGCACTCGCTCCGATCCGGGTCCGGGACCAGAACATCGGCGCGCTCCTCGTCAACAACCGGCACGCGGTCCACGTCCGCGCCGAGCACGTCGAGGCCTTCGAGAACCTGGCCACCCTGGCGGGCGTGGCGGTGCAGGAAGAGCGCCTCCGGGAGCGGCTGGAGGACCTCTTCATGAGCGTGATCGTCTCGCTCACGATGGCGCTCGAGGCCAAGGATCCTTATACCGAGGGGCATTCCGTGCGCGTGGCTGCCTATTCGGAGGCCATCGGGAAACAGCTCGGGCTCAGCTCCGCCACGCTCGACATGGTCCACCGCTCCTGCCTGCTCCACGACATCGGCAAGATCGCCGTGGACGAGACGATCCTCACGAAGAAGGGTCTCCTGAATCCGATGGAGCGCGAGAAGATGGACATGCACGTTCTGATCGGCGAGGACATCCTGCGTCCGATCGCGCTCCTGCATCCCCTCCTGCCGGGTGTGCGCCACCACCACGAGCGGTTCGACGGCGCCGGGCATCCGGACGGGCTCAAGGGTGAGGAGATTCCGATCGAGGCCCGGATCATGGCGGTCGCCGACGCGTTCGACGCGATGACCTCCACGCGTCCGTATCGCGAGCAGATTCCCGAGGAAGAGGCGCTGGGCGAGCTACGCCGGTCGGCCGGCGCCCAGTTCGACCCGCGCGTCGTTGCCGCGTTCGAGGAGATCTATCCCGCCGTTAAACGCACGCTGGAGCATCTGCGCCCCCGCCGCGAGTCCGAGACCGAAGCCTAGCGCGTCACGGCCCGGCGCGCCTGGAACAGCGCGCCCCAGATCTCAGCGCGCCGGAACCCGCCAGGTCTTGAGCAGATGAACGGTGGTCCCATGGTCGGCGCGGGTCTCGAAGGTCACCTCGTCCATCAGCTCGCGCATGAGGTAGAGACCGCGCCCGTGGGGATCGAGGAGATTCGATGCATCCGTGGGGTCCTGGACCCGGGCGGGGTCGAAGCCCCTCCCGTTGTCGTCGACCCGGACCGCGATCTGCCCGGGGCCGACACGGAAGACAAAGGTGACCGTCTTGTCGGCGGCGAAGACGTTCCCGTGCTGGATGGCGTTCGTGCCCGCTTCGATGACCGCGATCGTGAGCGCGCTGGCCGCATCCTCGTCCAGCTCGAACTGACCCGCGATCTCCGCGATCAGCCCGTGGACCAAGGACAGCAATTCCAGGCGGCTGCCGATGGTCAGGGTGATGGTGCCGCTCTCGTCGCGCGTGGGTGTCGGCTCGGCGGCTCCCATAGAGGCTTACTGTATCAGAACCTCGAACGGCTCACAGCACCTTCAGCGCGACCATGGTGATGTCGTCCGCCTGGTCCGCGCCCTGGGTGAACCGCGAGAGGTCCAGTGTGATGGCGTCCAGAAGCTCCCGGGCGTTCAGATCGCGTGACAGCCCTCCGGCGAATCGGAACAGGCGCTCCTCGGTGTAGTCCTCCATCACGCGGTTCCGCGCGTCGGTGATCCCGTCCGTATAGAGGATCAGCGCGTCCCCCGGCAGGAGCGGGGTGCCGGTCTCGCCGTAGCTGAACTCGGGATGGATCCCGAGCGGGATCCCGCCGAAGTCGAGGAGCCGGCTCTCCCCGCCCGCGGAGAGAAGGATCGGGTAGTTGTGCCCGGCGTTCGAGAAGGAGAGGAACGGCCCGTCCGATCCTCCACCGGAAACCCGCGCCAGAAAGCACGTGGCGAACCGGTCGTCCGGAGTCGCATCGAACACGAGCCGATTCAGGCGCTCCATCATCTCGCGCAGGGGCTTCCCATCCTGCGCCTGGGTCCGCACGGAGGCCTGTACCATGGAGGCGAGAAGCGCGGCGGGGACGCCCTTTCCGGCAACGTCCGCGATCGTGATCAGATAGCTCCCGGATCCGACGTCCACGATATCGTAGTAGTCGCCGCCGACCTGCTTGTTGGGGAGGTTCATCGCCGCGATCCCGAAGCGGCCCATTTCGGGAAGCCGCCTCGGCAGAAACTGCTGCTGGATCCGGCGCGCCACCGCCAGCTCCTCCTCCAGCAGTGATTTCGCGAGATTCTCCTCGTAGAGAAGCGCGTTCTTCAGCGCCACGCTCGTCTGGTTCGCCAGGGTTTCCAAGAGCGACATCTCCTCCGCGGTATAGCGCGTCTCCGTGATCTTGCGCCCGAGGGAGATCAGCCCCAGGAACTGTCCCGCGTGCCGGAGGGGAAAGAGGAGATAGGGCTCCGTGTCGAGGAGCGCCTTCAATTCCGGATCCGCCGCTCCTTCCGCGGCCAGGCCGCGCAGCTTCTCCCGGCCGAGGATCGATTCTCCCTGCGTGAGCCGGTCGAGCGCCGCTCTCGGGATCGAGGCGATCGCCTCCAGATCCACGCGCCCCCCGAACCCGCGCACCACCGGCTCGCGCGTCGCGGGAAGGACGAGCATCACGGTGGTCCGGGCCGAGACTCCCTGGCGAAGCGTCTCCAGCACGGTATCGGCGAGCGCCTTGAGATCCAGCACCGTGAGGACTTCGCTGCTCATGTGGCGGAGCAGGGTCCGGTGGTCGCTCCGCTCGCGCAGGAACACGTGCTCCAGCGCCTCCTCCAGCCAGGAGACGACCGGCTGGAAGAGGACGAGCGCGATCAGAAGGATCGCGGTCTCGAATACGGTCACGTCGAAGCCGGCCACCGACGCGAGGAGCGCGTCGAGCTGGCGGATGATGGTGAGGTAGACGCTGACCAGGAAGGCCGAGGTGAGTGCGTAGAGAATGGACTTCCGCGCGATCAGCTTGGAGTCGAGGAAGCGGTACCGGACCATCGAGTACGCGATCCCGGCCGATCCCAGGACCAGGGCCGCGACGATCAGCGAGGAGCGCGTGAGCGACGGCCACGTGTGGTTGAAGAGCGTCGGGATGGGAACCGCGAGCGCGTAGAGTCCCGCGCAGGAGGCGAGCCCGATGAAGATGGTGCGGAGCTGGGCGCGGATCCTGGGATCGGCGGCGCGCCGGTAGCTCAGCCAGAGCAGCGTCAGAGCCGCGACGATGTAGAGGATGTTCACCACCGAGAAGAGGATGACGTGGAAGCCGAATACCAGCTCCATGGGCAGGCGCATCATGTGAACCACGGTGGCTCCGATCGAATTCTTGGCGAGCCAGGCGACCATCGGCCCGGTGACCGCCCCCTCCGACTGGACGACCATGATCGCCAGGTGGAACGCGTGGGGCGCGAAGATCCACAGCGCCGCGAGCGGAACCCTGCGGATCAGCCGGTTCTCGGAAGGGAAGACGCAGGTGAAATAGAGGAGCGACGGAAAGAACAGCTCCCAGAGATAGTTGAAGGATCGGAGGAGATCGGTGCCGGGACGCGAGGGCCCCCCCGCTCCCTCGAGGATGAATCCAATGGCGCCCAGGACCGAACCCAGGCCTCCAAAGAAGAGCATGAGCGCGGTCGCCCGGTTCGCCTTCTCCCGCGGCGCCTCGCGCAGGATGACGATGCCGAGGAGGAACACGAGCCCGCCCACGATGAGGTAGAGCGTGGCGACCGTGAAGCCGTGCATGGAGGCCTTCCCTAGCGAGCCGCCGGCTCGTCCGGGAGGAGCGACGGGGGCGTGAGGAGGAGCGGAGTTCCAGGGCTCTTCAGCATGCACGCAAGGGCGCGCTGCTCGTAGCTCAACCGCCCGGATTCGGGCGAGCCCGGGAGCGCGTCCGACCGATTCTGTCCAAGCCCTGCGATCGCCCAGGGCGCGAGGCGCGGCAGGGCCAAAAGCTTCTGCTTCGGATACTCCTCGATCTGGACCCGCCGGCCCTTGTGGATTCCGGCCGCGGACTTTGCCATGGCGAGGGTCTGATCGAGCGTCGCGATCTCGTCCACGAGCTTGAGCGAGAGGGCTTCCCGTCCCGCGTACACGTGGCCCTGGGCGATCTCGCGGACCCGCTCCTCCGGCAGTCCGCGTCCCTCCGCCACCCGCTTCGTGAAATCATCGTAGAGATCGAGGATGCCGCGCTTCACCACGACGCGCTCACGCTCGTCCAGGTTCCGCTCCGGGATGGTCACGCCGACGAGAGGGAGTGTGAGCCCGCCCAGGAGATCCGCGCTCTTCCCGATCTGGACGTGATCTACGGCCATGCCCAGCTTCTTGCCCAGCCCCTCGTCCCACGCCCAGCCGCCGATCACGCCGATCGAGCCTGTGATGGTGAAGGGCGAGGCCGTGATCCGGGCCGCGTCCATGCTGATCCAGTATCCGCCGCTCGCGGCCACGCGCCCCTGGCTCACGTAGAGAGGCTTCCCCGCCTTGCGGTAGGCCTTGATCTCGCGCGCGATCAGGTCCGACGCCAGGGGATCGCCTCCGGGCGAGTCCGCGCGCAGAACGACCGCTCTCACGTTCCGCTGCCGGCGGAATCTCTCGAGCGCCTTCGAGGTCGCGCGCCCGCGGATTCCGGAATCCATCTCGCAATCGCCCACGGCGTAGACCAGCGCGATGGTGGGCTTGGGGCCCCACGAGTCGTCCGGCTGCCACCGCGCGGTCCGGACCGCGCGCGGGCTCTGGAACATGACGCGATGGCCCGCCAGCTGCTTCGCGCCCTCGCGGAGTCGGTCCGCGCCTCCGATCTCGTCGATCGCGTGGAGGGTGAGGAGACGGCGCGGTCCGACGTAGGGCTCCTCGTTCACGATGGAATCGAACTGCGCCCGCGTCATGCGTCCCGAGGCCACGATGCCCTGCGCCAGCTCCTCGTAGGTCGCGCGGACGAGATCCATGTGCTGCTCGCGGTCGGCTTCGGACATATCCCGCCGTGAGAAGGTTTCCATGGCGGATTTGTACTTGAGGTAGCGCCATTCCTCGAAGCCGATGCCCAGCTTCGCGAGTGTGTCCTTCATGTACGTGCGCGAGCTCTGGACCCCAGGTATCAGAAGCGTCCCCACCGGATCCATGACGATCCGATCCGCCGCCGTGGCGAGATAGAAGACCCCCGTTCCGGCGTGATCGATGTAGACCACCGACTTCTTCCCGGCGCGCCTCAGCTCCAGCAGCTTCTCGCGCACCTCCCAGATCATCTCGATGTTGGCCTGGAATCCCGAGAGGTTGAGCGCGACGCCGCCCACGGTAGGATCCTGGATCGCGAGGGTAAGATCGTCGAGGATCCGGCGCAGGGGGAGCGAGCCCTCGTCGAAGAGCCGGTAGGACTGATAGACGGCGGCGCCTTTGAGATCCATCTCGAGGAATCGCTTGCTCCGAAGCAGCCGCGCCGCGGGGTCGAGTCCACGCACAGGCGGATTCATGCGAACCGCGTAGTTCGTGGCGCCCCGATCGGAGTTCTGGTAGCGCGAAAGGGCGCGGAACCCCGTTCGCGCGAGCGTCACGCCCAGCGTGAGCTGGAACCGCTGGCGCTCGCTCCAGCGGCCGGCGGCCTCCAGGCCGGCGATGGGGCGAATCGCGGCGCCGAAAGACGCATCACCGTCGTCCCAATGGCGGTCGTTGTCGATTCCGTAGTCCGCGAACAGAACGAGGCGCGGATCGGAGAACGGCCTCAGGCCGAGGTCGAGGACGCTCTGGCTCTCATGCGGCGTGAGCCGGACGGAGGAGCCGAGCGAGAGCCACGACGTGGGGCGGACGATTCTCCCCAGGGCGAGGAAATTCTTCCGGTCGAACGCGGAGCGCCCCGGACCCGAGAAACCGTACGCGATGCCCGCGGCGCCCAGAGGGTCCTTCCAACCAAGCCCGATCTGGTAGTCGCCCACCCCGCGCGGTCCGCCGGGAGCCGGGAAGATCCGGTGGCGATAGGAGAACCCGAGTCCTCGCCCCGCTGAAATCCCGTAGTCCTCCCGCCGGCCGCCGAGCGCCTGGCGATCGGACCACCAAAAGGCCGTCTCGGGCGTTTCGAGAAGCCCCCACTGCGCCGGGTTCAGCATGGCCGCGATCGCGCCGTCGTCCGTTCCGGGCGTGGTCGCGATGAGGCTCGATTCCCCGGCGTAGGGTGGGAGCGCTCCTCCCGCGGGCGCGGCCTGAATCAAGGCGAAGGCGAGGGACAACGCGGCGAGGAGTCTCATCGTCTCTTCCCGCGACCGGCGTCCGGAGGAGAGGGCGCGGCCGCGGGCTCCTCGCTTCCGCCTCCCTTCAGCACCGCGTAGATGGTGCTCAACACGAAGAGCACGAGCACGCTCCCGATGCCGATCCAGCGCGGGATCTCGAAGGAGACCACGTGGATCGCGTAGAGATACTCCAAGATCAGCTTCACGCCGACCCAGGCGACGATGACGTAGGCGCCGTCCACGACGGCCGGATAGCGGCGCACCAGCGAGAGAAGCTGCCCGATGAGCACGCGCATCATGACGATTCCCAGGAGCCCCCCGCACAGGATCACCCAGAGCTTTCGCGACATGCCCACCGCCACCAGGATCGAGTCGATCGCGAACACCACGTCGGTCGTCTCCACCCGGACCACGGTCGCCCAGAACAGGGAGAGCCCGAGGAAGGTGGTGGCCGCGGGATGGGCGCGTCCGCGTCCGCCCGCGCCGGCGGGGTGCCTGCTCTGGTGCAGAAAATGCCGGACCGGAAGATAGATGAGATAGAGCCCGCCGACGAGCTTCACCCAGTCCATGTGGATCAGGTGAATCGCGGAGAGCGTCGCGATCACGCGGAACGCGAACGCGCCGACGATGCCGTACTGGAGCGCCTTCTTCTGCTGGCGCTTGGGCAGGGGCAGCACGAGGACCGCGAGAACCAGCGCGTTGTCCGCGCTCAGCGCCGCTTCCAGCAGCACCAGGAGGCCGATCGTTACAAGGTCGGCGCCTTCGATCGAGAAGGGCATGGAAGGTCGAATGGTAACCCAATTCCGGGCTATAGTGACCCGTCATGATCGGACGAACGCTGTCGCACTACCGCATCGTGGAGAAGATCGGCGCGGGAGGGATGGGTGTCGTGCACCGCGCCCGGGACGAGCGGCTGGGCCGCGACGTGGCGCTCAAGGTTCTGCCGGCGGGCGCGCTCGACGACGCCTCGGCGCGGGATCGGTTCCGCCGCGAGGCCCTTGCGCTCTCGAGCCTCAACCACCCCCATATCGCCACGATCTACGACCTCGACCGCCAGGACGGGGTGGACTTCCTCGTCATGGAGTACATTCCCGGCCGCACGGTAGCCCAGATGGCGTCCGGGAGAGGATTGCCCGAGTCCGAAGCCGCTTCGATCGGATGTCAGATCGTGGAAGCGCTGGAGGAGGCCCACGAGCAGGGCATCGTCCACGGCGATCTCACGTCCGAGAACGTGATCGTGACGCCGAAGGGCTGGGTCAAGGTGCTCGACTTCGGGCTCGCCACGCTGCGCGGACCGATGCTCCAGGGCGCCGACACGGCCGCCTACACGGGCGAGAGCGTGGTGCGCGGAACGCTTCCCTACATGGCGCCCGAGCAACTGCTCCAGGGTCGGACCGACGCGAGAACCGACCTCTATGCCCTGGGCGTCCTTCTCTACGAGATGCTGACCGGCAGGCTTCCGTTCCACGAGACGCTGGCCTCCGCGCTCATCGACGCGATCTGCCATCGCGCGCCCGCGCCTCCCGGAAGCTGGAACCCGGCGCTCTCCAGCCTGACCGACCGGGTCGTGCTGCGCCTCCTCCACAAGGATCCCGACCGGAGGTATCAACGCGCGGGCGATGTGAGCGACGACCTGCGCCGCATCTGCTCCAGCGGGCCCGCGTCCTTCGCGCGGGAGGACGCCGAGCGGGCGGCCGACCGGCCGAGGATCCAATCCATCGCGGTCTTGCCGCTCGAGAACCTCTCCGGAGACCCCGAGCAGGACTACTTCGCCGACGGGATGACCGAGGCCTTGATCGCGGGGCTCGCCAAGATCCAGGCGCTTCGTGTCATCTCGCGCACGTCGGTCATGCGCTACAAGGGGGCGCGGATCGGGCTCAACGAGATCGCGCGGGCGCTCGACGTGCAGGCCATCGTGGAGGGTTCCGTGCTGCGCTCGGGCGGCCGCGTCCGGATCACGGCCCTCCTCGTGGACACGGAGACGGACCGGCACCTCTGGGCCGAGACCTACGAGCGCGACGTGGGCGACATCCTCTCGCTCCAGAGCGAAGTCGCGCAGGCCATCGCTGGCGAGATACGGATCTCGATCACGCCTCAAGAGTCGGCCCGGCTCGCGCGCCGGAGCCCGGTGGATCCCGACGCCTACAACGCGTACTTGAAGGGACGCTACCACTGGGAGAAGCGCTCCGAAGAGGGCCTGGCGAAAGCGCACCATTTCTTCCAGGAGGCGATCGAGCGCGATCCGGCCTACGCGCCCGCGTACTCCGGGCTGGCCGATTACTACATCACGCTCGGGAACTTCAATCTGGCGGAATCCCACGAGGTCTATCCCAAGGCCAAGGCGGCCGCGCTGCGCGGGCTCGAGCGCGATCCGGCCTCGGCCGAGGCCTACACCTCGCTCGCGACCGTCAAGGGGAGCTACGAGTGGGATCGCGAGGGAGCGGAGCGGGACTTCCGGCACGCGATCGCGCTCAACCCGAACTACGCCACGGCTCACCATTGGTACGCGGACCATCTGGTGTCGCTGGCCCGCTTCGACGAGGGGATGGCCGAGATCGCGCGGGCACGCTCCTTGGATCCACTCTCCCTCGTGATGGGCGCCGACGCTGGAGGGTACCTCTTCTACGCCGGCCGTCTCGACGAAGCCGCGAAGCAGATCGAGGAGACGCTGGAGCAGGACCCCGAGTTCGCGCCCGCCTACCGGCAGCTCGGTGGGATTCTCGAGCAGAAGGGCATGTACCAGGAAGCAATCGAGGCCTTCGAGAAAGCGAAGATCGTGAGCAGCAGCGCAACGTATTCGCTCACGGCCCTCGCCCATACCTACGCTCTCGCCGGGCGCCATGAAGAGGCCGCGCGCATGCTCGCCGAACTGGGCGGGATCGCGAAGCCGAAGTATGTCTCGCCGTACAGCCTCGCCGCCGTTTACGTCGCGCTGGGCGACCACGATCTGGCCTTCGAGCACCTGGACCGCGCGGTGAAGGCCCACGACCGCGCCCTGATCTGGCTTCGAGTGGCTCCGAGATTCGACCCGGTGCGCTCGGATCCGCGCTTCCGCGCGCTTCTCAAGACCGTGGGCGCGGGCTAGCCGCCTTTACGCGCCTCGCGCGCGACCCGCGCGAACTGCCACGCGTGGAGCACGAGCGCGACGGTGATGACGGCGTACGCCACGAAGACCCGGAAGTACTCGCCGATCTGCGCGTCCCCCGCCAGGGCCTTCCCCGCCAGCGGCGAAACCACGAAGAGCGTGTGGAAGAGCACGGCGCCGATGAGCGCCTGCCCCACCGTGGCCTGGGTCACGGTGGCGCCCGAGACCAGGAGCGCCGCGATGGCGAACATTCCAACCTGCTCATGCGAGCTGTAGGTGTTGAGCGTCCCGATGTTCTGCAAGAACAGGAGCTGGCCCCATGCCGCGAGCACCGTGGAGAGCACCGTGGCGATGATCCGGTTCCGCTCCACCGGGATGCCCGCGATCGCAGCCACGTGGGCGTCCTGGCCCATGGCGCGGAACTGTTGCCCCAGCCGCGTGCGGAAGAAAAAGAGCGTGAGGAAGCAGAAGGCGAGAACCACGCCGTACGTGACGACTGGAACCCGGACCTCCACGCCCTGGAGCAAAAACCGCACGCGGATCAGGTCGTCGATCGCGTATTGAATGGTGCTCAGGTCCACGGTGTTGCGGAGGCCGTAGCCCTGAGGCAGCACCATCGAGGTGCTGTGGAACGGGATGAGCGATCCCACGGCGAAGAGGAAGAGAAGCTGGTAGAGTCCGTTCGCGAAGAATCCGGCGATGAGCCCGGTGACCATCTCGCGGCCCTTCGCGCGATTGAAGAGCGACCCCGTGGCGATCCCGAACAGGATGGCGATCGGGGTCGCGAGCGCCCAGGCGAGGCTGAACCCCCCGATTCCGGTCACGCCCCACTTCACCACGAGGATCGCCGCGACCTGCCCCGCCATGGCGCCGATCACGATGCCGAAATTCAGGCCCAGTCCCGCGAGGATCGGGATCAGGAGCGAGAGCACCATGACGGAGTTCCGTCCCATCCGCACGAGCATCTCGCTCAGGAGAAACGGGGCCGTGATCTTGGCGACGATGATTCCGAAGAGGCAGAGCGCGGCGAAGAGGATGGGAACCAGGTGGCGGAGAAATCCGCGCTTCACGCTCAGGATCTCGCCGTTCGGGTCAGGGCGTAGAGGATCATCCCATTCTGGATGATGAGCCTCGCCGTCTCGGAGATGTCGCCCTGGATCACCTGGCTCGTGACCGGGAGCGCTACGGTGAGGATGGACTGGAAGAGGAACGTGCCGACGAGGACGTGCCCGATCGTGGCGCGCGTGACGCTCGCGCCGCCGATCAGGATGCAGGCGATCGCGGGGAAGGCCATGAGGAGCGGCGCCGTGTAGAGCTGCACGAAGCCGTAGGATTGGCTGAAGACCACGATCCCGATCGCGCCGAGCACGGTCGAGAGGACGGTGGCCTGGACGCGCGTCCGCTCGTCGGAGATGCCGGCCGCGCGCGCGAAGCGCGTGCTGGAGCGCGCGGCGGCGATGGTGATTCCCATTCGCGTGCGGAAGAAGAGCCAGACCAGAAAGCAGAGCGCTCCGAACACGGCGAGCGTGCCGCCGGGGATCCGAACGCCCGCGAGATCGAAGGCGAGCCAGCGGTCCAGCACCTTGTCGTAGATGCCGCCCAGGCTGAGCGTGGTTCGGAGGCCCTTGCCCCCGATCGCCCAGACCAGCGTTGGATTCTTGAAGGGCGCCAGGAGCCAGAAGACCGACATCATCGAAACGATCGCGAAGCCCAAGTACGTTCCGACCATCATCTCCTGGCCGCGCGTGCGGTTCAGGAGCCAGCCATAGCCCGCGCCCACCGGGATCGCGAGCGCGACGCCGATTCCGGTCGCCAGCCCGACGCCCGCAACGCCCTGGACCCCGGCGTTGAGCGAGATGACCGCGCCCACCAGCCCGCAGATGATCCCGAGCGGCAGGCCGAAGTTCAGCCCGATCCCTCCCTGGATCGCGGGCAACAGCGCCAGCACCAGAATGCCGTTTCGGCCCACGCGCACGATCGAGTCGGAGATGAGCCCGCGCAGATCCATGCGCGTGGCCACAGCGACCGCGAAGAGGACGACGAGGAAGACCGC
This sequence comes from Candidatus Eiseniibacteriota bacterium, assembly GCA_043779525.1. Taxonomy (GTDB): domain Bacteria; phylum Eisenbacteria; class RBG-16-71-46; order SZUA-252; family SZUA-252; genus WS-7. The sequence continues at coordinate 163,780 of JAYWED010000014.1, read as the reverse complement.
GATGAGGAGCCGCGGGATCCCGAACTCGCGAAGGAACGTGGGGAGCTGGATCCTGGGCCGCGCCATCACGCGGCCAGGGCCGATTCGCCCGCCATCGCGAGCCCGAACTCGGCGTCGGGAGCGTCGGGCGGAAGGATCGCGGCGATCTTCCCCCGGTAGACGATCGCGACGCGGTCGCAGATCGCGCGCAGCTCGGCCAGCTCCGAGGAGGTGACGACCAGGGTGACGCCCTTGTCGCGGTTCAAGGCCCGGAGGACCTCGAGCACCAGCTCCTTCGCGCCAACATCGATCCCTCGCGTCGGCTCGGAGACGAAGAGGAGGCGAGGCTGAAGCGTCATGGCGCGCGCCACGCACACCTTCTGCTGGTTTCCGCCCGATAGCCTGCGCACTTGCTGCGCGGGGCCGGTGGTGCGGATGTCCAGCGCGCGGATCATCTCGAGCGCGTGGGCGCGCATCGCGCCATGGTCCAGCACACGGAGCGCGGGGATCGGGAACGGGTGGAGAAACCGCCCCTGCGCCTCGAGCGCCGAGAGGGCGATGTTCAACTCGATCGATTCCTCCGGGAGGAGGCCGACGCCGCGCCGGTCTTCGGAGACGAACGCGAGCCCGCGCTCCAGTGCCATGCGTGGCTCGTTCAACGCGTAGAGCCCCTTGCCGAAGATCACGCGCCCCGACGCAGGGTAGAGGCCCATGACGCCGTTGGCAATCCCCAGCTTCCCATGCCCCGCGAGTCCGCCGATCCCGAGAATCTCCCCTTGCCGCACCGCGAGCGAGACGTCGTCCACGCGCTCCCCGGGCATGTCCACGCGCAAGTGCTCGACCGCGATCACGGGCTCGGTGCTCGGCGCGAAGAAGCGGCGCTGCGCCACGACCGCCGCGGGCCGGCCGACCATCAGCTCGGCGATGCGGACGACGGTGGTGCTCCTGGGATCGGGCGTGCCCACGATCTCGCCGTCCCGGAGGACCGTGATCCGGTCCGCCACCGCGAGCACCTCATCCAGCCGATGCGTGATGAAGAGGATCGCGTGTCCCTTGGCGGCCAGGCCGCGCATGATTTGGAGGAGCTTCTCGGCGTCCGTCTCGGTGAGAACCGCGGTCGGCTCGTCGAAGATCAGGAGCTTGAGATTCGCCTTGTCCACCTCACGCGCGATCTCGATGAACTGCATGTGTCCGACCGGGAGTCCCGCCACCGGCAGCCATTCGTCGATCGTCAGCCCCACGGAATCCATCGCGCGGCGCGAGTCGGCGCGCATCGTGGCGATGTCGAGAGATTCGAGCTTTGTGCCCAGGACGCGCGAGACGGGATTCGGGAGCGTGGGCTCACGGTTCAGCTTGATGTTCTCCGCGACGCGGAAGCCGGGAAGGAGCATGAACTCCTGGTGCACCATCCCGATTCCCGCCTCCATCGCCTCCGCCGGGGAGCGGAACCTCGCTGGCGCGCCGCCCAGCAGCACCTCCCCCTCGTATCCACCGGTCTCCCAGATGCCCGGCATCCCGAAGAGGATGTTCATGAGCGTGGATTTGCCCGCGCCGTTCTCGCCCACGAGCGCGTGGATCTCGCCCGGGCGGACGGAGAGCGAAACACCCTTGAGGACGCGGTTACCCTCGTATTCCTTCACGATCGAGCGAAGCTCGAGGGCGGGTGCGGCGGTGGAGGTAAGGGCGAGCATAGGATTAGCGAGGCAGCGTAGGGCAGGATGGATCGCGTTACAAGGGAGGGCAATTCTATGGTGGAATTACCAGTCCGGTCTCCAGTCTCCCTGGGGGCTGTCGGTCAATAGCGCTGCATGTGAACCGTCCACGTTGATGATACCGATGCCTCCGTAGCCGTTGCTGAAATCACTGTAGGCGATTCTCATTCCATCGCGGGACCAGGCAGGGTGCGCGCGCGTCGCCTGCCCGTAGGTAAGGCGGGAGGCATGTGATCCGTCGGAATCCATCACACAAATCTCGCTCCACTTACCGCTGTATCTGAGGCTATGGAAGGCGATCTTACGCCCATCGGGCGACCACGCCGGGCCACCTTCGGCCGCGAAGTTGTCGCTCAGGTTGATCAGGCCGGAACCGTTCGCGTTCATGACATAGATCTGGGACCTCTCGCGCCCGCCCCTTTCGCTTTCGAAAGCGATTTTCCGACCATCAGGAGACCACGACGGCGCGGTATTTCTTCCGGAGATATTAGTGAACTGCTTCACCTGATAGCCATCCGAACGCATCACGTAGATGTTCGAGAATGTCGTCTTACTCGTATCCCAGTGGTCAAACGCGATTCTGTTGCCGTCTGGAGACCAGCAGGGTTCGCCGTCATTCCCGAGACTATGGGTCAGTTGTTGTACGTGGCTGCCGTCTGCGTCCATCACGTATATCTCGTAGTTACCCGTCCGGTTGCTGTCGAACGCCACCTTCCGCTTGTCGGGCGACCAAGCCGGGTCTCCGTCATAGGCGGGATTTTTCGTGAGGTTCCTGGGGTCAGACCCATCTGCGTTCATGACGTAGATCTCGCCGAGGCCATTCCTTCTCGAATCAAAAACGATGCGGGAGTCGTGGGTCACGTCGCGGGTTGCGCTCGGCTTTGGGACGGTATCTGCGCAGCCTAGGGCAAAGCAGGACAGCAGAGATAAGGAGACGTGATAGCGAAGAATCCGGGCAGGAGCCACAAGCCACGAAAACATGTGCGCCTCTGCTTCCGGCAGGGCGATCGCCTACGGGGATAGATAAAGCAATTAGAGCGGCCGACGACTCGCAAAGGAATGCGCTGCGCTGGGGATGCCGACGCCGGCCCGCCCCTAGTAATAAATATTGCTCACCAGGAACAAGTAGCTGTTCCCCTTCTTCTCGTCGTACTTGGTCAGCGTGATCGGCACGCCGGCGTGCTGCTCCATGGAGGCCTTCACCGTCGCCTGATCCTTGTAGTCCGCCTTCTTCATCTGCGCGTCGACCAGGAGGTCGGTGATCGCGCGGATGGAGAGCATCACCTCGGGCACCGGCCAGGTGGCGAAATGCCCGGTCATGTGGTGCTCGGCGATCACCTTCTTGTTCTCGGCGTTGATGTAGGCGAAATCGCCCGCCTTGTCCGGCGGGATCGCGATGCCCAGGGCCGTCGGATAGCCATGCGTCGGCGACGGACAACACTGCTCCGGCACGTAGCCGCCGTCGTTCAGCACCGTGCGGATCATCGGATCCATCATCCCGCAGTTTGTGGAGAAGAACGCGGTCTTCTGCCCGTACTGCTTCAGCTCCCTCGGAACGTCCTCCATCACGAACTGCTGCGTGGCCGGGAGCCCGCCCTCGCCCATCGGGTCGGGCGCGGTCACGAAGTGGAAGCGGATCCCGTTCTCCGCCGCGGCGGTCTTCATGATGTCGCGCCGCCGGGCCAGAAGCTCCATCGACATGTGGCGCGGGAAGGAATAGTGGATCAGGTCGGTGACGCCCATTTTCTTCGCGACGGCGATGATCGTGCGTCCGCGCGCGAGCTGGTCGGGCTGGATGGAGATGTCGGCGGTAGCGTTGACCATGTCCGGATCCTCGTGTGCCTCGACCATCCCGATCAGGATGTCGGGGCGCTTCTCGCGGATCTTCCGCACCGCGGCCACGGTCCCGGGAACCGCCTGCCCGACCACGATCACCTTCACGTCGGGATCGGAGGCCAGGCCGACGAGCTGCGAGATGACGGTCTCCTGTTCCTGCATGAAATTGTCGGGGTAGGTCACCATCTTCACGTGATCGGCGCCGTACTTGGCCACGACCATCTGGCCCGCGCGGAACTCGTCTTCGCCCTGGGAGACCGTGCCGGTCATGATCCCGATCTTGAAGGGGATCGAAACTTCGGGCGGCTTGGCGGCGGCGGAGGCCTGCGCGTTCGCGGCGGCGCCCGTCTTGCCGCTGCAACCTGCGATGGCAAGGATGAGAAGCGAGGCGGCTCCCGCGAGGGAGCCCATCGTTGCGATCAGGCGCCCGCGTGACATCCGGGATTGGGTGCGGCTCATGGGACGAACCTCCGCCCGCGACCGCGGGCTTCTAAGTTCAGGCGAATGGCGATGGCGAGAACCCACAATGGGCCTAGCTGGAGTCTACCAAAGGGATACCCCGGCCACCAGGGATTGCGCCAACCGGTGAGAGTCTTGCAGTCGGCCACGTGACGCGATAGGTTCGGCGGCTCATGCCGCTCTTGGTCTGGGCCGCAGCGCTTCTGGAGGGGTTGTCGCTCACGCTCGTCCAGGGGTATCTGCCGCTCTACGTGCGCCAGTCGCTGGGCGTCACGCACTTCCTCGCGGTCGGAGCCGTGGTGGCGATCCCCGCGCTCGGCACCTTCATCGCGAGCAACTTCTGGGGCGGTCTCTCCGACGTGAGCGGCCGGCTCAAGCCCTTCGTCCTGGTCGGGCTCCTGGGATACATCGCCGCGCTCTCAGGCTATCCCTTGCTCCGGAGCGTCGGCGCCATCCTTCTCTGGTCGGGGCTGGCCTCGCTCCTCTACGGAACCCTGGCGCCCTCGCTCAAGACCTACGTCACGCTGGCCCGCCCGGAACGCCGCGAGCACGCGCTGGCCTACCTGCTCATGGCCCAGAGCACCGGGTGGTTCGCCGGCAGCGTCGGCGGCTCGCGGCTCCTCGAGGGAGCCATCGGTCCCGGCTTCCGGGCGGCCCTCTGGGTCGCGGCGGCGCTCCTTGCGGCGCACACCGTGCTGGTCGCGGTCCTCCTGCGCGACCAGCGGCGCGAGCCGGTGGAACGGCGCTCGCGCGGATGGCTCGCGGGCGTCGCGCAGGACCTGGCCTCGCTCTACGAGAACCCGAGGCTTCTACGCCTCTGCGTGCTCATCTTCTTCCTGGTGGCGGGGAACTACATCACGTGGGGATTTTTCTCGGTCTTCTTCGTCGAGCATCTGCACGCGAGCATGCGAACGCTCGGGATCGCGCTTGGCGCCTCGTCCCTCCTCGGGATCGCGCTCATGCCCGCGGTTGGCCCTCTGGTGCGGCGCTTCGGCGGCCACCGGATTCTCGCGATGGGCACGACCTTCTACCTCGTCATGTACCTCGGGATGGCGGTCACGCGAAATCCGATCGCGATCGCGGCTCTCTTCGCGATGCCGCTCTACGGCATGGTCAACGTCAGCGCGAACACCCTCGCGGCGAAGTACTCCGGGCAGGCGCAGCGGGGAGGCGGCCTCGGCGTGCTGAACGGGACCTACGCGCTGGCCACCATCGTCGGCCCGCTCATCGGGGGCTGGCTGGCGGACCGCTCGGGGCTCGCGGCGATCCCCTGGACCTCGCTCGCCTTCGCCGCCGTGGCGACCGTGATCGCCTGGAGCACCGTTGCGCGGAGAAATGGCGATTGAACCGGGTACATGATGCTGGTACGATGATTGCCGGTTGGAACTGCAAACCCGACTGGTGCCCTCTGAATTCAACCCTGCGCAGAAAAAGGACTTAGCCTCTTGATGAGAACCCCCTTCGCACTCTCCGCCCTCCTCCTTTTCGGATTGGCCATGAGTCCGGTCTCGTCCCACGCGGGTACGACGGCCCGGTCGCTGAACCGCTCCGACAAGCCGGCAGCAGGCGAAAAGAAGCTCCCATGGCTCGCGTTCGACGCGGCTGCCGAGCAGGCCAAGAGGGAAAACAAGCACATGATCGTGGACGTCTACACGACGTGGTGCGGCTGGTGCAAGGTGATGGAGCGCCAGACCTATGCGAACCCCGCGGTCGCGAACTACCTGACCGAGAATTTCGTCCTGGCGAAGGTGAACGGCGAGTCCTCGGCGGAGCTTCACTACAAGGGCGAGAAGATGTCCGAGCGCGCCTTCGCCCGGAAGGTCGGCGTGACGGGATTTCCGACCACGTACTTCCTGAAGCCTGACGCGGACATCATCGGGGGAGCGCCGGGCTACATCACGCCCGACAACTTCATCATCTACGCCAAGTACGTCAGCACCAAGTGGTACGAGAAGGGATCGCCCCAGGAATACCTGAAGGCCACCGCGCAGGACGTCCCGCACCAGCAGTAATCCTCGCCTTTCGGGGCGCTCAGGTCTCCCACGGCGGCGTTAGGTTTAGCCGCCGCAGCTTCGCCTCCAGCTCGTCACGCTCCCGGTTTTTCGCCAGCCGTCCCTCGACCAGATTCAGCACGCCCGCCGCTTTCGCGATCTCCACGGCCTTGGCTGTATCCGATCCCGCCACCGCCGCGATCACCTTCCACTCCGTGGCGCTGAGTTCCAGCGCGTTCATGGAGTAGCCCAGGAAGGCCTCCCACGTGATGGGACACCAGCGGCTCACGATCTCCCTGCCGATGACGTCGGCGTAGTCCCGGATCTCCTCCTGGGCGTGCGGATCCATGCGGAGCCTCAGGAAGTGGAGCAGGTTGTGGAGGTTGGTCTTCCAGTAGGCCTCGGTGTAGGTGGATAGCGGCAGGTCCTTCCGGGCCTGCTCGCGCGAGATCCCCTCGGCCAGGCGCTCCTCGTAGATCTTCCGCGAGAGCGCGTGCAGCTCGGCTTCCTTCTCGGAGAGCTTCGCGCCGCGCGCGGGATCCAGGAATTCATCGCTTCCCTGGCGGTTCGACTGGGATTGGAGCCGCCATTCGCCCGGCAACGTCTTCTGCGCCGAATCGATCGCCACGGAATAGCGTGTAGAATATTCATTCGTAGAGGCGGTCCTGTGTCGGATCCACTGCCGCCAGCAGTCCATGGGCACGCGCACGTGGAGCTTGATCTCGCACATCTCGAAGGGCGTCGTGTGCCGGTGGCGCATGAGATAGCGGATCAGGCCGCGGTCTTCGTGGATCCGCTTGGTGCCCGCGCCGTAGGAGACACGCGCGGCCTGGACGATCGATTCGTCCGATCCCATGTAGTCGATGACGCGGACCAAGCCGTCGTCGAGGACGCGGAAGGGCTTGCCGAGGATCTGGTCGAGGCCCGCCACATGCGGCCGCTCGAGGGGAAAGCCGGGCTCGTTCATCGGGCTGGAATCTAGCACGGGATAGGAAGGATGCAATGCGGGCGCGGTGTCCGGTCCGGCTTCATGGGGTAGAGGGCCTGAGGCGAACGCCGCGCTGGATTTCACCACCACCACTTCTTTCTCCCGCTCCACCCCTTCCAGCGCGGCGTCTACCCCGCGGTGGAACGCGAACGTGTCCCGCAAGTGGAACCGGAGGGGGACACCTTGGTTCGATTCACCGCGTCGGCTTCACATCGTCGAGAACATTCCATGAATACACGCTGATGGGCGTCGATGGGAAGAGGCAAAAACGATTGGGCGAAAATTTTTTGCGAGCGCGCGCGAATCGCAGCGCGCGTCACACGCGATGCAAGTAAATTCGTCCGATCCGACGACGAATTCGCCGCGCGAGCGTCATCCGCGCGAAACATCCCGCTATCCGCCGCGATCCTCACGCGATGCGTGCGCGCGTTCGCGAGGCGGTGCATACAGCGCTCGTAATCGCCTGCGATCAGGGGACGTTCGTTTCGAAGAGCCATCGAGGTAGGTCGGCGACGTTGCCGAGCACGGCAGTCGGGGGCGGCGTGAAGCGGGTGGCGTCTCCCTCGCGAAATTTTCCGGTGCGCACGAGGACGCCGCGCATTCCCAGCGCCACACTGCCGGACGCGTCGAACTCCGCGTCGTCTCCCACCATCACGATCTCCTCGCGGCGAACGCCGGCTTCACGCGCCACCGAATCGAAGAGGAGCGCCGAGGGTTTTCCAAGCGTTTCGGCCTCGCGGCCGGATGCGTAGCCCAGAAACGCCGCAACCGGCCCGAGATCCGTCACGAACGATTCGGGGGGGCCGAAGTAGCGGTTCCGCTGGAGGGTATAGAAGGCGGCTCCATCGAGAATCCGGCGAAAGGCAGGCTGCAGATCGACGATCCTGAGATCGTGGCCTTCCGTCGCGAGAAGGACCGCGGGGCCTTTGGTTTCCTCCTGGAACCACCGGAAGTCCTCTCGAGCCGCGGGCTCCGCGAGAAGAATCCCGCGCGCATGGCCGCGCTCCGGGAGAACCCGGCGGGCCACCGTCGCCGGCATCACGAGGGCTTCCGGCTCGTCCAGGAATCCTTGCTCGATCAGCCGCCGAGCGAACGCGCCGTGAGGCACGCTGGTGGTATTCGTCACCAGACGCACCGGCAGGCGCTCCCGGATGGCGCGGACCGCCTCGGCGGTCCCCGGAATCGCGGGCCCCATGACTTTCTCGGTCAGCGTGCCGTCGATGTCCAGGCACACGAGCCGGATGTTCGGCGGAGCGCTCATGATTCCGCCTCCCCTACCGGATTCTTCCCTGCCTCACGGCGTGGATGTAATCGGTATAGGCGGGCGTGAACCCCGCCGCGCGCAGATCGGTCGCGATCTGACCGCGGTGGTACGCCGAATGGAGCAGCACGTGGGTCAGGATGTCGCCCACCGAGCTCTCCCAGGGCTCCCCCTTCGAGTTGGTGTAAGCCGTGGGCTGATCGAACGCCGCGGGGCGCATTCCCCGGATCAGCTCCTGCCAGAGAGGGGGAAGCTTTCCCGCCTGGGCCTCGGATTGCTCGCGCGTCCAGTCGGGCCACGCCGGGAAGGCCTGCTTCCACTGCTTGAGCCGCACGAGCCAGAGCCATTCCGCGGCGATGACATGGGCCATGTACTTGACGGAGAGCCGCGGCGGCGCTCCGGCGCGCAGAGACGCGAACGTCTCCTCGTTGGCCCACGCGTTGTAGGCGAATTGTTTCTGGAAGTGGCTCTGAAGATCCATGGTTCTCCTACCGTCGCCCCAAACCCGGGAGGAACCGGGCGGCGAACGCGAAGAGTGGCACGCTCTCCTCGATCCGGAGGGTGAACACGGCCGCGATGTAGACGACCGCCGCCGCCGCGAGCCCGGCCCCCACGACCAGGAGCCGCGCGATCAAGCCGACGAGACCCATCGCGTGCTCCACGCCCGTGGCAGCGGCGAATCCTGCCGCGGCGGCGAGGAGCGACGCCAGGAAGATCTTCGCCCCGGAGCGGGCGAGGGCGCGCCCTCCCATGGGCCCGATCTTCCGGCGCAGCATCTCGAAAAGCAGCGTGAAGTTCAGGACCGAGGAGATCGAGGTCGCGAGCGCCAGCCCGCGGTGCTGAAGCGGATGCATGAGGAGGACGTTCAGCACGATGTTCACCGCGATCGTCACGAAGGAGATCGTGACCGGGATCCGCGTCATTCCCAGCGAGTAGTAGACCGGCACCAGGACGCGCACGGCCGAGAAGGCCGAGAGCCCCAGCGCGTAGCCCCAGAGAGCCTGCGCGGTCTGCCAGGAATCCCGCGCGTTGAAGCGCCCGTGCTGGTATAGGAGCGCCACGATCGGATGGGCGAGCGCCATGAGCACCATGGTCGCCGGGAGCGTCAGGAACAGCCCGAAGCGAAGCGAGAAGGAGATCGTGCGCTTGAGCTCCGGCATCTCCCTGCGCGCGGCGTGCCGCGAAACCTCGGCCAGGGTCACCGTGGCGATCGCCACGCCGAAGAGGCCGATGGGAAGCTGCATGAGCCGGTACGCGTAGTTGAGCCAGGAAACGCTCCCCTGCTGGAGAAGCGAGGCCAGGAACGTGTTCACGAAGATATTCACCTGGGTCGCCGCGAGGCCGATCGCGGCGGGCGCCATGAGGGTCACGATGCGGAGCACTCCCGGATCACGGAAGGAAATGGCGGGGCGCCATCGGAATCCCTGGGCGTAGAGCGAAGGCACCTGGATCAGAAGCTGCCCCAGGCCTCCCAGGAGCACCCCGACCGCCATTCCAACGATGGGATGAAGCCCGAATCGCGGGCAGAGCGGCGAGAGCACGAACCCCGCGGCGATGAGGGCCAGATTCAGCATCGTCGGGGCGATGGCGGGCACGAAGAAGACCCGCCGCGTGTTCAGGACGCCCATGACCGCCGCCGCCAGCGCGACGAGGAGAAGGAACGGCGTCATGATCCGGGTCATCTGGGTGGTCAGCTCGAGCTTTCCCGGCACCTGACCGAACCCTGGGGCCATCCAAGGAACGAGACGGTCCGCGAAGAGAACGCCCAGGAGGCAGACGACCGAGACCGTCACCAAGAGGAAATTCACGACGAGGTTGGCCAGGCGCATCGCGGCCTCGCGGCCATCACGTTCCTGCACCTTGGTGAGCGTGGGGACGAAGGCGGCGCTCATGGCCCCTTCGGCGAAGAGATCGCGGAGCAGATTCGGAATCCGGAACGCGACCTGGAAGGCGTCTACCGCGAATCCGGCTCCGAAGAAAGCGGCGAAGACCTGCTCCCGGATCAGCCCGAGGGCGCGGCTGACGAGGGTCGCCAGCGAGACGACCCCGGCCGCGCGGGCCAAACCGGCCTCGCGGCGGGCCGGCGGCGACGCGTCGTCGGGAGGAGGAGGGAATTCGCTGGTCACGCGCCCGCATCCTCAAGGGAGCGTTCGAGCTTGTCAAGGGCACGCGCCCCGGAAAAGGGACCGTTCCGAACCGCGCAAGATGCTCGGTGTTCTGTTATCATCAATGGTGACCCGGGAGGCCGACCCCGGTGCCGCCAGCCCAATCCGAGGAGACCTCCATGGCCGCCCACGACCAGGATAAAGAGCTCGTCGAACGTCTCATCGCGGAGACTAACCTCTCGGCCAGGATGGACGCTCTGATCGGGGAAATCTGCGACAAGCTCCGGGAATACGGCGTCTCCTCGCCGCATAAGGCCTTCAATGACTTGGTCGACCCGTTCCGCGAGTACTTCATGCTCGAGTACGAGGAGGAGCGGGGGCTCGAGGAATCCGAAGAAGAAGAAGAAGAGGACGAGGAAGAGGACGAGGAGCGCAACTACTAAGCGACCGCCGATTCTCAGGCGCCGGTCCTCCGGCTGAGATCTCCCGTTTCACAACCGCCTCGAGAGCGCCGTTCTTCCGGCCCCCGTATGCTCGCCATGGAAATGGGAGTGAGCGTCGGGGGCCGCTTCATGGGAATATCCCCTCCTACATTCCGCTTGAGGAAGGCCTTGCCCCGGCCGATTTTCCCATGGACGGGCGCCCCTTCAGTCCCGGGAGCCAGTGCGAACGATGATGGCTGGTAAGAAGAAAGGGCGATCCGTTCGAGCCGTCGTCCGGCCGACCCGTCCCGAAGCGCGCTACTGCATGGTGTGCGGCGGGAGGATGCGAAGAGTCACCGAGCACGGGGTGCGCCGCAGCGCTTGCTCCCGCTGCGGATTCATCGCATACCGAAACCCGGTGCCAGCGTGCGGCGTGCTGGTCCGGCGCGGCGGAACGATCCTGCTCGCGAGGCGGGGACACGAGCCGAAGAAGAACGCCTGGGGGATTCCGGCGGGCTTCATGGAATACGGCGAGCATCCGGAGAGGACGGCGGTGCGCGAGGCGCGCGAGGAGACGGGGCTTCGGGTGAAGCTGACGGGCCTCTTCGGCGTGTACGCCGGCCGTGACGACCCGCGGACGCGCGCCGTCCTGATCCTCTATCACGCACGCGTGCTCGGGGGGAAGCTTCAGGCGGGGGACGACGCGATCGAGCTGGGATATTTTCCGCTCGACGAATTGCCGCGGCCGATCGCGTTCCGCTCGCACCGGGAAGCGCTGAGGGACCTGCACAGGGTGGATCGCAAGCGAAACCGGGGGAAGAGCCGATGAGTATCCGCATCCTGCATCTCGCCGATCTGCATCTCGGGGCCGCGTTCCCCTCCATGGGGGATCACGGGCCGGAGCGGACGCGGGATTTCCTCGGCGCCTTCCAGCGCGCGGTGGAGTTTGCCGTGTCGCCGGGGCATCCGGTCGATCTCGTCGTGATCGCGGGAGACCTCTTCGACACCCATGATCCCGACGAGAGCCTCGTCTTCCAGGTGGAATCCTGCTTCGAGCGTCTCTCGAAAGCGAACATCCCGGTCGCGCTCGTGCCCGGCACCCACGACGCCTATTCCTACAGGCGCTCGATCTACAGGCGGATCCGGCTTCAGGAAGGCGCTTATCTCATGGCCGAGCCGCGGCTCGCTCCCGGACCGCGCCTCTCGATCCAGGGTGAGACCGTGCAGCTCTACGGCATCGCCTACGATCCGTCCGTATCGGCCCGGCCGCTCGCGGAGTTCACTCGCAGCGGTGTCGCCGACTACCATGTGGGGATTCTCCACGGCGCGCTCCAAGACAGCCCGACCTGGAAGATACGGCCGTCGGATCTGCCGATCGAGCGCTCGGAGATCGCGGCCTCGGGGCTCAATTATCTGGCGCTCGGCCACTATCACAACTTCGTCGAGGTCCGCGAGGGTGGCTCGGTGGCGGTCTATCCGGGGACCCTCGAGGGCCGCAAGTTCGGGGAGGACGGCCCGCGCTACCTCCTCGTCGCCACGCTCTCACAGGGCTCCGTCTCGCTCGAGCGAAAGCCCTGGAGCACCCGCACGCTGTCGCAGGTCACCATTGATTTCATGAGCGCGGCGATCCATGACGAGCGGCGCCTGACGGAGCGCCTTTCCGCCTTCGCCGGCGACCGCGAGATCGTCCGTGTCCGCCTCGAGGGGGCGGCCGACTTCGCGTTCGAGGCAGACCGGATCGCCTCCGCCATCCGCGACCGCTTCTTCCACCTCGAGCTGGACGACCGCACGTACCTCATGGACGCGGCCCTGCTGGGACAGTTCAAGGACGAGGCAACCATCCGTGGCGCCTTCGTGCGGCGCACGCTGGACCGTCTCTCCCACGCCAAGACGCAACAGGAGAAGGAAACGGTGACGCTCGCGCTTCGGCTCGGGCTCGCCGAGTTCCAGAACCCCCGCCATGCGGTTTGAGCGCGTGGCCGTCGAGGGCTTCGGCCCTCTCATCGGATTCGAGGCGGTGCTCGAGCCGAAGCGGCTGAATCTCATCATCGGCCCCAACGAGTCCGGGAAGTCCTCCCTCGCGACCGCGATGGCCGCGACCCTCTTCGGATTCGCGTCCCACGAGGAGGAGCAGCGGGCCAAGCCCTGGGAAGGAACGCCGCACCGGGCGACCCTCGTGTTCGAGGCGGCGGGGAGCCGCTACCGCACGCGGCGGGACTTCGGCACCCACGAGGTGTGCGTGGAGCGTCTGGGTCCGTCAGGCGAGCAGGTGGAAGCGGTCCTCTTCCGGGGGGCCGCCAATCCGCGCGGCCGGAGCCCCGAGCTGGAGCAGTACGAGACCCTTCTTCGGTCCTGGTTCGGCTTCACCGATGCGCGGCTGTTCCGCGAATCCTGCTTCGTCCACGAGAACGCCCTGGAGACGAAGATCTCGCCCGAGCTCAGGCACCTGATCTCGGGCGCGGTGGAGGCCGACTACCAGGACATCCAGCTGGCGCTCCTCGACCGGCTGGACACGCTCACGCGGGAGCACCCCTTCGACGCGCGCGCGCGGAAGCGCACCGACCGCTCGATCGAGAAGCGCGTGGCCTCGCTCGAGCTTCTGCGCGGGCGGCTGACGCGCTCGGAGTACGTGCTGCGCGAGCTCAAGTCGAATTTCGCCGAGCGCAGCGCCTCCGAGCGCCGCATCGCGGACTTCAAAGCCGACATGATGGCGAAGGAGAGGCTCCTCTCGGACCTCGAGACTCTGGTCCGGCTTCGCGACGAGCAGCGGAAGCTCCTGAAGCGCGCGCCGGAGATCGGGATCGAGCTGACGAAGGCCCGCAAGGCGAGGAACCGGCTTCAGGAGATCGATCGCAAGACCGCGGATAACTTGAGCTATCTGGCGAACGCTCCCGAAGAGGTGGAGTCGGACCTCATGCGCCTCGAGATCCTCCGGGGGCAGCGCGCGCGCCACATGAAGACGGTCGAGGCCGAGCGCAAGCGGCTCGAGGAGACGCACGCGCCGCCGTTCGTGATCGTGCTCGTCATGGGCCTGGCCGTGGGCGCAGCACTTGGATTCCTCGGATACGCGGCATCCAAGTCCGCCCTGGCGGCCGGGATCGGAGGCGTGCTCGGGGCGGCCGCCGGAATGATCGCCATGAGGCTCTTCGGACGAAGCGCGGAGCGCGGACGGTCGCTCGCCGAGGCGAAGGTTCGCGTGGCCGATGAGAGCGCGAAGACCTTGAAGCAGGAGTTGGACGTCATCGAGATCCGCGCGAATCCCTATCTCAAGGGGCGCCCGGTCGAGGTCGTCATCACGGACTTGAAGGCTCTGCGCGAGCTGGAGAACGAGCGCCGCGAGCACGCGGCGGTCGTGCAGTCCTTGCCGATCCCGGAGCGGCTCGAGACGGAGTCGCGCGAGATCGATGAGGCCGTGAACGCGCTCCGGGCGAAGGAGCGGTTCCTGGTCGGGCAGACCCCCTTCCTCGCGCCATTCAAGGACGACCCGGTGCGCGCCGCGGAGGCTTCGGACCGCCTGAAGCGGGAGACGACCGGGCTCAGGACCAAGATCGATGCGGAGCAGGAGACGCTGGAGCGGCTCATGCGCCGTCCCGGCGGCGATTCCGACGCCGAGAACGTCGAGTGGCTTCAGGAATCGATCGCGACGGAGGAGGAGGCTCTTCAGCGGGAGCAGCGCCAACGGGACGCGCTGATCCTGGCCCTGGAGGTGCTCCGCGATTCGGTGCTCGACTACCAGAAGGAGCACGTGGCGCGGCTTGCCCAGACAGCCGGCAAGTCGCTCTCCCACCTCACCCGCGGCCGGTACACCCGGGTGTCCCTGGACTCCGAGCTGAATCCGAGCGTGAGCATGGACGGGAAGCGGGACCTGCGCGTGGACACCATGAGTCATGGGGCGCGCGACGCCTTCTACTTCTGCCTCAGAGCGGCCCTGGCCCAGGAGCTGGCGGCCCGGGAGCCGCTTCCGCTGGTGCTCGACGATCCCACCGCCCACTTGGACGAGGAGCGCCGGGGCATCCTTCTGGGCTATCTGGAGGACCTGGCCAAGGACATCCAGGTGCTTCTCCTGACCCACGACCGCCGGATCCTGAACCAGATCCGGGAGGCTCACGTCCTCAAGATCGGAACGGAAAGCTACACAAACGATTCGGCCCGGAAAATCGACATCCGCCCCTAGCACAAACTCGTCAAGTTATGCGGGCCCCGGGCCGAATTTTGGTCCGTATGGCACAGCCAACCAGCGCCGCCAAGAAGAGCTCCCCCGAGGAGAAGGCCGAGAGGATCGGCGACCAGGTTCTCGCGCTCGATGTGAAGCGCGTGGCCGACTGGATTCAGTCGCTGGTGCGCACGCTCAAGGCCTATCGGATGTACCTGCCCAACAACCCGACTCTTCACAAATTCCAGAGCGACCTGGAGGCCAGGACCTGGTCCTGTCTGAAGGAAATCGGCGACATCGTCTTGAACGTCCAGCAGTTCGATCTCCTGTTCGAGGACTACTCGGTCTACCACAACGCCGCGCGCGAAGAGTCGCTGGCGTTCCGGTTCTTCACGGATGGCGTGCGCCAGATCACCTTCCGTGAGGGACTGGAGCCGCAGGAACTGCGGGGCGTGCTGGAGGTGCTGAAGAAGGCGACCGACCCGAGCCAGGGCCAGGACGACGTGGTCACGCTCCTGTGGGAGCGCGATTTCCGGCACATCGAATACGTCCACATCTCGATCGAGGAGATCGTGGATGAAAGCGGGTCAGGCCAGCCCTACGAGCCCCAGGAGGGCGCCATCGAAGGCGGGATTCCCTGGCCCTCATCGCCGGTCGAGGCGCTCGAGGATGCCCCCGTCGCGACACCGGGAGAGTCCGTCGTGGAGCGCTCGGACGACTGGAATCCCAAGGCGCCGATCAAGACCTCCTGGGACGAGTCGATCGGCGTCCAGTTCGCGCTGAGCGAGCAGGAATCCAAGGACCTGAGCGAATCGATCCGCGCGGAAGAGGCCAGGCCCCTCCTGAACGAGGTCCTCGAGATCGTCGCCGCGATCCTCACCTCCGAGGAGCAACCGACGAGCTTTCTCGAGTCCGCCTCGGCCTTCCAGAAGTTCATCGAGCTGGCGCTGGAGGAAGGGGACCTCGCGCGGGCGAATCAGCTCCTCACGCGCCTGCGGACGATCGCGGCTCAGCGATCCGAGACCCACAACGAATTCCGCGGGCTTGCCGAGCAGGTCATCCGCGAGATCGGGCGCCCCAGCTTCCTCGGCCAGTTCGCGCCGATCCTGAACGCGCACCCGGAGCTGGACCCGTCGCTGCTCACCAATTTTCTCGTGCAGATCGGGCCGTCCTCGGCAGGCGCGATCTGCGATCTCCTGGGCCAGGTCAACCACATGAAGCACCGCCGCGCCCTCTGTGAGGCGCTTGCGATTTCCTGCAAGGACGACGTGGATGTTCTCATATCCCGCCTTGGGGACCCGCGGTGGTACGTCATTCGGAACGTGGTCTACGTGCTCGGCCGGATCGCGCACCAGGGCGTGGAACGCGCTCTGGACCGCGCCCTCCACCACGAGGACGTGCGCGTGCGCAAGGAAGCGGTACGCGCGCTGGGAAATATCGAGAGCCCGACCAGCCGCGCCTTCCTGGTCTCGGCGTTCCGCGATCCGGACGCCTCGGTCCGCGTGCAGGCGGCGCTCACGCTGGCGCAGCGGCGCGACGACCGCGCCTCGCAGAGCATCTGGAGCGCGATTTCCGCGCCGGAGTTCGCGCGCCGGGATGGCACGGAGCGGCGGATCTTCTTCGAGGCGCTGGGCAAGTCCGGGTCGGACTCGTCCGTGCCTCGGCTGGGCGAGATGCTCACCAAGGGCGGTCTCTTCCGGGGCGCGAACGAGGAGGAGCGCATGAACTCGGCCTTAGCACTGGCCTGGCTCGGGACGCCCAAGGCCATCGAGGTGCTGAATCGCGAGCTGACGAGCAAACGCGACGCGGTCCGGAAGGCCGTCGAGACGGCGCTCGAGACCGTCCGCAACGCCGGGACATCCCGGGTCGCGCGCCGGGAGGACATGGACGACGACTCGCCGGCGGACACGCCGCCGCAGGAGGCCAAGTCATGAGCGGGCCGGCGATGAGGGCGCCCACGCCGCAGGGTGGGCAGGACTCCACCATCCAGCGGATCCTGGTCCAGGGGCGGAGCCTCTCCATGCAGCTCTGCGTCCTCCTCAAGACCGCGAGGATCCACGACGTCGGGAACGTCGCCTTCCACGGGCCGCTGGTGAATTTCATCGAGACGGTGGAGCAGCTCTTCACGGCCGAGGGGGAATTCAGGCTCCAGGCGGTGGGCGATTTCCTCTACATCAACCAGAGCCGGCTCAAGCTCGACGGATCGAGCTACGCCAGCTACCAGTACCTGATCGACGAGTTCCGGAACCGCGGCCTCTCCGGGTTCGCGTTCGCGGGCAAGGTCTCTCCGCCCGAGGTGAAGAAGTTCGTGCGGCTCTTCCTGGACGTGGACGTGAAGGCCTCCGATCCCTACGAGGATTTCAGCGCGTCCTTGACCAAGCTCTCGGTCGAGCACCTGGTGCCGCTCAGGACCGTCGTGCCTCAGAGCGGCTCGATCAACGTCGAGGAAGCGCGAGACTCCCGCAAGGTGGCGAAGCGCACCTTCTACCGCGCGATCGAAGCGACCAAGACCGTCATGCTGAGCGCGCGCGACAAACGCCCGGTCGATCTGCGCAAGGCCAAGCGGGCCGTGCAGTCGATCGTGGACCTGATCCTGAGCGAGGAGTTCTCGCTCATCGGGTTGACCGCGATCAAAAACCACGACGAGTACACCTTCCAGCACTGCGTGAACGTCTCCATTCTCTCGATCTCCCTCGGACAGCGTCTCGGGCTGTCCAAGAAGATGCTTGGCGAGCTGGGTGTGGCAGCCATCCTTCACGATCTGGGCAAGGCCACCATTCCCGGCTGGGTGCTCAACAAGCCCGGCAAGCTCACGGCCGAGGAATGGAAGCTCATGACCGATCACCCGGTGCAAGGGGTGAAGATGATCTCCAAGCTCCGCGGCCTGAACGAGCTGGCGCTGCGCGCCATGATCGTGGCCTTCGAGCACCATCTGAATATCGACGGGAGCGGCTACCCCAAGCTGGGCGACCATCTGGCCATGTCGCTCTTCAGCAGGATTGTCGCGATCACCGACTGCTTCGACGCGATGACCGCGCACCGCTCGTACCGGAAGACGCCGTTCACGCCCTACGAGGCGCTTCACCACATGCTGGTCGCGAACAAGGAGAAGTTCGACCCCCTCCTCATCAAGGCGTTCGTGAACACGGTCGGGATGTATCCGGCGGGCACGGTGGTGCTGCTGGACACGAACGAGATCGGCGTCGTGACGGAGCACAACAGCCAGGACATCTTCCGGCCCAAGGTGAAGATCGTGGCCGACCGGGATCGGAAGCGCGTGAGCGGGGCCCTCGTGGACCTCACCCAGCGCGTGCCGGGCAGCGATACCTATCCCGTCGGGATCGTTTCCGCGCTGAGTCCCGAGGAATACGGAATCAACGTCGCCGACGCCCTGACGTAGAAGCCCTTGCCGGGGGCTTTCCTTTTGCGCCGCCGTAAGCTAGTATCTTCACGCGACTTTCCCCGAAACCGGAGACCCGCCTTGTTGCATCGTCCCCGCGCGCTGATCGTGGACAAGGATTCGTCCGAAACCAAGCAGCTCGAGTCCTTCCTGACAGGGAAGGGCTTCGAGGTCCATTGGGCCAAAGACGGCGAGCAGGCATTCAACCTCCTCGATCGCCCCGCGCCCGAGACCGCCGGCGTCTCGGACGGCGCCGGCCCCGAGCTCGTGATCTCCGAATTGAAGGCGCACCGGGTGGACGGCATGCGGCTCCTCGAGGTCGCCAAGAGCCGGAACCCCGAGGTGTGCGTGATCCTCATCGCCGACGCGGGGAGTCTCGAGCTTGCGACCGAGGCGATGCGGCAGGGCGCCTACGATTTCCAGCTCCGTCCGCTGAACTTCCCGAAGCTCCTGGCCGTCGTCGAGCGCGCGCTCTCGCACCAGCAGCTCGTGAGCCGCGTATCGGCCCTCACCGAGCGGCTGGACGAGCGGCTCAAGGTTCCCAACCTCACCGGCAATTCCCGCGTCATGCAGGAACTCTGCGCGAAGATCGTCCAGATCGCTCCCACCCGCGCCACCGTGCTGATCTACGGGGAGACGGGCACCGGGAAGGAGCTCATCGCCCAGGCCATCCACCAGCTCTCGCCGCGCCGGAACGAACGGTTCGTGAAGCTCCACTGCGCCGAGCTCTCGGACAGCATCATCGAGAGCGAGCTCTTCGGGCACGAGAAAGGGGCCTTCACGGGCGCCGATCAACAGCGGAAGGGGCGGTTCGAGCTGGCGGATCAGGGCACGCTCTTCGTGGACGAAATCTCGGAGATCGCGCCCAATGTCCAGACGAAGCTCCTGCGCGTTCTGCAAGATCGCCAGTTCGAGCGGGTCGGAGGCAACGAGACCGTGAAGGTGGACGTGCGCGTCATCGCCGCGACCAACCGGCGCCTGGACGTGCTCGTCGCGCGCGGGGAATTCCGCGAGGACCTGCACCACCGCATCCGCGTGATCCAGCTCGAGGTGCCGCCGCTGCGCGAGCGGAAAGAGGACATCCCGATCCTGGTCGAGACCTTTGTCCGTGAGTTCAATCGCGAGCACGGCCGCAAGGCCACCGGGATCACGCGCGGCGTGGCGGACCGGTTCATGCAATACGACTGGCCCGGGAACGTGCGCGAGCTACGGAACACCATCGAGGAGATGGTGGTCTACGCGCAGGGGAAGCGTCCGCTCGAGGTATCGGATCTCCCGATCCAGCTCCGGCAGCATCGCGCCGCCTCGGGGGAGGACCTGAACGTGACGATGGGGATGTCGATGCAGGAAATCGAGCGCCGCGCGATCGAGGCCACGCTCCGCGCCACGGGACACGACAAGCAGAAGGCCGCGAAGATTCTGGGCATCGGACTCCGGACGCTCTACCGCAAGGAGAAGGAGTACGGGCTATGAGCCGGGACCAGGGCGCGGGTGTGGGCGGCGGCGAGGGCGCGGGCGCCCGGGGCGCGCTTGAGGGCGTCCCGCTTCAGGGCATCTCCGAGGTCATCCTCGTCGTGGCCGACGTGGCGCGCTCGGCGGCCTTCTACCGCGACGTCGTGGGTCTTCCGCCCAACGACCTGGGCGAGAAATTCGCCTGGTTCTGGGCCGGGCCGCCCGGGAAGCAGCAGCGCATCGGAATCACGGCCGGGCCCCTTTCCTTCGGCGCGGCGCACGTGAAGGGCCCGCAGCATTTCGCGTTCGGCACGGAGCGCTCGCGGATCCCCGCGCTCAAGGCTTCGCTGGAGGCGAAGGGCCTTGTCGTCGAAGGGCCCGTCGAGTTCACGTTCTGGAACGCGCTCTCGATCTACTTCAGCGATCCCGACGGCAACCGGGTCGAGTTCTGCGGATTCGGGGCGGAGCCGCCACCAGCTAGCGCTTGCTGAGCCCGGCCGTGAGCCGCGCGATCTCCTGGCGCACGAGATTCGCCTGCTCCTGGTTCGGATCGAGCCGGATCGACTCGCGGAGGTAACCGAGGGCGGCCTCCGGCTGGTTGGAGTGATTCAGGATCAGGATCGCGGCATCTCGCAGCGCGAGCCCTCTCTGGGAATTTCCCTCCGGCACCTGCAAGAGCTCGTCCACCGCATCGGCGTACCGGCCGAGCTGCCCCAGCACCTGCGCGGTGTTGATGTGAATTCTCGGATCGTGGCCCGAGATCTCGTATGCCTTCTTCAGCTCCTCGAGCGCGTCCGGGAGGCGGCCCAGATCGCTCAGGATCGAGGCGTGGTAGATCCGGTCCGTAGCGCTCCTGGGCTCCTTCTGGAGCACGAGCCGCATCTCGACCTCGGCGGAGTCGTTCTTGCCCTGGCGCCACAGGGCGATCGCGAGCTGGCTCATGAGCCTCCCCTCCATGGGCTCCACCTCGACGAGGAGCCCGCGCCGGGCCCACTCCTCCATGCGGGGATAGTCGCGCACCCACTGGAACACCTTGGACTGGTCCAAGCACCAGAGCTCGAGCCGGTTCACGTGGTTCGGCTCCGGCATGGCGGCCGTGAAGACGCTGTCGCGCAGCGCGCGCGTGCTGATGTTCGACGGAAGGCTGCGGATCACGATGTGGGGGCCCGACATCGTTGTGTCGTTCGATTGCCACACGACCGTCGCGTGCTCGCCGAGCCACCGATAGTAGGCGTTCTCCACCGGATACTTCTCGGGCTCGGCCTCGAACCGGCGTGAGATCTCGCCCGAGGCGACGTGGAACTTGAGGCCGTCCAGGAACTCGGGATGGTAGGCGGGACGCGCCAGCTGCGACTGGGTCGCGAAGAAGGGCCAGATCACGCTCGCCCGCTCGCCGAGCTGGAACAAGGGCCCGTAGAGCTCGATGCCCATCGCCTTGTTGCGGTCGATGTGCTCGTTGATCCAGCGCCGCGCGATGTGGCGTGAGTCGGGAAGGCTCAGGGAGCGCCGCGTCGCCACCAGCTCCGGCAGGGGCCACGCCACCGCGGCGGCGACCAGGAGCGCGGGCCAAGCCCGCCCCGGGAGCCCTTCGGCGCCGAGCGCGGGGACCCGCGTCCGCGCGAGCGCGACGCCGCGCACGATCGCGTAGGCGGCGGCCAGGTGCAGGAACGGGAGCGCGACCAGGACGTAACGCTCCTGCGGGCTCTTCAGCATCCCGTTCGCGAGCACGATCATGAGGGGGATCCAGACCAGGACCCGCATCACCCGTCCTTCCCGCCAGAGGAGAACGACACCCGCAAGGCCTAGGAGGTAGGCGGGCCACCCCATCGCGTGCGGAAGCGAGACGGCGAGATAGGTCGGGAGGGAAATGGGAAAGACGGTCTGCCCGACCCAGTCGGAGAAGAGGGCCCGGCGCTGCCCCGCGATGTCGATCACGGTCCGCTTCCAGTCCAGGAAGAGAAACGGGGACGCGAGGAAGAGCGCGGCAAGCACCGCGAAGAGCCCTGCCCAGAGCGCCCGGCTCTTGAGCCCTCGCCCAAGCTGCGCGACCGCCAGGGGAATCGCGAGGATGAGCGGCACGTACTTGCACGCGCCCGCGAGCCCGATCATCGCGCCGGCGACGATCGAGTCGCGCGTCGTACCGCCCGCCACGACGCGCAGGAGGGGAGGTGTCGCCAGCAGGACGAAGAGGAGCGCCAGGAGGTTGGGGTCGCTCACGTGCTGCGACGTGAAGATATGGAGAGTGTTGGTCGCGAGCAGGAGGCCCGCCAGGAGTCCCACCGCGCGCCCCGCCGCGCGGGAGCCGATCCGGTACGTGAGATAGACCGTGAGCACACCGATCAGCGCCCCGACGATCCTGCCCAGGAGGAACATGGGCGCCGATCCGGGCCCGGCCACGTGATTCTGGAACTCCGCCGGGGTTGTGCTGCCCGAGACCGCCGTGTGCTCGAGCTTGTAGAGGTACTGGACGCCGAGCGTGAGGTAGAAGCTGAGCGCGGGCCATCCGCCGGTATGCGGGTTGGGGTCGAACGCCTTCGTGCCGCCCTCCCACAGCTTCCAGGCCCTTCCCATCGTCGTGCGGTCCGTCTCCTCGATGACGGAGTCGTCGAGAACGTTGATCCCGAGCGAGGAATCGGGAAGCCGGTCGTGAATGCCCCAGAGGCGGATGGCCAGGGAGAGTCCCAGGAGGGCGAGCAGCATCCAATCGGGGCGGAGGAGGCCGGACCACCGACCGCCCTTCCGGTTCCCGGGAGCGCTTGCCCTTCTGGCAGCGGGGCGGCCCTTTGATGGGCGTTTCGGTGTGGTGCGCTTGGTGGTCATGAATGGGCGGGAAGCCCGCGCGAGTATAGGTTTTAGGGCGCCGCCTCCACAAGGCGCATGCCGTTTGGGCAGACGCGAGCCCGGCCGCCGGCGGACGGCGCGTTCGGCGCTCCAAGCGCGCTTGTCCGAACCGGCGGCGCCGTCTCGGGTTCCGCCGCGCGCCCCGCCCGACGCCGGCGCGAGGCACGATGGCTGCAACTTCATGAGGGTGGCAGGGGGCGTGACGCGCCTTCCTTGCCCAATTGTCAGACATGTTTCACATTCTCACGACAGGAGCCCTCACAATGAACGTGAAGCCTTTGGCCGATCGCATCCTCGTTCGCCGTCTCGAGGAGCAGGAAGAGAAGCGCGGTGGCATCATCATTCCGGATACCGCGAAGGAAAAGCCGCAGCAGGCGGAAGTCGTCGCGGTGGGGCCCGGCCGCATCACCGACGATGGGAAGCGAGTCGCTCTCGAAGTGAAGAAGGGCGACAAGATCCTCATGGGCAAGTATTCCGGCACCGAGGTCAAGATTGACGGCAACGAGTACCTGATCATGCGCGAGGAAGATGTCCTTGCCATCGTCGGCTGATCGGAAGAAACGGATCAACCCTCCATCCATAAAGGAGCGATGAGATATGGCCGCAAAGGAAATCATATTCGACGAAAAGGCCCGCCAGGCGGTGCTTGCCGGCGTGCAGACGCTGGCCAGGGCGGTCAAGGTGACGCTCGGGCCGCGCGGACGGAACGTGGTCCTGGACAAGAAGTGGGGCTCGCCCACGATCACGAAGGACGGGGTGACCGTGGCCAAGGAGATCGAGCTCGAGGATCGCTACGAGAACATGGGCGCGCAGATGGTGCGCGAAGTGGCGA
This sequence comes from Candidatus Eiseniibacteriota bacterium, assembly GCA_043779525.1. GTDB lineage: Bacteria > Eisenbacteria > RBG-16-71-46 > SZUA-252 > SZUA-252 > WS-7. The sequence continues at coordinate 140,349 of JAYWED010000014.1, read as the reverse complement.
CCAAGACCTCCGACGTCGCGGGTGACGGAACCACGACCGCGACCGTGCTGGCCGAGGCGATCTTCCGCGAAGGGCTGCGCAACGTGACCGCCGGCAGCAATCCGATGGGCATCAAGCGCGGGATCGACAAGGCCGTGAAGGCCGTCGTCGAGGATCTGAAGAAGCTCTCCAAGAGCGTCAAGGATCCCAAGGAGATCATGCAGGTGGCGAGCATTTCCGCCAACGGCGACCAGGAGATCGGAAAGATCATCGCGGACGCCATGGACAAGGTCGGCAAGGACGGCACGATCACCGTCGAGGAAGCCAAGTCGATGGAGACGACGCTGGACCTGGTCGAGGGAATGCAGTTCGACAAGGGCTACATCTCGCCTTACTTCGTGACCGACAAGGAAGAGATGGAAGTGGGCCTCGAGGATTGCTACATCCTGATCTACGAGAAGAAGCTCTCGAACATGAAGGATCTGCTTCCCCTTCTCGAGAAGGTGGCGCAGAAGGCGAAGCCGTTGCTCGTGATCGCGGAGGACGTCGAGGGCGAGGCGCTCGCGACCCTGGTCGTGAACAAGCTCCGCGGGACGCTGCAGGCGTGCGCGGTGAAGGCGCCGGGCTTCGGGGATCGCCGCAAGGCCATGCTCGAGGACATCGCGATCCTGACGGCCGGTAAGCTCATCACCGAGGACCTCGGGATCAAGCTCGAGAACGTCAAGATCGAGGATCTCGGCCGCGCCAAGCGCGTCACGGTGGACAAGGACAACACGACCATCGTGGAAGGCTCGGGCAAGGCCGCGGACATCCAGGGCCGGATCGCCCTCATCAAGAGGCAGATCGAGGACACGACCTCGGATTACGACAAGGAAAAGCTCCAGGAGCGTCTCGCGAAGCTGGCGGGCGGCGTGGCGGTTGTGAACGTCGGCGCGGCCACCGAGACCGAGATGAAGGAAAAGAAGGCCCGCGTGGAGGACGCGCTCCATGCGACGCGCGCGGCCGTCGAGGAAGGCATCGTCCCGGGCGGCGGCGTGGCGCTGATCCGCTGCATCCCGGCCATCGACAAGCTGAAGCTGGAAGGCGACGAGCTCATCGGCGCGAACATCGTGAAGCGCTCGCTCGAGGAGCCTCTTCGTCAGATCGTGAACAACGCCGGCCTGGAAGGCTCGGTCATCGTCGAGCAGGCCAAGAAGGAGAAGGCCACGGTCGGCTACAACGTCGAGGCGGAGAAGTTCGAGGATCTGTTCGAGGCGGGTGTCGTGGATCCGACCAAGGTGACACGGTCGGCGCTCCAGAACGCCGCGTCGGTCGCCTCCCTGCTCCTCACGACGGAAGCGCTGATCGTCGAGATTCCCGAGAAGAAGAAGGGTGCTCCGGCCGGTCCGCAGGGCGGTGGCGGCGGCTACGAGGACATGTACTAGAGAAGCACCGCATCAGAGCAAGAAAAAGAGGGCGGGGCCGCGAGGTCCCGCCCTTCTTGCCTAAGAGCGCCGGGCCTCAATGTTTGGTGTCGACCAGAGGCGGTCTAAAAGATCCTCGCCGCCTATGTAAATAGACGCGACCTTTCGTGAGGGTTCAAACGTAAGCGCCAGCCAATCCCCCTCCTCGGTTCCTCGTCGATTGAGATAACCCCTGAGCCCCACAATTGAGTGTCCGAGAAGATGCAGGTCCCCGAGTGGCCATTCTCCGTGGTCCATCAGCGCATATCCCTCCTGCACGAAGCGGCGAATTGAGGATGGGATGTACACGAACCCGGACCGAATGATACCGGGCGTTAGTCTCTTCATGAGCCATACCTCGCCAGACTCCGACCAGCCGTAGTCCGTATTGCTTGATTTAGCGACTGCCTGGGGTAGACACCTGCTTAATTGATCAGGGGATACCGGCGCCCCTCTCAGTCTATATACCCCTTGGCGGATCCGGTCGAGGACGGGGGAATTCGAGAGCAGCACGCTAAACGTACTTAGGTTCATGCCGCAAGCTAGGCAAGAAACTTCCAGTTGCTCCCGGGACGCCACCCCGCCGAGGCCCCGGATTATACTTACTAGTCTCTCCTCCTCACTGCCCTCAAGAACACCTCTCCAATCGAGAGACCGATCTGCCTCAACTCTTTCAGCCTCGACCTTTACCCAGGGCATCCTGGAGCAGACCTCGCGCAATATCCTCCTGGGGGGAGCGAGCCCTCTCATCCCGCGGTGTCTGCCAACACCCGAGCGTAGTTCCCCGACGTCTACGGAATCTGCAATTGCCAAAACCTTCAGAACCTGGTTCACAACTCGATTCCCCACCTTTGTCGGCCGCGGGCCAAGTCTCGGCTGAATCCAGAACCAAGTACGATCATCGTCTAACCATTCAAACCTAGGTAGCCAAGAAAGGACAGCACGGACGTCCTCCGCAGCCATCTCCAGGCGCCCCGCCATCATGAGGTCATCCAAATTACACACCCCGCGACGACGAATATGTGCGCCGGCCAGTCTAAGAAGTTGTCTAAGCTGGCGGACGCGCTTGTTACGGACGACCACACGCACTCCATTCCTTCGTATGATCCTGAATGGCGAAGTGCCTCCTAACAGAGATAGGGCTCTGGGCAGGCCCTCCAATCGGAAGGGGGTTCGGGCTAGGCCCTTATCAACCAACGTGTGCTCGATGGTGGAGGCATCGGCGACGAGAGCCGGGCACGCCGTGTCTAGAACCTTTCGAAGAATTGGAGGTAGCACCCCAGAAGAAGACATGCGATCACGAACTGAACCAACAATCTGATTGACCCTCTGGCGTGATAGATGAAAGGCGGCACCCGCCTCCTCGAGTGTGGTTCCACCGTGCCCATCGAGCCCCGCATATCGCAGTATGATGTGCGCGTTGGTCTTTGATCCTGCCATGCCCGCGACCAAGAGGAGCTCGTCCTCAAGGTACTCCGCTGCCTCCGGGTACCAAATGGCGACGACTTCAGAATCGATGTCCGCCCGCATGCCTTGCTCCATTTCCTCGATGTTGGCGGGAGGCCAAGCGGGGAGATGGAGCCCTAGGCCCAGATCCAGCCTCTTCAGAATGCCTTGCAATTCCGCAAGAGACCGGCGCCCAAAGTTCTGTTGTCTCATTAAATACAAAGGCGTAAGACGAACGAGGTCGCCAACCCTAGATACGCAAAGCGCAGAAAGACAGTTTCGCGTCCTGGCCGATAGCGGAAGTCGCCGACACTGAATCAATAGCCGGTCAAGCGGGATCGGAACGGGCTCAAGAACAATCCGGGCGTCCGGCGGTTCTAAGATTGCTGTCCCTCCCGCCTCAGCAATCTGAGCCAAGCCTTCGGAGCGCGCCCACTCGACGAGAGCGAGAATCTCGTTTGTCGTCTTGACGCCGACATCTCTGGTTGTGGCGAGTTTGGTGCGGCTGATCGTGGCCAACTCAGCGAGGCTCGCGACGCGGAGCCTTCTCAATGAATTACGCGCGCGCGTCGATAAGTCCCACCTAGCTAGAAACCTTTCTATATCGCCCTCGCCGCGTTTCTCCAGACTTGTAACTGTTAGGCTCGCACTCTCATCCGATCGGACTCCTTCGGCAAGAGCAAGGATCTCATGCATAGTCTTGCTCCCGGCACCGCCAATTCGAGCTAGTCTTAGTGGTGTGATCTTCTTCAGGTCGTCGGTACTGGAGATCCGGAGTTTTCTGAGGGAGCTGCGTGCCCGCGTTGAGAGATCCGCGTTCCGGAGAAGCATCCGGAATTCTATCTCGGAGCGTCTGGTATGGCCTACGCGGTTATTGAGGAGGTCAGAACGCCCCACCATGCACCTTGTTTCTTGGAGATGGTTGGGCTGGGATTGAAGCCCGTCTAGCGATCCTGTTCAGAGTTTCACGTATATCGACGATCGGATCGGTAGGATCTAGGTACTCATCCCGGGACGCAAGCTCCTGCGCGAGAGCGATCGCATACTCACAGAACGCTATCTCGTAGGAGATCCGCCGGCGAAGGTCCTCACCAACGGCTGTGTCCGCTGGAAGTGCCCGCAGCTGCGGATGGTCCAGGTTAATGTAGATCGACCGCTCCTCTCTCGCGTATAGGGCCCGATGGGACTCCTCGCCCAGGCTCCGATACTCGACTCGGAATCCACCTGTGCGAGACGAGCCTGCGGACTTCTCAGCCCGACCTCCGATGGGCTCGTCACCTTCGTTGCCTGGCGCCAGGATCGGGGCAGCGTTTCTGGTTACCGCCCCGCCACCTTTCCCTCCTTTCCCATGCCCAAGACCCCCGGTCTCGTCGAGAATGGTCGCTGGCATATCAGATCCAGAAGCAATCCCATCGGAATCGGTGCCGGCTTCGTCTTTATCACGATCATCGACCCCCCCAAAGGTTCTCGCTCGCACTCTCGAGACTCTCGAGCGGAAATCAAGGAAGTCCTCGTTGATGAATTTCGCGATATCCTCCGCCTCTTTCGCAAGTCTGCGCGCATCTTCGCCCGCCTTTCTCTCCTTTTCTCGCTCAACTAGGTCGCGGCGAATTTCCTCCACGCTTCGATTTATGAACGCATACACCGCTCTAACTGTATCCTGACTTGGATTGAGCCGCATTGACCTGCTCACATCATAGGCGGGAAGTGCTTGAGAGTCGTCGTCGAGGGATGGCACATCGATCTCACCAAAGATGTATTGGGCCATCTCCCTCCCCTCACTTCCGGCTAGTGTTGTTTCCAGCCAGACACCTCGCGAATAGATCGATATGCCCCGAAGGTCTTCATCTATCGGAGCCTTGGCGACTTTGACTAATAACTCCACGTCGCCAAGAACGGAGCGAAGTTCTCCGCCTGGCATGAAGGGTTTCGAGAAGGCAACGGCGGGCTCGGCGAACTCGCACTCATGGTTGTTTATGTACACGCGGGCGCCCTTCTGCCATCGTGAAAGGTGCCGTTCGATGAACCGAATGATTCCTGTCTGATCCAAGCTGCGTAGGTGAACCTTCTCAATCTCGATTAGGGTTCCGTTCGGCTCTGAGCACCTAGCGTCGCGCTCGAGTATCTGTACGGGTATTGCCTCGCCGGAGGTGATTGCCGCGACCGATGTCCTACTCAGTTGCACGAGCGTCCGTATATTATTGCGCACCGTGCGTACGCGAAGGACATCTGCGATTCCGAACGCAGCGGACTTGCCCGTTCCGAATCTGCCACGGCCAGGCGTGCCCTGCTTTCTGTCCCTGTTCTCACCGTGCATCAGGAAAAAGTGCTGTAAATCCGCCCAATCCATCCCCCGTCCATTGTCCTGGATAGTTATGCGGCTTCCCTTACTATCGAGCGTTACTCGTACAAGGGGCGGGAGCCCGGGCGCAGAATACTGGAGCGAGTTTGAGACATACTCCCACACTACTAGCTTGTCCGTCTTGAACAGGCTGGCACTCTGGAGGAGGTCCCTGCCAACGTGGGTTCGTACGTGAATAGGTTCAGGGAGTTCTTTAGGCACAGGCAAGTCTCCGAGCGATAGCCTTCACTGCGTCGCCCAGCTCAGGATCATCAGAGAACGCGACTAGGAGCCTGGAAACTTTTTTCTCTCGTGCGTCCCCCCGCACGTAATCGTCAAGATGAAAGAAGGAGGCGGCCATTTGTGGGGTCACCGATTCGAGTGTGCCTGCCCGGAAGCGTTCATAGGCAGACGTTGAAATCATCCGGACCCGCTCGCGATTTTGCCAGTTCCGATCTCGCGGATGGGGCAGGCGCTGTCGCGGGCCGAAATCTGCTATCGCGGCGTTCTTAGCGAACTGGAATCCAAGCGTAGTAAGTAGCCATCCCTCGGAACCAGAGCCAGCAACGTAGCCCCCATTATCAGGTTTCTTCGCGTCCGAGAGAGCAACGCGAACAAGCTCGAGGTTGACCTGGTCGGGGTACTTCCGCCAACTGAATCGCTTCTCGTCGAGTTCTCGGAGCCTAATCGCTATATCTTCCGTATCCTGCGCACGTGCATCCCCGCCTAAGAGGTACAAGGCAATGGTAGCGAGTTCGATGTTGGAGAACACTGGGCCCCCGAGGCACTTAGTTGCCAAGAGCTAAACAATGAATATCATGCGCGCGGTCGGAGTAGGTAGCAAGACCCCCATGCCCAGCCTAGCGGCGGGAACCAGCGCTCCCTAATTGAATTCCTAGCACCAACATACGGGGTGGTCGGCGGAGGGACCCGTCCCGTGTGATGCCGTAGGACTCAGTGAGTCTCGGCGGGCTTCGAGCCGGTTGCCTGCGGCAGCGCGGGCATGGATCCCTGAGCGGGCGGCGCGGGGAGGGGCGTGAACGGCGTGCGCGCGAGCCTCGCCCAATCCGCCGGCGACACTTGCGTCACCGCGCGGTATTTCCCATTCCCCAGCGGCTGGAAGATCAGCGCATCCCCTTCCTTGAGCTGGTCGCGGCGGAGACCCGGAACGATCGGGATGAGCTGATCCTGGTGTCCCACCAGCACGAGGTTCTTGCCCTCGGCCGGCGGCGTGCTCAGCATCTTGACGCGCGCTTCGCGAAACGACGGGCCCTTCCAGAAGAGCGAGCCGGTGGTGTCGTAGGCTCCGAACGCGAGCTGCGCCGTGTCCCGCGTGCGCCACATCGGGCTCGCGAGGACACGCTCGATCGGGATCTTGAGCGCCGCGATGGCGCGGCCGATCTGCGTCGCTTCGGTCCTTCCCGCCTCGCTCAGATTGCGCTGCAGCTTCCGGTCGGAGAAATCTCCCTCGGCTCCGTCCCGCTGGGTCCAGTTGGTCTGGCCATGCCGGAAGAAGAGAACGTAGCCGCCGCGTCGGAGATCGTTCACGAGCGTGGAGTCCGCTCCCGCCGGGATCGAGGCCAGCGCGTCGTTTGGAACAGCCGGGACGATTTTGTGCGGAGCGGGAGCCGCAGTCGCCGCGGCGGTGGGAGCCGCATCGGCTGGCGCCGCGGCCGTGTTCGCGGGCCTAGCCTCGAAGCAGGTGGCCTCGACCTGGGGGAGTGGGGCCGCGGCCGGCTGCCCGACGGCGGGATGGGCGAGGGACAGCAGAGCAAGGACCGGCCATGCGGTGATCGCCGCCCGTGCCGGCCGGACGTGGTTCCGATCGCGAGTCTCAGCCATCAGGCGCACCTTTCTCCGATGGATCGTTCAGGTGTGGGAGTAGAAGGAAGAGCGCGAGCGGGGCGACGTACGTGAACCCGCGCTCGACGAACTCGTATACAGGATAACCCGTCGCGGGATAGAGCAGTTCCGTCGCGACCTTGTACGCGAAGGCCGCGAGTAGCAGGGCCCGAAACGGCCTGACCGCGATTGCCACCCCGAGCGCCATCTCGCACCATCCCAGAATCGGCTCGAAATGCGGACCGACCCAGGGAAGCGAGGTGAGCCCCGCCCTCGTATACATGTCCAGAAGCTGCTGCTTCTGGAGGATTGCCCCGTAGGCTCCATGCCCGATCAGGGTCAGAGCGGTGACCCACTGGAGCACGAACGCCACGCGCTTCAGCGTGGCGCGAGAGACCGGTCCCATGCGGATCGGATCGATCCATCCGCGCGCCGTGCGGGGGATGCCGCCGCTCAGCACGAGAAACGCCAGCGGGCCGCCGAAATTGCCCGCTCGGTCCAGGATCTCCCACGCCGACTCCCCGGCCAGAGGCCGAAGCGTCGCGGTCATCAGCCCCCAGAACGCGCACCAGAGCAGCGCCCACCGCCGCGGGCTCACGAAGCCCAGGACCCCGAGCGAGATATCGATCGCGCCGATGATCGGCATCAGCGTCAAGATGGCCGGCCTGTCGAATCCGAAGACGGCGAAGTAGCGGACCCAGCCCTCCTTGAGCGAGAGCCCGGCCAGACCGTGCCCGACGAACTCCATGAGGATTCCGATACGGAAGAGCCAGTGGAGCGTGGCGCCGATCCGAGCCGCGGAATCGGACGGCAAATCACCTGCGAGGGAATGGGTTACGGGAACGGGAGTTGCGGTGACGTCAGCCAAGTCCTTGATATCATAGCGGATATGGGCACAAAAATCAAGCCCGGGCTGTCTGGAACGCGCCCTCCACCATGTCGGCATGGATACCGACCGTGTCCTCGATCCGGGCCGCGTATCCGCCCGCCAGGAACGCGACGACTGGGATCTCCCGCGCGGCCGAAAGCTCGAAGACCACGCGATCCCGCCGTCTCAAGTCCTCGCGCGAGAGCTTGAGACCGCCGAGCTGGTCCTGCTCGAACGGGTCCGCTCCGGCCACGTAGGCGATGAGATCGGGGCGGTGGCGCTCGATGATCGCTGAGGCGTGGCGCTTCAGCGCGTCCAGATAGTCCGCGCCGCCGGTGCCCGACTCCAGTCCCACGTCGAGATCGCTGGGGGGCTTGACGGCGGGATAGTTCCGCTCCTCGTGCATGGAGAACGTGAACACGGACGGGTCGTCGCGGAAGATCACCGCGGTTCCGTTTCCCTGGTGGACATCGAGATCGATCACCGCGGCCCTTCGGATCAATCCCTCGTGCTGGAGCGCGCGGATCGCGATCGCGACGTCGTTGAAGACGCAGAACCCCTCGCCGTGGTCCGGGAACGCGTGGTGAAAGCCGCCGCCCAGGTTGATTCCCGCGCCCCGCGCGAGAGCTTCCCGGGCCGCGAGAATGCTCCCGCCGGCACAGAGGAACGAGGCCAGGACGAGCTGCTTGGAGTAGGGAAGCTCGAGGACCGCTTCCTCGAGCACCGAGAGCCGCCCGTGCACGAGTTTCTCGACGTACGCGCGATCGTGCACGCGCACCACCTGATCCTCGCTCGCGCGCTCGGGTGTCAGGATCTCCGGGTCGAGGAGGAGCCCGCGGCGGACGATCTCCTCGCGCACGAGCCGGAACTTCCGGGTGGGGAACACATGGAGGCCGATATCGGCGAAATACCCATGGCTGTGAACGACGGCCGGCGCAGGCACAGACCGGCTACTCGAAGGGCGCGCTCGTCGCGGTCGCGTGCCGGTAGTCCTCGTCGATCATGACCGGCGCACTGCCCCGGGCGTCCGCGGAAGGCGCGAGCGCCCGGTAGAGCACCATCATGGCCGCCACGGAGAAGGGGAATGTGATCGTTTCCACCGCGCTGGACCAGATCGCGACCGCGATCCGGATCGGCGCGGACGTGATGCCCGCTGCCTGCTCCAATCCCGTGAGCATGGCCGCTGGCATCACCAGTACGAAGTAGGCCAGAAGCTCCAGCGCGCCGAACGCGAGCAGCCGCCCGAGCAGGCCAGGGAAGCGCGGCAGGGCCAGCCGAAGACTGGTCCGGACCGATCGGACCGGCGATTCGCCGTCGAGCACGACGGCGGGAGTGGCGAAGAACATCAGGAGGCCGCCGATCACGAACCAGATCAGGCTCAGGCCGACGCCGACCGCCACAGCGGCCAGCCGGAGCGGAGACGTCTCCGAAAGCCCCCGCGACGCGAGTCCGAGCCCGACCATCAGAAGCACGAAGGGGGCGATGAGAAAGAGTCCCTGGAGGATTCCCGAGAGCGTGAGATTCCACGACACAACGAAGGTTCGCCGGAAGGCGGCGGTGAAGGAGATCGCCTGGCCGCGCAGGAGCGAATCTTGTAATGGAAGCATCGGGGCATAGAGCAGGAGCAGGAGGGGGACGATCGCGGCGGCCGACACGAGGCGGGGTAGGATCGTCGCGGTCGGATCGCTCCCTGCGACGTACGGATCCGCCGACAGCGCCGAGTAGACGCCCATGCCCACGCGGTAGAAGTACATGAAGGCCAGCGCGGGCAGCGCGGGGCGGAGCGTGCGCCGCCCCAGGTCCCAGATCGCGCGAAGGTAGACGACAACGCCGGGTAGAGCGCCTCTCTCGCGTCCGAGCGGACCTGCTTCGGCTGTCATGGCGGTATTCTACGCTGCCACCCCCCCGCGTTGCCACGGTCCAAACCATCTGATAGCGTTCGACGAGATGACCCAGCTGACCATCGCCACGGATACTCCATCGGAGCTGGAGGGGCTGGACCCCGAGCAGCTGGCGGCCGTGGAGCACGATCAGGGACCGCTCCTGATCGTCGCGGGCGCCGGCACCGGCAAGACCACCGTGATCGCGCGCCGGATCGCGCACCTCATCTCCTCGGGGCGCGCCCGTCCGTCGGAGATCCTCGCGCTCACGTTCAACGAGAAGGCCGCGGCCGAGATGCAGGAGCGGGTGGACGTGCTCGTGCCCTACGGCTACGCGGACACGCTCATCTCGACCTTCCATGCTTTCGGCGAGGAGGTGCTCTCGACCTTTGGAATCGAGATCGGCTTGGCACCCGGATTCACGGTGCTGGACCAGACCGCGCAGGCGATTTTTCTCGCGGAGCACCTGGAGGCGCTCGAGCTTGACCACTACGCGCCCCTGTCGGACCCCACGAAGCACCTGAGCCGGCTGGCGCGGTACTTCAACAGGCTCAAGGACTATCCGATCCCGACGGATCGGCTGCGCGAGTTCGCCGAGCGCTCCATCGCGGAGTCAGGCGTGGATCCGGCCGCGCGGGACCGCGGAGCGCGCGACCTCGAGCTGGCGAACGCGGCCGGCAACTACGACCGGCTCCTCTGGAAGGAGGGCTTCGTCGATTTCGGCGACCTCCTGGCGCTCACCCTCCGCCTCTTCGACGAGAGCCCGTCGGCACTCCGGAGGCACCAGGAGCGCTTCCGGTACGTTCTCGTGGACGAATTCCAGGACACGAACCCGGTTCAGTTCGAGATCGTGAGAAAGCTCACCGCCACTCACAAGAACCTGGTGGTCGTCGGCGACGACGATCAGAGCATCTACCGGTTCCGGGGAGCGCACCTCCAGAACATCCTCAAGTTCCACGAGTATTTTCCCGGGGCCCGCTCGATCGTCCTCACGCGAAATTACCGGTCCACGCGCGAGATCCTGAGCGTCGCGCGGCGTCTGATCCTCATCAACCAGGACCGGCTCGAGACAAGGCTCGGGATCTCGAAGGAGCTGGCCTCCGGTAAGACCGGCGCGGCTCCGCGCATCAAGGAGCTGCCCACGGAGGCCGAGGAAGCCGCGTGGGTGGCGGGGGAGATCCGGTCCGCCGTGGACGCGGGTACGCGGCGCTGTCGCGATTTCGCGATACTCGTGCGCTCGAACAAGAACGCCGAGCCCTTCCTCCGCGCCCTGGACGAGCAGGGCGTTCCCTACTACTTCTCCGGGAGCCGCGGACTCTTCCAGCGCCCTGAGATCAAGGAGCTGATCGCGCTCCTCTACTCGCTCTCGCAGAGCTCGCGCGAGGAGTACCTGTATCTCCTCGCGCAATCGGCCTACGACGTGCCCGGCGAGGACCTGAACCGGCTCGTTCACGTGCTCGGCACGGCGCCCGTGACGTTCCGCGTGCTCATGGAGCGCGCGCACCGTGGTGTGATCGCGGTGGCGCTTTCGGACGAGGGGCGGGAGCGCATCGGGACGATGCTGGCTGACCTGCGCGCGCTCGAGCTCCTGGCGAGGGACCATCGCGTCGGCGAAGTGCTTCGGGCGTACCTGGAACGGCGCGGCATCATCAAGCGCCTTCGCGCGCCGGCCCACTTCGAGGACGAGATCAAGGCGCGGAACATCGTGAAGTTCTTCAAGCTGGTCCAGGCGTTCGGAACGGTCGCGGTCGTGGATCGAGTGCCGCTCTTCCTGCGCCACCTCGGAATGGTCATGGAGCACGGGGAGGACCCGGCGGTCGCGGAGATCGGCGAGGAGTCCGATGTCGTGCAGGTGCTGACCATCCACCGCGCCAAGGGGCTCGAGTTCCCTGTGGTTTTCCTGGTTCAGGCGGCCACGGACATCTTCCCGACGCGCGTCCGCCGCGAGGGGCTGGAGGTCCCGCTGGCACTCGCCCCGGGAGAAACGCCGAGCACGGAGCTGCACAAGGAGGAGGAGCGGAGGCTCTGCTACGTCGCGTTCACGCGCGCGAAGGAGGAGTTGATCGCGACCTACGCGACCGATTACGGCGGAAAGATGCTTCGCCAGCGCAGCCAGTTCCTTTCGGAGGCTTTCGATCTGGGGAAGCCCGCTCCCGCGAAGAAAAAGAAACAGGCGCTCGAGGAGCTCTCGGCATCGGCTCCCCCGGCGGGTTTGCCGCTCATCACGCGCCCCGACGTCCGGGAGCTGATTCTACTCAGCCACGACCGGATCGCGGACTACGAGACGTGTCCGCTCAAGTACCACTTCATCAAGGTGCTCGCGGTGAATCCCATCCTCACCCTGGACCATCGCGTGAACTTCGGAAACGCCATCCATCAGGCCGTGGCGTTCGCGCTCGATCGGCACCGTCTCCGGGAGCGCCCCACGTTCGAGCAGGTGCTCGCTGTGTTCCGCGCCAACTGGCGCGAGGAGGGCTATCGCTCCGAGGAACACGCGCGCCGCCGCTTCGAGCAGGGAGTCGGGGCGCTGCGCGCCTTCCTGAGTAGAGAGGTGGAGGGCCGAGAGCCGCCCACCGACGTGGAGCGCGCGTTTCGGATCAAGCTGGGAGACGTCGTGGTTCAGGGGAGGATGGACCGCGTGGACGAGGGTCCCCGAGGGGTCGTCATCGCGGACTACAAGACGAGCGAGCTGGATCCGGACGGCGAGGCTGGAGAGAAGGCGGACCAGAACGCGCGGGAAAGCCTTCAGCTATCCATCTACGCCCTGGCCCAGAGGGAGCTGACCGGGAAGGGCCCGGATCAGGTGGAGCTGCGCTATGTCCTGAGCGGCGAGGTCGGGACCGCGACCCGGTCCGAGGAAAAACTGGAACGGACCCGGGACCGCGTTCTCGCGATCGCCGAGTCCATACGCTCTGGGGACTTCCGCGCGCGCCCGAGCGAGCACAACTGCTCGATCTGCGCGTGCCGTCCGATCTGCGGCGAGTCGGCCGTCTAGACCGCCGCGAGCACTCCGTCGAGCACCGAGACGATCTGGTGCTTGGGAACGGCCCCGACGATCTGCTCGACCACCTTGCCGCCCTTGAAGACGTAGAGGCTGGGGATGCTCCGGATCGAGTATTGCGCCGCGATCCGCTGGTTCTGGTCGACGTCCACCTTGGCGACCTTCACCTTGCCGAGGTATTGCTTCGCGACCTCCTCGACCACGGGCGACACGATGCGGCAGGGGCCGCACCATTCGGCCCAGAAATCCACCAGCACCGGAACCTGCGACTTGAGCACCTCGGAGTCGAACGTGCTGTCGCTCACCTGGATTACGGCGTCAGCCATGACTGAAAGCTCCTTACACGATGAGGGGAACGCAACATGCTCGAAACACATGCCAACACGAGTTGCTGGAAACTAACGATTTAGACTCCCGGCATCAAGGTTCGATTCGCCCCCGGCCAGTGCCGCCGGACGCTCCTTCCGGCTTGTGGCCGCCCCCGTCGTCGTCGTGCCGCCGTTGACACCCCCGCCGGAGCGGCCTAAACTGGTCGGCGCGACAGGCGTACGCCTGTCCCACTCTTCCTCCAGGGTACTCCCGGGGCCCCTTTGATCGAAGTCCTGAATCTCCGCAAGACATTCCACGACCGTAAGAAAGGCGACATTCCCGCGGTGAGGGACATATCCTTCACGTGCGGCCCCGGCCGCGTGTTCGGCCTCCTGGGAAGGAATGGCGCCGGAAAGACCACGACGCTCCGGGTGCTCGCCACCATCCTCGCTCCGACCTCGGGGACCGCCCGTATCGACGGAATGGACGTGAACGAGAGGCCCGCGGAGGTCCGGAAGCGGATCGGATACCTCTCAGGCGACACCAAACTCTACGACCGGTTGACGGGACGCGAGCTGCTCACGTATTTCGGCGAGCTGGCCGGAATGACCGCTCCATCCATCACCGGGCGGATCGCGGAGCTTGAGGGCTCGTTCGGTCTCGGCGAGTTCCTGGACAAACGAGTGGGGAAGATGTCCACCGGGATGAAGCAGCGGCTTTCGCTCGCCCGAGTCGTCCTCCACGATCCGCCGGTTCTCATTTTCGATGAGCCGACCTCGGGGCTGGACGTCATGGGCGCGCGCGAGGTGCTCAAGATCGTGCAGGAGCTGAAAGCCAAAGGGCGGACGATCGTATTCTCGACCCACATCATGAGCGATGCGGAGAAGATCTGTGACGAGATCGCGATCATCGAGCGCGGCTCGATCCTGGCTCAGGGCAGCGCGAGCGCCCTGCGGAACGGAAACGAGGGCGGATGGCTGGAAGACCTGTTCGTGAAGACGGTCGAGGCGGTGGCGAGTGACGCATAAGTCCTGGGCCGTCTGGCGCAAGGAGCTGCGCGACGCCATGCGCGACGGGCGCACGATCATCGCGGTATTCGTGGTCCCGTTCGTTCTCTATCCCGGGCTGATGCTCTTCATGGGCTCGATCGAGGTGGCGAACAAGAAAGAGGCGAGCGCGCTTCAGGTCCGCGTGGGAATCGTCGGGGAAGCGCAGCTCCCCGGTCTGCACGACCGCCTCCAAGCGCTGGAAGGGGTCTCCACCGTGCCGCTCGCCAGCGCGCCGGAATCCATGGAGGCGGCGGGCGTGGATGCCGTGCTCGTGGTTCCCCCGTCGGTGAGCCAGTCGATCGCGGGCGGGGATTCGGTCAAGGTCGAGCTTCTCTACAAGGACGCCGACCACAGGTCCTCCGCGGCGGACGAGCGCATGCAGCCCATTCTGGACGAGGTGCGCCGGGAGCTGACCGTGATGTGGGCGCAGAGCCGGGGGGCCCGCGCCGACGCGCCGCCCGCGATCTCGGTGGAGCACCGGGACGTCTCCTCGAAAGCCGAGACGGGCAGGTTCATGGCGGCGCTCATCATTCCCTACATCCTCGTCTTCATGGTCGCGGCCGGGTCGATGCACATCGCGATCGACGCCACGACGGGCGAGAAGGAACGGAGCACCCTGGAGACCCTGCTCGCCACCTCCACGTCGCGCGGCGAGCTGGTGATCGGGAAGTGCATGGCGGTGATCACCACCGCGCTCGTCGCGGGCCTCATTGGAATTTTCGGCCTCTGGTTCAACTTCACGGTGATCGCGAACCTCATGCCGAGCCTGGCGAGCCAGTCGATCCAGCTCTCCATCCGGCCGGAGCAGGCCCTGTTCATCCTCCTCACCATCCTGCCGACCGCGATCTTCCTCGGCGCGCTCCTCGTGGCCATCGGGTGCTTCGCGCGGAGCATGCGCGAGGGGCAGACCTACGCCACCTATGTCTACATGGCGTCGGTGTTCCTGGGCCTGGGCAGCTTTAGGCAGCTGGGGACGCCGCCGCTCCAGCGATTCATGATCCCGATCCTGAATACGGCGCTCCTTCAGCGCGAGATCCTGACCGACACCGTCGTCCCGGCCCATGCCGCGATGGCGCTGGGCACGAGCGCCGCGATGGCGGCGGTCATGCTCGTCATCGCCACGCGGCTCTTCTCCAACGAATCCGTCCTGTTCCGGACGTGAAAGGACGCGCGTGAAACAAGACATCGATCGTCTCATGACGGAGCGCGGCCTCAACGCCGCGGTCGTGCTGCAGGGAGAGCACCAGAGCCCGACGTTCCGGTACCTGACGGGTCCCCATGCGCACCTGAGAGGCATCATGGTGTGTCGCCCGGGGGCCAAGCCCTACCTCGTGCACCATGCGATGGAGCGGGACAGCGCGGCCGCGACCGGGTTCGACCTCGGGGACTACGGCTCGCTGGGCTGGATGAAGCTCCTCGAGGACGAGGGAAGCCAGGTCAAGGCCACGGCCCGCCTCATCCAGACGGTTCTGGACCGGCTGGGCGTCAAGGGCCGCGTTCTCGTGGACGGGATCGCGCAGGTCGGCTGGTACTACCACGTGCTGAACAACCTTCGTGAGATGAACCGGCACATCGAGATCGCGGAGGACGAGGATCCCGGCATCTTCGAGCTGGCCCGGAGCACCAAGGATCAGGCGGAGGTCACCACCGTGCGCACCGTCGCCTCCGCCTGCGAGCGCGCGTACGAGCGCATCCGCGAGGTCATCCGGGGCGCCCGCCTCGAGGGCAAGAAGCTCAAGGATGCCGAGGGATGGGTCACGATCGGCCGGCTCAGGCACGAGGTGAGGCGTGTCTTCTTCGAGGCGGGCCTCGTGGAGCCGCACGGGAACATCATCGCCATGGGACGGGACGCGGGTGTTCCCCACAATGAGGGGAACGACAAGGACGTGATCGAAGAGGGGCGCCCGATCGTCATCGACCTCTATCCCGCCCAGGAGAACGGCGGGTATTATTTCGACGTCACGCGCACCTACTGCGTGGGCCGCGCTCCGAAGGAGCTCAAGGAGCTCCACGCGTTGGTGCACGATGCCGTGGAGCGGACGTTCGACCGCCTTGCGGTCGGGACTCCGGGCCGCGTCTACCAGGAGAGCGTCTGCGACCTCTTCGAATCGCACGGGCACCGCACCATCCGGCAGGACGAGCGCGTGCAGGAAGGCTACGTTCACGGTCTCGGCCACGGCATCGGTCTCGAGGTTCACGAGCGCCCCAGGCTCAGCGCCGCGATGAATCCGGACCTCATCCTTCCGGGATCGCTCTTCACGGTGGAGCCGGGCCTCTATTACCCCTCTCGAGAGATGGGTGTGCGGATCGAGGACGTCATCTACGCTCATCACGATGGGAGCTTCGAGAACCTCACTCATGTCCCCTACGAGCTGGAGATCGCGCCCGCTTAGAGAACGCGCCATCCTCGCGGGCCGCGAGCCGCGAACGCGGCGTGGAGAGGGCGGCGATGCCCTGACCGAGCTCCGCCTCCTGGCGGAGACGGCCGGAGCCCAGGTGCGCGGGGAGGTTCTTCAGCGCCGCGGACCGGTTCGGGCATCCACCTTCCTCGGCAAGGGCAAGATCGACGAGGTGCGCGCCCTCGCGGGCGAGGAGAAGGCGACGCTGCTCCTTCTCGACGACGACCTCTCGCCGGCTCAGAGCCGCAATCTCAGCGAGCAGCTCGAGATGAAGGTCGTGGACCGCACCGGCCTCATCCTCGATATCTTCTCCAGGCGCGCGCGCTCCCGCGAGGCGCGCATCCAGGTCGAGCTGGCCCAGCTCCAGTACCTTCTCCCGCGGCTCACACGCATGTGGGAGCACCTCTCCCGTCTGGGCGGCGGCATCGGAACGCGCGGCCCCGGCGAGACCCAGCTCGAGGTGGACCGGCGGCGCGTGCGGGAGCGGATATCGAAGTTGAAGCGCGAGCTGGATCGCGTCGTGAAGGAGCGCCGCGTGCAAAGGCGCGGCCGGCGCGACAGCTACAAGGTGTCTCTCGTCGGGTACACGAACGCGGGCAAGTCGACCCTCTTCAATGCGCTCACCCGGGCCAACGTGTACGTGGAAGACCAGCCCTTTGCCACGCTCGATCCCACGACGCGCGTCTTCTCGGTAGCGCGCGACACCAGGGCGCTCCTGACCGATACCGTGGGATTCATCCGAAAGCTCCCGCCCCATCTCGTGGCGTCGTTCCGCGCGACCTTGGAAGAGGTCACCGAGTCGGACCTCCTGCTCCACGTGGTGGATGCCACCGAGCCCGACATCGATGCGCACATCCAGGCGGTCGAGACCGTGCTGGAATCGATCGGAGCCCTGGGCCGGCCGCGGCTCTCCGTGTTCAACAAGATGGACGGCGTCCAGGACGAGGTCTCGATCCTGGGCCTTCGGGCGCGCTATCCGGGCGCCATCTTCGCGTCGGCGCTCACCCGGGAAGGGCTCCCGGAGCTGCGCGAGGCGACGATGCAGCGACTCCTGGAGGGCCACGGCTCCGACGGGGCGCAGGCGCGGGGCCCGAGCGCCGATGGCGATGGAATCCGCGCGCCCGACGGCGACGGCGGCGTGGAGCCCGACCCCGACGCCGACGGTGAGCCTGACGCCGACGGAGATCCGGAATCGTGACACGCTTGTGAACCTCCGCCGCATGCAGGCGGCGATCGCCGAGAGCGGCCTCGACGGGTGGCTCCTCTACGACTTCCACGGTACCAACCCGATCGCGCGCGGCGTTCTTGGCTTCAACGCGCTGGCCGACGCTCCCAAGACCACGAGACGCTGGTTCTACTGGATCCCGGCCTCGGGTGAACCGCTCAAGCTGGTCCATCGCCTCGAGCCGCATGCGCTGGACCACCTGCCGGGACGCGCCGACATCTACCTCACGTGGGAGGAGCTGGAGCGGAAGCTCGCCGAGACGATCGCGGGCGGGAGGGCCAGGAGTGGTCCAAGCGCTGGCGCTGGCGCCAGCGGCGCTCCCAGGGTCGGGCTGGAATATTCGGCGCGCGCCAGGCTCCCGTACGTCTCCAGGGTGGACGCGGGCACCGTTGAGCTGGTTCGCTCCGCGGGCGCCGAGGTCTTCTCCTCGGCGGACCTGGCCCAGCGGTTCGAGGGAACGCTCGATCCCGAATCGCGGCTGGACCATCGGGAGACGGGAGCCGTCCTCCATGAAATCATGGCGGCGGCGTTCCAGCACGCGCGGAGCGGCGCGCGGGGGCAAAGGCCCAAGACCGAGATGGCGCTCCAGCGCTGGATTCTCGAGCGCCTCGACGCGGCCGGGCTCCAGACGAGCGACCCACCCACCGTCGCCGTGAACGAGCATTCCGGGGATGCCCATTTCTCCAACACGCAGGCGCTGGACTGCCCGATCCGTCCCGGGGATTTCCTGCTACTGGACGCGTGGGCCAAGGCGAAGCGACCGAGCGCCGTCTACGCGGACTATACGCAAGTGGGATTTCTCGGCTCCGCCGCGCCCGAGAGGCACCGGCAGGCGTTCGCGGCGGTGCGGGAGGCGCGCGACAAGGCGATCGCCTTCGTGCGCGACGCGATCCGGAGCGGACGGGCGCCGCGCGGCTGCGAGGTGGACGACGCCGCCCGGGAGGTCCTGCGCGAGCGCGGATGGGGCGACTTCTTCATCCATCGGACGGGGCATTCGATCGGCGAGGAAGTGCACGGAAGCGGCGTCCATCTCGATAATCTCGAGACGAGGGACGAGCGATCCCTGATCGATGGGACCTTGGTGTCGGTCGAGCCCGGCGTCTATTTCGCGGACTTCGGTGTGCGGACCGAGGTAAATCTAATGGTCGACGGCGCAACGGTCGTAGTCACCACGGAGCCCATCCAGACGGAGATCTATCTCCTTGAGCCGTGACTCCCGCGTTCCGCTTCGAGAGATCGAATTCCACACGTCGCGCGCGAGCGGCCCCGGCGGGCAGAACGTGAACAAGCTCGAGACGAAAGTCGAGGCGCGCTGGAACGTGGACGAGACCGCCTCTCTCACCTCGGAGGAGCGGGCGCGACTCAGGGAAGCGCTTGGAAGCCGGATCGGTCCGAGCGGCGTTCTTCGGGTGACCAGCCAGCGGCATCGGAGCCAGTCCAGGAACAAGGACGCAGCACTCGAGCGTCTCCAATCGCTTGTTGCTCAGGCGCTCGCCCCGAGGAAGCCCCGGCGCCCCACGGCGCCGACCCGGGGGTCCGCCGAAGCGCGCATCACCGAGAAGAAACGAAGAGGTCGGACCAAGCGCTTGAGAGGCGATTCCGGCGCCCGGCTGAAGGACTCCGAGGAGTGATGCCCGCGTCCATTTAATCATTTATTGGACAAGCAGTTAGCCCCAGAAAGGATCACTCTGCCCTCCGCAACTTCGTCTCAAGTACCCATTCCCGAAGGACGATAGGTCTAGGTAGCGCTCCGGTCCGGACGACCGGGGCGCGGAGAGGCTGTTCCGCTCCGCGCAGGGCTCCCTCGATTCGGGGCAAGCCCTCGCGCGCCTTGGGGGGGATCCGCGGTGTCAAGGAAGAGACTGTTCGAGGGCCGATTCAGCCCTGTCGCGATCACCGCGATCCTCGCCCTGATCATTCTCGCCGCGCTCGCGACACCTCGCTTGCGTGCGCCCTCTCGGGAATCCGAATCGGGATTCGCCGGCTTAGCGCCGGGCGCCGCCATCGAAGCGGCGGCATCGGGGCCGCACGTGTTCCGATACTTCAGCGAGCAGCCCGGCACGCTGGACCCCGCCCTCGCCTCCGACGCCTACTCCTCGATCGTCATCGCGCAGATCTTCAGCCCGCTCGTGGGGCTGACCTCGGACCTGGAGCCGGTGCCCCAGGTCGCAGAGAGCTGGACCATTTCGCGGGATGGGCTTCTCTACGTATTCCAGCTCCATCGCGGAGTGCTGTTTCACAACGGGCGCGAGGTGCAGGCGAGCGACTTCGTCTACAGCCTGACTCGGTTGTTCAAGGAGCCGTTTCGGTCGCAGGGACTCGCGGCCGGATACCTGGACGCTATCGTCGGTGTTCCCGAGTTCGTCTCGGGACGCGCGAGGGGAATCCGGGGGATCCGCGCATTGGATCGATATCGCCTCGAGATCAGGCTGAGCCGTCCCTACAACGCGCTCCTGAGCGCCCTCGCGCTCGACCAGGCCTCCGTGGTGCCGAAGGAATGCGTCGAAGCGAAAGGAAACCGGCCATTCGCGCAATATCCCGTCGGGTGCGGCCCCTTCAGGATGACCTACCAGCGCGAGAACGACCGGCTCGTCCTGGCCTCCAATCCACGCTACTTCCTCGGGAAGCCGGCGATGGATTCGATCGTCTTCTACACGCCGAAGGGCAGCGCCGAAGGCGTCGATACCGATGGCGCTCGCGCTTTGCTCCGGGGAGAAGCCGCGATGGCCAACCTTCCCCTCAACCTGCTCGCCATGGTCCAGGGCCGTCCCGATGTCCGCGTCGTGCGGTGGCAGGACCTGAGCCTTTCCTTCATCGGAATGAACGTGAGGAGGCCGCCGCTGGACGACAGGAGAGTCCGTCAGGCCATCGCCTGCGCCATGGGACGCGAGGGGATGCTGAATCTCTGGCCCGCGGGGAAGGTTCTCTCCCAGGGCATTCTGCCGCCGGGCCTGCCCGGCTACTCGCCCGAGCGTCGGACCTACGCGCACGACGCCGGTGCTGCCCGCCTGTTGCTTGCATCGGCGGGATACGGGGCGGCTCATCCGCTTCCGGCCATGACGCTGTGGAAAGCGACAGCGAACCAGAGCGTGCGCGAGGTGGATACGCTCATGGTGAGGACGCTGGCCGAAGCGGGCATCCGAGTCCGGCTCAAGTACGTTTCGTGGGCCCAGCTCGACAGCGTCATCACAGGGCGGCACGCGCAACTCTTCGGACTGGCGTGGGTGGCGGACATCCCCGATCCGGACACCTTCCTGCGATCTCTCTTCTATTCCAAGAGCGGCACGAACTATTTCCGATTTTCCGACAAGCGAGTGGATTCGCTTCTCGACGTGGCGCAACGCACCGTAAATCCCGAGATGCGCATGAATGCCTACCGGGCCGTCGAGACGCGTGTCGTCCAGGCCGCGCCGCTCGTCCCGCTCTTCCACTCCTCCACGTTCGTAGGACTCAGGGAGGAAGTTTCCGGGCTGGAGGTGAATCCGCTCGGCATCTCGACGCTCGCGATGGAGAAACTCCGGATTGGAAAGCCTGTCCATGACCGTGAGCCAAGACAAGCGCTCCGTTGACCCGCCGGCCGGTCGCCGGTTCGGTCTGCAGGCCCGCATCGTCCTGACGTTCGGACTGATCGTCGTCGGTCTCGTCGGCGTTTCGCTGATCTACGTGGTCCGCAACCAGAGCGAATCACTCCTCGGCCAGACCCGCGAGAAGGGATTCGCGCTCGCCCACAGCATCGCCTGGCTCTCGACGCCCTCCCTTCTGTCCTACAACTACGTCGCCTTGAGCCAGGCGGCGACGCGCTCCCGGGGGTCCGCCGAGGTCGCGTACGTCGTCATCTATGACAAGGAGGGACAGATCGCGGCGGACAGCCGCGAGCGGAACTCCTTCGGGCATCCGCCGCGTGAGCCCGCCGACACGAAGGCCATCGAGGCGCGCCAGGACCGATGGATGATCGCGCCTCCCACCCGCCAGGGAGGGGCCTCGGTCATCGAGTTCCTGGTCCCGGTCTATGTCGAGGGTCGCGACGTCAAGTGGGGGACCGTGCGAGTCGGCATCTCGCTCGCCGAGGTGACCGCGGACATCCAGCGGACCACCCACCAGTTGGTGCTGGCCGGGTTGGTCGCGGCGATCCTCTGCCTGATCGGCGCCCGCTTCGCCGCGCGCGCCATCACGCGCCCCATCGAGCGGCTCGTCGTGGCGACGCGCGCGATCGCCCGCGGCGACTACTCGCAGCGCATCCAGCTTCGGAGCGGGGATGAGCTGGAGACTCTCGCATGGCACTTCGACCACATGGTGGACGAGGTCCAGCAGCAGCAGGCGCAGATCTTGGCGAGCCGCGAGGATCTGCGACGGTTGAACGAGAGCCTCGAGGCGACGGTGGAGTCCCGCACCCACGCCCTGGCGGAGTCCGAGGCCAAGTACCGGATTCTGGTCGAGAGCTCTCCCCTGGGCATTCTCATTGTCCAGGGAGGCCGCGCGGTGTTCGTGAACACGGCACTGGAGCGCATGACCGGAAGGGACGCCGCGGCGCTTCTCCGGGACGCTACGGATCCTTTCAGCGTCTTCGATCCCGAATCGGAGCATCGAATCCGGAAGGCCGTGCTGGAGGCCGAGGCGGGGGCCCAGATAGAGGCACAGATCTGCCAGCCCTCGGGGAAGCAGATCTTCGTCGAGGTGCAGACGGCGCGGCTTCTCTTCCAGAACACACCCGCGACCATGATCCTGGCTTCGGACGTGTCGGCTCAGCGGGATCTACAAGAACGCCTCATCCGGGGCGAGAAGCTGCGCGCGCTCGGGGAGCTTGCGGCGGGAGTCGCTCACGACTTCAACAACAACCTCGGCATCATCCTGGGCCGCACGCAGCTCCTCCAGATGAAGGTCGCCGACCCCGATGTGATCTCGGGTCTCGAGGTCATTCGCCAGGCCGCGATGGACGGCGGGCAGACGGTACGCCGGATCCAGCAGTACACGCGCGTCCGCGAGGAGCTGCAGCACGAGGTGCTCCACCTTCCCTCGGTTGCCGCCGAGGTGATCGAAATCACGCGGAGCAAGTGGAAGAACGAAGCGCAGCGCCGCGGGGTGAAAGTGGAGATCCGCATCGAGGCCAGCGACCCGGCTCCCATCCTGGGCACGCGCGCGGAGATTCGGGAGGCGCTCACGAACCTCATCTTCAACGCGGTCGACGCGCTGCCGATGGGAGGATCGATCATCATTCGCGTCCAATCGCGCGGCGGGGAGTCCATCCTCGAAGTCGAGGACAACGGAGTGGGAATGGCCGAGAGCGTGAAGAGCCGCATGTTCGAGCCGTTCTTCACGACCAAAGGCCTTTCGGGGAACGGCCTCGGGCTCTCGATGGTGTACGGGATCGTGAGCCGCCATCGCGGCTCGATCGAGGTCGAATCCAAGGAGCAGGTCGGAACCGTCGTTCGCATGAGATTCCCCGCGGTGGATCCCAGTAGCGCGGACCTCTCGGTCCCGTTAGGGGTCGCCGCTCCGTTCGCCGCGAGCGTCCTGGTCGTGGACGACGAGGTCGACCTGGTCTCCGTCATGCGGGACGCGCTCACGCGCGAAGGGCACACCGTGACCACCGCTACGGGGGGACAGGAAGGGATCCAGCAGTTCCGGCAGGGTACCTTCGACGCCGTGCTCACCGATCTCGGCATGCCCGACGTGAGCGGTTGGGAGGTGGCGCGGGTCGTCCGCAAGGAGGGGGGGCGGAACGTCGTCCTGGGCCTCGTCACGGGATGGGGCGCCACGGTGAGCGACGAGGTGATGGACGCCTACGGAATCGACTTCGTGGTCAGCAAGCCCTTCGAGGTGGGAACGCTCGCATCGAGGGTGAACGAGACGCTCGCCTCGCGGGCGCCTAAGCCTCGGCGATCCGCTTCACCCAGCGGAACTCGCCGGACTTGAGCCGGCGCTCCCGGTAGCCCAGGGCTTCCAGGAACCTTCCGCCGTCGTCGTAACCCACGGGCACGTCGGCGGCGATGGTCAAAGCACCCATCTCGTTCGCGAGGAATCCCTCCGCCAGCTCGAGCGCCGCGCGGCCGTATCCTTTCCCGCGCTCTCCTTGCGCCACGACGAGCCCGCGGAGCGTTGAAGGCACTTCGTCCGCGCCGGTCTCGAATTCGATCGTGCCGACAAGCGTTTTTGTGTCCGTGCGGCGAATCGCGAGGTAGTAGCGGTTGTCTTCCGAGAGCGCCTCCTCGTACATCATCTCGACCGCGGTGGGATCGAAATCGGCGGTGCCGGTCACCGCCTCGAAGTAATCGGGCGCGTCCAGGTACACCTTCCAGATCGCGGGCAGATGCTCCTGCCCCGGAGATTCCAGATAGACCAGCGGTCCGTCGATTCGGGTGCTCGTTCCGGTGCTCATCGGAGCAGAATCGCTTTCTCCGCTCGTGTTCGGTTTCCGGACTTGAGCTCGATCATGTACACGCCTCCCGGGAGCGCCTTCCCAGCCGCGTTCCGGCCATCCCACCGGAAAGCGTACACCCCCGCCGGGGCCGCGCCATCATGCAACGTGCGGACCAGGACGCCGTCCACACGGTAGACGCGGAGACTGAACGGGCCGTCCCGGTCCAGGGAGACCGGCAGTATGGCCTCGGGGTTGAACGGATTCGGATGCACCGGGCCCAGCGCAAGGGTCCGCGGCGATCCGGACGCGGGGCCGGCCGGCAGCGATACCTCGATGGGGCCGTCCTCGATCGACGTCGTTCCCGGCCGCGCCGCGGTGATCCAGTAGGAATAGGTCGAGCCCGGCGTGACCGCCACGTCGTCCCAGGATCCCGGGCCGAAGGAGCCGACCGGATCGGCGACCCTTCCGCGGGGCCCTCCGCCTTGAGCGCGGTCGATGCCCACCGACGTGTAGCCGGCCTGGCCCAGGTCCCACGAAAGATGGACGCGGGCGTTCGCGGCGTCGTATCCGGCGCTGAAGGCGGCGGACTCCACGTCGGTGGTCGCGCAGGAGACGTCGCCGTTGACCGCCACGTCGTCGATCCACCAGCCGACTCCGCCTCCGAGGAGCTGCGAGCGGAAGCGGAATCCGATCTGGACGACTCCGGAAAGGCCCGTCAGAGGAACCTTGACCTGGGTAAAGGTGCTCTGGGATCCGCCCCACCGATCGACGAAGGGATAATCGGGCACCGGGTGGAGAAGAGTCCAGGTCGCCCCCTGGTCCGTGCTGATCTCCACGGACAGACCATCCTGCCCCGCCGTGCTTCCGTAGCGCTGCCAGAACGTCAGCGTGTCCGCGGTTCCGGTGAGCCGGATCGGCTGGCTGATCAGCCGCGCGTCCTCATTGAGAGAATAGCTCCCGACGCTGCCCAAGGGACCCAGCTTCCAGGCCCAGACGCCGCCTGGCGTGTGGTTGATCCCCGACTCTCGGTGCCACTCGTCGATATTCACACAAGCCGCGCCGCCCGCCTCCCGGGACCAGGGCTGCGACGCGCCCTCGAAGTCGTCGCAGATCCCGGTCTTCACCCCGAGAAGGATCTGCAGCGTGTCCGAGAGCGCCAGCCCCGAAGTCGAGAAAAGGTTGTAGCGGTACGAGGCGCCGATCGGATCCGGCGAGAGGTTGATCGCGACGTCCACCGTGGAACCGGAATCGGACCCGGCGGCGGCAATCGTGCCGTAGGCGATCGAGTCCCCTGCGGTGATCGTCGTGTACGAATCGAGCGCGGTGAGCTTGGCGTAGAGCGAGGGCGTCGGCGAGCCGTTCACGTTCGAGAGCGGGACCCGGAGCCGAACCGACTCCCCGGGCTCGGCCTTCCCGTTTCCGTTGTTCGTCGTTCCCGAGCGGGGCGAATCGTCCACCAGGATCCCCTGCCGCTGCACCGAAGCGCCGTGCACGCGGAGGTCCGCCGTGATCACCCCCGCGTTCTCCGCGATGTTGAGGATGCCCACCTGGGTCAGATCGCCGCAGTTCGACCGCGACGTCGGACAGGAAGCGGAGTTGAAGTCGTGCGCGGACAGCGCTCCCGGCCAGGGATCGTAGCGGTCCCCGCGGTTGCCGGTGATGCTCACCGAGGTTCCGCAGACCGACTGTGAGACGGTCGTTTTGCGCGCCACATCCAGGTTCTGGACGCCGGCGGGGCCCGACACGGACTCGGCTCCGCCCGCCTCCACGACGTCCACCAGCTTGCGCGTGACGATATTGTTCGCGGGAGCGGACTCGTCGATGTGGTAGATCAGGAGCCCGTGCGCCTGGACCCCGTCGACCTCGACGGACCGGCGGACGAGGCCCTGGTCGAATCCGATCGGCTGCCGATTCTCGATCAGGAAGTACTCCCCGACGCCGTCCCCGTTGGTCCAGAGGCGGTACGTCGATCCTCCGGATTCCACCGGCTGCACCGTGAATCCGAGCTGGTCGGAGGAGACATTGGTGGGAACGACCCATCCCATGGTCTGCTTGGACCATGCCGAAAAGTGCGCCGGACATGTCCCCAGCGTCTCGCCGGGGGCGTGGTTGAAGTTTCCGGACCCCATGAGGTCCCATTCGCCGATGCCTTCGCTTCCGCCCGGCGAGCCGCTCGTGTCGTAGAGGTCGGGGAGGCCCAGCACATGGCCGAATTCGTGGCAGAACGTCCCGATCGACATGATGAGGTTCGGAGAAGTATGGGGCGCCAGCCCGACCCATTTTTCCGGCTCGGTCGTGTACGCGCTCACCTTGATGGCTCCGCCGACCCCGATGTCGCCGCTCGAGTAGATCGAGGGCAGCGTCCACTTGTGCGAATGGATGTCGTTCTCCGAGGCGGTCTCTTCGCCCCCGGGGCCGGCGTGGACCACGAAGATCCCGTCCACGAAGCCGTCGTCGTCCCCGGAGTTGGGGACCTGGTCCGGACCGTCATCGTCGAAAAGTCTGAAATCGTATTCCGAATCCGCCATGGCCACGGCGTCACGCGCCATCTGCTGCGCGTTGCGCGGCGGATCCCCCAGTCCGGACAGGGCGTTGGTGTAGTAACCGTAGGGGTGCGGGGCCATGTACCACCGCGTCACCACGCCGTCGACGTCGAACTGGCCCCTCGAAACCTCGCGATAGTAGTCGCGAAAGCTTCCGCGGGGCGGCTGCGTGCCGACGCTGAAAAGCAGGGAATCGAATGCCGCCGACGGGTGCGCGAGCGTGTCGGCCCGCACGCCGGGATCGCCCGGGATCGCGGGGTCCGGGGGAAACTGGAGCAGGATGACGAGCGCCTTGTAGTGGCGCGCGGAGACCGACCGGAGGCGCTCGGCCCGGTCCAGGCCGGCGGGCTTCCGGGCCAGGCGCTCCAGGGCGGCGGCGGCCTTGTGGGTGCCCCGCAGGGAGGGGACTTCGGTGAAGATCGGGGCTACGGCGAATGCCGGAGGCGCCAGGCAGAAAAGGAGCAGCGCCCCGACGATGCATCTGCATAGCCGCACGAAACCTTCCCTCCTTCAGACGGCGAGTCGCGCGGCAGGTCGGTCAGGCTTTGGCGGGGGAGGAACCGATGCGATCGAAGCCGGCGCGCTCCTGCTTCCCCCATCCGCCGCGCCCCATAATGATATCGAGCATCGCGCCGAGACGGAAGAGAAGAGTCAGGAGGCGGTAGGAGAAGCCCTCCAGCACTCCGACCCCGATCATGAGGGCGAAATCG
Organism: Candidatus Eiseniibacteriota bacterium; assembly: GCA_043779525.1. Classification (GTDB taxonomy): domain Bacteria; phylum Eisenbacteria; class RBG-16-71-46; order SZUA-252; family SZUA-252; genus WS-7. The sequence goes on along the minus strand of JAYWED010000014.1, from coordinate 112,957 downwards.
CCCCAGCTCCGGTACAGGCCGAAGGAGAGCTCCTCGAGGAAGACCGCCGAGATGGAGAGAAACGCCCCCGACGTGATCGCAAGGAAGAGAAAGGCCCAGAAATACAGTGGAGAGAGAAATCCCAGGAAGTAGGCGATCGGGATCAGGATGTATCCCAGGAGCTCCACCAGGGGGCCCATCACCTCGAAGAGGAGATAGTAGGGAAGCCCCACCCACCGGAGCGATCCCGAGTTCCTCGCCCATCCCAGCGAGCGGTGGATCCAGAGGCAGTGAATGAGTCCGCGGTGCCAGCGGCCGCGCTGGCGCGCGAGCGCGCCGATGCTCTGGGGCACCTCCGTCCAGCAGATCGGATCCGGGAGGAACTGGATCAGATAAGGGCGCTTCTGCGCGCGCATGAAACGGTGAAGACGCAGAACCAGCTCCATGTCCTCGGTGATGACGTCCGAACGGTACCCTCCCACCTCGATCACGACGTCCTTGCGGAACAGACTGAACACGCCGGAGAGGATGAGCAGGTTGTTCATCGCCGAAAGGCCCAGCCGGCTTGCCACGAACGCGCGCAGGTACTCGATGACCTGGAAGGCGGCGAGGATGTTCTGCGGCAGCCGGGGCTCGACGACGCGCCCGCGCTCCACACGGCATCCATTCGCCACGCGAACCTGGCCGCCGACCGCGATGACCCGCTCCGGATCCTCGAGGAACGGACGCACGATGCGAAGGAGCGCGTTTTCCTGGAAGAGCGAATCCGCGTCGATCGTGCAGACGAGGGGATAGCGCGAGAGGTTGATCCCGGCGTTCAAGGCCGCGCTCTTTCCGGCGTGCGTCTTGTCGATCACGATGAGATTCGGATGGGTGGGCGAGCGGTAGATGCCGCGGATCGGCCCCTCGATGGGGAGACTCATCCGGTACACCGTATCCCGCAGCGTGAGGTTGAACTCGCGCCTCAGGAGGCCCAGCGTCTCATCCGTGGAGCCGTCGTTGATGACGATGACCTCGTGCTGCGGGTAGTCCAGGGCGAGAACCGAGCGCACCGCCGTGACCACGTTGCGCTCCTCGTTGTAGGAAGGAACCAGGACGCTGATCGGGAACGTGAAGTGCGACTTGGCGACCGCCTCGTAATCCGCGTAGAAGTTCTGCGCTAGACGCCGGCGCATGTCGAAGAACGAGAGGATGAGGAGACCGAACAGCACGAGCTGAAGCGCGCTGAAGTAGATGAGGATCAGAAAGCTGATCACATTGACCGCGGGCATGAGCCATCCGGGTGCGGTGAACGGGTGCATCCTAGGATTTCCCTCCTTCGCTCACCACGGACTCCGGGAGCGGCATTCCGAGCGTCATGAGCGCCTCGACCGCGCAGTCGCGCGCGAAGCGGTCCCCTCCCTGGAACGTGCGCAGGAGCGCGGGCTTGGCGGGCTCACCGATCCGGACCAGGGCGTCCAGAGCGTTCTTCCGGACCCACCAGGAGCGGTCTTGCAGCGCCTCGGCGATCACCGTGACGGAGTTGGCGTCCCCGATCCGCCCGAGCGCCTCGGCCGCGTGCGCGCGCACGTACCAGATCGGATCGCGGAGCAGAGGCTCGGCCAGGCTCGCGCTGGCGCGGTCGGCGATCATTCCCAGCGCCCAGACGGACGAGGAGCGCACGTCGGCCTCGGTGTCGGTGAGCGCGTCCCCGAGCGAGCGGGTTGCTCGCGCGTCCCGGATCTCTCCCAGAATGCGCGCGGCCCAGAAGCGCGCTTTGGGCGTGCCCTCCCTGAGCGCCCGGATCAGGAGCGGGGCCGTGCGGGGACCCATCTCGATGCAGATCGCCGCGATGCGCGCGGATACCGCCTGGTCGTGCTTCCCCAGGAGATCCACCAGAGCCTCTTCGGCCGCTTGCAGCTTCATTCGCCCGAGGGATCGCGCCGCCACGTTCCGGACGTCGGGGTCCTTGTCCTCGAGGGCGTTCAGGAGTGTCGGGACCGAGCTCGGCACCTTGAGCTCGCCCAGGATGCGGAGCGCATGGGCGCGGTTCCACTTCATGGGGCTCCGGGCCCGGCGCAGGTAGCGCGCGATCACGCCGCTCTCCTCGAGCGCGTGGATCACGTCGAGTCGGATGGCCAGCTCCAGCTGGCTAACCTCCTTGGCGGCCAGCTCGGACCAGCGTCCCGAAATCGCGTGCACGATCCGGTCCATACCCTGCGCGTGGTCTTCCGGGATCCCCGTTCGGAGCAGGAGAAAACTCTTCCGCAGGCGGTCCAGGAAGGCCTTCTTCGAGGATTCCTCGCGGTTGGAGTACACCTTGTTCCCGATCGCGGCGAGCGTCGTGAGGGCGACGATGAGGAGCAGGATGCCCAGGGTGACCAGCAGGACCTGGAAGTCGATCACGCTCGCCTCCTCACCAGCGCACCGAGCCTGAGAGCGTGACTCCCCACGTGCGATAGGAGTTGTTGTCCACCGAGTAATAGCCCTCGATTCCCAGGGGGATCGCGCCAAGGACGGTTCCGTTCAGGTAAACGGACCCGGTGTTGGTCGAGATATCCGCGAAGTTGCCCGACTGCAAGAAGGAGAATTCGTACCGAGCGCCGTAGTCCATGGAGCCGCGCTCGGAGAAGCCTGCGGCCGTGAGGCCCGCGGCGTGTCTCACGCTCTGAAGCGGCGTGAAATAGCTGGTGGACGTCTTCGTGAAATCGGACCAGGTCAAGCCATAGTCGGCCGCGATGCGGGGCTGGGCGCGGCGGAGACGGTAGGCCAGAAGCCCTCCCACGCTCGTTCGCTCGTTGTCGTCGGTATAGAACCCCTTCGAGAAGGACCCGCTCGCGGAACCGCGGCCGTTCCAGTCCCACTTGAGCCCGAGGTCGGCGTTCGTCACGCCGCCCGGGACGAGCGTCCGGGCTCCCGTGACCGGGTCCGTGGTCTTGATCGCGATGAATTCGCGGCGCGCGCCGGCGCTCGGGGAGAACCGGCCCAGATATCCCCACGCCCGGGCGTTGAAGCCGAAGAAAGTCTCGTCCGTCCCGAGCGGGAAGAGCACACGCGGGCTTCGCGCCTCGTAGCGCTGAAGGTCGATCCCCGCGGCCGCCTGCACCGGGTAATGACGGAGGAAGGTGAGATCGCTCCGGAAGCCGGTGCTCCAGAGATCGTAGTTGAGCGTCGTGTCGGTCGGGAGTCCAGGATTCTTCTCCCAGTGATGGAGCCGCGACACGCGCGCATCGATCCCCACGGAGCGGGCGAGCGTCGCGCGCCCCTCGAGGAACGCTCCCATCGTCTCGAGCTTGAACGCCGTGGAATCCGAAGTGATCTGCCGCTCGCGGGAGCGGACCCATCCGCTTCCGGCCGCCGGCCGGAGCGCCACACGAACCGCTCCGCGCTCCTCGTCCAGTCCGTCCTTGTCCGCGCCCCGCGCGGCCGCGCGCTCGGCGAACGCGTCCGAGGCAGTCGGGGCGGCGCGCCAGCGCGCCACGGTGGCGAGCCCGAGCCAGGCATCGCCGTTGCCGGGGCTCGCGTCGATGATGTGGAGGAATTCCGCGGAGGCGCCCGCGAGGTCGCCGTCCCAGGAGAGCGCCCGCGCGTATCCGATGCGGGCCTCGAGGTCGGTGGAGTCCTGGGCGATGGCGCGGCGAAACTCGGGGATGGCCGCGCCGCTCCGCCCCGACCACGCCAGCGCGCGCGCATAGCCCGCGCGGTCGAACGCGTCGTCGGGGTAGCGCGCGAGGAGCTTGCGATAGACCGCGAAGGATTCGTCGAAGTGGCGCGACCAGGCGAGAACGCGCCCGAGCAGAGAGGCTAAGTCCTTGTTCTCGGGATCGTCGCGGAGCGAGCTTCGAAGGGTCGAGGCGGCGCGGTCGAAGTCCTTCCGCTCGCTCGATTCGCGCGCCGAGCGAAGAGCCTCGTCCGATCGCGCGGCGCGATCCTGCGCGGGCGCCGCGGCGGCGAAGATCGCTCCGGCGAGCAATGCACCGAGGAAGATCGCGAGCGCCCGCCTAGCGCTGGTTCGAATCGTTCTCTGTTCGGTCTTGTTGGTCACGGGCTTCCATTCCCTCGAACGTTTCCCGCACGTATCGGGCGGACTGCTTGATCCGCTCTGAAATGATCGGCACGTTCCATCCGTTCCACACATAGGAGCGATCGATCGGCGAGTTAATTCTAACGTCTTTGCCGTCAGTAACTTGAGTCGTGCCCGGCGCGCCCAGGAACTGCTCGCCCGTCTTCGAGGCCGTGACATTCGCGCCGGCGCGGAAAGGGCCCAAGGAGTCGGCCCTGAACGCGGAGCGTGTCGTGGCCCACGCCAGAAGACCGATTCCCGAGGTCGGGGTGACCTCGACTTCGCTCGTTCCGGGCTTGTCGTCCAGCACCGAGCGGCTGGAGGGATCGCCGACGTTCAGGAGTCCCCAGGGGAGCGCCACCTCGATCGTCCGCCGCGAGTCCGAAAGGGTCCACTCGGCATGCGGGTCGTAGGGATAGCCGGGCGCGGCGCCCGGCCAGGCCGCCGCCCGCGCGGGCTCGCGCCCGTATTCGAGGCGGCCCCAATCCAGATGGCGCGCCGGATAGACGACGCCGCTCCGCGAGACGCGCTCGCGGTTCGTCTCGATGAGGAGCGGGATGTAGCGGCCGTCCTGGTTCGCCACGGGCCGGTAGGGCGCCTCGTGGGGCGCCGCGCTTCCGTTCACCATCACGCGGGCCCAGCGCGAATAGTTCATGGCCCCGTCGATGAAAAGCTCCGCCCGGGGCTGCCGCCTCTCGGGATCGCGCGCGCGCGGATCTCCCGGCTCGACCAGCAGCATGAACTCCGCCCCTCGAGACCAGGTCGCGTTCAGCGGCCTGGGGAGACGCCGGTCTCCGCGCCCCGGGTCGAGCACGTCCAGCGCGACGCCCACCGCCGAAGGCGCGGCGGGAGCAAGGTCGATCCTGAGATACAGGCGATTCTGGTCGGAGGTCACGTAGAGCGCGCGCAGCAACCCCCCATCCGGAGACGAGGCATAGGGCGCGACCCCCGACCAATCCTCCACGTCGCCGTCCACGCGGATCGCCGACGGCGGATCGAAGCCCAGGAGGCCGTAGTTCTCCTCGGGGTCGAGCAGGTTGTGCCAGAGTGGATCGCGGTCGCGGGGCTGCTCGTTTCTCGCGACGAGCCAATTCACCTTGAACCACTCGTCGTAGAGCGCGAACAGGAGGCCGCCGGCGCATCCGGTTCCCTGGATGTCCTCGAGGAGTCTGACGTCGTTCCGTCCCTGCTCCTCCTCGGACATCCCCCCGTGATCGATTCCCTGCGGCTGCTGATGCGCGACGCCACGGCTCGACGGAACTCCGAATTCGCCGATCAGGAGAGGCAGCCCCCGCGTGTGCGATTTCAGATCGGCGAGGTAGCCCGCGTAATTGCAGGCGCCGTGCTTGTCCTTGTATGCGGCGTAGCCGGGGTCGAGGTTCATGAAATCAGGGTAGTAGGGATAGACGTGATAGTTCGCGAAGTATCCGAGCGTCTTTGCGGCGAGCGACGCCCGTCGAAGCGGACGAATCTTCGAGGGGTCGACGGAAAAGGCGTCCTCGTCATGCTCCGCCTGGTACCCGCCGCGCTCGTATTCCGTCGGGTGGCGCATCACGTCGAGGGTCGGCCAGTTCACGAAGGAAACGGCGTGGGCCAGCCCGTATCGACCGGCCTCGTAGGCGGCGGCCAGGTCCAGCTCGCGTCCAAGCCAGCATTCCATGGCCGTTCCCGAGTCGACCGAGAAGAAGGTCCCGCGAAACGAGGTCGTGGCGGGATGCCGCTGCTCGGTGACGCGCACCGCGTAAGGCTCCCATTCGCGGCCCAAGAGCCAGCCGGCGACGTAGGGCGATACGTCGGCGGTGTATCGCCCCGCGGCGTGTCCGGGCTTGGGCGCGATCACGGCGTTCCCGTGGACCGCGTCGACCGCCGTCCGGATCGCCGATTCGAAGTCGCCCGTGAACGATTTCTCCCAGAAGTCGTTTCCGTCGGGAAGCTCGGTCCAGACCTCCTGGAAGAGCCACAGGGGATCCTTGGGATGGGCGTCGTTTTCTTCCTTGAGGGCCTGATAGAACTCCGGAGGGTGCAGTGCGTAGACGCGAATCGCGTTGGCGTGGAGCGCCCGGGCGAACCTAAGCCATCGGCGGTAATCCGTCTTGGAGATCGCGAACTCGCCGGGGAAGTGGCCCGGAGGGGCGGCGCCTAAGTTCACGCCGCGGATGAACAGAGGACGCGTGACATGATCCGAGAGGACGAGGAACCGGTCGCCGCGCGAGAGCACGAGGGACCCCGGCGAAGATGCGCCGAGGTTCGTGGAAGCGATGCAGCCGAAAACCACGAGAAGGATGGGGAAGGTACGGCGAGCGGCTCTAATCGGCACGTTCCTCCGTCGACCCAAGTCCCTCCCCCAAGCGCATATTCCCGAATTTCGGGGAGAAAGGCTACAGTTTGATTCGCGGTCCCGGCCGGGGACGCTCAGGGACAGATGGCCTGGAGCGTCTCTTCGACGTCGGCGAAGGATTCCAGGATGACGTCGGGCTCCGCGGCCACGAGCTCCTCCCGCGAGACGAGCCCGGTGGCCACGATGACGGAACGCGCGCCGATCGCGCGGGCGCAGGCCACGTCGCGCGGCGTGTCGCCGATCACCGTCGCTTCATCGCCCCGCACGCGTCGACCCAGGATCCGCTCCGCCTTCGTAAGCGCGATCTTGGCCAGCTCGCCCCGGTCCTCGTGCTCGTTTCCGAACGCTCCGAAGCGGAAGTAGCCGCCCAGCTTGAAACGGTCCAGCTTGAGCATGGCGCCTCGCTGGACGTTTCCCGTCAAGAGACCCACGAGCACGTCCTCGCGCCCGCTCAACCGCGCCAGGAGCTCCTTGACTCCCGGGAAAATCCTCGCGCCTCCGTGGTTCCGCATCTCGCTCGTGAGGTGCGTCACGTATCGCTCCAGGCACGCGTCCCTTCGATCCCGGATCACGTCGTCGGGGATGCCGGCCATCCGCATGATCTCGGCAACGCACTGGGGGTCGGTCATGCCTGCGAAGCGGAAGGCGCTGATCGGGCCAGTCGTATCAAAGGTCTCGAGGAGCGCGCGCGCGAAGGCCAGCTTGGGGGCGATGCCCTCGCGGAGGAGCGTTCCGTCGATGTCGAATAGCGCGAGACGCATCATGAAATCCGGTCCGGTGACGCTCGATCTAGTTGGCGACGGGCTCGATCTGAAATCCTCTGGGGCCCCGTCTCATCATGATCGGCGAATCGACGACGTCATAGCCGCGGGTTCCGATCGCGGCGGTGAACTTGAGGCAGGGAATCATGATGCGCCCGGCTCCGGCCGGGTAGGCGTCCTCGATCGAGTACGCCGCGAGCCTGTTCTGCTGCCGGGTCCAGCCCTTGAGAAACTGATCCGCGGTCTCGAGCGCCTTGCTCGAATGGAGCCGCTCCGCGCTCTTTACGACCTCCGCCATATCCCAGTGCATCACGTTCGTCGTCCTGAGCGAAGCGCAAACATACGAGCCGGACTGCCCCGTGAAGGTGAGCACCTCGTCCCGGCTCTCCGCGACTTTCCCCTCGCGGTCCGCGAAGAGGAGATAGACCGAGACCCGGAAGTGTCCGCTGCCCAGGCGCTCGATCGCCCCGTCGGTGAAGTCGAAGGCCACGAGGGTCTGCCCGGGTTCCCCCGCGAGGACGGAGGGGTCGGCCTTGACCGCGGCGGTGAGCCAGCGCCGCGCCGCGGGGAGCCGCGACCGGTCCATGCTCGCGCTCTGCCGGGCCGCGAAGAATCGCTCGACGGCGCGAACCGCGGCGGGGTCGGCCTTGGGAGCGGGCGATGCCGGTTTTCCGAGACGGATCTCGGTTGGCGCCTCGGACGCCGAAGCGAGGGGAACCACCAGCGCCACCGTGAACACGAGGAGCATCAGCGCCGAAATTCGTCGAATCACCGCGGCCATTGGTAGCATCCCTCCTTGTCGAGCGTCAAGCGCGCCCTACCGCGGCGGCTCGGGGGCCTGGCGACGCCGCACCCGAAGCTCCCTGGGCGCCCGTGCCGGCGGAGCCGGCTCCCGCGGAACCCTCGAAGAGACGAGGGTTCGTCGTGCGCTTCAGCGCCTCGTCTCGCGTGATCCTTCCCGACGTGACGAGATCCTTCAACGCCTGGTCCAGCGTCTGCATTCCGTGCTGCGTCCCGACCTGCATGATGCTCAGGATCTGAGCGGTCTTGTCCTCCCGGATCAGATTCCGGAGCGCGGGGATCGCGGTCAGAATCTCGAGGACCGCGACTCGGGACTTGCCGTCCGCGGTCGGAATGAGCGTTTGCGCGATCACGCCTTCCAGAGACTCGCTCAGCATCGTACGGATCTGCGCCTGCCGGTCGCCGGGGAACACGTCGATCATGCGGTCGATCGTCTTCGCCGCGGAATTCGTATGCAGCGTGCCGAACACGAGATGGCCCGTCTCGGCCGCCGTGATCGCGAGCGAGGTGGTCTCTAAGTCCCGGAGCTCGCCGACAAGAAGGCAGTCCGGGTCCTCCCGGAGCGCGCTCCGGAGGGCCGTGGCGAAATCCTTCGTGTGGGATCCCACCTCGCGCTGATTGATCAGGCACTTCTTGCTCTCGTGCACGAACTCGATGGGGTCCTCGATCGTGATGATGTGCCCCTGCTTGTTCGCGTTGACGAAATCAATCATCGCCGCGAGCGTCGTGGACTTGCCGCTCCCGGTCGGTCCGGTCACCAGCACGAGCCCGTGCTCCTTCATGGCCATCTCGCGGAGGACCGGAGGGCAGCCCAGATCTTCCAGCGTGCGGATCTTGGTGGGAATGACGCGAAAGACCGCGCCGGGTCCGCGCCGCTGCATGAAGACGTTGGCGCGGAATCGCGCGACGTCGGGGATCTCGAAGCCGAAGTCCACTTCGTGCTGGCGCTCGAACGTGGAGCGCTGCTCCGGAGTCATGATCTCGTAGAGCAGCGCGAGCGCCTCCTTGTCGCTCAACGGCGGCAGGTTGGCGCGCACGATCTCGCCGCGCTGGCGGATGATCGGCGGCATTCCCGAGGAGATGTGAAGATCGGACGCGCCCGCTTCGCGCGTGGAGGTCAGCAGTGTCACGATGGACTGGGCTGTCACGAGCGCTTCTCGTTCACGATCGCGTCGCGATCCTCGTCCGTCAGGATGGTGGCCGAGAGCCCACCCGAGCGTTCCTCGCTGGCGCTCCACACGCGCGAGCCCTCACGCCTGGCGGTCGGAAGACCCAGGAGCGCGAACGGCCGGTCCGCGAATACGGCGCGGCCATGGCGCGTCTTCGAGAGATAGGAGAGCAGGGACTTGCCGTCCAGCCAGTCGGTCCGGACGAAGAGAAGGCGCCCCACGGATGCGCCGCAGAGGGCCTCCGCGATCGAATCGCCGATGAGAACGTCGTCGAGAATGGCCACGTCGACTCCCTGTCCCACCACGATGTCGGCCCAGCTCGAAAGCACGTCCTCGCGCTTGCGGTATACCACGCGCGAGACCTGCTCCGGATAGGGAGCGGAAGCGTTGGGCTCGATGGCAAGCATGCGCCGCTCCTGACGCGCGGCCAGGGCGGCGAGGGAGGCAAGGACCCGAGAGCCGCCGGACCGCGGCGGCCCGTGCACGATCACGATCCCTTCGGGACCGTCCACCATGTCCCGGATCTCGGCTTCGGCGATCGGCGAAACGCCGAGAGCATTAAGCTCAGGGACCTCCGTCGTCCGGGGCGAGATGCGGATCACGGTCGTGATGCCGCCGGACGCGCGGCAATGGGACACGTTGAGCACCATGCGATCCGGTCCTACTTCCATGGGGATCGAGCCGTGGGAGACGACGTCGCCTGTGCCCTCGAGGTCGAAGATACCGAGCACTCCGAGCCGGGCTCTCAGGTAGAGGGCCGCCTCGGGACGCTCCGGAGCCTGAGGCTCCAGGCCCGCGTCGGTGCGGTAATGGATCGCGAGCACGCCGTCGGTGGGGGTAAAATGGATCTCCGAGACGTTCATCTTTCGCGCGGTATGAAGATGGAAGAGAAGGAAGTTCGTGCCCGCGCGGTCCCAGACGACGTCGCGGGGAACGGGCTCGGAGTTGTCGTGTCCGGTCGAGGGAGCGTGCGCTTCCGGGTTCGCTCCGGCCTGCGGGCGCTTGCTCGGACCGTAGATCGCGTCGATGGCCCGTCTCAGAGAGCCGGGAGAGCCGATGACGAGAGAGAGCGACCCGCCCACCACCTGCTTCAGCTCCTGGATCGCATCCTGGTCCGTGGGGTCGGCCATCGCCACCGTGAGCTCGCTCCGGGAGCCGAAGAGCGGAACGGCTTGCACGCGGCGAAGCACCTGCTCGGGGAAGCGTCGCACGTGCTCCGCGTCGATGGCTTCGGGACGCACGTCCACGTACGGAATGCCGAGCTGCTTGGACAGCGCCCACCCGATGTTCTCCTCGGAAGTGAACCCCAGCTCGACGATCGTCTCCCCTATCAGACTGCCGGTCTCACGCTGGCGGGCGAGCGCCTGCTCGACCTGGGATTCGGTGACGATCCCCGCCTCGACCAGGATCGAGGTCAGGGTTCGCGTCGGGCTCTTGGGCCTGTTCACGTCTAGCACCTCGCGATGGGGTGGTCAGAATGATTCCGGCGGTGAGACAAGTCGCAAGGCATGTGCCACATCGCTGCCCCAGGGCGCCTTGACCCTCAAACGACGTCATGACGGCGAGTTTGGGTCGGGCGGCGCGCGGGCCGCGTCGGGCCTCAGGTAGCAAATAGGTAGCCGCTGACATGAAGAAGCGAGTAGATTCTCGGCGGTTGAGAACCAAGGGCCAACGTCCGACACAAGGGAGGCCATGGCAAACCGACAGCTCGAACTGATCGCGCGCAAAGAGAAGAAGGAGCGGGTCGTCAAGAAATCCGCCCCCAAACCCATCGTCCGTCTCAAATCCGCCCCCAAACCCATCGTCCGTCTCACCGCTACCGACCTGGCCACCCGCCAGCGTGAGATCTCGGTCAGCGAGTTCTTCACCAAGAACCGCCACCTCCTGGGCTTCGACAGTCCCGCGAAGGCGCTCCTGACCACCGTCAAGGAGGCCGTCGACAACGCGCTGGACGCCTGCGAGGAGGCGGGCATCCTTCCGGATCTGGTGATCAAGATCACGGAGATCTCCGAGACCCGCTATCGCGTGTCGGTCCGGGACAACGGGCCGGGCATCGTGAAGGCGCAGATCCCGAGAATCTTCGGACAGCTCCTCTACGGCTCCAAGTTCCACACGCTGCGCCAGGCGCGCGGCCAGCAGGGGATCGGGATCTCGGCGGCCGGCATGTACGGCCAGCTCACGACAGGAAAGCCCATCGAGATCATCTCGCGGACCGCGGAGAACAAGCCGGCGCACGAGTTCGAGATCCAGATCGACACCAAGCGGAACCAGCCTGTTGTCGTCTCGGACAAGGAGCGCGATTGGAAGGAAACGGACCCCGCGACGGGCAAGCAGAGCGGCGTGGAGCACGGGACCCAGGTCGAGCTGGAGATCGAGGCAACCTACAAGAAGGGGCGCCACTCCGTGGACGGCTACATCGAGCAGACCGCGATCGCGAACCCGCACGCGCGGATCGCGTACGTGGCTCCGGACGGTGAGCCCCACGAGTACATCCGGGTGGCCAAGGAGCTGCCCAAGGCCCCGCTCGAGATCAAGCCGCACCCCCATGGGGTCGAGCTGGGAATCCTGCTCAAGATGCTCCACGAGACCAAGGCGCGGAACGTCGCCTCCTTCCTGCACAGCGACTTCTCGCGCGTGAGCGGACCGGTTGCGGAGGAGATCGCCACGGCGGCGGGGCTCAAATCCACGATGTCGCCCGGGAAGGCCGCGCGCGAGCAGGCTGAGGCGCTCTACAAGGCAATCCAGGCCGCCAAGCTCATGGCCCCGCAATCGAACGTGCTCTCCCCGATCGGCGAGGAGCTGATGATCGAGGGGCTGAAGAAGCAGGTCACGGCCGATTTCTACGCGGCCACCTCGAGGAGCCCGGCGGTCTATCGCGGGAATCCGTTCCTGGTCGAGGCGGCGCTGGCCTACGGCGGCGGCCAGCTCCCCGCGGACGAGCAGATGACGCTTCTCCGGTTCGCGAACCGGGTGCCGCTCCTCTATCAGCAGTCCGCGTGCGCCGTCACCAAGTCCACGATCCAGACCACCTGGAAGAATTACGGGATCCAGCAGGCGAGGGGCGCTCTGCCCACCGCGCCGATCGTGCTGATGGTGCACATCGCGTCGGTCTGGGTGCCCTTCACCTCGGAGAGCAAGGAAGCGGTCGCGTCCTATCCCGAGATCATGAAGGAGATCAGGCTCGCGTTACAAGATACGGGCCGGAAATTGGGGCTCTACATCCGGCGCGGGGTGCGCGAGGCGGACGCGGAGAAGAAGCGCTCCTACATCGAAAAGTACATTCCCCACATTGGAATTGCGCTACAGGAGATTCTCGGCATCGACGACAAGCGCAAGGAGAAGGTCTGCGCGACCTTGAAGGACACCCTGGAACGGAGTCGAAGCAATGAGTGACGGCGTCGTCCCCAAGATCAAGAAGGAAGCGAAGGCGGTCGAGGAGTCGATCCTGAAACGGAAGAAGCCCTCGCTCCGCTTCCCCATCCGCTCGCTCGCCAATGTCCGCTATCTCGTCAAGGAAGGCTATTTCGAGATCCGCGGGAAGAAGAAGGAGCGGACCCTGACCGTGAACACCGTGAAGACCTTCGCGCAGACGCTCCGCATGATGGCGCTCTCCAAGACGCTGGTCGAGACGGACGACATCGCGACGAAAAGGGAAGCCTACTACGTCTCGAAGAACTGGGACGAGGCGCGCTTCCTGGAGCAGACCGAGTCGGACACGGTGATGGACGACGTCGAGGCGCTCTTCGAGGTGAACCGCGAGCAGCTGGGATTCGTGCCCGAGGAAAAGGGAGGCGACGTCGCGGGGAACCTGGTCGTCATCGACAAGGATCCCAACACCGGGAAGGCGATCCGGATCGACTGCACCAAGTTCGGATCGGGCGCCTATTCCATTCCGATCTCGGTCGAGGATCTGAAATTCGAGACCAAGGCGAAGTTTATTCTAGTCATCGAGACGGCGGGCATGTTCCAGCGGCTGGTGAAGCACGGCTACTGGAAGACGGCGAACTGCATCCTGGTCTCGATGGGGGGTGTTCCCACGCGCGCGTGCCGCCGATTCATCCGGAGGCTTGCGGACACGCAGAAGATTCCTGTCTACGTGTTCGTGGACGGCGATCCTTACGGGATCAGCAACATCTACCGGACATTCAAGGTCGGCTCGGGGAACGCGGCGCACATCAACGAGTTCTTCTGCGTGCCGCAGGCGCGCTTTCTGGGGATCACGCCCCAGGATATCCTGGACTACAAGCTGCCCACGCATCCCTTGAAGGAAGTGGACGTGAAGCGGGCGAAGGATGCCCTGAAGAACGACCCCTTCTTCCTGCACCACAAGGAGTGGTCGAAGGCGATCGAGCACCTGGTCTCGATGGGCGTCCGCGCCGAGCAGCAGGCGCTGGCCGCGCACGGGCTGAACTACGTCATCGACACGTACCTCCCCCAGAAGATCGCGCATCCGGAGAAGTTCCTGCCGTAGGAGGGCGCTCTGCGGGCCCATGCCGCCCATTCTCGAAACGCCCCGCCTCATCCTGCGCCGTTTTACCCTCGACGACGCGCCGTTCGCGTTCGACCTTGTGAACGACCCTGCCTGGCTCGAGAACATCGGAGATCGCAATGTGCGGTCGCTCGAGGACGCCCGCGAGTACCTTCGCAAGGGGTCGATCGCGATGTACGACCGGATCGGGTACGGCATGTACGTCGTGGCGCTCAAGGAATCCGGGGAGTCCATCGGGACCTGCGGCCTCATCAAGCGCGACGGGCTCGACGACGTGGATATCGGGTTTGCCTTCCTACCCGCGCACCGGGGCCAGGGCTTTGCCCTCGAGTCTGCCCGGGCGGTGCTGGAGCACGGAGTCCGCGCGTTTGGGCTGAAGCGGATCGTGGCGATCGTCTCGCCGGACAATCAGCGCTCGATCCGGGTGCTGGAGAAGATCGGCCTCGTGTTCGAGCGCATGGTGAAGCTGCCGGGCGACGACGAGGAGATCCCCCTCTACGCCTATAAGGCGCGGGAGTAGGGGGGCGCCACGACGGCTTGGTTTGCTACTTCTTCACGTCCAGCCAGACGTAGATGGTCGCGCTGTCCTCGTGCAGCGTGAGTTTCTCGCCGCGCGGCAGGCGCTCGACCTGGGAGCGCACCTCACTCAGATAGACCCTGTGCTTCCCTGAGCTGACCGAGCTTTTCAGGCCGAAGGCGACCATCGTGTCCACCGTCTTCTTGGGCATCGTCACCGCGACGGTCGCCATGTCCTTCCCGGGCTCCCACACCTCGACGTGGAAATCGGGATCCTTCCCCCACCACCAGGGCCTTGGGTAAGGCGGTGCCGTGCGAAGGGTCCAGAAGACCCCGATCGCCAAGGAGAATACGATCAAGGCCAGGATCCAGAGTCCGCTGCGTCGAGCCATGGCTTTCTCCTCGGGGGGAACCAAGCGAACCTGCCACCCGTACGCTAGCACGGTTCGGTGTGTTTCGCTCGTGTCATAGCTCGGTTATTGGTTGACCGCATCGGCGTTCGTCGGCCGGAGTTCCTGCGTCGCGGGTTGGTCCCCCTTCTCCTTGGCGTCGACGTATTTCATGCGGGCAGAGATCGAAACGACCGCCACCGCCACCCCGAACAGACACACGATCGTGGCGCCCATCGGCCAGTCCCTGAGGTAGGAGAACAAGGCGCCCAGGACGGAGGCCCCGAATGCGATGATCCAGGCCCAGTACAGCCGGGCGCGGCCCCTCCGGGCGAGCAGGGTCGAGCACACGACCGGTACGATCAGGTAGGAAAACACCGCCAGCACGCCCGAAACCTTCACCGAGCTCGTGACCACGAGGCCGAACGCCGCGTAGAACAGAAAATCCCACTTCTTGACCGACAGGCCCATCGCCTTTGCCCGCGCGGGATCCTCGGAACAGACGTGAAGCTTCCTGCGGGCGAGGTAGAGGAAGGCGCCGACGACCGTGTAAATGACCAGCATGATCACGATGTCTTTCCAGGTGACCCAACCGAGCGCCTCCCCGCTCAGCGTTCCCTGCACGTGCTCCGCTCCGTGCGGGGCGTTCGTCAGCATCAGCAACGTGGCGGCGGTCGCCACCGCGAACGAAATCCCGATGAACGCTTCCTGCAGCACCGAGTGGCTCCGGTCCCACAGGAAGCTGAACAAGGCGGCTCCCAGCAACGTGAATCCGAAGGACCAGTAATACATGCTGGGGTCATGCGGCTCGGCGCCTAATAGATACGCAACGCTCTGGCCAAGAGCCGCGATTTGCGCCAGTGCGAGATCCACGAAGATCACGCCCCGGGCCAGCACGTGCCGGCCCAGCGTCGGGAGAATCAGCGCCAGCAGGAGACAGGCGAAGAGGGGCAGCGTCATCACAGTGAGGAAGTTCACTTGCCTCCTCCCGACGTTCCGGATAGCGCCTTGGCCACCGACGAAACCAGGACGTCGAACTTGGAGAAGACGTCGTCCGTCCCGGGCAGGCCGCCGGCCTCGGTGGCGATCTCGACGGCGACCCCGCCGGCCTTGCTCGCCAGCTGGCGGCTGGCCTCGGCGCTGTAGTACGGCTGGTACACCACCACCTTGACGCCGGCCTGCTTCATGGCCCCCGCAAGCTCGGCGATGTGCCGGGGCGTGGGTGGGATGCCGGGCTTGGGCTCGACGTTCCCGAACAGCTTGAGTCCGAAGCGATTCGCGAAGTACGCGAAATTCGTGTGATAGGTCACGATCGCCGCCCCCTTGTAAGGCGCCATCTGCTTTTCCCACTTCTCGAGGGACGCATCCATCCTCTCGTCGAATGCCTTGGCGTTCGCGGCATAGTCGGCCGCGTTCGCGGCATCGAGCCGGGAGAAGACCTCGGCGAGCTTGTGGGCCACGACCTCGAGGCTCTTCGGGTCGGCGTAGTAATGTGGATTGCCGAGCGGGTGGATGTCACCCTCCGCGCGGCTGACCGTGCCTACCGGCTTCTCGAGCACCTCGACGCCCTCCGAGGCGTCCACGAAACCCTTCGCGCCCGGCTGGATCTTGGGATTGCGACTTCCCGGCAGCACCAGCGGCAACCATCCGCCGTCGAGTTCCAGGCCGACCGACACGAACACGTCGGCGTGCTGAATCGCCTTCATGAGACTGGGCTTGGCCGGAACGAAATGCGGATCCTCGTATCCTCTACAAAGGCTCTGAGCCGTCACGTGTTTCCCGCCGACGAATTGTGCGACGGAGGCGAGGTCGGTCAGCGATGTGGCGACTTTCAAGTCAGCATGGGCCGGCGCGGCCGCCAAGAGACCGGTGATCAAAACGAGCATCCATCGAATCGAAAACTTCATGGAATCCTCCGAAGTTAGTAAGCGTGAGCCGGGTGGTAACCGATCGTGTAGCTCATCTGAACCATGAAGCGGTCGTCCGTCGGATTGATCCCGGCCCCGTTGTCCGCCTTGGCGTGGCTGTACTCGAATCGCACGAACGAGAACTCCGAGGGCATCCACGCGATGTTGGCGTTGCCCCGGGTCACCTTGCCTGGAATCGGATCGCCCGCTTGATCGACCAGAAAGTCCGTGAAGCTGTTTTGGGCCTGCTCGCCGCGAATGCCCGCCCACCAGACTTGCGACAGGCGATACTGGAGCGACGCATACTCGCCGTGCTGTTCCGTGTTGTAGGTTCCGCCGGCCCTCGAACCCTTCTGGATGTATTCACCCTGCAGAATCCACCCGCGCCGGTTCGAATTTTTCGGCGGCACGTTGCGGATGGTCACGTCGGCGCCAAGCGCCGAATGCAGGAACCCGTCGCTCCCGCGGCCCTGCAGGAAAGACTGCCCGACCTCCAGAGTCGTCGCGTCGTTCAGGTCGAACTGGTTCTTGAAATGGCCCAGGAACGGGACGTTGTCGTGCCGGCTGGACCCGAAATCGAGCGGATGGTCGCCATCGGCGGCGATGCCCTCGTAGACGCCACCCGTCAGCTCGGCGAACCAGGGCAGCGGAGTGAGCCACGCGGCCTCCGCCCCGGCGTCCTTGAATCCCTCCTGGCCGATGGTGTTGGCCATGATGACCGGGGCCTGGATGAACGGAAACCCGTGCGTGTGGAGCAGCCCGTGCTTGCCGAACGTTCCACGGATCTTCCCCAGCTTCAGCTGGATCCCGGGGATGCTGGTGCTGCGGACCCACACCTCCTCCGGGTCCACCGATCCTTCGCCGGTGAAGACGAAGTTGCTCACGAGCGTCCAGTTCGGATCCACGACGGAGATGAGGCTGATCTCCGCTTCGTCGAAATGCAGTCCATAGGGCTGATCCAGGTTATGGGCTGCCTGCGCGGAGAAGAGGGCGTTCATCCCGATCGACGGGTTCGCCAGGTTCGAGAACATCGACCGCGACTGGGCGTTTGCAAATGCCGGCACGCAAATCAGCGCGACGACCATGCACGCGGACATGCGAAGGCTCATACGCACGGAACCTCCCGAGAATGATGAGAGCGGAGCAATTCCACCGTTTGCCGGAATTCGGCCGGCGGTATGGCTCGAATGCGCGCGCGAATTACCGCGCGCCGGCGCTGGGCGCCTTACTGCGGAGGCCTAAGCCAGGGGTGGAGCGCGGCTCTGGGTGGTGCGGTGGGATTCGGAGTCCCAGCCCTGCTCGGAGGAAATCGCGAGGATGCGTTCCGTCGTGGACGGCGCCGTCGGGCTATCGACACCGGCGGCGACGGTCGCGGGCGTGTGGGCCACGGTGCACAGCGCGCAGTCGTGGCCCTGGAGCCCATCATGATGCTGATGGGCCGCAGCGAGGTAGAGCGTGCTCAAGAGGTAGAGCACGAGCAGCCCGCGGAACCAGGAGTCGAGGCGACGGATGTGGCTCAGAGTATTCAGGGTGCTCTCCTATGTTTCACCAAGGACCGACGCACAACGAGCTTCCGTTCGAAGCCTTGTCCTGTCAACCCCATAGTCCAAGCGCAAGTTCCGAAGTCCTGGCCCCAACGGCGAATCCCGGGCCTCTACCCGTGCGACGACCCTACCCGTGCCGAGCCGCCCAGATCATCCCGAGTCCCCACACGATCAGGAGCACCGGCCAATAGTGCAGGACGTTGCCGTGAAGGTACCCCAGCTCTTTCAGGAGCAGCACCGCTCCGATTACGACGAGGGTGAGTGGAAACGCGATGCTGTGCCTACCGGCTGCGGCCATTAGGAAGCCTCCAGGGTTGTTACCTTGGTCAACGGCATGCGGTCGATCTGGATCCGCACGAACGCCCCATCCACGTCGATCCGCACCGGGCGCCCGCGCCCCCCGGCCGCATCCACACGCTCCTTCGCGCGCCCCTGCGCCTGTTCTTCGACATCGGAGGGGAAGCTCCGGAGAACGAAGGGGGAGTGGCTCACGATCCGGACCGGGCAGTCGCCCGGGATCCGGATCCGGGTGCTCGCCAGGAGTCCCCAGACACGGATCTCCTCGGGGCGGCCGGCGTCGCCGAAGTCGATGCGGCTTACGGAGAGAATCCCATGGATCGCGCAGCGCGTGGGGTCGAGGTCCGCGAGGTCCGCGCGCATGGAAGCGAGCCACCCGGTCCAGGTCAGGGATACCGGGAGCCGTCGCGGAACCCGGACCTCGAGTCTCGCCGCCGGCGGCGGGATTCCCAACCCACCGCGCACCTGAGGCCAGTCGAGAACCGCCTTCTTGCCGGCAACCTCGAATCGGTACCCGACGGCCGAGTCTCCGGCACCACCCCGGAGTCCGATCACGACCGCTCTCGGTCCCGGCGCTCCTCTGAAATCGAACGTCCCCGCGAATGTCCGGACGCGAACCGAGAGCGATCCCACATTCGCCCTTCCGATATCGATCGAGGACGGCGCGTGCGCGAGCCGACCCTGCTTCTGCTGGTGGTTCACCCAGAAAACGCCGAGCGCCGTGCCTCCCAGGATCAACACGATTGCGAAGCAGCCGAGGAGGGGGTTCTTGATCGCGCCCGCCAGAAACGCGAGGCCGAACGCGATGAGGAGGAGCGGCCAGTAGCGGAGCAGAAAGACGGGCGTGTCGGGATGCGCGAAGCCCATGTGGACGGCAAGAAGGAGTGCGCCGATGGCGAGGATGAGGGTGCCGAGCGCGATTTTTCCGAAATTCATCCGGGTAGCGGTACCACGCCCTCACCCTCGAAGCAAGCGATGTCGGCGGTTAGCGCGCGCGCGTTTCCGATCCTGGTCGCTGCCCAGGCTCGCCCCTTTGTTTTATCGGTTGACATTCCACCCGGCCCTGGCCAGAATTCGCGGCCACTCAAGGACTTAGGCGGAGGGCATATGGGTGAGTTGAAGGGGAAATCAGCGCTCGTCACCGGAGGCACACGAGGGATCGGCCTGGCCACGGCTCTGGCGCTGGCGGACATGGGCGCCGACGTGGCGATCAACTTCTTCCGGAGCCGGGAGTCGGCCAAGGCTGCCGTCGAAGAGATCCAGAAGCGAGGCGTCAAGGCGCTCGCCGTGCGCGCGAACATGGGGAACGAAGAGCAAATCCCCAAGATGTTCCAGGAGGTAAAGAGCGCGTTCGGCAAGCTCGACATCCTGGTCTCCAACGCGGCCCTTGGGCACTTCGGCAACGTGCTCGACGTGGACGACAAGATGTGGGACGTGGCGATGAACACGAACGCCAAGGCGCTCCTCTTCAGCGCGCAGGAGGCGGTGAAGATGATGCCGGACGGCGGGAGGATTGTGGCGCTCACCTCGCTCGGCTCGCACCGGTACATACCCGGATACGCGGCGATCGGGGTGTCGAAGGCCGCGATCGAAACGCTGGTGCGCTACCTCGCCTACGAGCTGGGAGCGCGAAAGATCAACGTGAACGCGGTCTCGGGCGGCTTCATCGACACCGACTCGCTGAAAATCTTCCCCTCCTACGACGAGATCATCAAGGAATCGACGCGCCGCACCCCGTTGGGTCGCGTGGGAACTCCGGAGGAGATCGCGAACGTGGCGGCATTTCTGGCCACCGACAAGGCTTCGTGGGTGACCGGGCAGGTCATCATCGTGGACGGGGGATACACGCTGGGGTAGGGGCTATCGCCCTCGCGACCACCACCCGCCGACCAGCCGCGCGCTCCCCAGGAACCGCGCGAGCTTCCCGTCGAAGAGCAGCACACCGACGATTCCCAGGTTCACGATCGAGGCGACGATCACCGTCCGGACGATCGCGACGTCGCCGCCGAACTCCGGCGGCCGCGTGACCAGATAGGCGAGCACGGACACCTCGTTCATGAGCGCGAGCGCGATGCCCCAGCTCCGCGCGGCCGCGCGGCCGAGCCAGAGCGCCGTCATGACGTAGAAGCTGCCGCCCGACATCAATCCGGCGAAGAGAGCGCTCTGGATGGCGAGGTGGAGGAGGTACCCCTCGAGCTTTCCCTGCGAGGCCTGCTGGACGATGTAGAAGGCGCCTCCCACCACTCCGCGAAAGAATTCCTCCATGCCCTTCACCGCCCAGATCGCCGCGAGCACGTAGATCTCGGGCGGTCGCGTTACCGTCGCTCGCGGTGTGGCGGCCCCGGGCGCTCCCACGCTCAGACCGGCGCGGCGGCCGTGACGGTGGCGTTATGTCGGACGGGGAAGTTGACCGAGTTCGCGATGAAGCAGACGGCGCGGGCCCGCTCGTGGAGCGCGCGCGCCTTCTCGTAGTCCGAGCCGGGCGCGATCGAGACCTTGGGGTTCAGGGTGACTTCGGTGAACTTCACCACGCCGTCCACCCGCTCCATGTGGCCGAACACCTCATCCTCGTATCCCATGACCTGGATCCCGGCGCGGGCGCAGAGCGCGAGGTAGCTCAGGCAGTGGCAGGCGGAGAGGGACGCTACGAGCAGGTCTTCCGGATTGTGGAGCGAGGGGTCTCCGCGATAGGCGGGCGCCGCCGTGCCTCGGAGCGAGGGCTTCCCCTCGAAGTCGATCCGATATTCCCGCGAATACCCCTCGTAGCTGCTCGTGGTCCCCTTGGACGCCCCGGACCAGACGAGTCTGCATTCGAATCGGTGTTCCTCGTTTGCTGCGCTCATGTCCGTCTCCTTGGGACGCCGCGGCTCACGCCGTGACGGTCTCGATAAGGGGCCCTTTGGTGTCGCGATCCATCGAGCGGCTCAATCGGCGTCTCAGGTCCCAGTAGCCCGCGCTCGCGACGAGAGCCAGCGCGCCGATGGGCGCCCAGAGGAGCATCGACCGTCCCGCCGCGAAGTCGAGCAGGACGCCGCCGATCAAAGGGCCCGTGGACCATCCGAATGAGTTGAACAATCCGTACACGCCCATGTATCGGCCGCGAAGCTCGGGGGTCGAGAAGTTGGCGACGAGGTTCATCGAGGCCGGCGTCGTGACGATCTCTCCCAGGGTCACCACGAACATCGCCGCCGCCAGGAGCGCCATGTGGTGGCCGGTGCCCATCATCGCATACCCCGCCGCGTAGAGGATACTACCGGCGATCAGCGCGGTCGTCATGCGATAGGGGGCGAGCGCGCGCACCACGGGGAATTGCAGAAAGACGACCATGAGGCCGTTCAGCGTGTAGAGCGCGCCAAGCTGGAGCTTGGAGATTCCCGCCCACTGCACCGCGTACACCGACAGCGTGGAGATGAGCTGCGACATCACGGTAAAGAGCACCAGAGAGACCACGCAGTAGCGCACGAACGTCGCGTCTCGAAGCGCCTGCCCCAGCTCCTCGAATCCGAAGCGAGCGAGCGGCGTCGTCCCGGTGGAGGAGGGCAGGAGCGTCGTGGATTCCTGAACCTCGAGCGACCGCGCGACGCCGTGGGGCCGTGTTTCCTCCACCTTGAAGGCCATGAACAGCCCGGCTGCGAGCAGAATCGCAGCGGCGATCAGGAAGAGCGCGGGGTAGGAGAGCGCCGCCAGAAATCCGCCGATGGCGGGCCCGATGGCCCATCCGAGATTGCCGCCGATGCGAAGCACAGCGTAGTACTCGGCGCGGGCGGTCCCGGTGGCGATATCGGCGACCATGGCCCCCGAGGGAGGCTCGAAAGCGCGCCCCGCCAGCGCGCTGAACGAGGTGAGGAGAAGGAACCAAAGGATCGGCGCGTGAACCAGCACGGCCACTCCGAACCCGACGAAGGTTGCCGATCGCACGAGCTGTGACCCGACGATCACGACCTTCCGTCCCAGGCGATCGGTAAGCTCTCCGCCCACGATCTGCCCCACGGCCCCCGCGAGCGCGGCGACGAAGAAGATTCCACCCACGAGGGTCATGCGAACCCCGCGCTGGCCGTGCAGGTAGAGGCTCAGGAACGGGATGACGATGGCGAAGCCGGTGGACCCGAGAACGCGCCCGAGGAACAGATGGAGGAGCCGGCGATCCTTCTGGAACAGGAGGCGGCGAGGAAAGACGCTGTCGAGCCAGGGGAGCATGTCTGGTAGATTTCGCGAGCCCGACGTGATCCATCCGGTCACGGAGGCGTGCGTGCGAGGGGAAGATACCCGCGCGCCGGAATTCTTTCCACAGGGAGGATGAAGCCATGGTCGGAGAGTTCAAGGCGTTTTTGCTGAAGCACGGGGTGATCGCGCTCGCGGTAGCCGTGGTGATCGGCGGGGCGGTTCAGAAGCTCGTCGCGGCCATTGTCGCCGACCTCATCATGCCGATCATCGGCGCTCTCACGCCGGGCGGCAACTGGCGTACCGCGACCGTCTCGATCGGCGCCGTCAAGCTGGGGGTCGGAGATTTCCTCGGGGCGGTGCTCGATTTCGCCATCATCGCGTTCGTGGTGTTCCTTATGGTGAAGGCTCTGGTCCGGGAGCAGCCGCCTGTGGTGCCCGCGGCGTAGGGTATCCTTCCAGCATGCGCAAGCCCCCCGAAGTCCGGATGGACGACCTGGCTCCCCGGCGCGCACCCGAGAGACCGGGCGCCTTATCGCACCACCGCGGGGACGAGAAGCTCATGCCGCTTCCCGCCGCCGTCGAGCGTTTCGTGCGGCCGGGAGGCTCGGTGGCAATGGGTACGTGCCTCGAGCAGATGATCCCCTTCGCGGCGACGCGCGAGATCATCCGTCAGGGCGTGGGCGAGCTTTCGCTCATCGGTCCGGTCTCGGACATCTGCTTCGATCAGGTGATCGGCGCGGGGCTCGCGCGACGCGTGATGGCGGCATGGGTGGGGAACGTGATGATGGGCTCGGCCTACTGCTTTCGCCGCGCCGTGGAGCGCGGGGAGCCGCGTGCGCTGGAGGTGGTCGAGTTCTCGAATTTCACCCTGGCCCTGGCGCTCCACGCGGCTGCCATCGGCTCGCCGTTCCTTCCGACGCGGTCGGCGCTGGGGTCGGAGATCGTTTCGCGCAATCCGTACCTGACGCCGGTCGCCGACCCACTGAGTGAGGGCGGCCCGCTCCTGGCAGTCCGGGCGCTTCATCCCGACGTGGCGATCGTGCACGTGCAGCGCGCGGACCCGCATGGCAACGCGATCATGTGGGGGAGCCTCGGGATCACCTCCGACACGGTGCGCGCGGCGAAAGCAGTGATCGTGACCGCCGAGGAAATCGTCTCCGAAGAGCAGATTCGCCGCGACCCCAATCGCGTCGTGGTTCCGGGCATCACCGTGTCCGCCGTGTGCGAGGCGCGGTGGGGCGCGCATCCCTCGCCGGTGCAGGGCTTCTACAGGCGCGACCACGAGGCCTATGCCGAATATCATCGCGTCACCAAGAGCCGTGAGGGCTACGAGCGCTGGCGCGCGGAATGGGTCGAGGGCGCGGCCGATCTGGACGCCTATGTCCGCCGGCTCGGCAACGAGCGCGTCGCGGCCCTGATCCCGCTGGACCATCAGTTCCCGGAGCCGGTCGACTATGGCTACTAGCGCCCGGGTGGTCGGCCCTGTCCGCGTCGAGACCGTGCGCCCCATCGTGCGCGCCCTGCCATTGGAGCTCACGCCGCTCCAGGCGCTCGCGGCGGTCGAGCAGGATCCGCACACGTTATTTCTGGAATCCGGCGGTGCGGTGGGTATGGGCGCCCGATGGACGCTCCTCGCCTTCGATCCCCTGTGGCGCCTGGAGGTGCGGGACGGCGCGCTCTGGAGGGTGCCCGGTGACGGAGGCACCCCGACCGCGGCGCCCGGGCATCCCATGTCCGGTCTGGCGCGCCTGTGGCCCGAGCGCGTGCGCTACGACGAGATCGGCCCACGGCCACCCTTCGTCTCGGGGTTGGCGGGCTACATCTCCTACGACATGAAGGATTTTCTGGAGCGCTACCCGGCGCGGGCCCGTCGCGAGTCCTCGCTGCCGGATCTCTGCCTTGGGTTCTACGACGTGGTCTTCGCCTGGGAGCGCGAACGTGGCGAGGGCTGGGCGATCTCGACGGGGCTGCCCGAGCGCGATCCTCGCGCGCGCGCCGAGCGCGCCCGGGAGCGTCTGGCATCGCACTGGCGCAAGGCCGTGGAGGCGCCGCTCGCCGGCGAGTCCGCGAGAGCGGCGGACGAGCCGCAGTTCCCTGGACGCGCCGAGATCCATTCCAACTTCACTCGGGACGAGTACTTGAAAACGGTGGAAGGGGCGCTTCAACATATCGCGGCGGGCGACATCTACCAGGTGAACCTCGCGCAGCGGTTCCAGGTGGCGACCCCTTCGACCCCGTCCGCCGCCGCGCTCTATCGCTCGCTTCGCGCCGAATCGCCGGCCCCGTTCTCCTCGCTGATGACCCTTCCCGGCGGTGGGATCGCCTCCTCTTCCCCTGAGCGTTTCTTCGCGATCGAAGGGGATCGGATCGAGACCTGGCCCATCAAAGGGACCCGGCCACGCGGTGCGACCGTCGCGGAGGACAAGGCGCTGGCTTCCGCGCTCCGAGCCAGCCCCAAGGACCGAGCCGAAAACGTGATGATCGTCGATCTCGAGCGAAACGATCTGGGACGCATCTGCGAGATCGGAAGCGTGCGCGTGCCGTCGCTCTGCGAAGTCGAGAGCTTCGCGAACGTGCACCATCTCGTGTCGCGTGTCGAAGGAACGCTGCGCGAGGACGCGGCTCCGGCCGACGTGATCCGCGCGATGTTTCCGGGCGGCTCGATCACCGGCGCGCCCAAGATTCGAGCGGTCGAGATCATCGATTCCCTGGAGCCTACGCGCCGCGGCGTCTACACGGGCGCCATCGGCTACTGGGATCAGAGCGGCGACTGCGACTTCAACATCGCGATCCGCACCATGATCGTCGAAAAGGGCGCCATATCGTTCCACGTGGGAGGCGGTATCGTCGCGGACTCGACACCGGAGGGGGAGTACGAGGAAACACTCGTGAAGGCCAGTGGAATGATGCGAGCGCTCGGGGCCTAGCGGTCCTCCTGCCTGCCGCCGGTCCAGAATCCGCCGGGATCGATGTGCCGCAGCGCCGTGACCTCCGCTTCCGTGAACGGTCGCGTCATTCCGAGCGGCTGCGGGATGCGCGGCACGAAACTCATGCCGACCAGGACGTGGTCCACCGTGATGCCGGGATAGACTTCGTAGAGATACGCCTCGGCGAGCGCGCGATCGAAGCGGAACACCGCGTGCGTGGTCACGATGGCCGTCGGGCCGCCTGGCGGCAGCCCCACGCGCTCGCGGAATCCCGGACCGTCGCCGTACCCGGGGCTCGTGCGGAAGCGTACTCGCTCGACGAGTCTCCGCTTCTCCTGGGGCACGAGGATGACCGTGCGGCGCGCCAGCGACGCGATGTCCGCGGCGCCGCCGCTCCCGGGCAGGCGCGTCGTCCCGCCGTCGCCGGCGGCTACCTCCGTGGAGTTCACGTTGCCGAAGCGGTCCACCTCGGCCCCGCCGAGGAGTCCCAGATCCACGCGTCCGGCCGCCATCATGCCCATGACGTCGAGCGTGCTGGATGCCGACGTGGCGTTCAGGATGTTGGGGGGATCGCCCATGGTGAAGAGAAGCTCGCGCGCGGATTCCTCGCGGATCAAGCCGTTTTCGTAGAGGGCGACGGCATTCGGCGCGTGAGTGGCCTTTGCGACGAGATACGCAAGAAGGGGGAGCCGCGTTCCGACGAACACGGTCTCCCCCTCTTCAATCTCACGCGCGGCGCGGAGCACCATCCGCTCACGCGGCGCGACCGAAGCCTTCACCATATTCGTGGCGCGCTGGCCGCGGCCGAATCCGCTACTTGCCGCTGAACTTCGGCGGGCGCTTCTCCACGTACGCGTTCAGGCCCTCGCGCGCGTCCTCGCTCGTGAAGAGCTGCTGCTGCAGCTCGCGCTCGATGGCGAGCGACTCGCTGAACGGAACCTCGAGGCCCGATTGCACCGAGCGCTTGATGCGCCCGACCGCTTTCGAGGCCTTTGCCGGCGGCACGAACTGACGCGCGTATTCCATGAGCTTCACGTCGAAGCCCTCGGCCTCGAAGATCTGATTCACCAGCCCATACCGCTCCGCGTCCTCGAAGGAGAACGTGGCTCCGCTCGCCATCAGCTCGATCGCGCGCGACTTGCCGACCAGGCGGGCCATGCGCTGGGTTCCGCCCGTGCCGGGAAGCACTCCGAGCGTGACCTCGGGAAGGCCGGCCTTGCCCGCGTTCCGCTTGGCGATCCGGATATCCGCGGCCATCGCGATCTCGAGCCCGCCGCCGACGCAATGGCCGTTCAGCGCCGCGATCACGAGCTTGGGCGTCTGCTCGAGGCGGTTCAGCGTCTCGTTCGCGTGGAGGCAGAAGAAGTACTTGAAGGTGGGATCCGCGGTCTGGAGCATCTTGATGTTCGCGCCCGCGCAGAAGAACTTGTCTCCCGCGCCGCGAATCAGGATCACGTGGACGGCCGGATCGAAGCGCGCTTTCAGAATGCACTCGTCCAGGTCTCGCATCATCTCGTAGGTGTACGTGTTGGCCGGGGGATCGTTCAGCTCGAGGATCGCGATGCCGCCGTCGACCTTGTAGCTGACCCGCGTTCCCGCAGCCGGAAGCGTCTGCGTCTCGGGTGTCACGGGCAAACCCTCCTTCTTGGGGGTTGGATTCAAAGTCTCGTTCCTGCGCTCTCTTGAAGTATAGCCGATCAGCTCAGGTCGACCCAGACGCTCTTCGTCTGGGTGTAGAAGTCGAGCCCGGCCATTCCGGACTCGCGGCCGAAGCCGGAGCCCTTGTAGCCGCCGTACGGCGACGCGGCGTCGTACATGTTGTAGGTGTTGATCCAGACCGTCCCGGTCTGCAGCAAGCGGGCCGCGCGATGCGCCTTCTTGATGTCGCGCGTCCAGACCGCTGCGCTCAGTCCGTAGAAGGAGTCGTTGGCTTCCTCCAGAGCACGATCGAAATCGTCGAAGGAGATGACCGAGAGCACCGGGCCGAAGATCTCCTCCCGCGCGATCGTCATCGAGTTCGTCACGCCGTCGAAGATGGTGGGCTTGTAGAACCAGCCGCGCCCGTTCCCGATCTTCGCGGGCTCGCCGCCCAGCACGAGGCGGGCGCCCTCCTTCTTTCCGATATCCACGTAGCGGGCGATCTTCTCCATCTGCGCTTCCGAGGTCTGGGCGCCGAGACGGGTCTTGGGATCGAAGGGATCCCCCTGCGTGAGCTTCTGCGCCCGCTCGATCACCTTCTCGAGCATCGCGTCATGGATCCCCTTCTCGACGAAGAGCCGTGACCCGGCGGTGCAAACCTCACCTTTGTTGTAGAAGATCGCCATCATGGATCCACGCGACGCCGCGTCGATATCCGCGTCCGCGAACACGATGTTGGGGGACTTGCCTCCCAGTTCCAGCGAGACCTTCTTCAGCGTGCGCGCGGCGTTCTGCATGATGAGCTGGCCGGTCGTGGTCTCTCCGGTGAACGCGATCCCCGCGACTCCGGGATGTGCCACGAGAGCGGCGCCCGCCGTCGGTCCGAAACCGGGAACCACGTTGAGCACGCCCGGAGGGATGCCGGCTTCCAGCGCCAGCTCGCCGAGACGCAGAGCCGTGAGCGGAGTCTCCTCCGCGGGCTTCAAGACGACCGTATTTCCCGCGGCAAGCGCCGGGCCGACCTTCCGTGCGGCGATGAGCAGCGGGAAATTCCACGGGACGATGAGCCCGACGACCCCGATCGGCTCGCGGAGCGTGTAGTTCAGGAACGGGCCGCTGACCGGGACGGTGTTCCCCTCCAGCTTTGTCGCGGCGCCCGCATTGTAGTAGAAGACATCCGCGGTCAGCGCCACGTCGATCTTCGAGGATTCCCCGATCGGCTTCCCGGTATCGAGCGTCTCGAGCTGGGCCAGCTCGGCCGTCTTCTCGCTGATGAGATCGCCCAGCCTCCAGATGAGGCGCCCCCGCTGCGACGCGGACATCTTGCCCCACGGCCCGTTCAGCGCCTGGCGCGCCGCCTGGACCGCGAGGTCCACGTCGGCGGCGTCCCCCTCGGCCACCTCGAGCAGCGCGTCCCCGGTGGCGGGGTTGACCGTCGTGAAGCGTTTTCCGGACTGCGCCTCGCGCCAGTCGCCGCCGATGAGCATGCGGCCGCCGGAGGTGAGCGCGGGCTTGGGCAGGGTCTCGGTCGGGCTCATAGGCTTTGTCCTCTAGCTCGGGTATTCATACACCCCGCGTCCCACCTTCCGGCCGAGGCGGCCGGCTTTCACGTACTGGATGAGGAGCGGGGAAGGCCGGTACTTGTCGCCAAGCGTCCGGTGCAGATATTCCAGGATGCTGAGTCGCGTGTCCAGGCCGACCAGGTCGACCAGCTCGAAGGGCCCCATGGGATGATTGAGGCCCAGCTTCAATGCCTTGTCGATGTCGCGCGCCGAAGCGACGCCCGATTCCAGCATCGTGAAGGCCTCGTTGCCGATCAGGACGTTGATCCGGCTCGTCACGAACCCAGGGGACTCGCGGACGAGGACCGTTTCCTTGCCCATGGCCTTCGAGACCTGCTCCCCGATCGCGAGTGCATGGTCCGTGGTCTCCAGCCCGCGAACCAATTCCACGAGCCGCATCCGGTGCACCGGGTTGAAGAAGTGCATGCCGAGAAAACGCGACGGCCGGTCCGAGGTTGCCGCCAGCTCCGTGATGCCGAGCGAGGAGGTGTTGGTGGCGATGACTCCCTCCGGCGCCATGCGCACGGCGAGCTCCGCGTAGACCTTGGCCTTGATCGCGACCGACTCGGGAACCGCTTCGATGGCGAGGTCGGCGCCCTTGGCCGCGTCGAAGCCCGCGGACCACGTGAGCCGCTCGCGCGCGGCCCGCGCCGCCGTCTCGTCGATCTCCCCTTTCTCTCGAGCGCGGTCCAGGATCTTCTCGATCTCGGCGCGCGCGGATTGGAGCGAGGCGGGATTGGGCTCGATGACGGCGGTCTCGTATCCCGCCCGCGCCGACGCGAGCGCGATCCCGCGCCCCATGACTCCCGCGCCGATGACGGCGACGGTGTGGATGGTTTCTTTCGCCACGCTGCCTCCCCGTGGGTCTCGATTACGCCTCAATCTGTCCCATGGTATATGATGGCGGCCTGATGCGCTCTATCCTCGCTCTGGTCCTGGCCCTCCTGATTCTGGCGGCGGAAGCCCCGGGATTCTTCGCCGAATCGCCCGTGTGCGCGGCCGTTGACGGCAGGGAGGTGGCTGGTCCGGAGCGGGCCGCCCGGGGCAAGTCCTGCTGCGGCACGGCCTCGTGCCCCATGCACGCGAGGGGGGCCGCCGGGGCATGTCCCATGTCCGGCGCCAACGCGGTGACCGGCGTCACGACAGGAGAGGCCCAGCTCTGCGTCCCCTCGTGCGGCCGGGGAGGCGCCCAGGTGCTTCCCGGTGCCACCGACCCTGTCACCCTGGATCGCTCGCGCACGACGCCGGCCCTTCCTACCGCGGGTGGAGCCATCCGCCCCTCGCGTCACGACCTTCCAGCTCGAAACCCCGAACCCTCCGATCCTCCTCCGCGCGCCTAGCGCGCCCCGCACCAAGAGATTTCGTCTGGCCGACGCTTCTCGTCGAAGCGTCGCTGCTTCGTTCTCTCTCGAGGAGGATGTTCATGTCTTGGCGTGGCGTCTTGTTCATCGCGGCCCTGGCGCTCTCGCCCGCGGTCGCGCTCGCGAGCTGCGGCTCGGATCATTGCCCCATCGATCCGGGTCTGCTCTGGGAGCACTCGTTGCTCACGTTCGATCTTACCGAGCAATACATCGATCAGAATCAGCCCCGGGCCGGGACGAAGGACGTCGCCGTCGGGACCATCCCTTCCGGCGAGGACGAAGTCAGGACCGTTAGCCGGATCACGACCGCGCGGGCTGTTTATCAGCCGAGCGAGAGCTGGTCGATCGTCGCATCGCTGCCTTATGTGGGCCGCTACCACGAGCACGTCCACAACGTGGCCGGCAATTCGCCCGAGCTACAGCGTTGGAACTATTCCGGGGTCGGCGACCTCGATGTGGACGTTTCGCGCACATTCAAAGGCGGCGGCGAGAGTTCGACCCGCTATCACCTCACCGCGGGCGTCAAGGCGCCCACCGGCATGCGACACGTCGAGGAATTCGACGGAGATGAGCCCGAGCCGCCGGCGCGGCCCGGAAACGGCGCCTGGGCGGCGATCGCGGGCGCGGGTGCCCAGTGGTCGATCCAGGCGAAGATGCCGGGCGGGGCGTACGGCGCGATCCCGGTTCGGCTCAGCGTGCTCGGACATGCGAGCGGGCGTGGAACCGAACGCTACAAAGTGGGCGCCGAGCTGCAGACCAATCTCGGCATGAGCTATCCGCTCACGCGCTCGATCGAGATGCTTCTCTCGGGGGACTTCCGTGTCCGCGCGGAGGACGATCCGGGTGATACCGACGCCGAGGCGGGTCACACCGGAGGAACTGCGGCATTCGTGAGCCCGGGGGTGCGGGTCACCGTCGCGGAGAAGACGGCTTTCTACGGCATCGTGCAGGTGCCGGTGTATCAACGCGTGAACGGGATCAATCTCGTCTCGGACTTCAATCTCTACGTGGGCGTGACCCGGGCCGCGCTCTAGAGTCGCGGGAGCGTGACCCCGCGCTGGTCCTGGTACTTGCCCTTCTTGTCCTTGTAGGAGATCTCGCACACGTCGTCGGCGCCGAGGAACAGGACCTGCGCGACGCCTTCGTTGGCGTAGATCATCGCGGGGAGCGTCGTCGTGTTCGAGATCTCAAGAGTCACATGTCCCTCCCATTCCGGCTCGAGCGGCGTTACGTTCGTGATAATGCCGCAACGCGCGTAAGTCGATTTTCCAAGACAGATGGTCATGACGTCGCGCGGAATGCGGAAGTATTCGACGCTACGCCCGAGCGCGAACGAGTTCGGGGGCACGATGCAGACGGGCCCCTTGAAATCCACGAAGGATTTCGCGTCGAAATTCTTCGGATCCACGACAGAGCTGTTGATGTTCGTGAAAATCTTGAACTCGTCCGCGATCCGAAGATCGTAGCCGTAAGAGGAAACGCCGAAGGAGATGCTTCCGTCGCGCACCTGCTTTTCCGCGAATGGCTCGATCATCCGGCGCTCCCGGCACATCCGACGAATCCATTTGTCGCTCTTGATCATGAGGTTCCCCGTGGCGGACGTCGTCGATGTCAGTCCAGACACGGGCATTGTGCCACGACCTTCGGGGCCGGTCCAGAGCGGCTCAAACGGAGGGAAGTTATCGCGGAGAAATTAGGTGCGGCGGGGACGTGGCGCGCTGCCTGCGCTACGCGCGCTGCCTGCGCCTCTTGCTCGCGAGCCGAGCTTTCTCGAGGTCGTTACTTCGGCATGCGCTCCTCGAAACTTGAACCCATGGAGCGGCCCGATCCCCTATAATCCCTCACCCATGGAAAAGGGACTCTACATCGAGACTTACGGCTGCCAGATGAACGTGGCCGACTCGGAATTGATGCTGGGCCAGCTCGGCCGGGCGGGATACCGGCGCGTCGAGAAGCCGGACGATGCCGACGTGATCCTCGTGAATACCTGCGCCATCCGGGAGCACGCGGAGCAGCGTATCTACGGCAGGCTGGGCGAGCTGACCCGCCACAAGCTGAGGCGCCCGGGCGTGGTGCTGGGCGTCGCGGGATGCATGGCGCAGCACCTGCGCGCGAAGCTGATCGAGCGCGTGCCCCAGGTTGACCTGGTGGTCGGGCCCGATGGGTACCGCCATCTTCCCGAGCTGATCGCCGAGGCGCGCGAAGAACCCACGCTCGCGGTTCGCCTGAGCCGCGTGGAAACCTATGGCGACTTGATCCCCGCGCGCGCCGACGGCGTGCGCGCCTGGGTGAGCATCATGCGGGGATGCGACAAGTTCTGCGCGTTCTGCATCGTGCCCTATGTCCGCGGCCGGGAGCGGAGTCTCCCCGCCGATGAGGTGATGCGCCAGGTGGAGCACGCCGCGGCGGAGGGTTTCCGCGAGATCGTGTTCCTGGGGCAGACGGTGAATGCCTACCGGGACGCCGAAGCGGGGGTCGACTTCGCGGGGCTTCTCGAGCGGGCGAACCGGGTCCCCGGGATCGCCCGGATCCGATTCACGTCGCCGCATCCCTCCGACATGACCGATCGCACGATCCAGGCGATGACCTCCTGCGAGAAGGTGCCCCCGCATCTCCATCTGCCGCTCCAGTCCGGATCCGACTCCGTTCTCGAGCGGATGCGGCGCATCTACACGATGGAGGAGTACGAGCGCTTGGTCGCGAAATTCCGGCGGGCCATACCCGGGATCGCGCTCTCGACCGACATCATCGTGGGGTTCCCCGGGGAGACCGAGGGCGATTTCCAGGCCACGCGTGAGGCGATGGGGCGAATCGGGTACGAGAGCGCTTTCATCTTCAAGTATTCGCCGCGGCCGGGGGCGCGCTCGGCGGACTGGCCCGAGACCGTGAGCGAAGGGGAAAAGAAGCGCCGCATCACCCTCCTGATCGAAGAGCAGAAGACAAGGTCGCTTCTCAAGAACGAGGCTGAGATCGGCCGCACGGTCGAGGCCCTGGTGGAAGGGCCGAGCCGGGCGTCGCCGTCCTTGTGGTACGGAAAGACCGCACACTTCAAGACGATCGTGTTCGCGCGCCGGGACGAGCGGGTGGGAGATCTGGTGTCGGTTCGCGTCGCCGCGGCCACCCCGCACGCGCTGATGGGGGAGGGCGTACGCACAGCCGGCTTCGCGGCGGTGGAGGACGCACTGGCCTGAGCTTCCGCTCGGCCGTCCCGCTCTCCCTGCTCGCCGCGTCGCTGCTGGCCGCGCCGGCCGCCCACGCGGCGCTTCCTCCCGGCCTCCGCTATGGGATCGACGTCACGCTGGACCCACTCCGCCACCGGCTCTCCGGACACGAGACCATCACGTACCGGAGCGGCGCGGATTCCGCACTCCACGCGATCTACCTCCATGCCTATCCGAACGCGTTCCGCGACCACCGCACCCTCTACGCGCGGGAAGGCGAGCGCCGGGGCGAGGATTACGCTCTGCGATTGTCGACACCCGAGGAGCGCGCATGGATGACGATCGACTCGGTCGCGGTCGGGGGCAAGGCGGCCGCGGTCGCTCTCGACGAGACAATCGCGAGGATCGACCTGCCACAGCCGCTGGCACCTCGCGATTCGGTGACCGTGTCGCTTCGATTCGTTGTCCAGGTGCCGAAGCCCTTCAACCGCTTCGGGCGCATGGGCGACGCTTATTCCATCGCGCAGTGGTACCCCAAGGTCGCGGTCTACGACGACCTGGGATGGCACGCCGACCCGTTTCACTACCTCTCCGAGTTCTACGGCGATTACGGCACATTCGACGTCGCGATCACCGTGCCGGACCGTTTCTGGGTCGGCGCCACCGGTACGCTCGCGCGCGCGACGGGAGGAGACAACGAGATCCCGCTCGCGGATCGGGACGCCGCGAGCGACAGCGTCACGATCCACCTCCGGGCGGCGCCTGCCGACTCGCTTCGCGGCCGGTGGCCCCAGGGAATGCTGAGCGTGGAGACCGTTCCGCCGCGGGAGTCGGAGGGGAAGAAGCCGGGCCCGCTCGAGGTGACCCGCGAAAAGGGCGCCTCCCTTCGCGCGCCGCGTGGCGCTCCGGTCCACTACAGCTACTCCTGGATCGAGTCGGCGAAGAAGGGACCTCACGACGGGCCACGGGAGGAGCCCCGCCAGGAGGCGGACGACACCGGAAGGGCCGGGCCGCTCCATCTCGTCGTCGCATTCAAGGACACGACGGTCGCGGACTCGATCCGCGCGCTCGCGCCACGGAGCGCCCCGGGCGATAGCCTCCTTCCCTCGCTCAAGACGCTCCGCTTTCACGCGGATCGCGTGCACGACTTTGCGTGGGTCGCCTCGCCGGAATACGTCCGGTCCGACACCCTCTGGAGCGGGATCCAGATCCGGGCGCTAGCCTTTCGCGAGGACCAGGACGCCTGGGGCGATCAGCGCGCGTTCACCGTCTCCGCAATGGGGTTCATGACGCGCGAAGTGGGTCCCTATGCCTGGCCCTCGTTCACGAGCGCCGAGAGCTACATGGGCGGCGGCGCGATGGAATACCCGATGCTCATCATGAACGAGCCGGACCTGGTCTCCGACTGGATCGAGTCGCTCGACGTCACCATCGCGCACGAGCTGGCCCACAACTGGTTCTATGGGATGCTCGGGAGCGACGAGCGGGCCTATCCCTGGCTGGACGAGGGGCTCACGCAGTTCATGGAAGACCGCTATGGGGACTGGAAGTATCCGAAGGGGCTCCTCAAGCGCCGGAAGCTCCTTCCGTGGTCGCACCCTGTGCGGGATTTCCTGCTCGATGAGAACCGCTACCTGGCTCGTGTCTTCGCGCGCGATGAGCAACCCATCGACACGCCCGCCGACGGGTATCAGAGCTATCCCCAGTATGGCGTGGGCGCCTACAGCAAGCCCGTCATGATGCTGCGCTCGCTGGAGGCGCACATGGGCGAGCCCGCATTCCATGCGTTTCTGCGCGACTACTACCGGAACAATCTCTTTCGCCATCCTCGTCCGGCCGACGTCGTGCGATCGGCCGAGAGAGCCGGGGGAGAAGCGCTCGAGAGTTGGTTCCATCCGTGGCTCGAGGGCACGAGCGCCGCCGCCCGCGGCCCTGGGTCCGAGGGACCGGACCGCCTTCCCGACGCCGCCGGCCTCCTGGCGCCCCGCGGCGCCGCGGGGCTTCCTCCGCTTCGCTTGTCGCCCTTGGCCGACTTCGATTCCCCGGAGGCGATGACCTTCGTCTACGGCCCCGTCCTCTGGCACGGTCGCGCGGAGGGCGCGCGGCTGGGCGTCTGGACCGCGGGGCGATACCTGCCCTCGGGCGATTTTCCCGAGGGCGTTCTCGCCGCGGGTGGGAACTTGGTTGTGGGCACGAGACGCGGCGACCTCTCGCTCGGCGCATGGGCGAGCCGGCGCGCGGGAGTCCTGGGCGCCCGCGGGCGGATCGCGTTCGCGACCGCGCGTGACGCCGGGCTCTTTCGCGCGGGTGTCAGCGCGGGAAATCTCGCGACGTCGCCGGGCCGGACGCATCCCTTCCGGGAATGGCGGCTCTCGCTGGACTATCGCGACCGCTACGATCTGGCGCCCGTCGATCCGAGGTACTGGTCGCCGGGGCGGGGTCTCCACGCGAAGGGATTCCTCGCCCTCGACACGCAGGGGCCTCGGCGCGCCGAGCACGCGGCGCTGGACCTCCGTGCCGGGCGCTCGGCGTTTCGCGAGAGCGGCGATCCCGGTCCGGAATTCCGTTACGAGCGCGTTTCCGCGGAGGCACGCCAGCAGCTCGATCTGCTCGCGCGCGGCGACGCGCATTTCTCCTGGCGGCTCTTCGCGGGTTCCGTGTTCGACCGCCCCCCGCGCGAGATGCTCTTCGACGCCGCGGAGGGGAGCCGCGTGGACTCGCTCGGCCGCTTCTACCTCAACGATCGCGGCCCGCTGCTCCGGTCCGGGCACTACCTGTTTGCGGGCGGCGGTGGACTCCGCGGATATCGCGGTCGCGCGGCGATGGGGAAGCGCGTCTGGGGCCTGAACGCGGACGTCCATCTGCCGATGGTGCCGGTCTCCCTCTTCGGGGACGTGGGAGGTCTCGACGTCACGCGCCCTCTCGCTGACGCGGGCGTGGGCTACGCCATCGGTCCGCTGCGCATCACCGCGCCGGTCTGGGTCGGCACACCCGAGCCGGGGAAGCCCGCCTGGCATCTCCGGTGGCTCGTTTCGCTGGAGCGGCTCCCCGCAGTCTTCCGCTGACTTGACTTCACTCCCTCCCGCGGCTGAGAATCGTCTCAGCGGAGTCCGACGGACGGGCATCCGCCAATCACTGCGAGGCCATCATGAACGTCGAGATCAAGTACTGCACCGAATGAGGCTACAAAGAGAAGGCCGCCAGTTTGGCGACCGAGCTGAAGAAACGTCTGGGCATTGAGTCGACCCTGATTCCAGGCGGGGGCGGCGTGTTCGACGTCTCCGTTGGCGGCAAGATCGTTTTCTCCAAGAAATCGGTCGGTCGGTTCCCCGAGACCCAGGAAATCCTCAGCGCTCTCGAGAAAACCTAAGCAGGGGGGTCCATGCGTTCCCGCTCCATTCTCGCCGCGCTACTCTGCGTGGCGTTCGCGCCGGTGATCGCCACCCCCGCCCGCGCAGCAACCACCACCACCGAATCCATCCGCCGCGAGACACTTCCGAACGGGCTCCGCGTCATTCTCGTCGAGAATCACTCCAAGCCTCTCGTGGCCGTCTGCATCTTCGTGAACGGGGGGAGCCGCACCGAGACGCCCGCGCTCTCGGGATTGAGCCATTACTACGAGCACCTCATCTTCCGGGGCGGCTCGCTGAAGCAGGGAGAGCTGGAATTCCGGAAGCAGATGCAGCGGATTGGTGAGGAGAGCGGCGGCTACACCACGAACGACTACACCTGCTATGGATTCACCGCGCCCAAGGAGAATTTTGACGAGGCGCTCGACCGCTCGGTCGACGCCTGGATGAATCTGAAGCTGACGCAGGAGAAGGTGAACAAGGAACGCCAGGTCGTGATGTCGGAGTACAACCAGGGTGAAGACCGCCCCGACTACAAGGTCTACTACCAGATCGAGCGGCTCATGTTCCGCGACCATCCCTACAAGCGGGACACGATCGGCTTGAAGGACGTGATCGAGCACGCGTCGCTCGCCACGTTCCGGACCTTCTACGAGGAGCGCTACGTCCCGAACC
Organism: Candidatus Eiseniibacteriota bacterium; assembly: GCA_043779525.1. Classification (GTDB taxonomy): domain Bacteria; phylum Eisenbacteria; class RBG-16-71-46; order SZUA-252; family SZUA-252; genus WS-7. The sequence goes on along the minus strand of JAYWED010000014.1, from coordinate 75,887 downwards.
AGATGATCCTCGCGATCGTGGGCGACTTCGACTTGGACCTGGTCCGCGCGAAGCTGGCGAAGGGGTTCGCGGGATACAAGCGCGGCCGGGACGATTTCGAGCAGGGCCTGACCGAGAAGCCGCAGACGGAATTCCGGATGGGTGTCGAATCCATGAAGACGCCCAGCACCTGGACCTACGTAGGATTTCACGTGCCGCCCTATTCCGATCCAGACGCTCCGGCGCTGACCGTGCTGGCCACGCTCCTCGGGAGCGGGAATTCGTCGCGCCTCTACAAGGCGCTGAAGGAACGAGAGAACCTGGTCACCACCATCGACGCTCAGATGGAGGTGCGCAAGGACCCGGGGATGTTCCTCGTCACCGCGGAACTGCCGCCGCAGAATGAGGCGAAGGCGTTCGGGATCGTCCGCGACGAGTTGATGCGGCTCGCGACCACGCTGGTTCCCGCGGCCGAGCTCGCGCGCGTGAAGGCGGGACTCCAGAACCGTTACGACTTCGCTTCGGAGCGTTTCTTTTCGCGCGCGGAGCGGCTCTGCCTCTTCGGCGCCATGTCGGACGTCTCGCTGGAGCCGCTCTGGCCCTCGTTGATCGGCAGCGTCACGGCCGAGGATCTCCAGCGGGTCGCGCGGCGTTATCTCGCGGCGGATCTCGCGTCCTACTCGGTCATCCGCCCGTCCGGCGTCACCGGTCCGTCCGAGGGCGAGGTCAGGGGGCTCCTCGCCTCATGGCGGCAGGGATGGCCCGCGCAGGGAGTCCGGACGTCTACCGCGAGCCTCAAGAAGGAAACGCTTCCGAACGGCGTGACCCTGCTTCTCAAGGAGGACCACTCGACGCCGGTGGTCGCCGTGTCCGCGGTGGCGCGCGGCGGCCAGTGGATCGAGCCGGACGGTCTCGCGGGCGTGTCGAACATGACCGCAGAGCTCCTGCGCAAGGGTGCTGGATCCATGAGCGCGCGCGAGATCTCGGAGCGCGCCGAGGCGCTGGGAATGACGCTCGACGCGGCGGGCATGGCGGATGGCGTCGAGGTCACCTGGCAGGCGCCGTCCAAGAACTTCGCCAAGTCCTGGGACATCTTCAGCGACGTTGTCACCCGGCCCACCTTTCCGGCGAGCGAGGTCGCCAAGACTCGCGAGGATCTCCTGCAGCAGGCGAGAAGCCTGGGGGATCGCCCGTTCGACTACACCAACGTCCAGTTCCACAAGGTCCTGTACACCCATTCGCCATACCGGAATCCCGTCGCGGGAGACACCGCGACCCTCGCCAAGATCCAGCTCGCGGACCTCCGCCGGGCGTACGAGACCATGTTCACGGGGAGGAATCTCGTGATCGCGATCGTGGGTGATTTCGACGCGTCGGCCGCTCTGAAATCCGCGCGTCGCTCTCTCGCGAAGATGGCTCCGGGGAAGCCGGTGGTGATGGAAGCAGCGCGCGACGAGCCGCCACGAGAGAGCCGCGTCGTGTTCGTAAAGAAGAACCAGGAGCAGGTCACGTACAACACGGGGTGGCCCACCTGCTCCATGCGCGACGCCGACTATGTGCCGCTGAAGCTTGCCGTGACCCTGATCGGGGACCGGCTCTTCTTCAAGTACGTGTATGAGAAGGGCGTCGCCTATCGTTCGTGGTTCTACATGTCGGACCGGTTCGGACAGATGTCGGCGCAGAACGAAATGGGCGTGACGCCGGCCAACTTCCCGATGGTTTCCGCCGGCGTGCTCGAGGACGTGGCCCGAGTCGCGCGCGAGGGAGTGACCCAGACCGATCTGCAAGGGATCGTGCAGAAGGTGCTGTCGCGTTACTACCTCGACGCGCAGGACGATGCGTCCCAGGCTGGAAGGCTCGCCTATGACGAGTCGTCAGGTCTGGGATACGAGTTCGTGGATCGCTATCCGGAGATGATGCGGAAGGTCACTCCCGAGCAGGTGGCGGCGATGGCGCGGAAATATTTCGCGTCCGGGCGCTACACGCGGGTCGCGGTCGGCAAGTCGCGTTAGTGGCGGGCCTTCGCGGTGGCCAGCCCACACCCCAGACCCACGATCGCCGAGGGCAAGAGCGCCGCGGGGATCGAATGTGAAGAGAGCCCTGCGAGGACGCCCAGTCCTAGCCCGATGAGCGCGCCCCACAGGGCGCCCCGCCAGAGAGGCGCCGCCCCCTTGTTGGCATAGGCGGCCAGCACGCCGTTGATGATGCCTTGCGCGGAACGGCCCAGGAGGCTCGCGGAGATCGCGGCCGCCGTCGCGCCCGCGCCCGCGTTGTACCAGCCATAGAGCGCGCCGAGCAGGATACCCGCCAGAACCCCCGCCGTGACCTTGGTCATCACACCCTCCCTCGAGCTATCGCTCACGTCTTGACTGTAAGATAACCACCGCGGCCGCCTGCGTCCAGCGCGGCCCGCGCCTTCCGAGAAACGGCTGCAGATACGACCCCGAAACGACGATAAGTCGTGGAACAGACTAGGCTCACCTCCCTTGGGAGAAATTTGTCTCGATGAATCCGCTTCGACAGATGCTGCCGAGTCCATCGGCCCACATCCAGGGTCTCGGCGAAGCCTTGCGCGAGTACTTCGATCGAGCGCCGGTCGGCCAGATCCTCCTGGGCATGGACCGGCGCATCCTGGCCGTGAACGAAGCGCTCTCGAAGCTGGCGGGAATCAACGCCACGATTCTCCCCGGCTCCTATCTCCGGCGGTTCCTCTGGTCGGAGGAGGCGGGCGATCTCGAGGGCCGGATCTTCCTGGAAGTGGATCGCGACGGCCACTGGCTCGGGGAGGTGGACTTCCGCTCCTCGCTCGGAGACTCCTGCCCCATGACGCTCGCGATCGCGACCGTGGCGGAACCGGACCCCGAGGCCGGCGCGCCGGGCCGCGTGCAGGACAAGCGCCCCGCAGTTCGCTACGTGGCCACCGTCGTGGAGATGGGGCAGCAGCGCTGGATCGAAGCGGAATCCTATCGCCGCGCGCAGGAGCTCGCGGCCTTCGCGGCGATCGCGGTCGCGACCGGGAGCAGCCACGACCCTCAGGAGATGCTCGGCGCGGTGTCCCGTCAGGTCGTGGAAGGGCTCGGAATGGACGCCTGCTGGATCCAGCGCTACGACGAGCACGAGTCGGCGCTCCGCCTGGTCGGGGAGGCATCCTATCTGAACCCTTCGGTCAAGCTCTCGCCGCGCATGATCCCGGACGCCATCAACCCGGCCGTGCTCCAGGCCATGCAGACGCGCGAGCTCGTCGCCGAGTCCGAGCTCCTGGACCGGAGCATCGCGACCGTGGTCCACATGCCGCTCCTCGCCCGGGACGAGGTGGTGGGCGTCATCTCGATCCTGAGCGTCGCCGGGGAGAAGCTCTCGGCCCGCGAGTCGGATCTCCTTCGCGCGATCAGTTACCAGATCGGCACCGCAGTCCAGAACGCGCGGCTCGTGGAATCGGTGCGCCAGCATGAGGCCGAGCTTCAGGAAAAGAACGACCAGCTACAACAGGTGGTCGAACGCCTTCGGGCAGCCGACAAGATGAAGAGCGAGTTTCTCGCGAACACCTCGCACGAGCTCCGCACGCCGCTCAATTCGATCATCGGCTTCCTGAACCTCATCATCGACGGCCTCTGCCGGGACGAGGCCGAGCAGACAGAGCTGCTCGGGCACGCGCTCACGAGCAGCCGCAATCTCCTGAACCTCATCAACGACGTGCTCGATCTCTCGCGCATCGAGGCGGGGAGGCTGGAGGTCGAGATGGAGCAGGTGAAGCTCCAGCCGGTTCTCGCCGACGTCATGGGCTCGCTGGAAGTTCAAACCCGCGAGAAGGGACTGGAGCTGCTCCAGACGGCGGTGGATCCCGATCTCGTCGTCCAGGCGGACTCCGCCCGCCTGAGGCAGATCCTCGTGAACGTCGTCGGAAACGCGATCAAGTTCACGAAAAAAGGCTCCGTGTCGGTGTCGGTCGAGGCCGCCGCAGGCTCTCCCTACGTTGATATCCGGGTGAGCGATACCGGAATCGGCATCCCCGTGAACCGGCGAGAGTTCCTGTTCCAGAAATTTTCCCAGGCCGATTCGTCGATGACCCGGAAGTTCGGCGGAAGCGGACTGGGGCTCGTGATCGTGAAGGAGTTGGTCGAGATGATGGGTGGGACGGTGGCCGTGGAGAGTCCGGGGGAGGGCCGTGGCACCACGGTCCTGATATCCGTGGTTCGCGGAAGCCCTACGGATTCCTGACTTCGATGACCAGCAGGCTCCCGCGGGTAAAACGAATCCAGGCCGGAGTCCGGTCCACCACGTTGGAGATGGAATCCTGTACCCCGAGGTCGAGCGTGCGATTGTGGAGCGGGTATCGGAGATGTTCGGTCGTCACGCCCTCCACGGGCGCCCCGACCGCGAAGAACGAAACGACGGTGCCGCGTGGGCACTGAAGAGCGACGTCGCCAGACGCGACGTAGGCACGACCGTCGTCGCTCTCCATCACGAGCCGGGCGCGCCCGAGATATTTTCGCAGCAGTCCGACATGCCCGAGCACGTGATCGAGCCGCCCGGAGGTGGCGCCGAGGAGCGTGATCTCGTCGAAGGCTCCCTGGGCCAGCGCGTATTCGATCGCCTTCTCGGTGTCGGTGCGGTCCAGGCCCTCGTCACGCACCTGCTTCACCCCCGTAAAGTGGGCGAGGGTCTCGGGAGTGGCCGAGTCGAAGTCGCCGACGATGGCTGCGGGTCGCGCGCCCAGCGAGCGAGCCGTGTTGGCGCCGCCGTCGGCGCAGAGGAAAAGCTGAGAGCGGGCGATCGCCTGCTCGAAGACGTCCGCGGCGGGGGGCGTTCCGTTCGCGAGGATGACGGCGTGTCGCATGACGTTGGGATCGGTCACCGGTGGTATGCTGCGTCGCTAGGAAGGCCGCAGTGCGAGCCTAGCATCGGAGGGAGACGATGGCAAATCGCAGGGAGATCGCATCGGTCATCGCGATCGCCGGATTCACGCTCATCACGGCGGTGAGCGGGCTCTATCTCGGCTTCGTGGCACCGCGCTCGTTCTCGCACGGGAAACCCGTGCCGCACGTTCCCGACAAGGGCGCGATTCTCTACGACATGCATTCGATCTACTCCAAGCCGGGCCGCGTGCGGCTGGAATGGCGGGACGTTCCCGGCGCCACTGGCTACCGCGTCACCGTCATGACCCCTCTTGACGCCCCTTTGTTCGTGAGCCCGGTGCTGCCGCACAACTCCTGGGTCATCCCGCACCAGCCGGCGTTTCGCCTGGAACGCAGGACGACGTACCACTGGACGGTCACGGTGACGCTCCCCGGGCGCGCCGAGAGCTCCGACGCGGCCTCGTTCGCGACGCAGTAATTCCCCGCTTGACAGCCGTACCCCTCGGCACAATGATCCATCGAACCGTTAGGGGTGGCCGGAAGACAACCGGCCTGAGAGCAAACCCTAATAACCTGATCTGGGTCATGCCAGCGTAGGGAAACGGGGACAGTTGACCCTTCCTGACTGTGCCGCGTTGCCCGAAGGTAGCGCGGCTCGTTCATTTCCGGGAAGGATGGTGCCTTCGATGAAGCCCCGCGTTGTTGAGCTGGCCGCCGCGGTCGTATCTCTCGTGTTCCTTTTTTACTCGTGTCCGGCACAAGCTGCCCTCATAACAGGTCGCGTGCTCGACGCCCGCACCGGGGCGCCCATCGCCGATGCACGCGTGCGCGTCACCTCGCCGCCGCTGGAGACCGCGACCGACGCCGCGGGCGTATTCCGGTTCGGCAACCTGGCACCGGGAGCCTACGAAATAGAGGCGTCGAGGGTTGGCTACGCGCCGGAAAAGCGTCCTGCAACGGTCGAGCCTGACTCGGCGTTCGTTGAGCTGAGTCTCCAGCCACGCCCCATCCCCGTCCCGCCCGTCGAGGTCACCACGACCCGCGCGACCGAGCGCGGCTCCGCGGTCGCGTTCACGGACCTCGACCGGAAGGCATTGCAAGATTACTACTGGGCCCAGGACGTGCCGATGCTCCTCGCCGAGACGCCGGGCGTCTACGCCTACTCCGACGCGGGGAACGGGATCGGTTACTCCTACGTCAAGATCCGGGGATTCTCGCAGAGCCGGGTCGCGGTGACGATCAACGGCATCCCCCTGAATGATCCCGAGTCGCACGAGGTCTACTGGGTGGATCACCCGGACCTGCTCTCGAGCGCGCAGAATATCCAAGTGCAGCGGGGCGCCGGGAGCGCGCTCTACGGCGCGAGCGCGGTCGGCGGGTCGGTGAATCTCGAGACGCTGGCGATCCCCGCCGAGCGCCGGGTCTCGGTCGAGGCGGGCGCGGGCTCGTACGACACGAAGCGCCTCTCATTACAGTACGAGTCGGGCCTTCTGGACAATCGCTACGCCCTGACGGGCCGCTATTCCGTGATCGAGTCGCAAGGATATCGCGAGCTCTCCTGGTCGCGTCTCTGGTCCTATTACTTTTCCGCGGCGCGAATCGATCGCTCGGTCACGACCCGGCTCAACTTCTACGGCGGACCCGAGCGGCTGCACCTCGCCTACTACGCGGTGGATCGCTCGTACCTGGACGGCCTCATCACCGGCGACGCCGCGAAGGACCGGAGGCTCAATCCGCTCAACTGGGTGAACGAGACCGACAACTTCTTCGAGCCGCACTACGAGCTGATCCAGAACGTGAGGCTGGGGGAACGCGCCGCGCTCACCTCGTCGGCTTTCTACTTCCCGGGCAAGGGCTACTACGACGATTTCCCCTATGGCCCGCAGAGCTTCGCCTCGCGGCAACTGCCCGATTTCGAGGTGGACTCGGACTCGCTCTATCCGGCCGCCTACTACGCCGTGGACTCCACCGGCGCGCCGGAGGCGCAGCCGGACGGCCGCTTCCTCGTGACCGGCTCGGACATGACGCAACGGCTGTGGGTGCGGGACAGCCACTACGGCTGGATTCCGCGCGCGCGATTCACGCACGGCAAGGGCGAGCTGACCACGGGCGCCGAGTGGCGGGAGCATCTCGGTCGCCACTGGGGCGAGCTGACGTGGGCGCAGGCGCTGCCTCTCGGCACGGACCCGAACCACGTGTTCTACGACTACACGGGCCGCGTCCGCGCGCTCTCCGGATTCGCGCAGGAGGCCTATTCGCTCCGCCCCGACCTCAAGGCGACGGGAAGCCTCCAGTGGCGCCAGACACGCTACGCCATCGGCAAGGATCGCTACTCCGGGTATGACTTCCATCAGACCTATTCGTTCCTGAATCCGCGCGCGGGCTTGAACTGGAACGCGACCGAGCGATGGAACGTGTTCGGGAGCTACGCGCATACCCGGACCGAGCCCATCCTGAGCGAGCTTTACGCGGCCGACGATCCCTCGGCCGTGCCGCTCTTCCGCGTGGTGGATGTCGCGAACCACATCTATCAGGATCCGCTCATCCATCCGGAGCGGCTCAACGACTACGAGACGGGCCTGGGTTACCGGGACGGGACCTCCCACATCAAGCTCACCGGCTTCTGGCTCGACTTCCGCGACGAGATCGTGCCGAATGGTCAGATCAACTCGCTCGGCGTGCCGCTCACCGGAAACGCCGCCAGGTCCACCCACAAGGGTGTCGAGATCGAAGGGGGCCTGGCCCATCGGAGCGGACTCGAGGTTTCCGGCAATCTATCGCTGAGCCGGAACCGGTTCTCCGCGTACCGCGAGTTCGTGGACTCGACGACCGTGAATGACTACAGCGGGAACACCATCGCAGGATTTCCGGATCGGATCGCCAATGTGACGGTGGGCTTCCGGAAGCACGGCGCGCGCGCGGCGCTCACGCTCAACGAAGTCGGGCGGCAGTATCTCGACAACTCCGAGGACAACCGGACGAATCCGGCGCTCCGGACCGCGCCCGGATACCAGAAGAAGCTCGTCGAGGAGCACGCGGTCCTGAACGGGCTCCTTTCCTTCGAGCTTGCGGGAGCGGGTGGATTCAAGCCGCTGGACGCGCGCCGGCTCCTCCTCGAGGTTCGAGGCATGAACCTGACCGGCCTTCGATATGAAACGTCCGGCTACGTGTACGCCGAGGTGCCCTACTTCTACCCCGCGGCGACGCGCAACTTCTTCGTGAGCCTGAAGGCGGAGTTCTGAAAGCGGCGCTTCATCCCATCGACTTAGCTCTTCTTGGAGCCTACGCGCTCTTCCTGCTCTATGTAGGAGCGCGCCTCTTCGGGGTCGCGCGGCGTGGACCCGTGGAATACCTCCTGATGGGGCGGACCCTGGCGCTGCCGTCGTTCGTGGCATCGCTCGTATCCACGTGGTACGGCGGCGTGCTCGGCGTCGGCGAGTATTCCTACCGCTACGGCATCTCGAACTGGATCGTGTTCGGTGTGCCGTACTACGTCGGCGCCGCGCTCTTCGCGATCTACTTCGCGCGGCGGGCGCGGCGGTCCGAGCTCTACACGGTTCCGGACCAACTCGATCGGGCGTACGGGCGCCCGGCCGCCTTGCTGGGCGCGGGCATCATCCAGGTCCTCTCCTCGCCCGCTCCGTACGTCCTCATGCTCGGGATCCTGATCCAGATGATCTTCGGGTGGCGATTCCTTCCCGCCATCCTCGTCGGCGTCTTCTTCTCCACCGCCTATTCCTTCCGGGGCGGCATGCGATCGGTCGTGAACGCCGACAACGTGCAGTTCGTGTTGATGTATCTCGGATTCATCATCGCGCTCCCGCTGCTCGCCGTTCGATTCGGCGGCATGGCGTTTCTGAAAGGGCACGTCCCGGCGACCCATTTCGTGTGGCACGGCGGAAACGCCCCCCAGTACATCTTCGTCTGGTATTTCATCGCGCTCCAGACGCTCGTGGAGCCGGCCTTCTACCAGCGCTGCTTCGCCGCCAAGGACGAGAAGACCGCGCAGCGGGGCGTGGTGATCGCGATCGGGTTCTGGATGCTCTTCGACTTCCTCACGACGTTCACCGGGATCTACGCCCGCGCGCTCATGCCGCAGCTCAAGGACCCGGTCGCGTCCTATCCCGCGCTCGCGATCGCGTTCCTGCCGCCGGTGGCGCAGGGGCTCTTCTACCTGGGACTCCTCGCGACCGTCATGTCCACGGTGGACGGGTACACATTCATCGGAGGCGTCAACTTCGGCCGCGATCTCATCTGGCGCCTTCGCCGCGATCCGGACGAGTCGCGCGTGAACCTGTACTCGCAGATCGGATTCGTCGTGACCGCGGTGCTCGCCGTGCTGCTGGCGTTGTTCTTCCGGTCGGCCGTGGACCTGTGGCACGACGTGGGCTCGGTCGGAGTTCCCGCGTTGCTGGTGGCCATCGCCAGCTCCTATCATCCGCGATTGCGGATGCGGCCGCGAATGGCGGCATGGTGCATCGCCGCCAGCGGCGCCGTCGCGCTGGGGTGGCTGCTCTCCAAGTTCCGGCCGGGCGCCGGGGGCGCGTATCTTCTCGGCGTGGAGCCCATTTACGCGGGCCTCGCGGTGAGCCTGTTGTTCTGGGTCGTGGACAAGGCCATCCACCCACGCGTGACGCGGGAGTAACATTTCTGCGCTATCCTGCCCCGATGGAGATTCCCGCGCTCTCCTTCCGGCCGGCGATTCTCTGGTTCCTCCTCACGCTCGCGGTGGGGCTGCTCTTCGCGCACGCGGCGCTTCCCGGCATCGCGCCCGCGAGCGACATCTGGGACTACTCGCAGGAGGCGCGCCAGATCGCGCGCGGCGGGGGGTTCACGTCGCTCTACACATACCCGGTCTTCCTGGGACACGACGATGCGCCGTTTCCGGTCCGATGGCGCATGCCGCTCTACGCCGTGTTTGGCGCGCTTCTGCTCAAGCTGGGCTTGGCGCTTCCCGCCGGCTTCCTCTACCTGGGCGCAATCGTCCACGCGCTGCTCGTCACCCTGACGTACTGGCTCGGCGCACGCTTGCATTCCTCGCGCGCTGGCTCCTGGGCGGCGGCGGGCGCGCTCGCGTGTCCGCTGCTCCTGGACTTCTACAACCCGGGAATGAGCCAGACGTCCGCGACCGTCCTGGGTCTCATGGTGTGGATTCTTCTCCTGGGATCCGGAGGCGCGCTGGCGGCGGGTGTCGCCGGCGTGGCGGCTGCAGGCGCGTGGTATCTGCGCGGCGAGACGCTCCTCTTCGTGCCGATCTGGCTCTGGGTCGCCGCGCGACCGCGTGGCGGGAAGTCTGCGCGCTGGTCGCGCGCTCTCGCGTTCATGGCGACATGCGGCGCCTTGTGCCTGCCCTGGGCCATCGCTTCACATCGCGGCGGCGGCGCGATTCAAGGGAATCCGATGCTTCTCTACACGTCGCAGTATCCCGGCTATTCCTCATCGCGCATGCTGGGCGCGCGATTGCCGGGCATGCTCGAGTACGTCGCGCATTACACGCCGGCGTTCGCCCTGCGTGTCGTCAAGGATATTGCCGGATATGCGCTCGACCTCTTCGGCGGGATCGGCCCCGTGGCGGTCGGCATTGCCGCTGCGGGCGCTATGATCGGCGGCCTTCGCCCGACCGCGCAGGCGTGGCGTCGCCTGGTACCGCTCCTCGTCGCGATCGCGCTTCAAATCCTCGCCATGTCGGCGCTGGAGCGGAGCCCGCGGTTCCTGGTGCCCGTGGTCCCGCTCGTATTCGTGCTGCTCGCCGTCGCTGGGGCGTCTGCTCTCGCGCGTTTGGCCCGGAACCGCGCGCTCGTCGCGCTGCTTCTCGTGCTGGCGCTCGAGCGTGGCGCGCAAGTGGTCTACCAGAGGGGCGACGCGCTGCGGCGCTTTCCGCCGGTGCCGGCGGCGACCGCCGAGGCGCTCGTCGAACGCGCGCGCGAATGGCCTCGCGGCGGCCTCATTCTCTCCGACGCTCCCGACTGGGTCGCATGGCACCTGGACCGGCCGGCGCTTCTCCTGCCGCTCAAGGGGCAGCTCGATTCACTCACGGTGGCGCGGCCCGTCGCGGCCATCTGGCTCTCCCCAGCGGCGCGCCAACGGAATGTGGCGGATCGGGATACGGCATGGGTGGGCGCGATGGACCGGCGAGAGCCTCTGCGGGGCTTTTCCGGACCGGGGAGCCTCCGTGACGGATCGCTTCTCTACGTGGTAGCCTCGAACCGTCCGGATCGCTGAGGGGGCACACCGAGGTCAAGCCCTAGGCTGCCCAGGGCCTCGCTTGAAGGGCCCGGCCGCGGTGACCGCCCTAACCCACCTTCTCAGGCGCCGCGGGTAGCGGGGGAGTGAGCGCCTCGCGCGCCGCGAGCACTCGAAGCCGGCGCATCATCCAGAGCGCACCTCCCAGGAGCACGGCCGCGCTCACGGAGGTCGCGACGGGCGCTCGGAAGCGCTGCGCGATGGAGCCGCAGATGAGCGCGCCGATCGGCGCAGTCCCCACGAACATCAGCGTGTAGAGGCTCATGACACGGCCGCGATAGCGGTCCTCGGTGTCGATCTGGATGAGCGTGTTTGTGGTCGCGACGTAGAGGATCAATCCGAACCCCGCAAAAAATCCCATCGCGAGGCTGAGTGGCAGCGTCCGGGACCATGCGAAGGTGCCCATCCCGATCGCGGCCACCAACAATCCGATGAAGATGTTCCGGCGCATGTCCCAGCGATTCTGCTTCCGGGTCATCCACCCGGCGGCGAGCAGCGACCCCAGCCCGAACGCAGATACCAGGAGGCCGTACACTCTCGCGTCGGCCTTCAAGATCTCGCGCACGTAGACTGGCAAGAGAATCATGTACTGAAAGCCCAAACCGGCCGTGAGCCCGAGAAGAATGAGGAGATTGCGTACCGGCCGGACGCTCCACGCGTACCGGACGCCCTCCTTCATGTTCTCGATCGCGCGGTCCGCCTCGAAGCGAATCCCAGGCCTCGCCGGCAGCGACATCCGCCACATGCTGGCGATCACCGCGATGTAGGAGAGCGCGTTCAGCCAGAAACATCCCGCCTCCCCGACCGTGGCGAGGAGGACGCCCGCGATCGCGGGCCCCACGACGCGCGCCGTATTGAACGCGCCCGAATTGAGCGCGATCGCGTTCGAGAGGTCTTCCTTGCCGGCCAGCTCGACGACGAAGGACTGCCGCGCCGGAAGGTCGACCGCGTTGATCGTCCCGAAGACGAACGCAAGTGCTAAGACCATCCAGGGCTTCACGATCCCCGTCGAAACCGCCGTCGCGAGGAGCGCCGCCTGGACCAGAAAAGCGGTCTGGGTGATGAGCAGAAGCTTCCGCTTGTCGATGGAGTCCACGATCACGCCCGCCCAGAGGGATAGCAGGAGCACGGGCAGGAATTGGCAGAAGCCAAGGAAGCCGAGCATGAACGCCGAGGACGTGAGCCGGTGCATCAGCCAGCCCTGGGCCACGCTCTGCATCCACGTGCCGATGAGCGAGATGAGCTGTCCAGTCCAGTAGAGGCGGTAGTTGCGATGCCGCAGAGAACGGAACGTGCTTCGGAGCTGGACGCGGAGGTTCGCGGGAGACATGAGTGCCTAACGGTATCATGCCTCCCGCGGTTCGCGCTAGATCGCGGGTGTTACTCGCGTCCCTCGTGCGCCAGGAGCGCTTTTTTCATGGGGAGCCCGAGGCCGAACCCCGTGAGCGATCCGTTCTCGCCGATCACCCGATGACACGGAATGAGGATCGGAACGGGATTCGCTCCGACCGCGCCGCCCACGGCTCGCGCCGCCTTGGGCTTTCCGATCGATGCAGCGAGCGCGCCATAGGAGATGGTCTTCCCGGTCGGGATGGCGCAGAGCCGCTTCCATACCTCCCGCTGAAAGGGCGTCCCATCGAGGTCCAGCGGCGGGAGCCGGCACGTCTCGCCCGAGGCGTACGCGCGCAACGCCTCCGCGGCTTGGGCGAGCGAGGCGGGGTGGGTCCCGGGCCCGCGGTGGATCACCAGCTCTGCTCCCGCGCGGACCCGGCGCGCGAGCCAGGGATCCCGCGCGGCCCTCGCGGCCGTGATTGCGGCCCCGCGGATCGGAAAGAGCGAAGCGATGCCCTTGGGTGTTGTGGCCACGGCGAAGGTGGCCCACGGAGTGCGGACCGTGCCCACGTCGACGCGGGTAGCGGCGCGAGGGGCATTGCGCGTCCCGACGCGGGTCGGACGAGCGTTGGTGCTCTTGCGGTTCATCGCCTTCCTCCTTTTCGGGATCGCCGCCACGCGGCGGGCGGCAGTCCTGCCCTTCGTCTGAATGCGCGAACGAATGCGGACGCGCTCTGGAATCCAGCGGCGAACCCGGCGTCGAGTGTCGTGGTCGAGGGGTCTCGCAGCAATGCTTCGGCCCGCTCGGCGCGAAGGTCGGCGAGGGCCCGCATGGGCGTGCGCCCGTCGGCCGCGCGGAAGCGGCGCGCAAAATGGGACGGGCTCACCGCGACCGAGGCGGCGACATCCTTCGCGTAGACCGCGCTCTCGAGATTGGCTCGCATGTATGCGAGCGCTGCCTGGGCGATGGCGCGATCCGCCCCCGCGGGGCCGCCCCGCAGCTCCGGCCGGCAGCGCTTGCACGGGCGGAATCCCGCGCGAGCGGCGTGGGCCGGGGATGCGTAGAACCGCACGTTCTCCCGCCGAGGCTTCCGGCAGGTGCAGGAGGGCCGGCAGAAGATGCCTGTGGTCCGGACCGCCGTCACGAAGCGCCCGTCGTAGCGCGGATCGGCCCTGTGGAAGGCCAACCACATGGCTTCCTGGGTCATTCGCGAGGATCCTTCCACGGCTGCGGCTCTCATGGGTGAAACGTTAGCACCAGGCTCCAGCGCCGTCGCGTCGAATTCGACCGAGTTATCGCCTTCGCTTCTTCCTTCTCCCGGGGCCTTCTCGCGGCTAGCATGAGCCCGTGGCACCTTACGACTTATCGAACGCCGAAACCGATCCCGACGGGATCCCGCCGGATGAGCGCCACATGGGCGTGACGCGCCTGGCGCGGCGCGTGTTCGTCGCCTTCATCGTCACGTTCGCCATCGCGAGAAGCCTCGCTCTTCTCATGATGGTCGGACGGCTGCGCGACTTCTTCCTCCGCTTCGGCCAGACCCACGTCCACCATCTGAACTACGGCATCTTCATCCTGAGCGGCGTGGGCGCCTATCTCATCTTCGTGCGCGTGGGCCCTCGGGGCATCGCACGAGCGGCCGGGCTGTACGGTGTCGGACTCGCGCTCACGTTCGATGAGTTCGGGATGTGGCTGCATCTGGACGACATCTACTGGCAGCGCGCGAGCTTCGATGCGATGGTGCTGATCACCGCCATCCTCGGGCTGATCATGGCCGCGCCGACGGTGCGCCGGTTCCGCCCGCGGCACTGGGTCTGGTCGATCGTGGTGACCATCGCGGTCGTCTACTTCACGACGCTCCTGATGGCGCCGCTTCACCGGATGAATCAGAGGATGGCGCCGTGGTTCCACGATCACGAGTCGTCCGTGAGGGACTCGGCGGCCACAGCTCAGCCTCCGGCAGGGCCTAGCCAGCGGATCAAGAAGTAACTCGCGGTCGCGGTCGTCGCCGCGGTCGCGAGTCCCACCAGGAATGGCGTCGCCCCGATCTTCCGCATCGCGCTCAGCCGCGTGCTCAGGCCCACGCCCGAAAGGGCGATGAGGATCAGGAATCGCGAGATCTCCTGCAAGTCATGGGATAGATCGCGATGCAGACGCGACCCCAGCCAGGCGAAGACCCCGATCGTGTTGAGAAGTGCGGCCAGGAGGAACCCAAGCACGAACATCGGGACCGACTGACGGATGCGCTTCCCGATCGGGATCCGCCCCGCGCCGGCGCCCGTGGACGCCCGCGCCCCCGCGCCGCGCGCGTAGACCAGCCCGATCCCCACGATCACCGGCCCCATCAGCGCGTTCCGCGTGAGTTTCACCGCGGTCGCCACCTTGCCGGCCGCGTCGCTGAAGGCGAATCCGGTCGCGACGACCTGCGACGTGTCGTTGACGGCGGTCCCGGCCCAGGTGCCGAACGCGGCGTTCGACATCGCGAGCCAGTGCCCGAGCAGGGGATACAGGAACACCGCCGCCGTGCCGAAGAGTGTGTTCGTCGCGATCGCGAAGGAAACCTCCTCGTCCTGCGCGTGGATCACCGGAGCCGTTGCCGTGATCGCGGTGTTGCCGCAGACCGCGGTTCCCACGCCGATCAGCGTGGCCAGCCGGCCCGGCACGCCCGCGAGACGCCCGAGCGAGTGCGCGACGAGGAGCGCGAGGCTCATCAAGATCACGATCATGATCACAGCCTTTCCTCCGATGGTTACGACCTGGAGGAACGAGAACTGCGCGCCCAGGATCACGATCGCAACACGCAGGAGCGAGTGGAAGGAAAACCGGATCCCCGGCGCGAGCGCTGCCGGAAGCGTCAGCACGTTCCCGATTACGAGGCCGAGCAGGACCGCGATCACCACCTCGCCCACGATGGCGCCCGCCTTCGCGGGCAGGAGCCCATGGAAGAAGCGGGCGGCGATGGCGCAAGCGATCGTGATGATGAGGCCGGGAAGAACGCGACGCACGGCATCTCCTTGGCGATGGTGGGACGGCTTCGGAGTCCGAAACCGACCCACTCTAGCGTATTCATGACGCCCACCATCGGCCTTTTCGAAAGGCGCCTGGGCCGATATGATGACGGTTCATGGAAACGACCGACATCGGAGTCGACGCGCTCCGGGAGTGGCTCGAGAGCGGCCATCCCGTCACGGTGCTCGACATCCGCTCCGAGGCGCAGCGGGAGGAATGGCGTATTCCCGGCAGCGTCCACGTGGACGTTCAGGCCGCGATGCGCCCGGGCGCGCCGTCCACCGTCGCGGGCGTCCCGGTTCCTCCGGGGCAGCCGGTGGTCGCGGTCTGCGCGCAGGGGAGATCCAGCGTCCTCGCGGTGCGCGCCCTGCGCGAGCAGGGCATCGAGGCGCTCTCGCTCAAGGGCGGCATGCAGGCGTGGAGCCTTGCCTGGAACGTCGCGGACGTGGACCTTCCGGGCTCGAAAGCTCGGATCATCCAGGTTCGGCGCACCGGCAAGGGCTGCCTCTCCTACATCGTCGAGAGCGACCGCATTGCGGTGGTGGTGGACGCTTCGGTCGCCCCGGACGTCTATCTCAAGATCGCGCACGAGCGTGGATTCAAAATCACCCACGTCATCGACACGCACATTCACGCCGACCATCTCTCTCGCTCCCGCTCGCTCGCCGAGCGTTGTGGCGCCGAAGTCCTGCTGCCGAAGCAGGACCGCGCGAGCTATCCGTTCCGGCCGCTCGCCGATGGCGAGTCCCTGCGGATCGGAAGCGTCGAGATCCAGGCGCTCCACACCCCCGGCCACACCATGGAGAGCACGTGCTACATGGTCGACGGAAAGGCGCTTCTGACCGGTGACACGCTCTTTCCGGCCGCGGTCGGCCGCCCCGACTTGGCGGCGAGCGCCGAACAGGCGCGCAAACGCGCGCATCTCCTCTACGCGACGCTCCGGCGGGTCGCCGCGCTCTCGCCGGACATCTGGATTCTGCCCTGCCACACCAGCGAGCCGATCCCGTTCGACGGCAAGCCGTGCGGCGCGCGTCTACGCGACGTGCTGCGGCAGGTCGAGATGCTGAGCGCCGGCGAGGAGTCCTTCGTCGAGACGCTCCTCTCGCGGATTCCCGAGACGCCTCCCAATCATCTCGAGATCGTGAGGCTGAACGAACGCGGCGAGCTTCCGGAGGGGGACCCGACGCTGCTCGAGGCGGGCGCCAACCGGTGCGCGATCTCGTAGAGAGGGCGCCCGCGCCGGTCTTAAGCGCCGTGGCGGGCGCGCCCGAGATCTCGGCGATTATTCCTGCCTATAACGAGATCGAGAGTTTGCCCGGCCTCCTGGACGAGCTCGACGCCGTCCTCCGCGCGACGGGCCGCTTGTACGAGGTGATCCTCGTCGATGACGGGAGCGCCGACGGAAGCGGCGCCTGGATCGAAGATCGCGCGCGGAGGGATCCATGCGTGCGTGGCATCCTGCTCGCGGCGAACGTCGGGCAGTCGGGCGCGCTCGCTGCGGGCCTTCGCCACGCGCGGGGCAGCGTCATCGTGACGCTGGACGCGGACGGCCAGAACGATCCCTCCAGCATCCCCGCCCTTCTCACGGCGTTGGAGCATGCCGACGTGGTTTCGGGCGTGCGCACGCCGCGCGCCGACTCCTGGACCCGCCGCGTGTCCTCGCGCGTGGCGAACGCGGTCCGGCGCGCCGCGATCGGCGACACCATCAGCGACGTAGGCTGCTCGCTCAAGGCGTACCGGCGGGAAGCCTTGGAGGGCATTCCGCTCTTCGTGGGCGCGCACCGGTTCCTTCCGGCGCTCTGCCAGTTCCGCGGCGCTAAGGTCGCCGAGGTGCCGGTGCGGCATCGCCCGCGTCAGCATGGTGTTTCGAAATACGGGGTGGGGAACCGTCTCTTCCGCGGCATCCGCGATCTCTTTGGGGTCCGCTGGCTCAAGTCCCGGATGCTGCGGCACAACATTCGGAGGACGACGGATGAATAATCTATTCTCGTCGGTCGCGGTCTGGTGCGCGATCGGCTTTCTGAGCCTCTTCGGCGGGGTCGCGCTCTTCGCCTACGCGATCCACCGGCGCGATCCGGTGTTCGCGGTAGGGCAGGGGCTGGGGCTCATCGTCTACGCGCGGAATCTCGTCCTCCACCGCGCGCCGCAAACCGCGATTTCTTGAGCCGCCTTCGCGCGATGCTCGCGTGGCTCCTGCCTGCGGGCGCCATCGCGGCCTCGTGCGGCTGGCTCGGGCTCATCGAGCCCACCGAGACGCGCTACGCAGAGATCGCGCGCGAGATGCTTGAGAGCCGAGACTGGCTCATCCCTCGCCTCAACGGGATTCCCCATTTCCACAAGCCGCCGCTCGCGTACTGGTCCGCCGCGGGCGGAATGGCGCTCCTCGGCGTGAACGAGTGGGGCGCCCGTCTGGGCGCGGCTCTGGCGGCGGGCTTCGTCCTCTGGTGCACGGCGCGCATCGGCCGCCAGGCGGGCGGCGGCACGCTTGCGCCCTTGGCCCTCGCCTCGAGCGTTCTCTTCTTCGCGCTCTCGCACCAGCTCGCGAGCGACATCTTCCTTGTGGCGGCGGTCGCGGGCTTCTACGCCGCCGTGCTCGACCCGCGGGCGCGCGCGTCAATCTGGCCGTTCGTGGCGCTCGGCGTGGGATTCATGGCGAAGGGCCTCGTGGCGCTCGCCTTGACCGTGGCCCCCGTGCTGCTCGCGGCGGTGTGGGTGCGCGGCCAAGGGTTGGCGCGCTGGCTTCTGAGCCTGCGCGGATGGCTCGTGTTCGCGGTGATCGCTCTGCCTTGGTATCTCATCGTGCTGTTCCGGACGCCAGGCCTTCTGTCCTATTTCCTCGATCGCCAGATCTGGGAATGCTACGCCACGACCGTTCATCAGCGCGGCGGGCCCGTGTACTACTTCCTCGTCGTGATCCTCGTGGGGATGCTTCCGTGGACCTGGGCGGCCCTGAGCGGATTGTGGGGCGCGGTGCGTGCGCGCGGGGAAGGCCGGCAGGCGGAGGGTGCCTCCGCCGACGCGGTTCTCGCGTGCTGGGTCGTTCTTCCGCTCGTGTTCTTCTCGTTCTCCGGCTCCAAGCTGCCCGCGTACGTGCTGCCCATCTTTCCCGCGCTGGCCGTGCTCGCCTCCCGCTGGCCCAGGCCGGATCGCCGGGGGCATTGGGTTCGCATCGCCGTCGGGACACTCGCGGTGCTCCTGGCGCTCCTCGCGGCGGCCACGCCCTTCGGCCCCCAGCTCGGATCGCCCCGGGCACTGGCGCAATCGATCAAGGACATCCGCAGGCCCGGCGAGCACGTGGTGGAGTACGGCGTCTTCGACGCAGGCGTACCTTTCTACCTCGGAGAGACGGTTCCGATGCTGGAGGTGGAGCGTGACCTGGGCTTCGAGGACCCGGAGGCGCGGGTCCGAGCGATCATCACGCGAGACGACCTCGCCCGCATGGTCAACACGCAGGGGCGCGTCTGGGTTGTCGGGAAGGAGGCTTCGGTTCAAGCGCTCGCGGGCGCGCTCCGGTTCAAGGCCACGCGCATGGCCGGCTCTGGGAGCCAGACCCTGCTCCTGCTCGAACACCCGTGAATCGGATGTAGCGTCCGAGGCCGCGCGCATGGCAGGCTCGGGTGATCAGACGCTCGTCCCGCTCGAACCCAAGGACCCCATGAATCCCGAGAAGCCCGTACCGTACAAGGTCGCCGCCGTGCAGATCGCGCCCGTATTCCTGAACCGCGAGCGCACCGTCGAGAAGGCGCTCCGCTACCTCGACGAGGCGGCCAAGGCGGGCGCCAAGCTCGTCGTGTTCCCCGAGGTGCTGGTGCCCGGCTACCCCGACTGGGTGTGGTCCGTGCCCGCGCGCGAGGATGTTCTCGACGATCTCTACGCGGAGCTGCTCGAGAACTCGGTGGAGATCCCCGGCGACACGACGCGCCGTCTCTGCGCCGCCGCGCGCGCCGCGGGCGTGTTCATCGTGATGGGCGTGAACGAGCGGAATACCGAGGCGAGCGGAGGCTCCCTTTACAACACGCTCCTCTTCATCAACGAGGAGGGGAAGCTGGTGGGGCGCCACCGGAAGCTGGTTCCGACCGGCGGAGAGCGGCTCATGTGGGGGCAGGGCGACGGGAGCACGCTCCAGGTGTACGACACACCGGCGGGAAAACTGAGCGGCCTCATCTGCTGGGAGAACTACATGCCGCTCGCGCGCTACGCCATGTACGCGTGGGGTTCGCGCATCCACGTCGCCTCGACGTGGGACCGCGGCGAGCCCTGGCTCTCGACCGTCCGCCACATCGCGAAGGAAGGACGCGTGTACGTGATCAACTGCTGCCAGGCGTTCCACCGGAACGACATTCCGGATCGCCTGGGCCACAAGCGCTACTACCCGGCCGATCGCATGTGGATCAACGGAGGCGACAGCGCCATCGCCGATCCGGAGGGAAAGTTCATCGCGGGGCCGCTCCACGAGGCCGAGGGCATCATCTACGCGGATATCGACGCGCGCATGCTCGCGGGCCCGCGCTGGATGCTCGACGTCGCGGGGCACTACGGGCGTCCCGACGTGTTCCAGCTCTCGGTCACGCGCCAGGCGAAGGCCATGATCGGAGAGCGCGAGCTGAGGGATCCCCTCGCCGGCACCGAGTCGCGCTCCAACGGCCCGAGGGCCGGGGCCGCGGCGAAGGCAACGCCGGCGCCCGCGTCAAAGCCGGGGGCGTTAAAGCCAGCGGCCGCGCCGAAGCCGGGGGTGGCGCGAAAGGACGTGGCGAGGGCGCCGGCGAAAGCGCCGGCGAAGCCGAAGAAGAAATAGGAGGCCACCCATGGTGCAAGACTCAGGAGGCGCAGCGGTCGGCGGCGTCGGATGACGATCCGGGCGACGAAGATGGCGAACGCGAAGCGACCATGACCGACTTGAATCCCCATCAAAAGCAGATGGCCGACGAGTCGATGGTGCGAACTCTGGACGCTCAGGCGCGCGCCATCTGGCCCCAGGAATCCGAGCTGATCCGCCGCTATGCTCTGCCGGAGGACATTCGCATCCTTGACGTGGGCTGCGGCACGGGGGAGGGCTCGTCACGGTTCGCCGAGATGTTTCCGCGTGCCGAGGTTCTGGGGGTCGACGTTCTCGACCAGAGTCTCGACCGGGCTCGCGCACGCTATGGGCACCTGGCGCCGCGGCTGCGCTTCGAGAACCAGAGCGCGTACGAGCTTCGCGCCGCAGACCAGTCGTTCGATCTGACGGTGAGCCGCCACGTGCTCCACTCGATTCCGCATGCGAACCGGGTGCTCGCCGAACAGGCGCGCGTGACCCGCCGCGGGGGCCGGCTGCACCTGATTCCCGAGGACTACGGTATGCTTCACTTCCAGCGCGGAGCGCTCGACCCGCGCGATTTCTGGCACGAGGCGCCGGCGCGATTCGGCGAGGCCACGGGAACGGATTTATTTATCGGACGCCATGTATTCGGCATTCTCAAAGATCTTTGTCTGGCGGATATCACGGTCGACTACATCGTGGTCGACACCATCCGCGTGCCCCGCGAGACGTTCGCCGCGATCTTGGAGGCGTGGCGAGACGGCTACGTGGAGCCGGTCGCCGAGTTCACGAGGTTCACTCGCGAAGAGGCGAAAGCCTACTTCGACCAGATGATCGCCAACATTCGCGATCCAAAGGGCTACGCAGTTTGGACGGTGCCCGTGGTCAGCGCCCGCGTTTCGTAGCCGGAAGGGCGGGTCGTGGTGGTGGAGAAGTGATGGATGCCGCCCTCCTTCGCGACATCGCGGAATACCCGAACTCCTTTGGCCCGCTGGGGCCCAAGGACGAGCGGATCGAGACTCCTCGCTACACGCTCTGCATGGGGCACGGCAAGCGGTGGAACACGGTTCAGCGCCAGCATTTTCTCGCGGGCGATGTGGACGCCGTTCTCGACGAAGTTCGCTCGCTGCTTCGGGCCCGAGGGCGCGACACCACGCAGTGGGAGATCGGGAGCGCGGCCGAACCGCGGGAGCTTGTGGATCTGCTGCTCCAGCGAGGGCTGGTTCGGGACAAGGAGCCGTTCGCGGTCGCTCTCATGCTGACGGCGGAGCCGCCGGCTCCGCCCCCGGGTATCGTGTCGCGCCAGGTCGAGACGTTCGAGGAATACGTTGCCGCGACCGAAGTGCAGCTCGAAGCCTTCGGGGCGCCGGAGGACGAGGCCGCGGAGCAGCGGGCCAGTCTCGTGGAACGCTGGCGCGAATCGGCGACCATCATGCACGCCACGTGGCTCGACGGAGCGCTCGTCTCCGCGGGGAGGTGCGCCCCGACGCCACACGGGCTCCTTCTCTACGGCGGCGCGACGAGGAAGGACGCCCGCGGCCGCGGCGCCTACCGCGCCCTGCTGCGGGCTCGCTGGGACGAAGCGGTTGCGCGCGGAACACGAGCCCTCTTCACGCAAGCGGGGGCGATGTCGTGCGCGATCCTCGAGCGGCTAGGCTTCGAACGTGTGGGGCACGTCCACATGCTGCTCGATGAGTTCGGGAAGAGGTAGGCGGACAACCACCGCATACGAGAGCGCGATTCGCAGGCGCCCCACAAACAAAATCGGGCGAGCGGCTGGGGTGAGGGCCGCTCGCCCGCCCATCACTGCCCCACCTCAGTAGCTCGAATAAGCGCTCAGGTTCGCCTTCACCAATCCGCTCGCCGCGGTGTACTGCCAGCCGCCCGCGTTGTCCACGCCGGCCGTCGTCTTGACCGCGTTCGAATTCAGCACCGGCTCCTTCGGGACGTTGCCGTCCGCGAATATCGAGCCGTTCAAGGTCGGGAAGGTGGCCGCGCCGCTGAGCGCGTTCCGTCCGTACTGTATGGACACCGCCGAGCGTATGGAGCCCAGCTCTCCCTTGAGCGTGGCCGTGCGCGCCTGCTCCCGCATGTCCTCGTATTTCGGGATCGCGACCGACGCCAGAATGCCCAGGATCACGATGACGATCACCAGCTCGATCAGTGTGAAGCCAGCTTCATTTCTCGGGACCGTCTTCATGACCTTCTCCTTCGCGCCTTCATCGGCCTGACTGCCTGCGACCCGCTGCGTCCATCCGAGGAGGGCGCCGGAGGGTCCTATCTGGGATCAACTCGCTCCTTTCATTCCGCATGTCGCGTGCCGCGCCGCGCCCGCAGGGGTGCTATTGTGGGGATTGAATTTGCACGGATGGCGTCTTCGGAACCCGCAACGCGTTGGGGTGATTGACCCTTGGCACTGGCTCGATCGGACCAAACCATGGAAATACGACCCATCACGCTCGACGGCGTTCTCATCCGCCTGGAGCCTCTCTCGATGGAGCGCCATTTTGCGGGGCTCGCGGAGATCGCGCTCGAGCCCGAGCTATGGCGCTGGACACTGAACGTCGTCGAGACGCGAGACGACCTTTCGGCCTATCTCAGGGCGGGCCTCGACATGCAGTCGGACTGGAGCGGGCTGGTCTTCGCGACCGTGGATCGGGCCAGTGGGCGCGTGGTCGGATGCACCCGGTTCGGCAACATCGAGCCCAAGCACCGGCGCGTGGAGATCGGGTGGACCTGGGTGGGGAAGGAGTACCAGCGCTCGCACGTCAACACCGAGGCGAAATACCTCATGCTGCGCCACGCCTTCGAGACGTGGGGCTGCGTGCGGGTGGAGTTGAAGACGAACGCGCTGAATCGGAAATCACGGGCTGCCATTTTGAGGATCGGGGCCAAGGAAGAGGGGACGCTGCGAAAGCAGGCGACCAGCGACGCGGGCGTCCCGCGCGACACGGTCTATTTCAGCATCACGGACGACGAGTGGCCCGGCGTGAAGGCGAGGCTGGAGAAGATGATGAAGGGGTAGGGGGGCGCGGGCGCCCGTTGACGCCCCGTTAGCCCAGGCGTAGCCTTTCGGTTCGCGGCTCGGCCAATGCCGGAGCGACTTTTCTCATGACAACACCCTCGATACCGAAACGCTACGAGGTCCGCTCCCTCCTGGGCGAGGGCGGCTCGAGCCGCGTGTACCGGGTCCAGGACTCAATCCGCGACCGCGAGCTGGCCCTGAAGCTGGTCACGTCCGCCGAGTCCGCATTCCTGCGCCGAGAATTCGACACCCTCCGCCAGATCCGCCACGAGAACTTGATCCAGGTCTTCGACTGGGGCGCCCTGCCGTCCGGCGAGGCGTATTACACCATGGAGTTAATCGAAGGCGGCGATACGTCGCGGCGAATGGGAAAGCCGCAGCCGGCTGATGATGTGCGCCAGATCCTGACCGGATTGTTGCGCGGGCTCGCGCACCTGCATTGCCACGGCGAGATCCACGGGGACCTCAAGCCCGGGAACATTCTATTGGGCCCCGGCGGCGTCGTGAAGATCACGGACGTTGGCATGGGCGGCGGCGGCGGATCCGCTTCCGGCCTGTCCGGAACACCCGGCTATGCGGCGCCCGAGGTGTGGGAAGGCGCGCCCGCCGACGTGCGGAGCGATCTCTACTCGGTAGGCGTGATGACGTACGAGGCGCTGACCGGCAAGCATCCCTTCGCGGGCCGCACCGTCCGCGAAGTGATCTCGGGCCAGCTCGAGGGCTGGGTGCCCTCGCCCGGCGTCCATGGCGTGCAAGTCCCCGCCGATCTCGAGCGCGTTGTCATGCGCGCCCTCGAGCGCAAGCCCGGCTTACGCCAGGGGAGCGCCGACGAGTTCATGGAGGGGTTCGGCGTCCAGGACCGCATCGGCGAGATCCTCGGCGGGAAGCTGGTCGGGCGCGAGAAGGAGATCGCGGAGATCGAGAAGCTCCTCAACTCCGAGGAGGCTGGCACACCGACATTGCTGTACATCACCGGCGAACCTGGGATCGGGAAGACCGCGCTGATGGAGGAGGTTGCCGCGAGGCTCCTCGGCGCGGCAGGCCGCGCCCTCGAGATTGACGGCAGGGGCTCGCTCGCGCACCAGGTCGCAGAATTCCTGGGCGGTCTTTCCACAGGCGGCGGAGACCTCACCCACGAGCTTCATGCCCAGCTCTGGCAGCGAGGTCAGGAATCGCCCGTTCTGCTCTACACGGATGCAATACCCGAACGCGGCTCGGCCAACGCGTACCGGGCTCTGGCCAGGTACCTGTGGGCGCTTTCGGCGGAGCAAGGCCGCGCAGGTCGCGTCCTGATCGCGATGCCGAGCGGGCCCATCGCTGAGCCCGCGGATCCGTTCGGGCAGGTGATTCAGGTCATGCCTATGTCTGAGAGCGATTGCGGTCAGATGCTCAGCACGACGCTTGGGGCCGCGAAAGTTCAATCCGAATTGGTATCCAAGCTCCATGCTCTCTCGGGCGGGAATCCCGGTGTCCTGCGAGGCATCCTCGCGTCTCTCGTGGACAGGGGCATACTCCAGAGAAGGAACGCAACCTGGACGTTCCACGAATCGACCCAGATCCACTCCCTGGGGCTGGAAGCAGGGATGAATCCCTGGGCAGTCGCGTGGCGGCACCTCGACCCAGAAGAGCGACGCGTCGTTCAGACGATCTCGCTCTTCAGACGACCCGTCCCGATGGATCAATTCCAGCGGTACGTCCCTGCTCGAAATATGGAGGGCACGTTCGCCTCTCTTCTCGCCAAGGGATGGGTCCGCCGAACTCGTGACGGATGGGTCCCCGCGTCCGACGGAGTGAGGCAGACGGTCCAGGAGCTGGCGGCAGGGGAGAGCCAGGCGGAGATTGCAGCGGCAGTTCTCAAAGCAATGTCCGACCAGGGGGACTCCGAGGAAAGAACAGACCTCGAGCTCAGATATCGCCCGTCACCGGAGGTTCTGGAGAGAGCACTGCAGTCAGTCGAGGGCGCTGTCAGTCGGGGTGATCAGCGCTTGGCTGTCGAAAAACTGGAACTCTGTCTCAGAATTGCATTGGGGGCAAATCTAGCGGACCGAGCCCGAGGCATTTGTCTTCGAATCGCAACGTTGTTGCATCAGCTCGGTGACGAAGACGGAGCCGAGAGCTACCTGAGGCGCCCTGAGTGTTGGGGGAATGGCGACATCGGCACCGCTGATGCGGTTTCTCGGTCGCACCTGCTTGGCCAGGTCGCTATGTCGAAGGGAAACCTGGAGGAGGCAAGAACTCACCTGTCCGAATGCGTTGGGACGGCAGGAAAGGCAGGGAACACGTCGCTGCTCTTGCGCTGCCACGCGGACCTCGCGGAGATGGACTGGCGGCACGGAGACGCGGCCTCGAGAGCGAGGGCGATTGATCGGGTTCGAAGAGTTCTGAGCGACCACCCTGCCGATTCCTCACTACGAAACGAGAGGGCGGCATTGATGTACGAGCTCGGAGCCGCAATGGTTGTCGGCGGGGCGAGCCAAGACGCACTCGAGATCCTTCGGGCCGGCTCGGAGCTGGCGGAATCCGATTATTGGAAGATGAGATTGGCAAATGCTGTGAGCACAGCCTTTCATTACTTGGGTGCTGCTGAGGGCGAGCTGGAATGGCTGGACCGAGCCTGGCGCTACGCCGAGTTGTCCCGCTCGGATCCCTTCAAGGCGAGGATCCTTAGTAATCGAGGGGCTTGGTACTTCAACCAAGGTCGGTTTGCGGAGGCTGCCGACCAAGACCGATTATCTGCCACATGGGCGAGGCGCTTTGGTAACACCTTCGAATATGTCGCGGGTTGCGCCGGCTCAGCGATGTGCTCCGTCTATCTAGCACGGTACGAGGAAGCGCTTGCCGGCTCACGCGAAGTCATGCGTGCCGCGCAGGGGCTCAACAACTATACCTACATCGCGAAGGCCACTGAGATCGAAGGGCTCGCAAATTACTTCTTGGGGAGAGGAGACTTGGCAGAGGATGGTGTCCGGAGGGGGGTGGCCCTCTTGAACAAGCATGGGTACACAATCGTGAAGCCACGACTAGAGTGGCTGCTTGCGAGGATTCTCAGGAGACGGAGCGAGGTCGAGGAGAGTGAGGCGTTGCTCAGAGAGGCAGAGACCCAGCTTCTAGAAACCAGGGATTCAGAGGATCTCTGGGGGGTCCAGATCGAAATGCACCTCGGCCACGCTCGGAATGGCAATGCCAGAACGAGCCTCGTTGAAATCGAGGCGCTGTTCCGAGCCGCCGAGCAGAGGGGCCTTCTGGTTATTACCGTGCCCGCTGCTCTCGCCATCTCCGAGATCCTCCATGAGCAAGGGCTCGATCACACGAAATCCTGGGGTCTGCTCACAGTCGGTCTCGAGAAAGCTGAAGGGTCGGGCATGAGAGAATTCGTCTGGCAACTGAGTTACAGAATGGGCGCGCTTGCTGCCCGAGCCGGGCAGAGAAAGGAGTCTCAGACTAGATTCACTCTCGCATCCCGGGTCCTGCGCCAAATATCCGGCGACCTCGGTGATGAGAGCCGGCGATCCTATTTGAGAGCTGACCATGTTATCTCCGCCATCAGGGACATGGACTCAGCGCTATCTAGCTAAGGGTTCGCGATGTGCCCGTCAGGATTCGCAATATGTCCATCCGAAAGCGCCGTCTGTCCGCCCTGCGCGCTAAGGTTCGGCTGCGGGTTCATCAGCGCATTGCTGCTGCAACCCTGCGAGAGAAGCGCCGCCGCGAAGAACACTGCCATCGTCGCTACTTTGAGTCCGCTTTTCAGGTTCCTGGTCCGTTCCATAGCACCCCTCCTTGATCCGCCGCCATCCGTGGCTCGCCATTCCTGGCGGATTACTAATGCAGTGGGGGTGCCACGAAAGGCCGAAAAGCCAAACGCGTCGACTACCCCAACTCATTGTATTGATGGGAGTTATAAAAGCGATTGAGCGGCCAAAATTGATCCGCCCGTCACTTGGGCGGTTGACTGGGGGAAACCTCGCTGAGGTTGGGGCGCTGAGAAGTATGGGCGGGCGCTACTACTTTGCTAGTAAGGGATTACGGAATCTGGTCGCGGCGAACCAGAGCCAGAGAGATTTGGCGCAGGCCGGCCAAGCAAGAAAACGCCAGCGCTTTCGTGTGGAAGCCACTGGGGTGCGGAGACTTAGAGGATTATTGGGGGGTCAGCCAGGCCAAGGGCGGGCCTACTCGCGTACCTGATACTCGTCGGGGCGGATTCCGAGCCGCTCTATCTTATAGATCAGGGTAGTGCGTTTCATGCCTCCCAGGCTACGGGCGGCCTCGGCCTTGTTGCCTCGATGTGCTCGCAAGGCGAGAAGGATCTGTTGGCGCTCCCCGGAGACCTCCTCGCGGCGGTCTCGGTCTCGCAGCAGCGATCCGACATCCCTCCGTTTGACCTGATGGAGAAACGCGTCGGGGCCTGCGGAGGAACCGTCCGGAGCTAGCGCGACGACCTTCGCGATCTCGTGCCGTAGTTCGCGAACGTTCCCAGGCCAATCGTACGCGCAGAGCAGACTCTCGACGGCCTCATCGACTTTGAGTCGTTTCTTTGCTGATGCGCACGCCTGAGCCCAGAAGTAGCGGAACAGTGCCCTTATATCCTCTTCGCGTTCGCGAAGAGGTGGCACCGTGATCCGGATGCCGTTCAGCCTATAGAAGAGGTCCTGCCGAAACGCTCCACGGGTGACGAGATCCTCGAGTGCTGCGTTTGTCGCCGCCACGATTCGAATATCGACCTTACGGACGTCGTCGCGGCCGACCGCACGAATCTCGCCCGTTTCGAGCACGCGAAGGAGAGCGGCCTGTACTTGTAGAGGAAGATCGCCGACTTCATCCAGGAACAAGGTTCCTTTATCCGACGAGGCGAGGAGCCCTTCGCGCGATGTAATCGCGCCCGTGAACGCTCCGCGCTCGTGACCGAAGAACTCGCTATCGTGGAGATTGACGGAGATGGCGCCGCAGTTGACGGCGACGAAGGGCCCTTTGCGTCGGGGACCCATCTGATGAAGCGCCTGGGCCAAGAGTTCCTTCCCGACGCCGCTCTCCCCGGTGATGAGGACCGGGATCTGACTCGGGGCCACGCTCTGTAGGATTTCGACCGCCTCGCAGATCTTGGCGTTGGTAGTCACGATCCCAAAGCGAAGAGCGCCGCGATCGAGATCCCCGAGGCCTTCGATCTCGGCGATCGCAGGCTGCTCGGCGGTGTTCCCTTGCGGAGCATCGAACCCTAGCAGGCGATCAATCGAGCTCACCCGTTGGGTCAGCCCCATGCGCTCGAAAATTCCCCGGGCCTCCCAGAGTAGGCGTCGCCCGTGTGTCTGCTCCTCAGGCGACGAATCTTCGATGCGCGTCTCGCCGGCCCATGCGAGGGTTCGACCGAGTTCGTAGGGGATTTCGTACCGGCGGCCGAGATCGATTCCCTCATCGGCGATGCGCAGCGCTTTCTTGGTGTTTCCCGCCGCGCGGTGAGCCATAGCGTAGACCCGATGCGTTGCGCACTCTTCGTAGCGGTCACTCGAGGCGCGCGCGACGCGAAGGCCACGCTCGCAGAGTACGATTGCGGCGTTCGGGTCACCGAGGCGGATTTTCGCTTCTCCCATGCGGTGGCAGAGTTCGGGGATGATGTCGCCTTCCGGCGCGGTCGCTTCCGCGATCTTTAGGGCGAGTTCGTAGTGATCCAGCGCCCGCTTGAATTCTCTTAGGGCGAGGTAGCAGTCGCCCATGTACTCGAGCGTAATCGCTTCTTCGCGGGAGTAGTGCTGCTCGCGGGTGGTCGCAAGGGCAGGATGCAGCAATACAAGTGCCTTCGCAGGAGCTCCAGTGATCCTCAGGTAATTAGCACGAATAAGGCTACAAAGCAGAAGCTGCTTAGCCTTATCTACCGCCTTTACTTCCGCCTCGTCTAGGAGTGAGGGTACCCGGTCAAGGTGGCCAACTTTGATTAGCGAGACGCACAGGTTTATTCGGTGCCCAATGGCCTCGCGCACCTCGCCACACTTGTCAGCAAGCTCACTACCCCTGCTGAATTCTGACGCGGCCTGCCGGAAATCTCCAATGGCTAGGAACATCATACCTAGCCGGCGCTGCTCGCGTAGCGCCCTTTGCACGTTCACAACATCCCAGGTTAGGATGTGGATCGCGGCTCTTATATGTGCCTCGGACTTCCGATGATCTCCGCTCCTGAGATAGGCATTCCCAAGCATTCCGTGGACTTCACTGGCGCGGACACGGTCGTCGCGAGAGGTTAGGTCATGGAGGAGGGGGATGCCGACTTGGAGCACCTCCTCCCACCTACCTAGTCCAGTCGCTGCAGACATGCGGAGAATTACCAAATCGAGAAGATCATCGTCGCAATAGCCACTTAGAGACGTGGATGCGAGCTCATCAAGAGCCCGGCGGTGGAGGCCCTGCTCGATAAGGCCCTTTACCCGCTCCAGGTCAGAATTCATGGGTATTTGATCCTAAACCCTAAAGGATGAATGAAGGAGAACTCGGAGCACCAAAAGATAGATTCGCCATGGGAAGGTCCGCAATGTACCTGCGGGGGCCAAATGATCGGGCGACACAATCAGGCCAATGGAGCCCGATTTCCTGGGGCTGGGGGCTTGGTCTCCGTCGGTCGGATCTCCGATGGTTGATATTGGGGCGGTCTTGGCCCAGGTGGCCGAGACTAGGCCCGGGACTGCCAAGCCCAGCGAACTCGTGACGAAGGCAGCAAAAAACAATTGCCGTAACGGCGTCGGACCACGTTTTTTCTTCATCTGCCTATCCAACTTTCCTGCCGGCGAGGGCTCTGACCGGGGGAGGTCAGGGGCCATTCCATGGCCTGGGGCCCGAATTTCGTAAAAGAACGCATGCAAGCCACGGTGTCATTCCTGCCGGATGAGAGTGGGCTGATTCGCGCGGGTCGGGGGAACTGCTTAGCGGCACCGCCTTGATCGAAGAGAGCCATCGCACCCCCGATTGGACGCCCCGAGGCATTTGGAGCGGAACTGCGGAATTATATCCGATTTCGAGGCTCAGTACAAGTGCTGTGTCGGACGATAGGTGTCAAGCCTGCCATCTGGACGGGGACATTCGCTACCCGCTAGCCTCCCCCTCAAACACAATCGCCTGGAGGTGCACAGGCACCGGCCTCCCCCCGAGCTTCTTCGTGAGCCGCGCGGCCAGCTCCTTCACGATTTCGTCCGCGCTCGGACCGCCTCGTGACTGGATCTCGTTGATCACGGGATTCCCTTCGACCAACCCGCGGGCAAACTCCGCCGCGCTCGGGGACTGGCTTCTCGTCGAGACGACCACGTCGTTGACCCGCGAGAAGCCGGCGGACTCGAGCATCTTCCGGATCATGCCGCGGTCATGGAATCCGAATGGTGTCTGGTAGAAGGTTGGCGGATCCTTGGGGAAGAGTCCCGTGATCGTCTCGTTGGCGATCATGGCAAACCGGTTCTTGTCGATCGCGTCCCATACGTTGAAGAGGAACCGGCCGCCCGTCATGAGCACCCGTTGCGCCTCGCGGAACGCGGCCGCCTTGTCGGGGGCGAACATGACTCCGAACTGGCAAACAACGGCGTCGAATGTTCCCGACTCGAAATTGAGGTCGCACATGTCGGCCACTTCCCAGCTAAGGCGCGAGTCCTCGCCGATGGTGGCGCGCGCGTGATCGAGCATGGCGGGGTTGAGATCGGTCGCGACCAGGGCGGCATCGCGGGAGAGCGCCTCGAGCAGCCGCCGCGTCACGATGCCGGATCCGCAGGCGGTTTCCAGGACGCGCATCGGTCCCGGCCGTCCAAGACGCTTGGCCAGGTCGCGCGCGTAGGGGTCGAATATGACAGGGCCGAGATACCGGTCGTAGTTCTCCGGAATGGATGCGGTGAATTGTGTGTGCCTGGTCTGGCTCGACGATGTCATTCCTGCTGCCCCCCTGAGTACATGTTCTCGATCACATCGCGATAGCGGTCCGATACCACCCGCCGCTTCACTTCCATCTTCTGGCTGAGCGATCCGTTCTCGACGGTCAGGTCGTTGGCGATCAACTCGAAGCGTTTGATTGTCTCATAAGAGGCCAGGTCTTTGTTGACGGCGTCCACGTCGGCCGCTATGGCCTCGCGCGTGGCGCCGTTCGCGGGAACGATCAGCGCGGTCGCGTACTTCCGCCCATCCCCGACCACGATCGCCTCCAGTATACGCGATGACTTCTTCAGCGCGTTCTGGATCGGTTGGGGCGCGATCTTCTTTCCGCCGCTCGTGACGATGAGGTCTTTCTTGCGGTCGGTGATGCGCAGGAACCCTTCCGCGTCGATCTCGCCGATGTCGCCTGTATGGAACCAGCCACCCTCGAGGGCGGCGGCTGTCTCCTCGGGTCGGTTCCAGTAGCCCTTCATGATCGAGGGGCCGCGCACGAGGATTTCGCCGTCCTCAGCGATCCGCACCTCGATTCCGGGGATCGGGTGCCCGACGGTGCCAAGCTTGAAGTGCTCGGGCGTGTTCACCGCGATGACCGGCGAGGTCTCGCTCAGGCCGTACCCCTCCACGATGGGCATGCCGACCCCGTAGAAGAAGAGCCCGATCTCGCGCGGGAGCGCGGCGCCTCCGGAAAAGCAGTAGCGGATGCGGCCGCCCAGGCGGGCGCGCAGAACCGGGTAGACGAGCGCGTTCGCGAGCGCGTGCTGAAGAGCGAGCGCGGGGGCTATGGCGCGCGTCTGCGCGACCGCGCGCCCCTCGAGCTTCTTCGCCGCCCACTTCTGCGCGATGTCGCGCCCCCAGTGGGCCATCACGTCACGCGGGAACCCAGCCGCCTTCGCCACCTCCATGATTCGCTCGATCATCTTCTCGTAGAAGCGCGGCACGGCGAGGAGAATGGTGGGGCGCACCTCCATGAGATTGGCCGCGGCCTTCTCGATCGACTCGGCGTAGGCGATGGTCGCGCCCGCGTAGAGCATCACGTTGTAACCGGCGGTGCGCTCGAAGATGTGGTTGAGCGGCAGGAAGGAAAGGTGGACGTCGGTGGGGCCCAAGTCGAGCGCGGTCAGCGCCGCGATCGCGTTCGAGACGAGATTGCGGTGCGTGAGCATCACGCCCTTGGGTACGCCGGTCGTGCCGGAGGTGTAGATGATGGTCGCGACGTCGTCGGGGGCGGGCGGTGCCGCGCCCGCGCCAACGGCCGGCCTCGCGCCCGCGTCGGTCTGCCACTCGTCGAACACCGCCACCCATTTGAGCCCGGGCGCCTTCGGCTGCTCGGCCTCCACCTTCGCGCGCTGGGCCGCGCTCGAGACGAAGGCGCCCACGGCGCCGGAATCGGCCAGCAGCGGCCCGACATGGTCCGCCGGCAAGGTCGCGTAGATGGGCACAGACACCGCACCCACGGAAAGGATCGCCTGGTCCGCGATGGCCCATTCCAGCCGGTTCTCGGACAGAATGACCACGCGGTCGCCGTGTTTCACGCCGCGCGTGACCAGATCGCCGGCGACTGCGCGAACCCGCTCGGCAAAGCTCGCGATCGAGACCGGCTCCCACCGTCCGTCGCGTTTTACCAGAAACGCATCGGGCTTCCGGTGCGTCTCAACAGCATGGCGGAGCAGGTCGGGTATCGTGCGGATGTCGCGAACGTCCATGCGTTGACCTCCTCCCGGCACTGTGACACAGTAGCCAGAGTGTGAAAAGACTCGTTCAGATCCCTCGCCCACACCCCACGAGCCTATGCGCGACGTCGTCCTCATAGACGGATACCGAACCCCCTTCGCCAAGGCGGGCACGGCGCTGGCCAATGTGCACGCGGCCGAGCTGGGGCGCATCGCGCTTTCCGAGCTTCTTGCGCGGACCGGCGTGGACCCCAAGGAGATCGACGAGGTGATCCTGGGCAACGTGGCCCAGCCCTCCGAATCCACCAACGTCGCGCGCGTGGTCGCGCTGATGGCCGGCGTCCCCGAGCGGGCGCCCGCCTTCACGGTGCAGCGGAACTGCGCCTCGGGGATGGAATCCATCGCCCAGGCCCACGAGAAGATCGCCGCGGGACACGCGGATCTGATCCTGGCGGGCGGCACCGAATCGATGAGCATGATCCCACTCTTGTTAAGCGATAGCCTCACGCGCGTGTTCGAGCGGCTCATGCGCGCGAAATCGCCGGGCGCCAAGCTTCAAGCGCTCGCGACCGCGCGTCCGCGCGATCTCGCGCCGCGCATCGCGCTCGCCGAGGGGCTCATGGATCCGGTATCGGGCCTCAACATGGGCGAGACCGCGGAAGTTCTCGCCAAGGAATTCGGGATCTCGCGCGAGGCGCAGGACGACTTCGCGCTCACGAGCCATCGCCGCGCGGTGGCGGCCATGGAGTCCGGTCGCTTCGCGCAGGAGATCGTGCCGGTGTTCGCGCCGCCGTACAAGCAGGCGGTGACCGAGGACGTGGGCCCCCGAAAGAGTCAAACGCTCGAGGCGCTCGCGAAGCTCAAGCCCTACTTCGACCGGCGGTACGGCACCGTGACGGTGGGGAACTCCTGTCCGATCACGGACGGCGCCGCGGGGATCCTTGTCGCCTCGGCGGACAAGGCGCGCGCGCTGGGGCTCAAGGCCGCGGGGCGCATCAAGGGCTATGCGTTCGTGGGGCTCGATCCCGCGCGGATGGGGCTGGGCCCGACGCACGCGACGCCGGTCGCGTTGAAGCGCGCGGGCGTGTCGTTCCGCGACATCGGCCTGATCGAGCTGAATGAGGCCTTCGCGGCGCAGGTGATCGCGAACGAGATCGCGATGGCGTCGGCGAAGTACTGCCGCGAGAAGCTGGGGCTGGAGGGACCGATCGGCGAGATCGACCGCGCGACCATGAACGTGAACGGCGGCGCGATCGCGCTGGGGCACCCGGTCGGTGTCTCGGGAACGCGCCTCACGCTCACGTTGCTGCGCGAGATGCGAAAGCGCGACGTGCCGCTGGGGCTGGCGACCCTGTGCGTCGGCGGCGGGCAGGGCGCGGCGCTCGTGCTGGAGCGCGCGGCGTGAGCTTCGCCTTCGACGAGCGCCCAGCCGACGATAGCCGCTCCGAATTCGGTCCCTTCCGTCTCGAGGCGCACGCCTCGGGCATCGCACTCCTCTGGTTCGAAGATCCAGCGCGCAAGGTCAACCTCCTCGACTCGCGGTCCCTGGCGGCGCTCCGCCACATTCTCGATTCGCTGCGCCAGCGAACCGACCCCGCGTTCCCGCGTGCGCTCATCCTGCTGAGTGGGAAGGACGAGCAGTTCATCGCGGGAGCCGATGTCGCCGAGTTCGATCGCCTCACCAGTCCGGCTATGGCCGAGGCGAAATCCAAGGAGGCGCAGGAGCTGTTCGAGGAGTTCTCGCGCCTGCCGTACCCCACGGTGGCCGCGATCAACGGGCCGTGCCTGGGCGGCGGTACGGAATTGGCGCTGGCCATGCGCTACCGGATCGCATCGAACGCGCGCAAGGTCGCGATCGGGCTGCCCGAGGTGCAGCTCGGGATTATGCCCGGATTCGGGGGGACCCAGCGGCTGCCGCGTTTGATCGGCCTCATGCCTTCGCTCGATCTCCTGCTCACCGGCCGCTCGCTGGATTCGCGGCGCGCGTACCGCGTTGGCCTCGTGGACGCGGTCCTGCCACACGAACGCTTCGCCGAGCGCGCGGTCCAGTGGACCGATGCCCTGCTGCAAGAGCCGCACGCGGTGCGCCGCAACCCTCCCCTCGCGCTTCGCGTCATGGAGACGATCGGGCCACTGCGGAACGCGATCCTCTCCCAGGCACGCGGGCGCGTGCTTCGTCAGACGCATGGCCACTATCCGGCGCCGCTCGAGATCATCCGCGTTCTGCGCGCCACCTGGGGCGCGTCGTCCGCCGCCGGCTTACAGATCGAGCGCGACGCGGTGGCGAAACTCCTCTTCACGCCCGAATCGAAGAACCTGCGCCGGATCTTCGCGATGCGCGAGGATTCCAAGCGGCGGCCCGAGACCGCCCGCGCGCGCCCCGTGAGCCACGTCGCGGTGATGGGCGCGGGGACCATGGGCGGCGAGATCGCGTATCTCTTCTCGAGCCGCGACATGCGCGTCCGGCTTCGCGATCTCAAGCCCGAGCCCTTGCTCCGTTCCCTCTCCCACGCGCGCTCGCTCTTCGACCGCGAGGTTTCGCGCGGCCGTCTCACGAAGGCGGAGCGGGAGCGCGCGCTCGGGAGGATCGAGCCCGCGCTCGACATGTCGGGGCTCAAATCCGCGGACCTGGTGCTGGAGGCGGTCGTCGAGGATCTCCCCGTGAAGCAGGCGCTCTTTCGCGAGCTGGAAAACCTGGCGCCCGAGCGATGCGTCTTCGCCACCAACACCTCCTCGCTCTCGGTGCGCGCGATGGCCAAGGGGCTCAAGAACCCAGGACGCGTCGTGGGCATGCATTTCTTCAATCCCGCGACGCGGATGCCGCTGGTGGAGATCATCCGCACGGACGCGAGCGATGCCGCGGCGGTCGAGACCGTGATCGCGCTCACGCGCCGTCTGGGGAAGACGCCGGTACTGGTCGCGGACGCTCCTGGATTCCTCGTGAACCGCGTGCTGATGCCGTACATGGCGGAGGCGGTAGCGCTGGTGGAGCGTGGGCAGCCGGTGCGCGCGATCGATCGCGCGCTGCGCGATTTCGGGATGCCTATGGGCCCGCTCGAGCTTCTGGACGAGATCGGGCTGGACGTGGCGCGCAAGGTGGCGCACGTGCTGCACGATGCTTACGGCGATCGCGTTCCGCCCGTGAGCCTGATCGACCGGCTGGTGGCCGCGGGCGAGCTGGGCAAGAAATCGGAGATGGGCTTCTATAATTATGAGGAGGGTCGGCGGAAGGGCGTGAATGGCGAGATCGAATCCTCCAACCCCTCCGAGGGAGCGCTCACCCCTCAGCAGACCGTGGATCGGCTCATCGACGCCATGGTGAACGAGGCTGCCCTCGCGCTGGAAGAGAATGTGGTCGCGCGCGCGGAAGACGTCGACTTGGCGATGGTGTTCGGGACCGGTTTCCCGCCATTTCGAGGCGGGCTCTTACGCTACGCGGATTCCGCCGGGATCGGCGTGGTGGTGGAGCGCTTGACCCGCCGGCAGCAGGAAGGCGCCCCCTCGGGCCCCTCGGGAAGACTGCAACAGATGGCCCTCAGCGGCGGGAAGTTCTACAAAGAGTAGTTCTCCAAAGCTCCAACAGAAGACTTATAATCGCTCGAGCAGAATCGTGCGACTTACGCTCGCATCTTTGTAAATAGAACGGAGGCTTTTATGCCTAACTTTGCAGGTGTATTGAAAACCGAGATCCGCCGCCTGGCGCGGAAGGAAGCACGCGAGGCCGTGACGCCGCTCCGCAAGCTCGTCGCCGCGTTGCGTCGTCGTTCCGCGCAGCAGCGCAAGCAAATTGCCGAGCTGCAGAAGGTCGCCAAGCGGTCCACGAAGAGCGTGCGGGCCGCGGAAGCGCCGGAGTCGGAGAGCTCGCAGATCCGCTTCTCGCCCACGTGGGTGAAGCGGCACCGCAAGAAGCTCAAGATGAGCCGACGCGTTTACGCGAAACTGGTGGGCGTGTCCGCGCAATCCATTTTCGGCTGGGAGTCGGGTCGCACGAGGCCACGCCGGAGCGCGCTCGAATCCTGGCGTCGCATCCGCGGAATGGGAGTGCGCGAGCTCAAGGAGATGCCGGGCGTGGAAAAGGCGGACGGTCGCTCCGGCGGCGCGCGCGGACGGAAGCGCGCCCGCCCGGCGAAGCGTGGCAGGCCAGCGCGTAAGGCGAAGCGCCGGCGTCCAACGGGCGCCCGCAAGACGCGGCGAGCCACACGCCGCGTTCGCAAAGTCGCCGGACGCCGAGCCAAGAAGAAGTAGCCCCCCCGCGTGACGGACCTTCACGACCTGGTCAGACGCCAGTTCGGGCTCAACGCCGAGCGATACGTCTCAAGCTACGACCACTCCAAGGGCGAAAGCCTCGACCGCATGCTGGAGGTGGTGGCGCCAAATCCCGACTGGCGCGTCCTGGACATCGCGACCGGCGGCGGGCACACGGCTCTCGCGTTTGCGCCCCGGGTGCGCGAGGTTGTCGCGACCGACATCACGAAGGAGATGCTCGACGCCGCGGAGCGCTTCATTTGGGGCAAGGGCGTCGTGAACGTTTCCTTCTCCGAGGCGGACGCCTGCGACCTTCCCTTCGAGGCCGCCGAATTCGACCTGGTCACCTGCCGCATCGCCCCGCACCACTTTCCCGATTGCGCGAAGTTCATCCGCGAGATGGCGCGCGTGCTGAAGCCGGGCGGGACCGTGGCGATGATCGACAACGTGGTCCCGGAGAACCGGACCACCGACGACTACATCAATGCCTTCGAGAGATTCCGCGACCCGAGCCACGTCAAAGCACTCACCGCAACCGAATGGATCCGTCTCTTCGAGGACGCCGGATTCACGATCGACGCAACGGAGATCTTCCGCAAGGCGCGCGATTTCGAGGCGTGGGCGGGGCTGCAGACGGTGAGCGACCCGGTAAGGACCGAGCTGCGGAGAAGGCTCCAAGAGGCGCCCCCGGGACCGGCCGAGGCGCTCGGACCCGAGACGCGCGATGACAAGCTCTACTTCTACCTCACGGAGATTTTGATCGTGGGGCGGAAGCAGAGCTAGTCTGCGGACCCCGGAGCCACTGCACGTACGCCCAGAGCGCGTCGAGATAGCCGGGCTTGAGGAAGCGCCGGTATTCGGGCATGTGCAGCGCGGCCCCGCGGAGAAAATACATCGCGATCGGGTTCGTCTTGAACCGCGTCGTGTTCCCGTCCGTGACCCACTCGTCGAACTCGTGGCGATCGCGGACGAGATCGGGGAAGTCGGCGCCGTCCCACGGCGGGATGTATCCCTTGAGCGAGCGGGGATTGGGGCGGGCGTACCGGCCGCCCGCGCCGTGGCACCCGACGCAGCCCAATTCCGTCGCGCGCTCGCGGCCCGCCAGCGCCAGGGAATCCTCGGGCGCGTCATCGCCGGACGTCGCCATCACGAACGCGACCAGATCGTCGATCTGGCGCGCGCTCAGCCGCTTCTTGAAGGCGGGCATGCGAAGCGCCCCAGCCTTGCGATTGGCGCGCCAGGTCTCGCTCTTCGCGCGCGAGGGAGTCGTGCCGTCCTCGATCCAATCGCGCACATCCTCCTCGCTGTTCGCGTACATCATGAGCGACCGGAAGGAGGGGACGGTGTTCTCGGTGCGTCCTGGATTGTTCGTTCCGGCGACCCCCTCGGGACCGTGACATCCGAAGCAGCCGGTCCTCTCGGCCAGCCTGCGACCGCGCTCCGCGGCGGTCAGCTTGGGGCGAAAGACCGCGGTCCAGAGCACGAGCCCCGCCATCGCGAACATCAGGAGTACCAGCGCGAAGCGCCTCATGGGAGGAAAGGCGCGCAGGAATAGAAAGGCGCGTGGGAGACCGGATGGCACCCCACGCGCCGAATCGTTCTCATTACCGTCGGTTGTTAGATCGCCTCGACGCCGTTGACTTGCAGAGCACGCATCGCGTTCTTCATGGAGGTCGAGCCGGTCACCTTGACCATGTCGCCGGCATGCTTCTTCGCGCTGTTGAACGCGTCGGGGTTCTCGTGGTTCATCGTGAGCACGTACAGCATGCCCTTGCTCGTGAGAAGGCCCATCGGGCCGCCGTTGTTGATACACGTGGCGGCGCACTCCTTGTGGGCCGCGCCCTTCATGGAACTCCCGAGATAGCAGCTCAGGTCCACGATCTCACCGTTGATGGTCTTGCTTGCTGCCGCGGCCTTGTGCGCCGGCATTGCGGCGAACGCCAAGGCGGCGAAGAGAGAAATCGCCAAAGCCAATACGAGACTAGGTCCCAGGATACGCTTCATCCCACAGCTCCTTCCGTGAGTGGTCACTGCGACTGATGATCGTCCAATAGGGAATCGACGTCACCTACTGCCGTACACATTACTATACACATTTCCAGCGCCTGAGGGTTCCGCCTCGATGGGGCTTGATGGGATCACTTGGGCGGAGGACCAGCTACGGGGTGTACGCTCGGTGCTTCGACTTGTGACGACAGGGAGGGAGCTTCCGCCCCAGCCCCCAGCGAGAGGTTCAGCTCCTCGTCCGACAGAACCTGCCTGCGGTTCAGGATCTGCGAAAAATCGTGCTCGAAGAAGAGATGGGTCAAGTGGTCGATTCCAACTTCGAGCTGCTTCCGCAAGCCGACCATCTTGACCAAGTAGGCGCCCGCCCACAGGAGCCACGCGAGCTTACCCGAGAGCGGTAGGCCGAACAGCTCCAGCACCGAGCTGTGCTTTCCGAGCGAAATGATGTACCCGGCGTTCTTGAAGCCGAACGGCTTCGCGGGCCTCCCCTTCGCCCGCTCCACGAGCGAGGACCCTACAAAGCTCCCCATGGCGATGGCGGTCTCCGCCAGTACCGGCTGATACTTCCCGTCCGGAAGGGGCGATGCGGCGCAGTCGCCCAGGACGTAGACGTCCTCGATCGGCTTTCCCGCTGGGTCGAGTGCGCGCAGGTATTCGTCCACGCGCACGCGGCCGTCCTTGATGTGGGACACGGGCAGCCGCCGCACGAGATCCGGAGGATGCACGCCCGCGGTCCAGATCGTCGTGAACGCCTCGATCGAGGCGCCGTCGTTCAGGTGGATGCGCTTCGGCTCGACGCGAACGGCGCCGTGCCCCAGCAGAACTCTCACGCCCCGGCGGTCGAGGAAGCGCTGCACGTATGCCGAATGCGAGGGGCGCGCCGCGGGGATGATTCGGTCCCCGGTCTCGATGATGGTGACCGAGAAGTCGGAGCGGGCGACGCTGGGGTACTTCGGCATCAAGGTATCCAGCGCCATGTCCGTCATCTCGGCCGCGACCTCGACCCCCGTGATGCCCCCGCCGACGATCGCGAACGAGAGCAGCTCCTTCCTCTGTGCGTCCGTCTCGGCCTGCTCGGCCATCTCGAACAGCTCGACGATGCGCGCCCGTACGTACATCGCGTCCACGATGGTCTTGAAGGGTCGCCCGTATTCCTGCGCGCCCGGGACATCGTAATAGTTGGTGACGCTCCCGATCGCGATGACCAGCGTGTCGTAGGGAACAACCAGGTCGTTGTGGAGCAGCACCTCGTGGCGGGCGAAATCAATGCGGGTGGCCTTGTTCTTGAAGAAGCGGATCTGGCGATGGAGCGCCATGTCGCGGAGCGGATACACGATGTGGCGCGTCTCGACGGCGCCGACCGCGACGGCCGGAAGGAGCGGGTTGAACTGGAAGAAGTTTTCCTTGTCGATGAGGAGCGTGTCCCAGTAATCGCGCGCCGCCTTCGACCTGCCGATCGATCGGGCGACATCCAGCCCCGCGAAGCCTCCGCCCAGGATCAGGAGACGCTTCTTCTGCATCGGGAAAGCATAGCATGCCGCCTTGCCGCGGGCTCGTGGCCGCCGTATCTTCGTCGCCATGCCCATGCCGCCGCTTGCACCACGGCCCGCGCCACCGCCCGCATCACGGTCCGCACCAAGACGCGATGTGATGCTCCACCGCGTGGCCTGGGCGCTGGCGGGATGCTTCATTCTCGCGACCGCGGTCCTCCTCACGCAGACCAATCGCATGAGAAGCGACCTTGCGCGCGCGAACGAGCGTGCGGTCCGGCTCACGCGCGAACTCACGGCGGAGCGGCGCTGGTCCACGATCCTCTCGTCGACCGCGATGCGCACCGCAACCTTCACGCTCACGCCCGAGGCCGATCCCGGGCTCCGCGCGCGGGCGGTGATGGATCCGTTGACGCGGCGCGCGGTCCTGGTCTTCGAGCATGTTCAGGTGCCGAGCGGAAAGGCCTACGCGCTGTGGGCGCTGCACGGGACGACGCCCTCGCCGCTGGGGACCGTGCGTCCCGACGCAGGCGGACGCGCGGTCATGCGCATCGAGGACGTGGGAGACCCGTCCGATCTGACCGCCTTCGCGATTTCGCTGGAGGCGGAGAGCGGGCCCCCAGCGAGCGAGCCCGCAGGGCCGGTCGTGATGATCGGCTCGCTGGGGGATTGAAGCGCGTTACGGCTTCGTCGCGCGCACCTGGACGGAAGTGACCGGCTCGGTGGCGTAGCGCCCCTCGCGAACGACCTCGACTTCCTGAAATCCCGCCTCGCGGATCAACCG
The DNA here is from genome assembly GCA_043779525.1 of Candidatus Eiseniibacteriota bacterium. GTDB lineage: Bacteria > Eisenbacteria > RBG-16-71-46 > SZUA-252 > SZUA-252 > WS-7. The sequence goes on along the minus strand of JAYWED010000014.1, from coordinate 34,555 downwards.
CAAGTAATCCCCGCGAAGCGACGCGCCCGCGATGCATCCCACGTACGCCTCGGTCGACTCGCGCGTCTCGCGGGGCAGAGGTTGCTCGGCACGAGATCGCTCAGGAGCATGCGCCCGCCCGATTTCAGTACGCGGAACGCTTCCCGGAACACCTGTTCTTTCTCGGGCGACAGATTGACGACGCAGTTCGAGACGATGACGTCCACCGAGGCATCGGCCACCGGAAGATGCTCGATCTCGCCGAGACGGAACTCCACGTTGGCGTATCCCTCGCGGGCGGCATTGGCGCGCGCGCGGTCGATCATCGCGGGGGTCATGTCCACGCCGATGACGCGACCCTCGGGTCCCACCTCACGAGCCGCGAGGAAGACGTCCACGCCCGCTCCGGATCCCAGATCGAGCACGGTATCCCCGCGCTTGGGGTTTGCGAGCCCCACCGGAGCGCCGCAGCCCAGGCCGAGATTCGCTCCCTCGGGGATCGCGGCGGACTCGCTGGCGCTGTAGCCCAGCTCGCTCGTGCAGCAGGTGCCGCCTTCGCCGGATCCGCATCCGCAACCCTTTCCTTCCGCGATCGCCGCGTAGCGCTCGCGCACCGCCACTCGAACATCCGTTCCCTCTTCCATGGCTATCTCCTTTCGCCTGATTCCAGCTCTTGCAATAGCTCCTTGAACCGCGCCATCGCCCCCGCCGCAGGGCAGTAGCAGACACGCGGCCCATCGATTTCCCCCTCGATCCACCCCGCCTCCTTGAGCACCTTGAGGTGCTGCGACACGGTTGCCTGCGCGAGCGGCATCGAATCGACGATGGCTCCGCAAATGCATTCGCCGCGCTTGAGGAGCATCCGTAGGATCGCGACGCGCGCGGGGTGGGCTAGCCCCCACGCGAGCGACGACAGCTCCTCTTCGGCTTTCCCTGGCCCGGCAGGGCGCCGCCCCTTCGCCGGGGCGGGACGTTTCATGAGGCGAATGCGATCGGTCATTTCAACCCTCCACACGCGGGCCGCCGACTAAATCGTATATCGTCAATATACGATATGATACCAGCGCTGTCAACCCGGAATTTTCGGCCAGCCCCGCCGCTCCCGACTCGGCCAGCCCCGCCCGCTCCCGGCGGTGCTATCGTTGGGGCATGTCGCGCCCGGCCACATCCTCCACCGAACGCCTCGCGGAAGAGTACCGAGCCTTGACGCACGCCGCCGCCGTGGTGGATCTGGCGCGCTGGACGGTGCTTCGGCTCTCGGGCCCCGAGACGCGCGGATTCCTGCAGGGAACCGCCACGCAGGATTTCGAGACCATGCCCGCCCCCGGAACCGCCTCGCGCACCTTGTTCCTCACCGAGAAGGGCCGCCCGGTCACGCACGCCTGGGCCGCCTTCACGGACCCGAACATGGCCTGGATCTTCTCGGACGAGGGCGCGCGGTCCACCTTGCGGCAGCACCTCGAGCGCTTCCGCGTCATGGAGGACGTGGAGTTCCATGGCCCGGAAGAGACGCCGCGGCTCATCGGGGTCGCGGGCCCCGAGCGCGATCCCTTGGCGCAGGCGATCGCCTCGAAGGCGGAAGGCGCCATCACGATCCGCTCCGAGCCGCTGTCCTTCGTTCTGATGCCGCAAGAGGCCGCCGTTTCGGCCGCGCCCTCTGCCGTGGACGCGCGCGCGTTCGAGGCCTGGCGGATCCGAGTGGGGCTGCCCTTCCAGGGCATCGACTACGATCAGGACCGGATCGCGACCGAGTTATCCCTGCCCGAAGCGATCTCGATGTCCAAGGGCTGCTACGTGGGCCAGGAAGTCGTGGCGAGAACCGCACATCGGGGGAAGCTCAGGCGGCAGCGCATCGGCTTCCGCTTCCCGTGGACCGGCGAGCCCATCCCCAGGGGCGCCGAGCTTCGGTCGGGAGGAATCGAGTCAGGGCACGTCACCAGCTCCGCATGGGAGCCCGGATCGGGCGATGGCCTCGGAATGGGATACCTGACACCCGACTCATTGGCGGCGAATCTGGACGTTCTCGCGATCCAGGGTGAAAAAACCACACACCTCCGTCTTCAATCCTGGCCACTTTGACTGTCGGACGATGACATTTTCGTCCGAAATGTCACAGGGCTGACGAAAACCGAGTCGCTATCCGTTGACATAACTCAAGTTAGTTGATATAATTACAGCCACTCCGAGATCCAACTGCGCCCGAATCTCAGCACGCATACACCGCATAAAGGGAGGCAGATCATGATTCGCAAGCCCGCGCCCACGGCTGCATTCGCAACATCCCTCCTCCTCGTTCTCGGGCTCGCACTCCTCTTCGGGAGCGGTTGCAGCAATCAGAATGGCCAAAAGGCACTCGGCACGGTCGCCGGACCTAAAGCCTCCTCATCGGCAGCCGGTAGCTTGCTCGCTGCCGACCCGCGCGAAGTGAACGCGGTGATCCGGACCCAAAACGATCATTCACGGGAGTTGCTGGCGATCTCCGGCGTCGTGGGAACCGCGACGGGCCGCCTCGCCGATGGCGGTATCGGAATCCTGATCCTGACCCGCCGCGAGGTTCTCACGGGAATTCCTCGGAGTTTGGATGGAGTCCGCCTGGAGCAGCGCGTCGTCGGGGACGTGGTGGCCTTCGCGGTTCCGGCCGGCGATTCGACAATCCAGTGCGGCACCTCGACCGGGAACGACAACCAATGCTCGGCCGGCACCATCAGCTGCGTCCTGATGCAGGGCAGCAACAAGGTGTTCCTCTCCAACAACCATGTGTTCGCGCGCGAGAATCAGGCCGCCATCGGGGAAAGGCTGGATGCTCCGGGGCGGTACGACGCCATGCCCAAATGCGCGCATACCCCTCAATGCGGCACACTCTCCGACTTCGAGCCTCTCCAGTTCGGGTCCGGCACCAATGTGATCGACGCGGCGATCGCCGTGCCGCCCGCGGGACTCTCCTTCACGTGCGCCGAGGCGGGCGGGTACACGCCGACCTCGAACGTCGCCGCAGCGTCCGTCGGGATGCCGGTGAAGAAGACCGGCCGGACGACCGGCCTGACCCACGGTACCGTCTCAGGCGTGAATGTGACGATCCAGGTGGGCTATAGGGCGGGAACGGCGACCTTTGTCGACCAGATCATGGTGGCCGGAATAAGGGGACCTTTCCTCCGCTCCGGCGATTCTGGCTCGCTCCTCGTGGGCGAGACCTCGAATGACCCCGTCGGCCTGTGCTTTGCCGGAAGCCCGCTCGTGGCATTGGCAAACCCGATCGCCCCGGTTCTCTCCCGATTCAGCGCGACCGTGTGCGGCCAGTAGATCGGCGTTTCCCGATCCTGATTCTGCGCTAGCGTCCCGGTCGAGTCCCCTCCGGCGCGCCAAAATCCAGCCCTGGCGCATCGACCCTCCCAGGAGTACGCTGCGCGCCTCCCCTGGACGACAATTGGCAGGCCAGCGCCTCGGAGGTAGAGCATGCCCCGAACCCGGTCAAGGCTGCGCCTCAAGGCCACCCCGGCGATGAGACGGCGACCATGTGCTCGCGCGCTTCCGTACGCGCTCCTGCTGCTAGCCGCCGCGCTTGCGCCGGGCTGCGCTGCCACGCGGGACCAGCGCGGCGCTTACCTAGAGGTGATCCGGGCCGATCAGAGGCCCCCCCTGGTTGGCGCGCGTGCCGCGGCCGACTCGCTCTACGGGCCGGCCGACGAATCCGAGCGAGGCGACGGGATTGCAGAATCCCATCGGCCGGAACTCGAGGGGCTCGTTCGGCGATTCGCTCCCACCCTGGTCCTGCCCTCCGGGGACCACGTAGGGATCCACGGCCATAAGTTCCAGCTCCTCCCGATTCATCCCATGGTCTTTGCCGACACCCTTCGCCTGGACAGGGTTCGGGCGGCCCCCTATCAGCTCAAGGATTTCCAGGATGTCCCGTTTCACGCCCTGAGCCTCGACTCTCTTTCAGAATTGGTCGAGTTGGGGCTGCGCTCGCAGAGTGATCCGGAGCTCCTGGAGGTCTGGTACTTCGACTTCCCGGGCACGAAGCCGCGGGAATGGTGGAATGCGTACGCCCGGTTGCGGGCCGGACCGGACAGCGGCGCGTGGAGCCGGCCGACGGTCTTCGCCCATCCCTTCCTCGACGAACGCAATCGGGTGGTCGTTCAGTACTGGTATTTCTATCCGATGAACGACGCCATTGCGAACCACGAGGGAGACTGGGAGCACATCAATGTGATCCTCAACTCCGATCGGTCGGGGATCGAGGCGGTGCACTACTTCTTTCACGCTCGCAGCGCGAATCTGCCGCAAGGAAATCACCGGCCCGAGATCACCGATCGAACGCACCCCGTGGTTTACGTGGGCGGACGCGCCTACACGATCCTGGACTATCCGCTCCGAATCCTGGCCCACGACCGAAACTCGGGCTCGCATGGCAATTTCCCCTATCCCGGCGAGTGGGAAGCGGTCGCGGGATTGGGAGTCACGGAGAGTATCTCCGGCGCGGGCAGGGACTCGACACGGGTCATTCCCTACAGCCGCTTTGACGTCGTTCTCACGCCCGAGCCGAGTCGGATCGATTACCGCAAGAAACCGGAAGTTCTCAGAGACTGGGCATGGCTTCTCCTCCCCGTCCATTGGGGATTCCCCAGCGCGCCGTCCCTGGGTTCGCAGATGCGGGTCGCCGACGTGGGGAACCGCGCGCCATACGGCCCCGCGTTCAACGCGGGGTGGAACCGGACCGCGCCGGGCTTGACGTACCCCGGGTTCCGAGTCCGGAGAATCCCCGTCATGCGCTCGTACCTCGAGGATCTGATCCAGCCCTGGTACTACCTCTATGCCTTTCGCCATCCACGTTACGTTCACGACACGCGGGGCACGCTCAATCGAAGGGACCTGGAGCGTCTGGGATTCGTCCCGCGCAGTGGATGGGCCGAGAGGGGAATCGGCTCCCCGATCTTCGGCGCGAGCCTGGGCTACCCGCGCGGCGGCTTCGCGGACCGGTACGGCCCTTCCACGGGGTTTTCATTCTGGCGCAACTTCTGGGCGAAGGTCCGCTTCGGCGGAGTCGAGTTCCTGGGTGGATACCAGAGATTCCCGCGAACGGAGGGAGCCGGAGGGAGCCTCTTCGTGTACCCGATCACCGCCAACCTCGTGCTGCGCGGACCGGAGGGTTTACTCAGGCCCTATGTGGTCGCAGGTGCGGGACCATCAGGCTGGGAATCGCGCGAGCGCATTCCGAACAGCAACGCCCAGCTTCTCTCGTCCGGATGGGGATTGGGCTGGTCAGCCGGGTTCGGAGTGGAGTACTACCTGCGCCAGAGGATCGCCTTCGACGTTGCCGTCCGGTACATGGACACTCCCGGACCTGACGCGCCCACGGGCGATCGGCTCCATTTCACCACCCTGTGGTTCGGCCACTATTTCCGATTCTAGGACGCGAGCCCGAGCCGAGCGAGCAAGTCTTTGAACCTGGGATCGCCGTGGAGCGACCCGAATCTTGGATCCACCGCGAGATCGTTCAATCCCGATCGTTCTTTGTAGGCTTTTTCCATATACTGAAACGTCTGGTCGCGGTCCCCCAGCGCCAAGTAGACCAGCGCGATGTCCACTTCCTGGCCGGCGCCCCGCTTGGAAAAGTCCAGCAGCTCGTTCAGGAGTCGCTTGGCGTCCGCTCTTTTCCCGGCCAGAGCATAGCCTCGCGCGAGATCTGCCAGCGCATAAGGGCCCTTCCCCATCAGAGACCTCGCCTTCTGGAATTCGGCGACGGCGTCGTGGAACATCCCCTTTTGTTCGAAGGCGCGGCCGAGATACAGATGCGCTGCAGCGAAGGAGGCGTCCAGAAGGAGGGTCTTTCGATGCTGCGCGATCGCCTGATCGAATTTCCCCGCGTAGAAAAACGTGTCGCCCAGATTCGTGTTGATGATGAGCGAGACCGGATCCAGCTCCAGCGCCCGATTCGCTTCGGTAATCGCTTCCTCGAGCCGGCCCACGTCCCGGAGGCAGATGGAATACCAGTGATGAGCCGTGGAGAGGCTGGGCTTCAGCTCGATGGCCCGGCGGAACTCGGTTTCCGCCCCGGTCCAATCCCAATCGTAGAAGAGCTTCACCCGTCCCAGAGAGGCGTGCGCCTCCGCAAGATGCTCGTCGATCTTCTGGGCTTTGAGCGCAGCGGTGCGCGCCAGGGGATAGCTCTCCAGAGGCGAGCTGCCCGCATACACGGGCATGAGAACGTAGGTGTCCGCGAGACCCGCGTGGGCGACGGCGTAGGTCGAATCGATCCGCACCGCCTGGGTGAAGTTGTCCAGGGCTTGTAGAAGCGCGTCTTTGGTGCGCTTGTTCCAATAGTATCGCCCCCTGAGATAGAGCTCGTAGGCCCGGGGGTTGACCGGCCGCGTGCCGGTGACTCGTTCCTGCTCGCCCGGAGAAAGCTGGACGTGAATCCTCTCCGCGATGTCCCGTCCCACCTCGCTCTGCATCGCGAGGATGTCCCGCGTGTCGCGGTCGTAGCTCTGGGCCCAGAGGTGCCGGTCGCTCGCGGCGTCGATCAGCTCGACCTTGATGCGCACGCGGTCGTTCGATCGCATGACGGAGCCCTCGACGATTCCGCTCACGCCGAGCTCACGCGCGATCTCGGGAAGGGGCTTGTTCGCCCCTTTGTATCGCATGGCCGAGGTGCGGGAGATCACCTTGAGCGATTTGATGGAGGCGAGATCCGCGATCAACTCATCGGTAAGGCCATCGGCAAAATATTCCTGTCGCGAATCGCCGGACAAGTTGGCGAGGGGCAGCACCGCCAGGGACCGGATGCGCGCTCCGGAGGCGCCGCCTCCGAATGGGCCGGGCCAGCGAATCACTTCGGTCGCCAGGAGCGCCGTCGTCGCGATCACCGCGATTCCGGCCGCATACACTCCCAGGCGCCCCCAGTTCGTCTGGGTCCGTAGGCCCGAGCCCGAGCCGCCCGATCCCGCGCCCGGCTGCAATGCCTGGAGGGCCGCCTGCGCTTCGCTCGCAAGTCTGTAGCGCTGGCTCGGCTCTTTGGAGAGGCAGCGCTGGATGACGGCACGCAGTCCGGGATGGACCCGCTCGGGCAGCGGCGTCGGCGTGTCTTTCAGAATCGCGCCGCACAGCTCCGCGATCGATCGCCCTCGAAAGGGAAGCTCTCCCGCGGCCATGTTATACAGCACGACTCCAAGCGCCCAGATGTCGCTTTGCGCCGTCGCGCGCCCTCCCTGCAGGACTTCCGGACTCAGATACGTCGGCGTGCCCATGATCACGCCCGTCGCGGTCGCGGCGACGCTCAGCAGCTCGGTCGTGCCCTGCTCATTCATCAGCTCGCGCTTGGCCAGGCCGAAATCCAGAACGACGGCCCTGCCCTCGGGTGTGACGATCACGTTGTTGGCCTTGAGGTCGCGATGGATGACCCCCTTGCCGTGGGCGTGCGCGAGCGCCTCGGCGATCTGCGTTCCGATTCGAAGTATGGTTTCCAGCGGCAGACCCTCGGGGGGAATCGATTCCGACAGGGCGCTGCCGTCGAGAAGCTCCATGGCGATGTAGACGTGGCCGTCCGCTTGGCCGGCTTCATACACGTGGCAGATGTGGGGATGGCTGAGCTGAGAGGCCGTGCGGGCTTCTCTGAGGAGCCTCGATCGGGCTTCTTCGCTCTGAACCGTGGCGTCGGGCAGAAGCTTGAAGGCCACATCGCGGTCGAGCTGCGCGTCATGGGCCCGGTAGACAACGCCCATGCCGCCCGCGCCGAGTTTCGCGAGGATGCGGTAGCGAGCGATCGTCTTTCCGATCAGAGTTTCCACGGCGCCAGGAGCCTAAGCCCGGGGGAGCGCCACGTCCACCCTCTCGGCACACCCAAATGGCAAGGGCCCCGGGATCGCTCCCGAGGCCCTCATACGTCCCGGCGCAAGGCCGGGGCGGAACGATCGTTATACAGCCGACCGCCCCTACCCCCGCGCCATCCTCTGCGCAGGCGAGATGTGCGTCCAGGCGCCGCGATCGTTGTACGTGACTCCGTAGCGCTCGCGCATGTAGCCCTGGAAATCCGAGGTCGTCACCTTCTTCCAATCGCCGAAGGCGTCCGGGTGCTCGGATAAGAGCCAGTTCATGTCCTGCGTCAGCTCGAGCCCCGCCGCGCCGTTCACGATGTAGGTCGGCACGTCGGAGCAGTTCTGCCGCCAGAGATCGAGCTGGATCTTGAGCTTGTCGTAGATCGCGCGTCCCAGGGTCGCGTCGCCGCTCCCCAGAGGCTTCACGTCCCCGCGCTCGGCCGCGCGCACCGCCTCGACCAGCTTCTCGCCGACGACGCCGTTCGTCATCAAGAGCCCGCTGAAGTCGGGGTAGGCGTTGTAGAGCGGCTCATATTTCCCACCGGGCGTGCGCCCGATGAGGAGCCAGCGGAGCGCCTCGTCGGCGGCGACGCGCTTCACGCAGAAATCGAGGTTCGGATTCCGCTCCAGGAACACGTTTGCGGCGATCTGGCGCGACTTGCGGTCGTAGAGGAGATGCCCCCACGTAGGGTCGTAGAAGATGCGCTCGGGGAAATAATCGTGGGTGATGCGCCCGAGCCTGTCGATCGTGCCGCCGCCGCCGAAGTCCGCAGTAACGTTCTCCAAGATCGGCTCGTTCTCGGAGAGCACGAACTTGAGACCGGGGAAGCCGCCGGTGCGCGCGTAGAGGCAGCGCTCCGTGGACCAGAACACCCAGCCCCGCTTGCTGTCCTTCAAGATCTCGATCCAGTCTTCCTGGCAGAGGATCCCGATCTCCGGGAACATGCCCTCGAGCTTTCGGTCCAGGTCGCTCCCCTGAAGGCCTTCGTGCTCGAGATCGATCCGGTACCGCCGCTTCAGCTCCAGCCGCCGGTACACCTCGTTTCGCTCGGCCCAGAAGGCTCCCGCGGTCGTCTTGCCGGTGCCGGTCGGGCCCGTGAACGTGGTCGCCGTCCCCTCGCGGTTCAGGACGGCGGCGCCCGCGTGGGCGGAGATGATGTCGATCTTGGAGAGAATGGCCATCAGAGGAGAGAGCACGCCGCGGCTCTTCACCTCGCCGTGATAATCGGTGTTCACCGTGATGATGGTGACCTCGTCGCCCAGCTCCGAGAGCGGACAGAAGTAGACGAAGTTCGAGGTCACGATCGCCTTCCCGTCCGGATCCCAGAGGCGCGAATCGCGGAGCCGCGCGGGCAGTCCCAGCTTCGCCGCCGGTACGCGGGCGCGCTTGAGCTTGGCGAGGAACCGCGTGTACTCGGCCTCGCTCCGCGGCACGTTCATCAGCGACAGAATGGTGACCCGCGGCGCCTTCGCAGCGCCGCGATCCCGGAACCGCTGCTCGATCTGCCGCGCGATGACCATCATCTCGGGGTCTTGCGGCGGGAAGAAATTCGTCAGCGAGGTCCGCCTCAAGTACGGCACGTTTCCCTTGTGGGTGTACTGCACGCCCGCGCAGGAGAACTTGCTCACGAGGGTCTTCTGCTTCGTGACGGCCTCGAGCGCCTTGAGCCAGCCGTTCGCTTCCTTCACGTCCGCCCGGTGCGCGTCGAATTCCAGCCGCGTGACGAGCCTCTTCGCGCGGCCGGTGATCACCGTGTTGAAGGCGTTCCACACGGGGCCTTCGGTCGGCGAGGTCACCTTCGCATCGCGGCGCAGGAGGACGTCGCCCCGGTCGTTCACGCCCAGCTCCGTGATGCCGGGCGCGAATTTCAGGTAGAGACCGTGGTCGTATACCAGCTCGCCCAGCGGGAGCTTGATGCCGTCGAAATTCTTCGAGTCCTCGCGGGAGCGATGGATCACGTCGAAGGGGGCGATCCAGCGTTCCTGCTCGGTGATCCCGTCCGGGCCGACCACGCGGAAGCGGCGGCCGACGTTGTGGAGCGGGACGCCGTTCTTGCGAAACAGATCGAGATCCAGCGCGTCTTCGCGCACCAGAGCGATCCCGCCCGAGCGGTCCCGCAGCACCCGCTTCCCACCCTTCCGATCGCGCGCGTTCAAATAGCTCTCGAGATCGACGGAGGGGTACGCTTGCTCGCTCACGTGCATTCCTTTGGATTGGGGACGCTCGGTCGGGGAAGGCGTCGCGGCGCGCGCCGTGGATTGCGATCCCGCCTGCATGGCCACTTCCGCGGTCGCCGGACTGGCGATCTTCTTCATTGAATCCTCCCTGTCGGGCTTCAAGTCGTCGGTGGTCATGTCAATCCCGCCACGGTTGGTGGCGGTTGGTAATCGGGAGTCTGCGGTCCTTGCCCAACGCGCGCGGCGTGATCCGAATCCCGGGGGGCGCCTGGCGGCGCTTGTACTCGGCTTGATCCACCATTCGGATCACCCGCTGCACGAGGGAACGATCGTACCCCATCGCGACCACCCGCTCCACCTCGTAGTCTTCCTCGACGTACGCTTTCAAGATGGGGTCGAGCACCTCGTAGGGCGGCAGCGTGTCCGTATCGCGCTGTCCCACTCTGAGTTCTGCCGTCGGCTCCCGGGTGAGGGTGTGCTCCGGAATCCACGTTTTGGACGAGGCGTTCCGGTGCCGGGCCAGCTCGTAGACGAGCGTCTTCCAGACGTCCTTGAGGACGGAATAGCCGCCTGCCATGTCGCCATAGAGCGTGGCGTAGCCGACCGAGAGTTCGCTCTTGTTCCCGGTGGTGAGCACGAGCCACCCGAACTTGTTGGAGAGCGCCATGAGGATCGTGCCGCGGATCCTGGACTGGATGTTCTCCTCGGTCACGTCCTTGGGCGATGACGCGAAGGCTCGTTCCAGACTCTTCCCGTAGGAGGCGATCTCCGGATCGATCGGGACGGTGAGGAGATCCACCCCGAGATTTCCGGCGAGCGCCTCGGCATCCTCACGGCTCTCGTGCGAGGTGATCGCGGAGGGCATGAACACGCCGGTCACGTGCTTGGCGCCGAGCGCGTCCACCGCGATCGAGGCGGTGAGCGCCGAATCGATGCCGCCGCTCAGCCCGATCACCGCGTGCGTGAAACCGTTCTTGGTCACGTAGTCGTGGGTCCCGAGCACGAGCGCCTGGTAGATCTCCTCGGCGCCGGCGGGAATGACGACCTGGCGCGCCGGGAGCTTGGGGCGCGGGCGTCGCGGAACGTCGCGCAAGGTCACCTCGCCCATCTCGGGGGCATCCTCGCGCTGCGCGGCGATGCGGCTCCGCGGATCCTTGAGCCGCGCGCGGAACACGGAATCCAGATCGATGTCCGTCACGACCAGGTCTTCCTCGAAGGCGCGGGCCTGCGCGAGCACGTCGCCCGTGGGACCGTAAATACGGCTATTCCCGTCGAAGATCAGCTCGTCCTGTCCGCCCACGGTATTCACGAACGCGACCACGGAGACGCCGTCCAGCGCCCGGGTCGCGAGCATCCGGTCCCGGGCCACGGATCTTCCCGCATGGAACGGCGAGGAGGAGAGGTTGATGACCAGCTCCGCTTCGCCGTACACAGCGAGCGCCGCGGTCGGGCCCACCGGCGAGAAGATGTCCTCGCAGATATCCACGCCGAACGTGAGCGCGCCCCGCTTGCAGACGAAGGCCTCGTTGCCCGGGCGGAAATAGCGGACTTCGTCGAAGACGCCGTAATTCGGGAGGTGCCGCTTCTGGTAAATTGCCACGACCTCGCCGTCGTGCGCGATGGCGGCGGCGTTGTAGACGTCGCCGGCGCGCTGCGCGAAGCCCACGATCGCGGTGATTCCCGAGGTGCTCCGCGCCACCTCTTCCATGGCGGCCTGGTTCTGGTCCAGGAATTCCGGACGCAAAAGTAGGTCCTCGGGCGGATATCCGGTCAGCGTAAGCTCGGGGAAGGCGATCAAGTCGGCGCCGAGTTCGCGCGCGCGCGCGATGGTCTCGATCACCTTCTTGGCATTTCCGGGAAGATCGCCGACGGTGGGATTGATCTGGGCCAGCGCGAGCCGGACGATCCGCTCGGATCGATCGCCGGCGCGCGAATCGCTATCGCGTTTCACGGCAACGATCCTATCACGCCTGGAAGCCGGGCGCCATCGATACATAAGCGGCCCAAAGGGTTGGCGAATCAGGAGTAGGAGGAGCGAGGGGTTGATCGACCGCGAAGACTCGACGCGCGACCTGATCCGCTTCATCAAGGAGGCCCGGTGGGAGGGGGGCGATCCGGACCGCCTCTTCCCGGAGCTAGCGCTCCGTTCCTTCCGCCTCCAGTGCGGGGCGATCCCCGAGTACGGGGCCTTTGCGCGCCACGTGGGACGCGGGCCCGACCAGGTGCGCGACTGGCGCGACATCCCTCCCGTTCCCGCCTCGGCCTTCCGCTCGCACGACCTGAGCGCCACGGCGCCCGGCGAGGAGTCCGCCATCTTCGAGACGAGCGGGACGACGATCTCCAGGCCTGGACGGGTGAGGCTCCGATCGACGGACCTCTACGAAGCCTCGCTCCTCCGGAATTTCGCGCGCCACCTTCTCCCCGACCGCGCACGCCTCCGCGCGATCGTGTTCGGTCCCACGCGCGCGGAAGCGCCTAAGTCCTCGCTCTGGTTCATGGTCGCGCGCGTCATCCAGGAACACTGCGCGGGCGCCGTCTGGGTCCTGGAGCGCGGCGAGCCCTCGTGGGAGCGCGCCGACCAGGAATTCGCGCAGGCTCTGAGCGAGAAGCGTCCGGTGCTTCTCCTCGGCACGACGCTCCTCTTCCAGGCCTACTTCGAGCGGTGCGCGCGGAAGGCGGTCCGGTTCGTGCTCCCCGCGGGAAGCCGCGCCATGGACACCGGAGGCGCCAAGGGTGCCCGGATCGAGATCCGCCGCGAGGAGATGGAGGCCGCGTTCGGCCGCGTGCTCGCCATGCCGCCGTCCCACGTCGTGAACGAATACGGGATGGCCGAGTTGGGGAGCCAGTTCTATCAGGACACGCTCCTCGCCGTGCACGAGCGCCGCGGCGCGCGACGAGGTCTCGCCATCCCGCCCTGGGTTCGCGTGCGGGTGCTCGATCCCGAGACGATGGTCGAGCGCGGGCCGAACGAGGCCGGCATCCTGGTCCACTACGACCTGGCGAATCTGGAGATTCCGCTCGCGATCCAGACCGAGGACGTCGGATCGCGGGCGCGCGACCGGCTCATGCTCGAGGGAAGGCTCCCCGAGGCGGCGCGGCGCGGATGCTCGCTCCCCTTCGAGGAATTTCTCGATCGCGAGCGCGCCGGGGGCGGCGGATGACGCAGGGGCTCTTCGACGCCTTCTATCTGCCGCCGTCGGTCGCGCGGGAAGCGGAGACCAGCGTCCAGCGCTTCGGCCCCGCGCACGACGCGGTCGAGCTGCGCCTCGCGACCGTGACGCCGCCGGCGATCGCGGGCTGGATCGACGCCATCTGCGCCGCGCGCGCCGAATATCTCGCGAGCCGGCCCGTCTCCGAGATCCATCGGACGCTGGAGCGCGTCGCGCAGCGGTTCCTGGATCCGGAGAGCCCGGCGCGCCGGAACGCGGTCGGATGGCTCGCCCGCCTGGGGCGCTTCTCGCCACCGATGATCGAGCGCGCGCTTGAGGACACGTTCCAGCCGCTCGCCTCAGGCGGCGTCTCGCGCTGGGTCGGGTCGGAGCTGGGATCGGCCGCGGTGCTGGACGGCCCGGCTCCGGACCGGAGAGGAACCCTGCGGCAGGCGTTCGGCCCGGAGTGGATGCTCCAGATCTACGCGGGGAACGTGCCCGGGCTGCCGGTGTGGCCTTTCTACTCGGCGCTCGCGATGAAGACGGCGCTCTTCGCCAAGACCTCCTCCCAGGAGCCGGTCCTGGCGCCGCTCCTCGCAAGGGCCATCGCCGAGGAGGATCCCGAGCTTGGGGCCTGCATCGCCGTCGTGTGGTGGAAGGGTGGCACGGACGAGCTGGATCTCGCGGCAATCCGCGGCGCGCCGGCCGTGCTGGCCTTCGGCGGCGAGTTCGCGACGGAGCGTTTCGCGCGCGAGGCGCATCCCGAGGCGCGGGTCGTCATCCACGGTCCCAAGCTGAGCGTGGGGTACGTGTCGGCCGCCTCGCTCACGCGGGCAGGCATCGGGCCGCTCGCGGCGCGCGCCGCCTACGACGTGGCCCTCTACGACCAGCAGGGCTGTCTCTCGCCGCACGCGATCTTCGTCGAGCGAGGGGGCGAGGTGGGTCCGGCCGCGTTCGCGGCGGCGCTCGGATCAGCCCTCGAGGACCTTCGCGACGATCTGCCGCGGCGGGAGCCCCAGGCGGGGGAATCCGCGCGGGTGCAGCTCTACCGGGCGCAGGCCCACTTCGAGGAGGCGCAGGGGAACCGCGACACGCGCGTGCTCGCGTCCGCCGGCGGGACGGACTGGACCCTGATCTACGAGGATGGCGCGCGCTTCGAGCCCACGCCGGCGCATCGCACGGTGCGGGTGCACGCGGTCTCAGGCCCGGACGAGGTCGTGGAGGCGCTGGCGCCCGCGGCGCGCTACATCGAGGCGATCGGGCTGGAGGCGAAGGGGAAGGAACGGAGCGCCTTGGCTACGGCGTTCGCATCCACGGGCGTGCCGCGGATCGCGGCGCTGGGGTCGCTCCAGCGGCCGGATATTTCGGGGACCCACGGCGGCGTGCACCGGCTGCTTCCGTTCGTGCGCTGGACCACGGTGGAGCTGGGCGGCACGAAGTCGGGGGCGGCGAAGACCGGCGACGCTAAGGCGCCGGCCCGTCCGAGGCCGCCGGCGACCAAGACCCGGCGGTCCTCACCGAAGAAGCGGAAGTGAAGCTAGGGTTTGACGACGAGGGTTCCGACCATGGTGCTGTGGATGTTGCAGTGGTAGCCGAACGAGCCCGTCGTATTCATCTGGATCGGGGTGCTCGTCGAGCCATTGGTGATGTTGCCGGTGTCCCAGAGCCCGCCGTTGGCTTTCGAGGTATGGGTAATGCTGTCGTTGTTATGCCAGGACACAGTCTTCCCGACCATGACTGTGTCGGGGTTCGGCGAGAACGAGCTGGCGCCCAGATTCCCGACAATGTTGATCGTGACGTCCGCCGAAGTCCCGGGAGCGGTCGACTTGCCTTTGCACGAGAGTGCGAGGAGGCTTGCTCCGAGAACCAACGCCGCGAGAAGCAAACTGGTCAAAATGGATTTCATCGAAAACCCTCCAAGGTTGTCTGACTACCGGCTCACTACAATATATCACTCTGATGGCCTCCCAGTGTCAGTCGGCCCCTATTTTCTTCGAGATTCCGAACCCGCGGCGCGAATCCAGCATCTAACTAATTGTAAACAAGTGTCTTAGTACTAAGCGTGACGCCAACGAAACCCCTCAATTTGGACCCCTTCCAGGCCGAAAAATTGGTTAGACTCTGACGTGTGCGTAAGGGTAAGATAGCTCGGCGGAGGGAACATGGGATCGTTAGCGCTCAAGCACCTGAAAGTAGGGGACCTAGCAAAGCAGTCCGGGAAGTCGGTCCGCGCGCTTCGGCTCTATGAGGAGCTGGACCTGCTTCACCCGGTCGCGCGCAGCAATGGCGGCTTTCGACTCTACGACGATACCGCCCTGACCCGGATTCGCTGGATCGAGCTTCTTCAAGAGGCGGGACTCTCGCTCCACCAGATCCAGGGGCTGCTCAAGGCATGGCACGGGAGCCGGTACGGCCCGGAGGCGATGGCCGTCGTGCGCGACACGTTTCAGAAGAAGCTCTCGGAGACGCGCGAGGCGATCATCCGGTACGAGTCGCTTGCTCGCGAGCTGGAGGGGACGCTGGAGTACCTGCGCACCTGCCAGGCATGCCGTCCGCCTCGGACCACGTCGCACGACTGCCCGCATTGCCCCGAGGATCACGGGATGAAACAGGAACCGGCGCTGGTCGCCGGATTCCACACCGATCCGGGTCCGATCGAACGGATCGTGCTGCACCTGGCGCCGGAGAACCCATGAGCGACACGAGCACGAGAGAGAGCGGAGCCCAAGAGCCCGCCGGCACGCAGTCCCTCTCCCTGACCCAGGCGGCCGTCGAGTACGTGAAGCGGTCGCGGGCGAAAGAGGGGAAGGAAGGACAGGCGCTCCGGGTCGGTGTGAAGGCGGGCGGCTGTTCCGGGTACAGCTATTTCCTGGGATTCACGTTGGAACGCCGCGCCAGCGACACGGTGCTGGAGTACGACGGGCTCGCAGTTTTAGTCGACCCGCGCTCCCTGGAAGTGCTCGCCGGAACCGAGATCGATTACGAGCGCGGTCTTCTGGGCGCAGGCATCCAGTTCAAGAATCCGCGCGTCAAGAAATCCTGTGGCTGTGGAGAAAGCTTCACGATCTAATCCCGGCTTCGTCCGGATCGAACGGAAGGAGAATATGAGCGCCACACCAACACTGGAAATTCGCAATCTTCACATCGCGATCGACGGAAAGCCGATCTTGAAGGGCCTCTCTTTACAGGTGAACAAGGGCGAGATCCATGCCCTCATGGGTCCGAACGGCTCGGGCAAGAGCACCCTCGCGAACGCACTGATGGGAAATCCCCGCTACCAGGTGACGGACGGGAGCATTCTCTACAAGGGCGAGGACATCCTCGAGCTATCCCCCGACGAGCGCGCGCGCAAGGGCATCTTCCTCGCGTTTCAGTATCCGACGGCGATCCCCGGTGTGAGCGTCGCGAACTTCCTGCGCACCGCGCTGACCGCGCGGCGCAAGGAGCTGGGCGAGGAGAAGCCTCTGCCGCCGAAGGAATTTCGCGCCCTGGTGAAGGAGAAGATGGCGCTGCTCAAGATGGACGAGTCCTTCGCGGGCCGCTATCTCAACGACGGATTCTCGGGCGGCGAGAAGAAGCGCGCCGAGATCTTGCAGATGGCGGTGCTCCGGCCCGAGATCGCGGTGCTGGACGAGACCGATTCGGGGCTGGATATCGACGCGCTTCGCATCGTGTCCGAAGGCGTGAACGCCCTGACGGGCCCCGATCTGGGGGTGCTTCTGATCACGCACTACCAGCGGATTCTGAATTACATCAAGCCACACTTCGTCCACGTGCTCGTGGACGGGCGGATCGTCAAGTCGGGCGGAGCGGATCTGGCGCTCGAGCTCGAGAAGCAGGGATACGACTGGATCCGCGAGGACCAGGCCGCCTAGCGCGGCCGGTCCGGAGGAGAAAAGAGACCATGATTCAGCAGCCGACGCTGGATATTCGAGAAGGCTACAAGGAGAAGTACGGGTTCCACGACGAGGAGAAGTCCGTGTTCAAGACGCGGCGCGGTCTCGATCGCGACGTCGTCTCGCAGATCTCCGACATCAAGCACGAGCCCGCCTGGATGAAGGAATTCCGCCTCAAGGCGCTCGAGCAGTTCGAGAAGAAGAAGCTGCCGATGTGGGGCGGAGCCGTCAACGAGATCGATTTCCAGAACATCTATTACTATCTGAAGCCGACCGAGGAGCAGGGGAAGACCTGGGACGAGGTTCCGGCCGACATCAAGAAGACCTTCGATCGTCTGGGCATTCCCGAGGCGGAGCAGAAGTTCCTCTCCGGCGTGGGCGCCCAGTACGACTCCGAGACCGTGTACCACAAGATCAAGGCGTCCCTCTCCGAGAAGGGCGTCATTTTCCTCGATACGGGCACCGCGCTGAAGGAGCACCCGGAGCTGTTCCGGGAATACTTCGGGACGGTGATTCCCCCATCGGACAATAAATTCGCCGCGCTGAACAGCGCGGTGTGGAGCGGCGGCTCGTTCATCTACGTGCCCAAGGGCGTGAAGGTGGATCTCCCGCTTCAGGCGTACTTCCGGATCAACGCCAAGGACATGGGGCAGTTCGAGCGCACGCTCATCATCGTGGACGAGGGCGCCTCGGTTCATTACGTCGAGGGGTGCACGGCGCCGACCTACGCCAGCGATTCGCTCCACTCGGCCGTGGTCGAGATCATCGTGAAGCGCAACGCGTACTGCCGCTACACCACGATCCAAAACTGGTCGAACAACGTCTACAACTTGGTCACGAAGCGCGCCATGGCCTACGGCAACGCTCGCATGGAGTGGGTTGACGCCAACCTGGGCTCCAAGCTGACCATGAAATACCCCAGCGTCTACCTCATGGAGCCGGGCGCCCACGCCGAAATCCTTTCGATCGCGTTCGCCGGCAAGGGGCAGCACCAGGACGCCGGCGGCAAGGCCGTGCACGCCGCGCCGAACACGACCTCGAGCGTCGTCTCCAAGTCCATCAGCAAGGACGGCGGGCGCGCGGGATATCGCGGGCTCATCAAGGTCGCGAAGGGCGCCAAGGGCTGCAAGTCCACCGTGCGCTGCGACGCGCTCCTTCTGGACGAACATTCGCGATCCGACACATATCCCTACATGGAGATCGAGGAGGATCAGGTCACCATCGGACACGAGGCGACCGTCTCCAAGATCGGCGACGAACAGATCTTCTATCTCATGAGCCGTGGAATTCCCGAGGCCGAAGCTTCCGCCATGATCGTGAACGGGTTCATCGAGCCGATCACGAAGGAGCTTCCCATGGAGTACGCGGTGGAGATGAACCGGCTCATCCAGCTCCAGATGGAGGGGTCGGTCGGCTGACGTCGGCTGACCTCCCGTTCCGGCTTTGGCAGCTTCAACCCGAGGAGAACCAAGCGTGAATCCATCCGAGACTCTGGCGCCCCCGCGGACCGGTTCGCTCCGTGTCGGCGCATTGAATCAGGGCGAGATCGCGGCGCTGTCCAAGCGCGCCGAGGAGCCCGAATTCCTCGCGCGGCGCCGCGCGGCCGCGTGGACCCATTGCGAGAAGACGCCGTTTCCCGCGCGCACCGAGGAGCTGTGGCGCCGGACCGATATCAGCCGGCTCGATTGGGACCAGGTACTCGCCGTCCGCGATCCGCATCCCGTGGCCGGCTCGGCCGGCGGCCTCAATGCCGCCCTTCGCGCCGAGATCGGGCCGCGTGAGGAGCGCTCGGCGCTCCTGGTCCAGCTCGACTCGAACACGGTCCTGATCGAACGGGACCCGGAGCTGGAAAAGCTCGGAGTCGTGGTCATGCCCGTGCTGGAAGCGGCGCGCCGGCATCCCGCGCTGGTCGAGAAGTTCCTCGGCCGCACGGTCCGTCCCGACGAGAGCCGGTTCACGGCGCTCGCGGCGGCCCTGGAGAGCGGGGGAGCGTTCGTGTACGTGCCGGACGGCGTCAAGGTTCCGCGCCCCATCCAGCTTCTCTTCTCGCGCGAGACGCCCGACCTGGGCACCTTCCCGCACGTCGTGATCGCGATGGGCGCCCGTTCCGAGGCCGCCATCATCGAGGAGTACGTCTCGCAGGGCGAGGCCGGGATCGGAGTGAACGTCGGCGCCACGGAGATCACCGTGGGACAGGCCGCGTCGCTCCATCTCGCCACCTTCCAGCGCTGGGGCGGCAACGTCTACCACTTTGGCACCGAGCGCGTGCGCATCGGCCGCGACGCCCGGTTCCACTGGACCTATACCGCGCTGGGCGGAAAGCTCACGAAGATGGATCTCGAGATGCATCTGGACGGCGAGGGAAGCGAAGCCAAGTTCTCGGGCTGTTACTTTGGGAACGAGACGCAGCATTTCGATTTCCACACCTTCCAGAACCACAATGTCGGGCACTCCGTGAGCGACCTCCTCTTCAAGGGCGCGCTCCGGGGCCGGGCGCGCATGGTGTATCAGGGGCTGATCAAGGTGCACAAGGACGCGCAGCGCTCCGACGCCTACCAGGCGAACCGGAATCTCCTGCTCTCGGAGAAGGCGCGCGCCGATTCCATCCCGAGCCTCGAGATCGAGGCCAACGACGTGCGCTGCACGCACGGCGCAACCGTCGGGCAGGTGGACGAAGAGCAGCTCTTCTATCTGAGAACGCGCGGACTTCCGCGCCGCGAGGCCGAACAGATGATCGTCCAGGGATTCTTCGAGCCGGTGCTCGCGCGAATTCCCGCCGAGTCGCTCCGGACGGCCGTGACCGCCGCCGTGGAACGGAAGGCCGCGGTCTGACGTGAAGACGCTCGCGCCAGAGCGACGCGTGGACTTCGCCGCGATCCGCAAGGACTTCCCGATCTTCGAGCAGAAGGCGCACGGGAAGCCGCTTCTCTACCTCGACTCGACCGCGACGACGCAGAAGCCGATCCAGGTCATCGAGGCCCTGGTGCACTACTACCGCACCTACAACGCGAACATCCATCGCGGCGTGTACGCCATCGCGGAAGAGGCCACGACCCGCTACGAAGAGGTTCGCGGGAAGGTGGCGCGCCTCATCAACGCGCGCTCCTCGCACGAGATCGTCTTCACCCGCGGGACCACCGAATCGATCAACCTGGTCACGAACGCCTGGGGCCGTAAGAACGTCGGCTCGGGCGACGTGATCGTGCTCACCGAGATGGAGCACCACTCCAACATGGTGCCCTGGCAGATCCTCGCGAAGGAGCGGGACGCCACCATCCGCTACATCCCCGTGGACGGCTCGGGCCGGCTCGACCTGAGCGGCCTCGACAAGCTGCTCGAGGGGCCGGTCAAGGTCGTCTCGCTCACCCACATGTCCAACGTGCTCGGCACGGTGAATCCGGTTGCCGAGATCGCCCGCAGGGCGCACGCCCGAGGCGCCATCGTCGTGGTGGACGCGGCGCAAAGCCTTCCGCATCTGGGCGTGGACGTCCGCGAGCTGGATTGTGACTTCCTGGCGTTCTCGGGCCACAAGATGCTGGGTCCGACCGGGATCGGCGGGCTCTACGGCAAGCGCGCGCTCCTGGACGCCACGCCCCCCTTCATGGGAGGGGGCGAGATGATCCGCGAGGTGAAGCTCACCGGCTCCACCTGGAACGAGACTCCCTGGAAGTTCGAGGCGGGCACCATGAACATCGCCGACACGATCGCCTTCGGCACGGCCATCGACTACGTCGAGAAGATCGGATTCGACGCGATCGCCGAGCACTCGCGCGAGCTTGTCTTGGAATCGATGCGGCTCCTCGGGGACATCCCGGGAGTCACGATCTACGGCCCTCCGGCGGAAGAGCGCGGGGGCATCGTGGCCTTCACGCTGGACGACGTCCACGCGCACGACGTCGCGACCGTCCTCGATCACGAGGGAGTGGCGGTGCGCGCGGGACACCACTGCGCGATGCCGCTCCATACCAAGCTCGGGGTTGACGCGACGACGAGGGCCAGCTTCTACGTCTACAACCTGCTCTCCGACGTCGCGACGCTCGCGGAGGGAGTCCGGAAGGCGAAGCACCTGTTCCAGCGATGAGCCTCGACGATTTCTACAGGCAGAGCATTCTGGATCACTACCAGAACCCGCGCAACTGGGGCACCCTCGAGAACCCGGACATTACCGCGAACGACGCCAATCCGCTCTGCGGCGACGAGATCCGGGTGGATCTCAAGATCAAGGACGATCGCGTGGAGGCGGTCCGCTTCAGCGGCAAGGGATGCTCGATCAGCCGTGCCGCGGCTTCCATGCTGTCCGAGGCCGTGGAGGGGAAAACCCTCGACGAGGTAAAACAGATCAATCGAGACGACGTTTTGGATATGCTGGGGATCGAATTGGGCCCGGTCCGGCTGAAATGCGCGCTGCTGGCGCTGAAGACGCTCAAGGTGGGCGTCTACGGAGTGCAGCAGCACTGGCCCGGCGAGGAGGACGACGAATGACTAAGACGGAGGCCCGCTACGTGCGCGTGGGTCACGCGAGCGACGTTCCCGAGGGACGCGCGGAAGTCTTCGACGTCGAGGATCGGAAGATCGCGGTGTTCCGCCTGGAGGGCGGGGGCTTCCACGCGATCGAGGATATCTGCACGCACGACGGAGGACCGCTGGCCGAGGGCGAGATCGTAGGGGACCAGGTGATCTGTCCCCGCCACGGCGCGCGGTTTGACATCAAGACCGGCGCGGCGCTCACGCTGCCCGCCGTCACGCCCGTCGAGTCCTACCCGGTTCGGGTGGAGGGGAACGAGCTTTACATCGGACTTCCCGACTAGGAGAGATCATGGCGACCGACGACGAAATCAGGACCGCGCTGGAACAGGTGGTCGATCCCGAAATCAGTCTGAGCATCATCGAGCTGGGCCTGGTCCGCGAGATCGACCAGAGCGTGGAGCCGAACGTGGTTCGAATGCTGCTCACGACCCCGTTCTGCCCCTACGCGCCCCAGATCGTGGCGCAGGTCAAGGAGGCGGTGACCGCCGTCACGGGGAAGCCCTCCGAGGTGGAAATCCTGCCGGAGCAGTGGACTCCCGAGATGATGCCCGATCCCGGCCTTCTGGGCCGTTGGTAGGAGGAGCCATGCCGAAGCTGCCTCAGGCCGAGATCGACCGCGCCCTTCGCGAGCTGGCCGGCTGGAGTATCAAGGACAACGCGCTCGTGAAGACGTTCAAGCATGAATCCTTCGCCGAGGCGATCGTGTTCGTCAACGCCGTGGCGCACCTCGCGGAGCTGGCTAACCATCACCCCGACGTGGACATCCGGTACACCAACATCACGATCGCGCTCACGACCCACGATCAGGGCGGCATCACCGAGAAGGACGTGGGCCTGGCCCGGAGCATCGAGGAGATCCGCCGCAAAGCCGGAGTGCCGGCGTAGCGGATGGCGTCCCTCGATCCGCTGCTCAAGCCGCGGTCGGTTGCCGTCATCGGCGCCTCGCGCCGCCGCGACTCGATCGGCGGAGCCATCCTCCACAATCTGATCGAGCAGGGTTTCCAGGGGCCGGTCTACCCCGTCAATCCCAACGCGACGTACGTCCAATCCATCCCCGCGTATCCAAACATCGCCGCCGTACCGGGGGAGGTGGACCTCGCCGTCATCGTCATCCCGGCTGCCCACGTGCTGGAGGCGGCCGCGGCGTGCGGCGAACGCGGGGTCAAGGCGCTCCTCGTCATCAGCGCGGGATTCAGGGAGACGGGCGAAGAGGGTCTGAAGCGAGAGACGGGGCTTCTCGAGATTGTCCGGCGCTACGACATGCGGCTCGTGGGGCCGAACTGCCTCGGGATCCTCAACACCGACCCCGCGATCTCGCTCAACGCCACCTTCGCGCCCCTGTCGCCGCCCGTGGGCCGCGTGGGGTTCTCCTCGCAGAGCGGCGCCCTGGGTCTCGCGATCCTCGATTACGCGCGGCGCCTGAACCTCGGCATCTCGCAATTCGTCAGCGTGGGAAACAAGGCCGACGTCTCGGGGAACGACCTGATCGAATTCTGGGAAAAGGATCCCGGGACCGACCTGATCTTGCTCTACCTGGAATCGTTCGGAAATCCGCGGAAGTTCACGCAGCTCGCGCGGCGGGTCGCGCGCGTGAAGCCGATCATCGCGGTGAAGAGCGGGCGCACCCCCGGCGGATCGCGCGCCGCTTCCTCCCACACGGGAGCGCTCGCGGGCTCGGACGCCGCGGTCGACGCGCTCTTTCACCAGAGCGGCGTGATCCGCACCGACACCATCGAGGAGCTTTTCGACACCGCCCTGTTGCTTGCGTCCCAGCCGGTGCCGACCGGACCGGGCGTCGCCATCCTCACGAACGCGGGCGGTCCCGGCATCATGGCTGCCGACGCCTGTGAGTCCGCGCGCCTGACCCTGGCGAAGCTGGAGCCGAAGACCGTCAAGGGGCTGAAGTCGTTCCTGCCCGCCGAGGCCAGCGTTCGGAACCCGGTGGACATGATCGCCTCCGCCGACGCGCCGTCCTACGAGCGCTCGCTCCGGCTGCTCGTGGAGGACAAGAACGTGGACGCGGTGATCGTGATCTTCGTCCCGCCGCTCGTCACCGGAGCACAGGATGTCGCCCGCGCCATCCTCGCCGGCGCGGCCGGGAGCAAGAAGGCGGTCCTCTCCTGCTTCATGGGGAGCCACGGAGTTCCGGAAAGCCTCCGCTCGCTGCAAGAGGGCCACATTCCCTCGTTCGCGTTTCCCGAGGCGGCGGCGCGAACACTGGCGCGGGCGGTCTCCTACGGTGTGTGGCGCAACAAGCCCGCGGGGAAGACGCCCTCCCTCCGTGGCATCGAGACCGATCGGGCGCGCGAGGTGATCCAGAAGGCCCTGGTCGGAGCGAAGCCGGGGGAATCGAGGTGGATCACCGGCTCCTGCATCGAGGATCTTCTCCGCGCCTATGGAGTGGTCACGAGCGGCGCGCGCCCGGCCGGGAACCGCGGCGAGGCGGCCTCGGTTGCCAAGAGCATCGGCTTCCCGGTCGCCATGAAGGTGCGCTCCCCGGACGTCCTCCATAAGTCCGACGTTCAGGGCGTGCGTCTGGGCCTTCAGAGCGAGGAGGACGCCGCCCGCGCGTTCGACGAGATCCGCATCGCGCTCCATCGCGCGAAGCCGGGCGCGACCTTCGAGGGAGTCACCGTGGAGCGCATGATCCAGGGAGGCGTGGAAACCATCGTGGGGATGACGCGCGACGCGACGTTCGGCCCGATCGCGCTCTTCGGCATGGGCGGTGTCGCGGCGGAGCTCCTGCGCGACGTCGCGGTCCGGGTCGCGCCGCTCACCGATCGCGACGCCGAGGAGATGGTGCGCGAGATCCGGGGATTTCCGCTTCTCGATGGGTTCCGGGGCGCGCCGAAGGCGAACGTGGCCTCGGTGATCGATCTGGTGCACCGCGTCTCGCGCCTGGCGACCGAGCAGGAGGAAGTGGCGGAGCTGGATCTGAACCCGGTGGTCGTGTTCCCGGGGACCACGCCCTGTGTCGCAGTCGACGCGAGGGTGCGCCTCCAGGCGGGAGCGCCCCGATGAGCCGCTCCGGGCGCCGCGCGCCGTCGCGCCTGCGCCGCGCGGTCTTCGCGCTCCGGCCCGAGGAGATCGCGACCCTGATCCTCTTCGCGCCGATGGCGTACATCCTGGCCCGGATAGGGATGACGCATACGGACGCGCTCTCGGGTCCGGCCTCCGGTTACCCGGGTGCTATGACACGCCTCGCCGTCCTTCTCGCCTCGACCGCTCTGTTCCTGTACGTCGTCCGGGCGAGGCCATACTGGAGGTTCCTCCGCGACGCGATGCCGTTCGTCTTCTGCGCGAACTTCTACGTGAGCCTTCACGACATGATTCGCTTCCTTCACGCGCCCGACATCACGGCGGCCCTCTACCACTGGGACCTCGTCCTCTTCGGCTTCGAGCCCACCATCTGGGCCGAGCGGTTTGTGAACCCGTTGCTCACCGATTTCCTCACGGTGTGCTACTGGCTCTTCTATGTGATGGCGCCGATGCTGGGGCTCATTCTGTATCTCCGGAGGGATTTCCGAGCGTTCCGCTACACCATGGTCACGGTCGTGCTCTGTCTGTATCTGGGGTACATCGGATACGTTGTGTGGCCCGCGTCGGCGCCGCGGCTTTTCATGCCCGGCGCATACACGATCCCGCTCCATGGCACAGCGCTCCTCGACTACACCCGCTCGGCGACCGTCGGCGTGCCGCTCACGGCGTTCGGGGCCTTCCCTTCGCTCCATTGCGCCGTGGCCCTTCTCGCGGTCCTTCTCGCGTGGCGCTATCAGCGGTGGTTCGCCTGGGTCCAGGTGCCCTTTGCCGCCGGGCTCGTGTTCGGCACGGTATACTTGCGGCACCACTGGGTCGTGGATATCTTCGCCGGATTCGCGCTCACGTTCTTCTCTTTCTGGGCGGGCCGGCGTCTCGAGGACTGGTGGCAGCGGCAATTGGGCTCGGTTCAGGACCGCGCGAGGATGTCGCGGATGTCAGGCGAAGCACATGCCGGCTCAGCCGAGGGAGAACCGCAACCGGGCAGAGGCTCGAGGGTGGCCGCCAAGGTCATGGAGTCATGAGTTGAGCGCGAAGAAGGTAGAGAAGAAAAAATCCGAGATCCGCGAGTGGGTGAAGTCGCTCACCATCGGGATCCTCGCCGTGCTCATTTTCCGCGGCATGGTGGCGCAGGCCTACCAGATCCCCAGCGGCTCCATGGAGCGCACGCTCCTCGTGGGCGATTATATCTACATCAACAAGATGCTCTACGGCCCCGAGATCGATCTCGGCGTGGGGGGCCATGAGATTGTTCATCACCGCTTTCCCGGTTTCCGCAAGCCGCGGCGAGGCGACATCATCGTGTTCCGCTACCCGGTGGATCTCAGGAAGGACTTCATCAAGCGATGCGTCGCGGTGGAGGGCCAGACCGTGGCGGTGCGGAACAAGGTTCTCTATGTGGACGGGGCGAAGCAGAGCGAGCCGTACGTCATCCACGAGGACGACCGGATCATCCCCCGCGAGCAGAGCGTGCGGGACAATTTCGGGCCCATTGTGGTGCCCCCAGGGGACATCTTCATGATGGGGGACAATCGGGACAACAGCCTGGACAGCCGCTTCTGGGGTCCGCTCCCGGTGAGTCTGGTGAAGGGAAAGGCCATCTTCCGCTATTTCTCATGGGACGGTGAGCGGAACTGGCCCCGCTTCAGCCAGATCCTCCGCCCTCTGCGCTGATTCCCCCGTGATCGGAATCAGGCTCTCTTCGAATCGCGCGGCGGGCGCTCCTCCGTGAGGTATTTCACGAGCAGGTCGCGGGCCGGAATTCTGCGCCCCGAGGCCGCGTGAACCACGCGAACCTCGAAGGCATATCGGGCGAGCCCGAAATGCCGTTCGATCCGGCGTATCAAGCCCTCCACCCGGGCGTCCGCGCGGATGGTGCGGCCCCGGCGGCCGACACCGTGCGCGCGCACGAGACCGGCGCTGAACCCTTCCTGATAAGCCTGGCGAACGACCTTTTGAAGCGAGCGCCAGTTCGCGCGCTGGACCTTCTTGAGTAGCTGCGTCTGAGTCATGGCGAGGCCCCCCTCTACCCTCGATCCTACCGGAAACAGCTCGAATGCGGTGAACCTCCTCAAGGTCGCGTTCGCGGTCGTCGCCTGGGGAGCCTCCTTTGTCGCGACCAAGATCGCGCTTCGGGAGTTGGCGCCCGTGGCGCTGGTATGGGCCCGCTTCTCCCTCGGGATCATCGTGCTGGGACTGTTCGTGCTCGGCCGGCGCCAATTCCGTCCCATCCAGAAGCGAGACCTCGCTTATTTCCTCCTCCTAGGATTTCTGGGGATCACGCTGCACCAGTGGCTCCAGTCCAACGGCCTCGTCACCTCGCAAGCGACGACGACGGGCTGGATCGTCGCGACCACCCCGCTGTTCATCGCGGTCCTCGGGCGCGTGTTCCTGCGCGAGCGGATCGGTCCGGCCGGACTCGCGGGAATCATCCTCGCGACGGCGGGCGTGCTGCTTGTCGTGGCGCGCGGGGATCCGCGCGCGATCGTCGTAGGGCGTCTGGGCGCGCCGGGAGACGCGTTGATCCTGATCAGCGCCGTGAACTGGGCGGTATTCTCGGTTCTCTCGCGGCGCGGGCTAAAACGGCATCCGGCGGCCCTCATGATGTTCTACGTGATGCTTCTCGGGTGGGCCCTCACGACAGTCCTTTTCGCGCTGCAATCCGGCTTCCGAGCGATCCCTCCGCTCACGGGCCAGGGAATAGGCGCGCTTCTTTTCCTGGGGTTCATATGTTCCGGCGTGGCGTACGTTTTCTGGTACGACGCGCTCGAGCGCCTTCCGGCGTCGCGCGTGGGCGCGTTCCTCTATCTCGAGCCGCTCGTGACGGTGGGCGTGGCCGCCGTGCTTCTGGGGGAATCGGTCCGGATCGGGACGATGGCGGGCGGGGCGATCATTCTCCTCGGAATCTGGCTCGTGAATCGCGGACGCCCTTAGCGTCCGTAACTACGAAGGGCCCCTTTCGGGGCCCTCCTGTTATTCCGATTGTGGCGACCGCGGCTCTAGCTCACCAGCCTCCGTGCTTGTTGTCGCGCCCGCGCTCTTTGTCGCGCCCGCGCTCTTTGTCGTGCCCGCGCTCTTTGTCGTGCCCGCGCTCGTCGTCATGCCCGCGCCCGTTGTCGTGCCAGCGCCCTTCGTCGCGACCGTAGCCGTGGCCCCGGCCTGCATCACGCCAGTGCCTGCGATACGTGGCAGGAACGTACGAGACGGCCCTCGGGACCGAGCGATAGCCCACGTACGTGAACGGGCCGCTGTACCTGCGGGCCCGATACCAGCCGCCATCGTAGTTGTAGTACCAGAAGCTGCCATACCGGTAGAGGTCGTAGTCGTAATCGCGAACGTAGTAGACCCTCGTGCCCGGGACAATCACGACGTCCGGCTCGTGCTGGAATACCAGCTGAGGTCCGCGATAGGCGTCTCCGATATGCAGGTCGATCGACACATTGGTGCGCGCGCTTGCTTTCGAGGCCGGCGACAGGAGCGCAAGCGCCGTCACGAGAAACGCGATCCAGAGAGAAATGCGGCTCATGGATTCCTCCTATGCCACGACAAGTTCAGCGCCACCTGGATGGTGGCCCTTCCAGATCGTACCAGAGCAACGCCCATGCCACGACCGGTCAGAGGGCTAACCCCAATAGCCGCTTGGTCGCGGTCGAGTTAGGGGGGCGACAAAGATCTGTCCGACTCCCCGGGATGCGGCTCGCGGCGCGTCAGCGTGAAGAATGCGTCACACCTGAGGAGTATCGCGGAGCGGGCATGAAAAAAAGGGCACAATGTGGAGGCGGGATTCTTGCGGTCGGCGGGGCCATGCTCCCAGAAGGGCAAGAAGTGTAAATTTAGGCGGGACGGTCGCGGCGGCGTTCTATCTCCTGAGCATAAACCCCGGCGCTGGGCCGGGGCATCCTGGGGCGGTCGGCCTTGGCGAAGTCCACCGAGCAAAGACCGAACTTGCCGTGGTAGCCGTCGTTCCACTCGAAGTTGTCGAGGAGGGACCAGTGGAAGTATCCCCTCACGTCCACGCCGCGAGCGCGAGCCCGATCCAGGGCTGCGAGGCTCTGCCGGATGAAGGCGGGGCGAAGGCGGTCCGCCCCGTCGGCGATTCCATTCTCGGTGACGTAGAGCGGAAGGCCAAAGGAGGCGCAGCCCACGAGCGCTCGCTCCAGCCCCTCGGGGTAGAATTCCCATCCGAGGTCGCTCACCTCGGCCCCCGAGCGCGCGAGTCTGGGCTCCTTCCCGAATAGGGCCACCATCCATCGCGTGTAGTAGTTCACTCCGAGGAAATCAGATGAGCCCCGGAGCGCGTCGACGCGCCTCAGCACCCGGTGGGCGCCGGGGATGTGGAGGTCGATGGGAGCGCCCCTGAGCGCGCGCGCGATCGCCACGTTGAACACGCCGTGCTGGATGGCCGCGGAGAGACACTCGAGCGGGTTCCAGCGGTGCAGGGGCTCGAGCAGCGCCCAGTGCTTCGCGACTCCGACGAGCGCGGCCCGGCCGTCGCCGTCCGCGTCGGTCCGATCCGTCTCGCGGAGCGCCGCAGAAGCGAGCGCATGGGCCTCCAGGAGATTGGCGATCACGACCAGCGCGCGTGAGCGATCCTTCACATTCGGGGGCCAGCTCTTGTCGTCGTATCCGTGGAGGGCGAGCACTTCGGGCTCGTTGATCGTGATCCAGAGATCCACGAGATCACCGTACCGCTCGCCCGCGAGCCGCGCGAATCGCTCGAAGTGCGCGAGGTTCCCGTTCGGTTCCCAGCCGCCGAGGGCCGCGAACCATCGCGGATTGGTGAAATGATGGAGCGTGACCATGGGCGTGATGCCACGCGCCCGGCACGCGAGGAGGACGCGGCGATAGTGATCGAGCGCCTTCTCGTCATAGCGTCCCGGCTCAGGCTCGATCCGGCTCCACTCGAGCGAGAAGCGATAGGCGTCGAGGCCGAACGAGCGAAGGAGGTCGAGATCCTCCTCGTAGCGTTCCCACCCAAGGCATGCGGCACCGGAGCGGTCCCCGTTCCGGATCTTGCCGGGCAGCTGTTCCCACTCCCACCAGTCGTTCCGGTCGTTCCCACCCTCGATCTGATGGGCGGACGTGCCGGCTCCCCACAAGAATCTCTGCCCCGTGGATCCCCGGTCGGAGCCCACGGGGCGCGGCTCTTCGTTTGGTTTCATTCGGTCGTTCCCGATTCCCCTCCAGAGACCACGCGCCAACGATCCATTATCGCCATCAGGCGCCCGCGCGGCCAGCGGGAAACCGCGCGCGATCCCGCCGCCGCGGACGTGCCGGAGGCCTGCTATGATCCGGCCCCATGGCTTCCCCAGCTTCGATCCGCGTTCTCCTCATCGGCACCGGATTCGGCGCGCAGGTTCACGCGCCCGGGTTCTCGCGCCATCGCGCCTTCGCTCTTGCCGGTGTGGCGAGCGGCAACGCCGAGAACGCGGGCCGTGTGGCCGCCGAGTTCTCGATTCCGTACGCCACCGACGACTGGAAGCGGATGCTGAACGAAGTTGACGCGGACCTGGTCTCGATCGCGACGCCGGTGGATCAGCACTATTCCATGGCGCGCGCCGCGCTCGAGCGGGGTCGCCATGTCCTGTGCGAGAAGCCTTTCGCGATGAACGCGGCCGAGGCGCGCGAGCTTGCGGCGCTCGCGGACGCCAAGGGGCTGGTCAACGTCGTGAATCACGAGTTCCGTCACTATCCCGCCCGGGCGGCGCTGACGCGGAAGATCCAGGAAGGCGCGCTGGGGCGCATCGAGCACATCACGATTCGGGACCGGATCCCGGGGTGGGCGCGAAATCCCAAGCGGCGGCTCACGTGGCTCACGGAGAAGAAGCGGGGTGGCGGTTACCTGGGAGCCTTGGGCTCCCACCACATCGATCAGCTCATCCTATGGGGAGGCCGGATCCGGCGCGCCTTCTGCTCGCTACGCACGGTTGCCGCCGAATCCGCCGATGGAGCCCCCGCGCTGGCGGGAATCACCGCGGACGACACGTTCGCCCTTCTCGTTCAATTCGAGAACGGCGCGCGCGGCGCCGTGGATCTCTTCGGGGGCGCCCAGGTTCGCGGGCAGAGCATGGAGGTCTTCGGCTCGGCCGATTCGATGGTCGTGCTCGACGGCTACCGGCTCGCGCGGCCGAAGGAGGACGGATCCCACGAAGCGGTCCCGATCCCCGACGATCTCGCCATCGAGCCGACACCCGAGGTGTCGCTGCTCGCGCCATTCCTGGTCAAGCTGGAGATGCTTCGAGCCGCGATCCAGGAAGGGAAGCAGGCGAGCCCGGACTTCGACGACGCGGCGGAAATCCAGAAGGTGCTGGACGCGGGCCGCCTGAGCGACCAGTCGGGATCCTGGGAGTCGCTCGGGGACTGACGCCGGCCGCGGTAAAGGCGGAGCGTCCGTCCCCGCCCCTTCGGTCAGCACCCGATCATCCAGAACGGCGCCAGCATCAGCAGAATATAGGTGAGGTATTGAGCGACCGGATCCGCCGGGTCCATTCGTCCAGTCTAGCGCAACAACAAGATCTGCTCCGAGCGGATCGTCCCCCCCGCCTGAAGCTTCGCGAAATAGATGCCCGATCTCGCGGCATGGCCCCGCGCGTCCAGGCCGTCCCAGCGGGCGCGGTGCGCTCCCGCCGGCGTCGGCCCCGCGACCAGCGTCCGAATCAGCCGTCCCGCCACGTCGTAGACGCGAAGCGTGACCCGCGCGTCGGCAGGGAGCACGAAGCCGATCTCGGTCGAGCCCGAAGTGGGGTTGGGCCGCGCGGCCAGGAGGGCGGGCGCCGCCGGCGGCGAAGCAGTCCCGATCTCCACCGCGGAGTTGAACGACGATAGTGCCGTCGCATCTCCACCGGCGCTCCCCGCCTTCAGGCCGGTGAGGCGCAGAGTGCCTGTACCCGAACCCGAACGTATGAAGCTGACGACAATTCCGATCGGGCCCGCGGGGCGGCCGCCCGTCGCAACGCCATAAACGATCGCGTGCGCCATCCCCGAAGCATCGGTCGCGCTCTCGATCATCGCGTGTGCGGGAGCCCTTGCGCCATCCACCGCCATGCCCCCGATTCGAACCGGGCCGCTACCGGGATCGATCGCGAACTGCATTCCGCCCCAGCCTTCCGCAGCATCGATCCGTAGCATGACGACGCCCTCGCGATCATTGATCCAGTGAGGGACGCCCTCGAACCCGATCGCGCTTTCCGACGCTCCGACCTGCGAGTTTGTCGCGATTCGTTCGGCGGTCGAAGACGCTCCCAGCCCCGCGACGATCTTCCGCACGCAGCAGACCACGTCGCGGACGTCGACCGATCCGTCCGCGTTGCAGTCGGAGCGCGCCGCGACGGAATCGGGACAGACCGCGGTCGAGTCGGCGCCGCCCGCAAGGGCGCACCGGACCAGCCGGATCACGTCGAGCACGTCGGAGACACCGTCCCCGTTGACGTCGCAGGCAGGCGGGACGACGCAGATGATTCCCGGCGGAATCATGGCGAACGTCGGGCAGGGAGGTATCGAGTTTCCGGCCGGATCGGCGACAATCGTCTCATTGGTTGAGATCTGATAACTGGTGACAACTCGCGATGGAACGCCGTAGCAGATCCGGATCACCGGCCCATCTCCGGGCTCAATGGTCGCGCCGCCGGTCGAGTAGAGAATGAAGCGGGTCATTCCCGCGATTTCCTGGGACCGTCCGAGCTGGAAGCCTGCGGCTCGCGCGATCGGCTCCGCGGAGACCAAGGAGATCGGGTCGTGAGTAGGCGGGACCGCGAGATCGGCGATCTGGACCGTGGTCTGAAGACCCGCGACCGCGCCCGAGTTCGTGAGCGTGAGGTCGAGGCACGCGGTTCCGCCAGGAGGGACCGTTACCGTGCACAAGTCACGGATCGGAGGAGCCGCAATCGCTTCGGGAGCGAATCCCAGGATGTAGCAGGACCGAGCCGGACACATCGAATCCGGCTGCACGATGAAGCTCCCGGACGCGAAGCTCTCCGACACGACCGAGTCGGTCGTGTCCGCCGCGAACGGAACGACGCGCTCGCGCGCTTCGACGAGGTACTCCCCGGCAAGGAGTTTTCCGACTGCGAAGGCGCGCAGATACGGCGGTGCGAGGAGGCACGGCCGCTTGAGCAGCGGATTGGGCTCGCTCACCGTGATCTCGACAACGAACCTTGCCGGGCAGGGCGTGGGACGCGCGCACGGAAGGTACTCGGGCCCGCGGATCTGGGCTCCGACGACCCCGTAGCAGTTGCTCGGGAGATCCCCGGAAACCTGGATCGTGACCGAATCGCAGGAGGCGGGCACGACGGGGTCGACGGTGACCGCCTTGACCGTCGCCGCCGCGGGCGTGGCGAACGCCAGCGAGAGGAAAACGCACAGACCGGCCATCGCCTGCCGGCTGGGCGACAGACTCGAAAGACTCCTATGCCCCTTCACGGTCAACCCCCTGACTTCGCGACCGGCCTCTATTGAGACTGCTAAGATGGGCGAGCGGGGGAGCGTTCTCGCCTGTGTGTTATTCGTGTCCTTCGTCGCCGTCCAGCTCGCCGTCGTGATTCTCGTCCAGGCCCACCTTGATCGCATGGCGGATCGCGCTTCGGATCGCCTGGTCGTTCGCGGGATCGCGCGGATCCAGGAAGCGGCCCTTCGAATCAACCAGCATTCCGTCCACGTTGAACACGAGGAACGCCGTGGCCGGCGTGTCCGACTGCACCGTGAAGGCGCCGTGGATCACGAACTCGTCGTCGATTCTCGCCCGGTACGTGAACGCGCCGCCGCCGTCCCCCGAGATCGTGCCTTCCAGGTCGATCGTGCTCCCGACCAGGAAACTCAGGTCGGGCGTCGCCGCCGCGTCGCCCTCGCGGAGCGCCTGCAGATGGCCCTGCACCTGGGCATAGAGTCCGGGAGGCACCAGCTGCGTGCCCAGGACGTCCGCGTGGTGCGAGAGGAGATCGATCACAAAGGGACCCCGGAAGGAGATTCCGCCGTCCTCGTTATGGGTCGAATCGTTTTCCGCGTCTCCCAGGCTGTCGCCCTCGGCTTCGACGTTCTCGCCGTCCCCCTCACCGTCCGTCTCGGCCGTATGAAACTTTACATCGCGGACGACGAGTAGTGCGCGGGTGAACGTGACGTCCACGTGGACCGTGTCGGAATCGGCCGCGACCAGACTGGCCGAGCGCAGGACGCGAACGGCCGCGGCTCCGCCTGCCCCGGTCTTGAGGGTCAAGGGAACCATCTTTGCGGGACCCGAGACGCTCTTTCCGCAACCGGCGGCGAGAACCAACAGGAAGGCGAAAAGTGGAACGGCGAGTTTCGACTTCAACTTATTGCGAGTCATTGGCTTAGGTCTCCTTAGCAAGGTGTCTGTCCCGGTGCTCGCGCGGGTTGGCGAAGGCCACTATACTACCACTTCTTTGCCGCACCTTAACTACCCGAGGAGGCGTCATGCGGTCCGTCATTGCCACCTGCGTTACCCGCTCGGCCATCGTTTTGTTCCTTCTTGTCGCCCCCCCCGCCGGGACGGCTCAGGCTTCGGGCTCCCAACGGCTGGGGCGCGACGTCCTCCCCTTGTCCGAGACCATCAAGCTGAACCTGGACGCGCGCCAGAAGAGCTACTCGGGAGCGGTCCACATTGCTCTCTCGGTCAAGACAGCGGTCGATTCGTTCCAGTTTCATTCGGAGGGGCTCACGCTGCGGCGCGTCACGCTCCGGACCGCCAAGGGGATTGTGCCCTCGACGCACGCACAGATCGCTCCGGCGGTTGTAACGGTGCGGGCACGCGCGCCGCTGGCCCCCGGCTCGTACACGCTCGACGTGGATTTCACCAACGATTTCAGCACCCGGGCTCAGGGAATCTATCGGCTCGAAACCGGCGGGGAGTCCTACTGCTTCACGCAGTTCGAATCGGACGACGCGCGGAAGGCGTTCCCGTGCTGGGACGAGCCATCCTTCAAGATCCCGTACCACCTCACGCTCGTCCTGCCGAAGTCTCATCGGG